>CAYUFS010000227.1:0-1003 GCA_964443975.1 uncultured Myxococcales bacterium | reverse complement strand
TCACCTACGGCGCCACCACCGTCTCGCTGACCCTGCAGCGCACCGACCTGATTACCGGCCTGGCCGCCAGCACCAACTCGGCCAATGCCGCCGCGGCGGTCATCGCGGGCGGCGCCTCGGCGCTCTCCACGCCCCTGGCGGCCATGAGCGATGCCGGCGTGACGGCGGCCTTCAGCCAGCTCACCGGCGACATTCACGCCTCGCTGCGCAGTGCGGCAGTGGAAGACAGCCGCGTCATCCGGGACGCGGTCCTGGATCACCTGAACACGCCCGCCGCCGGAACCGGTATCTGGGGCATGGGCTTTGGCGGCTATGGCTCCATCGGCACCAACGGCAACGCCAGCGGCCTGCATCACGATAGCGCCGGTGTTATCGCCGGCGCCGACATGGATCTCGGCGAAGGCTTCCGCCTGGGCGCGGGCGGTGCCTATTCGTCCAACAACGCCTCCATCAATGGCCATGCCAGCACCGCGCGCGGCAACAGCGGCCATTTCCTGGGCTATGCCGGCTGGAGCGACGGCACGGTCAATCTCAGGCTGGGCGGTGACCTGGGTTGGGGCTCGACCAATGTCAGCCGTGCCGTGGCGGCCTATTCCGAGACCGACACCGGCTCCCAGGACCAGCGGCTCGGCCAGATATTCGGCGAAATGGGCTTTCACATTCCTGGAACGCCGCTCGAACCCTATGTCGGTCTGGCCAGCATTTCCGCCACCACCGGCGCCTTCAGCGAGACGGGCGGCAGCGGCGCGCTTTCGGGTGCGGCAAAGACCGACAGCCAGACTTACAGCACGCTGGGCCTGCGCGTGGCGGCTCCGATACCTGGCAACGATTGGCTGACGCTGCGCATCAATGTGGGTTGGCAGCATTCCTTCGGCGGCTTCGTGCCGACGCAGTCGCAGACGCTGCAAAGCCTGTCGCAGAGCTTCACTGTGATGGGTGCCCCCTTGGCGCGCGATGCGGTCGCGATGCGCATGGGCTTCGCTGCAACGGTCGCGCCGGACGC
>CAYUFS010000226.1:0-1013 GCA_964443975.1 uncultured Myxococcales bacterium | reverse complement strand
CCGTGACCAACGGGGTCGCGGCGAGCACGACGGGGCCGAGCGCCAACGCCAGCCAAATCTGGATGCCCAGCACCACAAGACGGTGAAGGCGGCCGGCGGCGGCGTCAAGAACCTCGGACAGGTCATCCCCCGCGTCTCAGCCGACGACGCGGAAACCCACCGTCGCGAAGTGCTGGTCGAAGGTGAAGGCGCGCCGGATCTTTTCGCGTTTCATGACGACGAAGCTGGTGGCATCCACCGCCGACAGCTTGCGGAGGTCGCGTCGCTCGAAGAAGGACCACGCTGCCGTGAGGTCGCGAGCACTGCATTCGAGGAGTCTAAAGAAGGGGACGCCCGGCAAGGCGTCCTTCCAGCGGAGCGCAACCTCGCGCGTGGCGTTGCGTTCGAGGAACGTGAAGGTCTCGAGCACCACGGGCACCGAGGTGGTGAGCCGTGAACCATCGCGAACGAGTTGGTCCCATGTCTCGACGGCGCGGCGGTGCATGGGGTCGGTCGTCACGGCGAGGGCGATCCACGCGCCCGTATCGACGAACACGGGGGCAACCAACGAGGCGGCCATCAGGGCTCGTCTTAGATCGAGTCGTGATCGATCGACGTACGCTTGATCTCGCCCGTCCAGAGCGCGACAGGACCGTGGCTGGCGTTGACGGGGAGGTGCTTTTCCAGCCTGGCTCCGATGGCCTCACGGATGATGGCGGCCACGCTCTTGCGATCGCGCTTTGCAAGCTGGTGGAGAAGGGCGAGCTGCTCTTCGGACAGATAGACCTGCGTCTTGGTCACGGGTGTCAGTATGATTTCCATCTGACATATGTCAATCAAGCTGACGGCACGCTCAGGCGGCAGCAGCCGCCACCGTCCCGGGCCGCGGCGCCGTCGCGAGCGCTTCGTCGCGCGCCAGGTCGGCGATGAACGCGGCGCGGCCGTCGACGAGCTCGCGGAACCAGATCTCGAGGATCAGCAGGTTCCAGATGCGCTCGCCGTGATCTTCCCCGGCGAGGTGCCGATCGAGGAGC
>CAYUFS010000225.1:0-1022 GCA_964443975.1 uncultured Myxococcales bacterium | reverse complement strand
AGATCGCGATGTGCTCGGCGCGGTTCCAGAAGGGGACCTCGAGACGAAGGAAGATGCCCTCGACTTGTGCGGACCGACTGACCGTCTGCCAGAGGGACTGGTCGACGGAACGTACGAGGGCGCGCAGGTTCAGGTAGTGCCACATCGGTACCTTGAGCGCGTACTCGACGCCGAGGCGGTCGCACGATCTGAGGAAATCCCGCTGAAAGAAGGCCGAATCCGCGCGGACCTCGATCAGCGTCGGCGACGTGAGCTGCTCCCGCAACTGTGTCACGGCCGTATTCAGGAAGTCGGCCGCACGGTGCGAGTCGTGCACGTTCCCGGGTCGATTGCGATGGGCAAGGACATGCCCGGTCTGCGCTACCGTCGCCGTGATCGGGTAGTAGCTGGGGTTCTTCCGATGGTGCGGGTTGTATCCACGCACGGCGCCCTTCACGGTCAGCCCCGTCGTGAGCACGCTGCCGTCCACGTCGATAGTCAGCCGCGAGATGCCGTGTTCGGCGATCGAGTCGGTCGCGCTCACGAGGATCAGTCGATCGATCTCATCGAGGTCAGCCTTTCGAAGCGCGCCAAGACGCCTGGCCAAGGTTCGCCGGCTCGGCATGCGGCGCAATCCTGCGAAGCGCCTCACGAGCGGATCATCACCCAGAAATTCGACGTGGCGCAGTCGGCGACCGCCAACGAGGAGCATCGCCACGACCAGCAGCACGAGCGGAACGAATCGGAGGTCACCACGTCGCCGCAGCCGGCGCTCGCTGTCCCGGACGTGCGTTGCGAAGCCACGCCTCCGCAGATATCGCCGAAACAGCTCCAGTCCCGCGTACGAGGTCAACTGCTCGGCCCCGAACTTGATCTGCAAGTCACCCTTGATTCTTGCCCCGAAACCGCGTTTTCCTATCCTCACTGGAAGTGGCCTTTCCTCGTCGAGAGTTTTCGAGCGTCGCAACCCGAAAACACCACGACTGGCAGACCACTTCCAGCTTTTTCAACCGCTCACGCCTCCGCGGAATGTCCCTTCAGGG
>CAYUFS010000224.1:0-1027 GCA_964443975.1 uncultured Myxococcales bacterium | reverse complement strand
CGGCGGCGTTGCCCCCGGCCCGGCTTCCCGGCTGGACCCTCAGTCGGCTGTGGCCGTTGCTGCCATCGGTCCTGTCCTTCACGCTGCTGGGTGGGGTCGAGAGCCTATTGTCGGCGAAGGTGGCCGACGGCATGACCGGGCGAGTGCACCGCTCCAACATGGAGCTTGTCGCCCAGGGACTGGCCAATATCGTTTCCGCCCTGTTCGGCGGCATCGCCGTGACTGGCACCATCGCGAGAACCGCCACCAATATCCGCGCCGGCGCCCGCACCCCCGTGGCAGGTCTGCTGCATGCCCTTTTCCTGCTGGTGTTCCTGCTGGCCGCTGCGCCGCTTACCGCCTACATCCCCCTTGCCGCCCTGGCGGGGGTGTTGCTGGTAGTCTGCTGGAATATGGCGGAAAAGGCGGAATTTTCGCGCCTGCTGCGACAGCCGCGCGGGGCGGCCGTGCTACTGACCACCTTTCTGGGAACGCTGCTGTTCGATCTCACCACCGGCATAGTGGCAGGGTGGCTGCTGTCCTGGATATCTGGCGCCGTCGCTGCCCTGCGGGCCCGGCGCCCCGGCTGAGCGCAGACCAGCTTGATCTCGCTCAATGTCCGTGGCCCGAGACGAAGCCAAATTCAATAGATGAGCCAGTCCGCCGCACACCAGATGCTTCAAGAAGCCATCGTCACCCTGAAAGGGGAAGGACGTTACCGCGTCTTTGCTGACATCTTGCGTGAGCGGGGTGCCTACCCGAGAGCCAGCCTGAAGCGCCCAGATGGAGCCCGCGAGATTACCGTATGGTGTAGCAATGACTATCTGAACATGGGCCAGCATCCGAAGGTTCTGGCCGCGATGCATGAGGCGCTTGATAAGGTTGGGGCAGGCGCAGGCGGCACGCGCAATATCTCAGGCACCACCCACTTTCACATCGAACTAGAACGCGAACTAGCCGGGCTTCATGGCAAAGAGGCGGCCCTGCTGTTCACGTCAGGCTATGTCTCCAATGATGCCACCCTGGCGACGCTGGCGAAACTTCTCCC
>CAYUFS010000223.1:0-1027 GCA_964443975.1 uncultured Myxococcales bacterium | reverse complement strand
CCGGCGTGGGTTCGAGCAGGTTGCCCTCGGGACCGATCGAGGTGTCGACCGCCATTACGATCTCCTCGCGGATGGCGTCGACGGGCGGGTTCGTGACCTGCGCGAACAGCTGCTTGAAGTACCCGAACAGGAGCTGGGGCTTGTTCGACAGCACCGCGAGCGGCGTGTCGTTCCCCATCGAGCCGGTAGCCTCGACACCGTCGGCGGCCATCGGGCCGATCAGCATCTTCAGGTCCTCGGTGGTGTACCCGAACGCCTCCTGCCGGCGCAGCACCGTCTCGTGGTCGGGCGCGATCACCGTCGGTGGCTTCGGAAGATCCGAGATGCTCACCAGGTGGTCCTTCAGGTACTGGCCGTATGGCGCGGCGCCGGCGATCTCGCTCTTGATCTCCTCGTCCGAGACGATGCGCCCGGCCGCCGTGTCGACCAGGAACATGCGCCCCGGCTGCAGCCGCCCCTTCTCCGCGATGCGCTCGGGCGCGATGTCGAGCACGCCGACCTCGGAGGCCAGCACTACCAGGCCGTCCTTCGTGACGTAATAGCGCGAGGGCCTGAGGCCGTTCCTGTCCAGCACGGCCCCGATGCGGATGCCGTCGGTGAAGGCGATGGCCGCCGGGCCGTCCCACGGCTCCATCAGGCACCCGTGAAACTCGTAGAAGTCCCGCTTCTCGCGGCTCATCGATTCGTGGTTGGACCACGGCTCGGGCACCATCATCATGACGGCGTGGGGCAACGACCGCCCCGCCAGGTAGAGCAGCTCGAGCGCGTTGTCGAACATGGCCGAGTCCGACCCCGTCGTGTCGATGACGGGCAAGCACTTCTTCAGATCGTCGCCGAACAGCTTCGACGCGAACATGCTCTCCCGGGCGTGCATCCAGTTGACGTTGCCGCGCAGCGTGTTGATCTCGCCGTTGTGCGCGATCAGCCGGTAAGGATGGGCGCGCTGCCAGCTCGGAAACGTGTTCGTCGAGAACCGCGAGTGCACCAGCGCGAGCGCCGACTCGACCCGGTCGTCCTGCAGATCCGG
>CAYUFS010000222.1:0-1032 GCA_964443975.1 uncultured Myxococcales bacterium | reverse complement strand
AGTCACCGTCCGCCCAATCGTCGGGCACCGCGAACAGGATCGACTGCTCCATGTCCCCGCCCGGCGGCGTCGCCATCGTGACAGCGTCGATGTCGGGCATGACCGTCCGGACATCGTCGGCGTAGGTGGCGGTATCCGCCGTGTCGATGCAGTTGGGCGAGGACGGGCACCGGGTGATGTCCCGGCGCGGCGGGTAGAGCGAAACCAGATCGAGGGCCCGCTTGCCCGTGTCTCCGATGGGTTCGAAATATCCCGCAGCAACATCGGCGGGGCGAATGTAGCGACCCTTGTCGCTGTTGAACCCGCTGGCGCACGACACGGCGTCCAGGGCGTCCTTGGTCGTGGTCGCTTTGTTGAACGACAGACAGAAGTACTTCTCCGGGGTCGAGTCCTCGCTGGTGCGAGACGCGTAGCCTTCAGAATCCCGGTTCTGGAAGATGACACGGCTAAACTGCGCGGCTCCCCGAGCGGCCGCGCGCCGGTGCGCCCAGATCGGGAGGGCGCCTTCCCGGCGACCGTAAGGCCAGTGAAAGCCGCTGTTCATCTGGGCGGCCCCTGGACGGTTGCCGATGCCTCGAAACGCTACGGCCTGTGTCAGGCCAATCGTTTTGATGAACGTTCCGTCCGATTTCTCGACCCACAGCGCGATCTGAGCCCGGGCGGTCGGTGTGAATCGAAATTCCAGCACCCGCGAGATCGGCGCGGCCTGGTTATCCGCCAACGCCCCATCGACCATGATCAACGAGCAGCAGGTGACTAACGAACCGAGTAGCGCACGCCGCATGCGGTGAGCATACGAGATGGGCGGCACCGCCCGCGGAGAATTCGTCGCCACCATCGGTTGGGCGAAGCCCCCTTAAGGCCGACGGAACCGACCCCGAGCGGGTGCCTGCCGCCCGCAGTTGGGGCGTCGAGCCTCGCGCCGGCGCCTTGGTAAATCTTACGGCCCCGAGCGCCTGGGGGATCCCCCCGGAAGAGCCGCCTCGGCCGCGGTCGCGACGTCGACGATGGGCCCGAGCAGGGTGCGGACGA
>CAYUFS010000221.1:0-1036 GCA_964443975.1 uncultured Myxococcales bacterium | reverse complement strand
CCACCGCAGCCATCAAGCCCCTGGTCTGACACGCGCGCATGGCAGCCTGCACGCGCAGCTTGGATTTGAGGCGCGGCTCTTCCATGCGCTCGCGCGGCCTAGGATTTCGCGCCTTTGAGATAGGCGGCGAACTGATCCTTGTAATCGGGATGCCAGCGCGACAGCGGAGGGCGGTTGCTGGCGATGTCTTCGGCGGCCCAGCGGATGCGTGCCCGATCGACCTCGGAGGTGACTTCGTTATCGGGGCAGATGATGTAGAAATCGCCGGCCGACATACGATCCACCATCATGTCGATCACCTGATCGGCCGACCAGGCGCCCGGCGGCTTCGCTGAGGTTTGCTGTCCGCCGATGCCGGTATGGGTGAAACCCGGCACCAACAAATGGGCGCTGACCTTGCAGCCCGGAATATTGCGCAACTCATGCGCCAGTCCCTCGGTGAGAACTTTGATGCCTGCCTTGCTGACATTGTAGGCCGTGTCGCCGGGCGGGGTGGTGATACCCTGTTTCGAGCCGGTGTTGATGATGGCGCAGGGCGTGCCTTGATCGATCATGGCATGGCCGAATGTCTGCACGCCGTGGATCACGCCCCAGAGATTGACCTTCAAAACATTCCGCCAGCGGTCGTAAAAATCGATCGGTCCGCCGCCATTGCCGATACCGGCATTGTTCATCAGTACCGCGACCTCGCCGAAGGCGTCGTAGACTTCGTCCTTGAGGCGCACGAGATCCGACAACTCACCGACATCGACGACGACCGTATGCACCGCCGCGCTGTTGGCGGTGGCCACCGCGCTCACATCGCCGGCCGCGCGCTTGAGCCCCTCGAGATCGCGATCGGCCAGACACACTTTCATTCCAAGCGATGCGAAACGCTTGGCGGCGGCGAGGCCGATGCCGGATGCCGCACCGGTGATGACGGCGACGCGGCCGGCGGTCAGGGCCGGATGGATGGTCATGGCGAAGTTTCCTCTGCGGATCGCGATGGGCCGATATCTAGTCGAAAAGGTTGTATCACCTCAACCGTCACTCCTGC
>CAYUFS010000220.1:0-1065 GCA_964443975.1 uncultured Myxococcales bacterium | reverse complement strand
CCTTCACGCCGAACAATACTTCGACCAACGACAATACCAGCCAGGGCGGCAGCGGCACCGGCGGCGCCGGCGGCTCCTCGACCGCCTATGTCATGGGCCTGGGTTCGAGCAGCGGCTCGACGCCGAACATCACCATCACCAATTCCGGCTCGTCCAACGCCACCGGCGGCAGCAATGGCGACCAGACCAACAGCGGCACGAACACCAACAGCGCCACCGGCGGCACCAATGGTGACGTCACCGCCAGTGGCGGCGCGGGCGGCTTCGGCGGCAGCGCCAGCAACGGCGACCAGACCTCGACCAACAGCTCGACCGCCGCAGGCGGCGCCGGTGGCAGCATCGGCGATACCAGCTTCGCGCCGGCCTTCACCTTCACCCCCAACGTCACCGCCAGCGGCGGCAGCGTCGGCGACACCAGCGCCACCACCGGCAACCAGACCGCGAATTCGACCGCCTCGAACGGCGATCAGACCTCGACCAACAACTCGACCGCCACTGGTTCGGGCACCGGCGGCAGCGCCACCAACGGCGACGTCAGCGGCACGAACTCCAACAGCTCGACCAACGACAACACCAGCAGCGGTACTGGCGGCAGCGCCACTGGCGGCGCTGGCGGTTCCGCCACCGCCTATGTCATGGGCCTGGGCTCGAGCAGCGGTTCGGGCACAACGCCTTCGATCACCATCACCAATTCCGGCTCGTCCAACGCCACCGGCGGCAGTAATGGCGACCAGACCAACAGCCAGGGCAGCCAGACCCAGACCGCCAGCAACGCCAATGGCGACAACACCGCCACCGGCTCGGGCACCAGCTCGGCCACCAATACCAATACGCCGACCATCACCTTCGGCGACATCACTGGCGGCACCAATACGGCTTCGGGCACGGGCGGCGCCTCCAGCGTCGGCGACACCTCGGCCACGGGTTCGGGCACGGGAGGCCTGGGCGGCAGCGCCACCAATGGCGACGTCTCCGGCACCAACAGCAACGACTTCACGCCGACCTTCACCCCGACCTCGACCAACGACAACACCAGCCAGGGCGGCACCAGCTCGGCGACCGGTT
>CAYUFS010000219.1:0-1069 GCA_964443975.1 uncultured Myxococcales bacterium | reverse complement strand
ACGTCCTTGATGACGCGCGCGATCGCATCGCAGGCGTGCCCAGTCAACCGGAGGCGCACAGCGACCTGCGCGTCGAGACGCGACGAATCCGAGCAACCGGCGGTAGCATCGCGAGCGATGTCGGCGAGGTGCAGCTTGTACGCCTCGACGATCGAATGGGCCACAGGCCTACGGATGGGCCGATGCTCATGTTCGACACGGAGACGCGCCCGCTCTTCGACGATCGCATCTTGCAACTCCGGGTTCGCGATCTTGAACCCGTGCTCCACGGCCAGCTCGACGCAGAGCCGCCGGAACTGCTCGTCGCCGTAGACGGTGAAGGTGCCCCACTTCTGGGCGCTCAGCTGTAGCGCCGCGAGGACTGTCTCGCGGCTGGTGCTGTCGCGAATGTCGATCACCCGGCCGCGGTCCGTGAAGGCCGGCTGGCCCCGCTTGCCGGCCAAACGATAGTTGACGATCTTGCCGGCGACCTCCGATTCGAAGGCGCGGATATCGCGCGGCGTGGGCTCCTCGAACGTGGGGCCTTCGAGCATGGGCCGCTGGCGCTGCCGGTAGCGCCACTGCTCCGCCCGTTCCGGATCGCCCCCGGCGAGCCAATTCTTGAAGTCCGGGAATCGCTCTTGCTCCCGCCGCTTTCGCGCCGCCCGCTCCAACTTCTGGTGGTCCCGCTGTTCGGCCTTCTCTTGCGCCTGCCGTGCGGCCAGTAGGCTGCGGGTGGCATTCAGGAGATCGCCGCGCCCCCTCCACGAGCCCTTGAAGATGTCGTCACGCTCGCGCCGGTGGCGATCGGCCATCCGTCGCCACTCGTCGCGCTGTTGGTCCCGGAAGGTTTCCCGGCGCGCTGCGCGTTCCCCATGGTGGCGGGCACGCTCCTCGGAGTACGTCTGCCATAGTGCGGGCGCCCATTCGACAGGCTGCGGCGCGCGTCGGCGTATCGCTCCGACCTCGGTTTCGAGATCGGCCGGGAGCTCACCGAACCGCTTCACCAACGCCGCCCTCGAGCAATCGCGGCCTGCGCTGCTGGCCTTCACCGCCTCATCCCCGACCCACAGGACCGCGCCCGAGCCCT
>CAYUFS010000218.1:0-1071 GCA_964443975.1 uncultured Myxococcales bacterium | reverse complement strand
TGCGCATGCACGCCAACAAGCGCGAGGACGTCAAGGAGGTGACCTGCGGCAACATCGCCGCGGCCGCCGGGATGCGGGTCAGCGCCACCGGCGACACGCTGTGCGACGAGAAGGCACCCATCGTGCTGGAGGTGATGGACTTCCCGTCGCCGGTCATCTCGATCGCGATCGAGCCCTCGACGCAGGCCAACCAGGAGAAGCTGGCCGTCGCCCTGCAAAAGCTGTCCTTCGAGGATCCTTCGTTCTCGGTGCGCACCGACCCCGACACCGGACAGACGCTCATCTCGGGGATGGGCGAGCTGCACCTGGAGATCATCGTCGACCGCCTGGTGCGCGAGTTCAAGGTCGAGGCGAGCGTGGGGCGTCCGCAGGTGGCGTACCGCGAGACCGTGACCAAGGTCCACGAGGCCGAGGGCAAGTTCATCCGCCAGACGGGGGGCCGCGGGCAATACGCCCACGTCGTCATCAGCGTGGGGCCGACCGAAGCCGGAAAGGGCGTGATCTTCGAGGACGCCACCGTCGGCGGCAGCGTCCCGCGCGAGTTCATCCCGTCGGTGGAGCGGGGGGCGCGCGAGGCGTTGGCCCGCGGGATCGTGGCCGGTTATCCCATCATCGACGCGGCCGTCACCCTGACCGGCGGCAGCTTCCACGAGCTCGATTCGAGCGAGATGGCGTTTCAGATCGCGGGCTCGCTCGGGACCCAGGCCGCCGCCCGCGACGCCGGTCCCATCCTGCTCGAGCCCGTGATGGCGGTGTCGGTGGTCACGCCCGAGGAGTTCACCGGCGAGGTGGTCGGAAATCTTTCCGCGCGCCGCGGCCGGGTTTCTGGTATGGAACCGCGCGGGTCGGCCCAGGCCATCACGGCCGACGTGCCGCTCGCGACCATGTTCGGCTATTCCACGGATGTTCGTTCCATGACCCAGGGGCGAGCGACCTATTCGATGCAGTTCGCGCGGTACGCGCCAGTCCCCAGTCACGTCACGGAATCCATCGTTGAGCGTATGCGAGGAGCGTAGAGATGGCGAAAGAGAAATTCATCCGAAACAAGCCGCACCTGAACATCGGGACGAT
>CAYUFS010000217.1:0-1080 GCA_964443975.1 uncultured Myxococcales bacterium | reverse complement strand
TCAATACCGGCGGCATCCTGTGGCATTCGGTTCTGGGCGTGACCGACGGCCTGGCTGATCCCAAAACCGGACGGCCCAATGTCGGCGGACCCATCGTTACCGGCGGCGGACTGATCTTCATTGGCGGCACCGACGACAAGCGGCTGCGCGCCTTCGAAATCAAGACCGGCAAGGAAGTGTGGAGCGTCATGCTGCCGGCATCGCTTTATGGCACGCCGCTGAGCTACAGCGTGCGCGGCAAACAGTATGTCGCGGCCGTCACCACTGGCGGCTTCTGGAGCGAAGCGGCTGAATCGGATGCGGTGACGGCCTACGCCCTGCCTTGAATGTGTGTCAGCGGCCGTTCAGCGGCACGAACAGAATGCAGACCGGGGAGGGGATATCCAGAACCTGACCGTCTGGTGTGATGCGGCCACTGCTTGCGTCCCTCTTGAAAATGACGATCTGGCCGCTGTCCTGGTTGGCGGCCAGAAAATGGGTGCCATCCGGATCAAGCGCGATGTTGCGCGGAGTCTTGCCGCGCGACGGCTCAACCTGCAACAGGCTGAGCTTTCCGGTTCGCGGAGAAATCTCAAACAGGCTGACGCTGTCATGCCCCCGGTTGGAGGCATAGAGAAAACGCCCCGACGCATCCAGCGCCAGCTCGGCGGAATTGTTCTCGCCCTTGAAGCCGTCTGGAATGGTGGCGATGGTCTGGACCGGTGTCAGGGCGCCGCGCACCTTGTCATAGGCCAGGGCAATGAGTTTGGAACCCATTTCGCCAAGCACATAGGCGAACTTCCCATCACGCCCGAAGATCATGTGGCGAGGACCGAAGCCAGGCGGAATCTGCGTGAAGGCAGGATTGCCAGGCGTGAGCTTGCCGTTCGTCGAATTGAGCCGATAGGAAAAAATCTTGTCCAGGCCAAGGTCGGGAACGAACAGGAAGCGGTTGTCCGGCGACATCACCACTTCATGCGGATGCGGTCCGCCTTGCCGCCTGGGGTCGATGCTTGCGCCCTCATGCTGCTTGAAATCGCGCATCGCCCCGATGCGGCCGTCGGCGCCCAGCGCGAACACCGCGATGCTGCCGCTGCCGTA
>CAYUFS010000216.1:0-1092 GCA_964443975.1 uncultured Myxococcales bacterium | reverse complement strand
ACGGCGTGCGCACGGTGCATCTCGACGGACACGTCGAGGTCGAGGGCGCCTACTATTGCGCGCCGCCGGGGATGATCGGCCGGGTCTTGCCTATGCAGTGGGATGGACATCGCGTGCGGCTGCTCGACCCGCGCACGAAGCAACTCCTCATCAAGCGCAGGAGCGCGGTCGCTACGGGACCCCCGATGAGTACCGACCGCCGCGCACCCCGATCACAACACTCCAACTGCTCGCGCGCGCCCGCCACGCTGGCAAGCACATCGGCGCTCTGTGCCAAGAGATCCACCGCCAGGATGGCGAGCGAGGCGTGAAGCGCATCCTCGGTGTGCGGACCCTGATCCGGACGCACGGCCTGCTCGCCGTCGAGAACGCCTGCGGCTGCGCGCTTGAGCTGGGTGCACCCACGTACCGCTTCGTGAAGCACTCGACGCGACCGCGACACCACCCATACCAAGCTTTTGCATTCCCAACTCCCCGTGCGAGGACGCCAGAACACGGCCCTTCCGGGCATTCTGGATGAACGGAGACTCCTGACCTCGGCGCAGACCCCGCTAACCCGGGCGGCACGTGAGGCAGTTACTCGGTTCTGGGGTCTTCCCCCGTCGGGCACGAGACTTCAGTGCTCGTCCATAGTCTCTAGCGCCGCTTAGGGTACTAGCCGGAGCTGACTAGACCATGGGCGCCCTCGAGAACCATGTCAACACCACTTTTGTAACCGCGGCGCCGACGCCGTGGACTCGCCCTCCCGGAACCGCCAGACCCAGATGCGTCAACGTTTTCCGTTTGCGGGAAGCGAAGCGGATCGCCTGTCCCAGCCGCTGGACCACTAAACTGACGTCACGTACCATTGCCGAGGATGGATTCCGCGGAAAGATCGACGGCAGCCGCCGCGACGGTTCTGAATCCTCATGAGATCTTTGTTCCGCTATTCGCCCGAGCAGCTGCCTACGCCTGCGTGTTCGAGCTGAAGGCGCGTCTAGTGGCGGGAGTAGTTCCTTCGCTTCAGCGTGCAAGCGTTCCGGACGAACTTTCCAGGCTGGTGCCCAAGATCCTCGATGCGTTGGGCCAGTTCGCATCGGCGCGTGAACGCCT
>CAYUFS010000215.1:0-1099 GCA_964443975.1 uncultured Myxococcales bacterium | reverse complement strand
TGAAGACGGTGGGGCCGGTACAGCTCTTCATCTGGATCACCGAACAGGATGGCGCCCTGAAGGAGGCGGCGTAGCCGTGCGGGCGCTCATCGTCGACGATTCGCGGGCCATTCGCACCATCGTGCGGGGCATCCTGCGGCCGCTCGGCTTCGAGACCGTCGAGGCCGGGCACGGCCGGGAGGCGCTCGAGCGCCTGCGGGAGGGCGGCCCTGTCGAGCTGGCCCTCATCGACTGGAACATGCCCGAGATGAACGGCTTCGAGCTGGTCAAGGCCCTGCGGGCGGACGCGGCGAACGACGCGACCCGCTTGATGATGATCACCACCGAGACCGATCTCGCCGACGTGGCGCGGGCGCTGGAGGCCGGGGCCAACGAGTATCTGATGAAGCCGTTCACCAGGCAGCTGGTCGAGGAGAAGCTGGCGCTGCTCGGGCTCGGGGTCGGCCCGGGCGGCGAAGGGGAGAGCCGTGGATAGCGTCCAGTTCGAGTTCGTCCGCCGCCTGGTCTACGACCGCACCGCCATCGTGCTGGAGCCGAACAAGGAGTACCTGGTGCAGGCGCGCCTTGGCCCCATCGCCCGCGACGTGGGCATCGCGACGGTCGAGGCCCTCGTCGGCGAGCTCCGCCGCGCCCCCTTCGGGGCGATGCACGCCCGGGTCGTGGAGGCCATGACCACGAACGAGACGTCCTTCTTCCGGGACCTCGGGCCGTTCGAGGCCTTGAAGAAGGTCGTCATTCCCGACTTGATCCGGCGGCGCGCGGACACCCGCCGGTTGGCGATCTGGTCGGCCGCCTCGTCGAGCGGCCAGGAGATCTTCAGCATCGCGATGACCCTGAGGGAGACGTTCCCGGAGCTGGCGGCCGGCTGGCGGCTGACGCTGCTGGCGACGGACTTCTGTAACGAGATGGTCGAACGGGCGCGAAGCGGGGTGTTCAACCAGCTGGAGGTCAACCGCGGCCTGCCGGCGCCCCTGCTGGTCAAGTACTTCAAACGCCGGGGCGCCGACTGGGAGATTCGCGAGGACCTTCGGCGGATGATCGAGTTTCGGCAGCTCAACCTGAACGACGGCTGGCTGATCCCCGACAAGCTCGACGTCGT
>CAYUFS010000214.1:0-1126 GCA_964443975.1 uncultured Myxococcales bacterium | reverse complement strand
TCGTCGGCGTTGACCTTCACCGCCTCGAAGAAGCCGTCCACCGGCCCACGCAGCGCCGCCATCTCGCGCATCGCCCCGGCAAAGTCTTCCTTGTCCAGAGCCGGACCGATGGCGCCGATGGCCTTGGCCAGCGCGGCGTGGAGCGCCTTGTCGGCGGCGTCGGGCAGCAGCTTTTCATCCACCTCGGAGATATAGGTGCGATTGTCCCTCTTCTCCTCGGCCTTGAGGATATTGGCGGCGCGCTTGTAGCCGGCGAGCAGGTTCGCACCATCATCACTCTTGAGGAAGGCCTGAAGCGCCTCGACCCGCGCCACCAGCCGGACCAGATCGTCCTCGTTGCCGAGGGAGAACACGGCATCGATAAGATCGTGGCGGGTACCTTTCTCCTTCAGCGCGACTTTGAGCCGATCCATCGTGAAATCCAGCACACCAATTTCAGTGGCCGCACGGTGAATCGACGAATTCTTCTCAGCACCCAGCACAATTTTGGTGAGGCCAAAAAAACTCAAGCGGAGGCCATTGGACAGAATGATCCTAATGACGCCCAGGATGGCACGCCTAAGAGCGAAAGGGTCGCCAGACCCGGTCGGCCGTTCGTCTACATCGATAAACTTTATGACGCTGACTAACTTGTCGGCGAGCGCCACCGCGATGGCAACCTTGTCTGTTGGCACCTCATCGGAAGGGCCGACCGGCTTGTAATGATCGCGGATGGCATCGGCGACGGCGGCGTCTTCCTTGTCGTGCAGGGCGTAATAGCGGCCCATCACGCCTTGCAGTTCGGGGAACTCGCCGACCATACCGGTCGTCAAGTCGGCCTTGGCGAGATGGGCGGCGCGCTGTGCCTTGGCAACATCGGCGCCGATCTTGCCCGCAATCTCCCCCGCCAGCTTTTCGATGCGGGCGACCCGCTCGGCCTGGGTGCCGAGCTTGGCGTGGAAGACGATGCCCTCCAGCGCCTTGACGCGATCCGCCAGCTTGATCTTGCGGTCCTCGTCCCAGAAGAACTTGGCGTCTGACAGGCGGGCGCGCAGCACGCGCTCATTGCCGGCGACGATCTCCTTGCCGCCGTCCTGGGCGATCATGTTGGCGACCAGGGCGAACTTGTTCGCCATCTTGCCGGTCT
>CAYUFS010000213.1:0-1127 GCA_964443975.1 uncultured Myxococcales bacterium | reverse complement strand
GCCGCCTCGGCCGCGGTCGCGACGTCGACGATGGGCCCGAGCAGGGTGCGGACGAGGGCCCGGGTGGCGTCGCTGCGGGCGATAACCGCCGCCGCCGCGGGACCCGAGCGATAATAAAGGTCGGTCGCGGCGGCGAAGACAGCGCTGCGGTGGCGGAGGGCGTCCCGGGCGACACGCAGCGATTCGACCTCGGGCGCCAGCGCCGAGCCGAAGGCGGCGGTCGCGACGAAGCACCCAGAAAGCTTGGTGAAATTGATCCTCGTCGTGGTCAGCTTCGCGACGGCGTAGGGGCCCGGAACTGCGCAAACGTTCACCGCTCGAACCGCGATCCAGAAGGTCGTGGTGGGGTAGAGCCCGCCGAACTGGACGTCGACGCTGGAGCCCGGAGCGCCCGTCGTGGGGACGACGAGGGCCTGCGTGTCCAGCGAATCGCTCAGGGCGGGCAGCGCCTGGGCGAACGTGGTCGGATCGGCGGTCGTGATGGCGCTCGTGCTGTACCGAACCTCGTAGTTGTGGATCGCCTGCGCGCTGTCCGGGACCACGAAGTGCAGCGTCCCCCACTGGTGCGAGTTCTTCGGATCGGCCACGTGATCCGCCATGACGTTCCCCGGAACGCCCGGCGTGGTCACCATCTGACAGGTGTCGATCATGCCGGTCCCCCCGGTACCGCCGCCTGAGCTGCCGCTCTGGCCGCCGGTGCCGCCGCCCTCAGGCTGGGCCCCCCCGCGCACCTCCACCTTGAATCGATAGTCATTCCCGGCCACCAGGCGAAACCGATCGACGCCGCTCCCCTGCGCTTTGCTTGGATCGTCGGTGATTGACGAATCCATGGAGTGAAGCGTCCCTCCCGAACCCCCGAACCCGTCGACGTCGCCGTACCCGACGGGAGTCGCCGTGGAATTCGAGCCCATCGTCCCCAGCGTGAAGGGGACCGAAAAGACGACCGAGGGCTGGCCTCGATACGAGTAGCCGTAGCTCTCCGCCCAGCTGTCCCAGTAATCGCCCTGCGGGGTGTCGAAGGTGAAGCTCGGGTTGCTGTCGCCCTCGGTGTTCACCTCCGCCCAGGCGACATAGTCACCGTCCGCCCAATCGTCGGGCACCGCGAACAGGATCGACTGCTCCATGTC
>CAYUFS010000212.1:0-1141 GCA_964443975.1 uncultured Myxococcales bacterium | reverse complement strand
GAGGTTCGCGGGCAACACTGGCGTGGGGGTTCCGAAAAGGGGGCATGTCGATGCCACGACGAATCGTTGCCGGGCGGGTGTACATGGTGACCCGGCGGTGCACACAGCGACAGTTCCTCTTGCGACCCGACCCGGCGACGACGAACGCGTTCGTGTATTGCCTGGCGCTGGCCGCGAAGCGGACGCAGATGCAGGTAGTCGCGTTTCTAGCCCACTCGAACCATCACCACACCATCGTGGTCGATACGCTAGGCCGGATGCCCGAGTTCCTGGAGTACTTCCACAAGCTCGTGGCCAAGCACCAGAACGCCTTGCGCGGCAGATGGGAGAACTTCTGGGCGTCAGAGGCGACCTCAGTGGTCGAGCTCCTCGGCTCGGATGACATCCTGGCCAAGATCACCTACGCGCTGACGAATCCGGTGAAGGATCATCTGATTGAACGCGCTGAGCAGTGGCCGGGGGCCAGCTCTCTGCGGGCTAACTTGGACGGCCGTCCCTTGTACGTTCGTCGTCCCGCGCACTTCTTCCGCAAGGAGGGCGGGCTGCCGGAGTCGGTGACTCTCAAGTGCGAGCGTCCACCCGGGTTGGAAGGTCTCTCCGACGCCGAGTGGCGAGCTCAGCTGCGCGACCGAATAGCGGCCGTCGAGTCGGGAGCCGCAAAGGAGCGGGAGGGAGAGGACCGGCGGGTCCTGGGTCGCGCGCAGGTGCTGCGGCAGCGGCCGACTGACCGGCCGCAGTCGCACGAGTCACGGCGCGGAATGAGCCCACGAGTAGCCGGAATGAACAAGTGGGCCCGCATCGAGGCCATCCAACGCAACCAGGTGTTCCAGGCCGCCCATCGCACCGCACGAGACCTGTGGCAAGCGGGTTTCGACGCCGTCTTCCCCGTCGGCACGTACTGGCTGAGGCGCTTTGCAGGCGTTCCGGTGGAGGCCGAGCCCGCCTGACTGCGGGCATGGGTCTCGCTTCGCTGCACGAGGCCCGAGCACCGGTTACGTTCCTTCCGCGAGTTGTCGCGGCGTGCGCACCTTTCGACTCGCCGCTGTCGAGCCTCCCTGGCAACCGCGAAGTCCGTCGTCAGAACGCGCGAAACGGGCTGGTTGGCGCGGACTTCGACCTCCGTTCGGTGGCCGCGATTTCC
>CAYUFS010000211.1:0-1154 GCA_964443975.1 uncultured Myxococcales bacterium | reverse complement strand
CGTTTCGTCGCGCGCGATCTGCGCCACGACGCAATTTCCGCCGGGACAGTCGCGGGCGGCCCGGTAGCGCAGGTCACCGTCGATCTCGAGGTCGACGAAATGCCAGGGCGAGGTTTCGGGACGGGCGTCGCGTATCTCGTCAGCCCAGTTGGCGGCGATGGCCATGCTGGCCTCGGCTACTCCGCCCAGAAGCACCGCCACCTGCGTTCGTGCCTTTGGCGTCAGGTTCATCGCCGCCAGATGGGCGACCACCTCATGGCCTTCCGGTCCCCAGGCCAATGCGGGCGTGGGCAGCAGAAAACACAAGGACACAAGCGCTTGCCACCGGAACCGTATGTATCGCCTCAATTGTTCGCCCATTTTCGCCGGGAACCCGCGACTATAGAATTGTTCAATGAGAACAGCCCTTTGGGTTGACGCCCGCGACCGTCACAGGCCAAATGGCGGCGGTCGCTTCGCCGTCGCGGCCATTTGTTTGGGCCGGATGACGGCAGGCCGCAAGGCCGCCCCGCGGCAATGGAGCCGGAACCTTGCACGATTGGCGCGACCTTGCCTCTGCATTGTGGTCCTCTACCTGGGGACAAGGCCGGATGAGCCGAACGCGCGCCGCGTTGGCCACCACAGATGGCCGCCTGGCAGTCGTGTCCACCGGCGTGACCGCCCTGGTGGCGGGCGCCATCGCCTGGCTGGCGGTCGGCACGCTGCCGATGACGGCGCCTTCGGTTTCCACCACCCATATTCCCCTCACCTATGAACTCTTTCTGCGGCTGCTGAAGCTGGGCAGCAACCTGCCGCGGCTGGAAGCACCGCCGGAAGCCGACCACGCCAATGGCGATCCGGGAGTGGAGAGCCGCAGCGTTACGCTGGAGTCCGGCGACACGCTGGCCGGCGTATTGGAGGACACCGGCATCTCGGCCCAGGACGCCAACGCGGCCGTCGCCGCCCTGGGGAAGGACTTCAATCCCCGCGCCCTGAAGGCCGGCATGACAATCGACATCACCTATGCCGTCGCCGTCATCGATGCCACCGGCGGGGCCGCTCAGCCTGCCCGGCCGCGCACCACGGTGGTGATGGTGAACCACAAGCCGGTGACGGTGCCGATCGCCGACGAGAATGACGAAGCCAATGCCACGCCCGGCACCAGCCAGCCGATT
>CAYUFS010000210.1:0-1186 GCA_964443975.1 uncultured Myxococcales bacterium | reverse complement strand
GATCGCTGAGCTCGACGTTCATCTCCGTCGCCACGAGCCGCAGCATCCGGAGCGCGTCGCCGGAGCTCATCGTCTGGTCCGTCGCGAACATGCCAACGCCCGCCCGCTCGACCCAGATTCGGCCGTCGGCGTTGAGCATGATCTCGACGATAGTCTCGTCGGCGAGATAGCTCATGATGGGCGCCACGGCCGTCTTCAGCGACGCGTGCCGTCTCGTTTGCGTCTCGTTCGTACGGGACTCCATCGGTGCAACAGGGAGGCCGGTCATGTTCATGCTCCTTCCTTCTCGTTCGTGGCGTCGGTCGGATCATCGTCCTCTGGGCCGTCGGCTCCGCGCGCGAGGTCGGTCATCACGGACTTGCCCGACGCGACCCTCGCGGCGACGTGCTCCGTGAACTGGGCGAAGCGGGCGAGAGCGACCCGCTCTGCCGCGGGCCTGTCGCCGTCCGCAATTCGTGGCGTGTGCGCGAGCCAGACCTGGACATAGACCGCGAGCGCGTCGGCAAGCACGGTGACGTCGCGGTGGACGCGGCCCACGGCTCGCGAAAGGCGGTCGAGCCGGCGGATGATCAGCGTTCCATCGTTTGCGTCATCCAGGTACTTGACCAGCGCAGCCTGGACGACAGAGTTTTGCGAGGAGCCCTTGCCAGCAGCGAAGGTGCGGAGGCGCTTGCCGAGGTCCGCGGAGAGGCGGGGATGGATCTGTGAGCGCGCAGGCCGTTGGCGCGCGGCCGGGATGCTGTCCGGCTTCATAGCGGCACCCGGGACGAGACGCTGGAACGATCATCTTCACCTGGGTCCTCGGGCGCGTTCTGCGCTTCGTCAGTCGTTTCGACCGCGGATTCGGGCGATTCGGCCCGGGCGGTCTCAAGCCGGTCCTCGTCACTGGGTCCGCCGAACGCGGTGGCCCACGCCTCGTTGAATGACGACGGGTCTCTGATTCCGGCCGGCCGGGCATGGACCTCCGGATCGCCCGCTGAGGTTTGACCCTCGTGGGGCGCGATCGACGCGCCCTCGTCCGGATCGAGAAGCGGCAGCTCTTGAGAGCTGGGGATCTCGGGTGAGGTCCGGGGAACGTCCAGCCATTCGGAAGGGCCACGCGACGGCGGGAGCTCCGCCGCCCGGGAGCGGGCGGACTCGGGCGGCTTCAGCCAGGCTCGATCGCGGAAGCGACTGTCGAGGTAGT
>CAYUFS010000209.1:0-1204 GCA_964443975.1 uncultured Myxococcales bacterium | reverse complement strand
TTGATTCTCGGCCTACTCGTGGTCAGGTCGCCAACCCGAAGATGGCCGGCATCGTCCATGGTGAAGATGCTGAGAATCAACCTCGGAGGGGGATAGGCCGAGGGGGATAGGCCCGAGCGGCCCCGGATTGCTCGCGACGGATGCGACGGGGATCCCGGTGCTAGACCGGGACGCGCCGGAAGGGATTCGGCAGGGCACGATCTGGTGCTGGACCAACGCGTACTGGGTGAGCTTCGTGTATTCGGCGAAGGGAGACTCGGACAGCGTACGGCGATTCCTGGGCGAAGATCACCGCCGCCGCGTTCAATGCGACGGCACGAGCATCACGACCTTCCTGGAGCGCGCCGGTGGACAGCGGCCTGGCTGCTGGAGTCACGGCAGGCGCCGCCTGGTCGAGGCCGCGCGCGGCGGCGACAAGATCGCCCTCGTGGGCCTGAAGAAGATCGGTGCGCTGTTCGCGGTGGAGCGCCAGAGCGCCATCGCGGGCGAGACCGCCGCGGAGCGGCTGGCGCGTCGTAGGGAGCACAGCGCGCCGCTCGTTGAAGAGCTACGCCTCTGGCTCGAAGCGCAGAAGGCGACCGCTCCGCCGCGTACCCCGCTCGGCCAAGCGCTCGGGTATCTGCAGCGTCAATGGCCTCGGTTGGTGCTCTTCCTGACCGACGGGCAAATCGAGCTGACGAACAATCGAGTCGAACGCGAGCTCAGAAAGCTCGTCCTGGGAAGGCGCAATTGGCTCTTCGCCTGGGAAGACCTCGGCGGTGAGCGAACCGCCGCCATCCTCACCATCATCGCCAGCTGTGTCTCGTATGGCGTGAACCCTCGTGCGTACCTCCATCTCGCCACCAAGCTCATCCTGAACGGATGGCCCCAGGCCAAGCTCCGCGAGCTCCTTCCCGACCGCCTCGCCATCGCTCACACGGATCTCCTCCTCACCGATGGCGCCCTCCGCAGCCCGCTTCTCGGCCTCCTCGCCACCTCGCCGAACTAGATCGCGCAAGCCCTTTCGCCTACGCCGTTCGTGGACGGGTTACATCGCAGCCGGGTGGTCGACCCTGAAACGAACCCTGGAGCGTGATCCACCGGCCTCGAATCAACCTCGGCGCGGGAGAGGGGCTGCTGCCAACGCGGCTACTTGACGTGTCCGCCAGCGAAAAACTCACCGCCGGCAACGTCGACGTCAGCGCCTCCTGCCCGTAGGGCGTCA
>CAYUFS010000208.1:0-1215 GCA_964443975.1 uncultured Myxococcales bacterium | reverse complement strand
GGCATGATGCCGAGCGCGAAGATCGACATCTGCTCGAGCGCACCGCCCGAGAACATGTTGAAGAGCCCAAGGAAGCTGCCCGACCCCTGATTGACGATCTTCGCCATGATGGCGCGGTTCACGCCGGGCGTCGTCACGAACGCGCCGATGCGGTACACGGCCAGGAGCGTGATCGTATAGAGGATCCGCTTGCGAAGCTCCGGGATCTTACCGATATTGCCGAATCCGGACGCCATGGCTCGTCCCTCCTAGTCCGCCACGATTTCGGCGGAGCCGCCCGCCTTCTCGATCTTCTCCTTCGCGGAGGCCGAGAACTTCGCGGCGCGGACCACCAGCTTCTTCGTGAGCTCGCCCTCGCCGAGGATCTTGACGGCGCGCTCGCGGCGCGGAACCAGCCCGGCCCCCTGCAGCGCGCCGAGGTCGATGGTCCCCGCTGGGAAGCGAGCCTCCAGATCGCCCACGTTCACCGCGAACACCTCCTTGCGGAAGGGGTTCTTGAACCCCTTCTTCGGGAAGCGCCGCTGCATGGGCATCTGGCCGCCCTCGAACCCGAAGCGCGCGCCGTGATGGCCGGTGCGGGCCTTTTGGCCTTTCACGCCCTTGCCCGATTGCTCCCCGGTCCCCGAACCGGGACCGCGGCCGATACGCTTTCGGTTTCGGGTCGCGCCCTTCGGGCCCTTGAGAGTGTGGAGCGTGGTTCCCATCGTCGTTCTCGCTTTTTGAATTTGATGAAACGTAAAGAGTGGTCTGCGGTGGCTGCCCTCGGCCGCACGCGGCCGATGCCCCGCGGGTCAGGGACTATTTTTCGGCTTCGACGCGAACCAGGTGAGAAACCGAGCGCAGCATGCCACGGACCGAAAGGTTGTCCGGAAGGATCGAGGTATGCCACATCTTGCGCAATCCGAGCGCGCGAATGGTCTGCTTGTGCTGCTCCGGGCGGTTGATGCCGCTTCGGATGAGGGTGATCTTCAGCTTCTTGGCCACGATGTTTCTCCTTGTCGCCTTCGGTCGCCGCCGCCCGCGCTAGGCGCGAATCTCTTCCAGGGTCTTGCCGCGCGCGGCCGCGAAGTCGTTGGCGCTGCGCAACTGCTGAAGGGCGTCGACCGTCGCGTGAATGACGTTGTGCGGGTTCGACGTCCCGATGCACTTCGTGAGGATGTCCTGAACGCCGGCGACCTCCAGCAACGGTCGCACCGCGCCGCCGGCGATGACGCC
>CAYUFS010000207.1:0-1224 GCA_964443975.1 uncultured Myxococcales bacterium | reverse complement strand
GCAAGTGGACCGGCGATCCGCCGCACGAGACGCCCGGCTGGTTCTCGGTCTACGATATGGATACGAGCACCCAGGCCGTGATCACGGCGCACGTGGGCGTCCTCAAGCCTTGAAGCGCAGGTCGCCGACGAGCTGACGGGATGGGAGGAGCGCGTGAAGCTCCTCCTCGAAACGCAACGCGCTGCTTTGGTGCCAGGGGACTGTCTTCCTTGTTGCCTGCTGCTTTGCCTGCTAGCCTGCAAATCAGAATGCAATACACGATCCGCAAGGTTCCAAAGCCGGTGGATGCCGCTTTGAGACGACGCGCCAAGCGCGATCGGAAGACGCTCAACCAGGTCGCGGTCGAGGCGATGAGCGAAGGGCTCGGCTCGATTCTTGGGAGCGTTCGGCGCCGCTCGCTCAGCGATCTGCTGGGTGCGCGAGCCAAGGACCCCGACCTCGACACCGCGCTCAAGGCCCAACGCCGGATCGATCCAAAGCTCTGGCGATGAATATCGCACTCGATTCGAATCGTTACGACGACCTCCTGACGGGGGACGCGAACGTGGCGACGATCCTCGAAGATGCGGACCTGATCTATCTTCCCTTCATCGTGATCGGCGAGCTTCGCGCCGGATTCGCCGCTGGCAATCGCCAGGTGGACAACGAGCGGCTACTCCGTCGTTTCCTGCTCAAGGAGGGCGTCGCGATCCTCTTTCCCGACGAGCAAACCACGCATCACTACGCTTCGGTCTATGTCCAGCTCCGCCGTCAGGGAACCCCCGTTCCGACGAACGACATGTGGATTGCCGCATTGGCGCTCCAACACGATCTGGTGCTCTGCACGCGCGACCGACACTTCGATCACCTGCCGCAAATCCCCCGCGCCTAGGTGCACTTAGTCCCCTGGAAAAGTGAATTCTTGAAGATCTCGCTCCGTCCTCTTCGTCCCTGGCCGCGTTGCGCCTCGGTCAAGTACGTCGAGTGTTCGCCCTCGTCGCGCCTTGCCAGGAACGAGATGCCTCAGCGACATTTTCAACCCTTCACTGTTCCTGGGGACTGCACCGCTCTCGAAATAACGCTGATCGCGACGGGATCGAGATGACCCGGTCCTGCCCACTCGGGGGGGGGGCGGCGTCAGCGCGCGGACGGACCACCCCCGACGACCAGCTCATTGACACCAGCCGGTCGCGGAGCCGTCGGCCGCGCCGCTGCACACGACCTCGCTGCCGTGATCGTAGTGAT
>CAYUFS010000206.1:0-1230 GCA_964443975.1 uncultured Myxococcales bacterium | reverse complement strand
GTCCCCAAGCACGCGGCGGGCGCCAGCGCCACGTGCCGTCCGTGCAGCGCTTACGTTTGGAATGCAGCCAGCGTGCCTGGGGCGTAGTTCCCGCGAGCGCCTGTGCAGTGGTCAGCGAGGCGATCCTGATGATGAGGACCAGCAAGAGATCGTCTTGGATTGAGAAGACGATCCGATAGTCACCGGCCCTGACACGCCAGAGGTTGTCGTCGCCCTTCAGTTTCTTGCATCCTTGAGGACGGGGATTCTCCGCGAGCTGATCGATCCTCTGGGCGATCCGTATGCGAACAGAGCCATCGAGCTTGGCGAGCTGTTTCTCAGCGTCGGGACTGGTGCGGACGCGATACATCGAGCGGTCTCGTGATTAGCCGAGACCGAGCTGCTTTTTCACGTCCTCCCAGGGAATGGGCTGGTCACGGTTTTCCTTCATGCGGGCCAAGATGGCCCGCGACTCGACCACATCTTCGGCATCCTCGATGGCCTCGATCTCGGCCTCACTGAGGCTCTGCCAAATCGTGTCGGCGACGCGGGCACGGTCGACGGGATCGAGCTTGAGCGCAGCTTCGATGAGCTCCTTGGTGGACATGCCGCCATCAGTCTACCGCGCTTCCCGGCGTAGGCCCACGGCGGGTAGTGGGTCAGTTTGAAATCGGGCCCGGACGATGGCCGTAGAAGAGTGTCTAGTCCTTCATCCAATCGGGGACTTCGTCGCCGGTCAGATCAAGGCGCATGCTTACCCGATCGCCATCAACCTTTCTGTGCTCAGGGCAGCCCTCGGGGCACTTCCATTCCAAGGCAGCTTCCTTAGCCACCAGCTTGTTTCGTACGAACCCGCGATCCTCGTACCACGATACGCGTTCGGGGTAAGCATCAAGCGTTAGCAAGCGGCAGCCGACAGACTCGGCTACAAGAAATGCTCTGTCCGATGCGAATTTTAGAAGGGTCGTTCCTAACCCTCGCTTCTGCCTCTCTGACTTAACAGCCAGATGCGCGATCTTGATCGCTGGGATGATCGGGTGATCATCGTGCGAAAATTTCATGTCCTTGCGTTCGCGGCTGTTGACCCGAATGCAGTCAGAAAGCAGTGAGAGGTACCCAACGATCTCCTCTCCTGCACGTGCAAGGTAGACCGCGACGGATCCGCAGTCCTGAAGCCTGATGGCGTCATCGCGAAGCCAATCGTCGAGGTCTACGGTGCCACACGAGAACCCGGCGAGATTGTCGCTCGGG
>CAYUFS010000205.1:0-1246 GCA_964443975.1 uncultured Myxococcales bacterium | reverse complement strand
CACCTCGCCCCGCTCGCGGGGAGAGCAACTGTGTCAAGCGCGTTCGCACAGGAGAATTCCTTCCCCCTCTCCATGCGGTAGCATGGAGAGGGTCGGGGAGAGGTCCGGCGACCAGCGACGGCCGTCGCGAACCATGGCGGTGAGGATGGTGAGGAGCTTGCGCATGCAGGCGACGATGGCGACTTTGGGCTTCTTGCCGCGGGTCCGGAGGGCGGCGTAGGTGCGACGGATCACGGGGTTGAAACGCACGGCCGTGATCGCTGCCATGTAGAGCACCTGGCGGATGTGGGCCCGTCCTCCCCAACAGGAGCGGGTTCCTTTCATCGTCCCGCTGTCCCGGTTGAGCGGCGCTACACCGACGAGCGCGGCGATTTTCTTGCGGTTCAAAGTGCCGAGCTCGGGCAGTTCGGCCAGCATCGTCCTCGCGGTGACCGGGCCAATTCCAGGTACCGACCGAAGGAGATCCTCCTGTTCGCGCCAGGCAGGGCTCTTGCGTATTGCTTGGTCGATGTCATCGTTCGCTCGTCGCAGTGCCTCTTCGAGCCAGTCGATGTGCTTACGGATGGCCTTCTTCATGCGCTCGGTGGCTGCGATGCCCAGGCGGTTCTTCTCCATCGTCAGCATGTCTACGAGCTGACGGCGCCGACTGAGAAGCTCTTCCAGTTCCTTCATTTCCGCAGTGGGCAGGGGGCGTGGCTCAGGACGGACAGCCTCGGCAAATCGCGCCAGGACACGTGCGTCGATGCCGTCCGTCTTCGCCAGTACCCCTGTCGCCTTCGCGAAGTCTCGGACCTGTCGGGGATTGACCACTGCGACGTTCATCCCCTGACCGGCGATCGCCCCCGCCACTAAGCTTTCGTACCCGCCAGTCGCCTCCAGCACCACCAGCGTGGGAGCCAGCTCGCCCAGTCGGATAAGTAGCTCCTTGATTCCATCCTCGTCGTTGGCGACCTGCAACAGCTCGCCGTTCCCGCCGAGCGCCACGTCGAGGGTCGCCTTCGACACGTCGATGCCTACGTTAACTCCTGTGTTCATGGGCCTCCCGGTATCTTCTTGTGGTGTTCGGGAAGATCCGGCCTGTGCCCTGCCTTGCGGAATACGAGCTTTCGCTCGAGCAACTGTACGGGCTTTGGGCCGGGACTTCGGACTCGGCGACCCTTGCTCTCCCACGGTCTTGTCGACCCTGGTCGGTCGTCGATCTACCGAGTCCGCTCCCGACCCCTTTATTGAATCACATACAAGGTCG
>CAYUFS010000204.1:0-1286 GCA_964443975.1 uncultured Myxococcales bacterium | reverse complement strand
GGCGGAATCAGTGCCCGGATCCCTCCGGCGCCTGCATCGGGTTGGGCCCAAGTTGGGGCCATTCGTGTCCTCCCCAGGCGGACAACCGGGCCAGCTCCTCCCGCTGACCCCGGCTTTTTCCCGTGAATATCGCCAAACCGCCGCCGGGAGCGGCTGCCATGGCGGTGGGGGCAGGGAGGGGGCTCGCGGTTGTCATGATAAATTGGTTTTCGTGAGTCGGACCGAAGAAGGCGGGGAGCGCGAGCGAGCCGCCGCGTGAGGGCGCATCCACGAAAGCCTGGTTGGATGAACCGCTTCGCGGCAGGCTCGACCGGCTATGCAAACGTCGTCGCGGAGCTGGGTCCTGCGGCCGGGTCCACGAGGAGGTCCTCTGCGACGTGCGGGTCGGCGGCGGGCACACGGGCAGGGGGATCTGGAGGAAGCGCGATGTTCTTGCGGCTGGGAGGACACAGATGGCAGGCTGCGGGCAAGGTCTCCCCGCAGCGGCACAGGCAGGTGATGATCGCCTTCCGACCGCCGGAGGCAAGCGGCGGCGCTTCCTCTGGGACCAAGCGGTTCCTATTTTCCCGGCAAAAACGGCGGGTCGAAGAGCGTCAGTGAGCGGAAAGCTCAATCTCGGCGTTTGACGCGTTCGGATTTCGGGCCTCAAATTCCCCGTCCCCCCCGGTCCAATCCAGTACGCCGAGCGCCTCTACGACACCATCGCTGTGGCGAACTTCTCGCCGATCTCGTTCCTCTCCTTCGGCAACGCGGTGACGAATGCGTGCCGTTCCGCAACGTGCCGCGCATGGCGGCCGAGCCGTTCACGCGCGTGGTCGGCGAGATGCTCAATTTGGAAGAGGAGGCCTAGGAGGCCGAGTTGCAGGATGCTGAAGTGGTCGAGACTCTGGTCGAAACTGAGCCCAGCGAACCCGTCGTTGGGAAGGCGGACGACCGTGTGCCGCCTGTGTCGGAGCCGTCGGTGCCAACCTCGGCCGAGGTCGCGACGGCAGCCGTGGAGAACGGGATCGCCACGCCACCGGCCGCGGCGGGAAAGCGTGGGCATCGGCAGGGCTGACGCCCACGCGCCATCGCCCGTCCCGTCAAGAAGCTACCGAGGAAGTTCCGGTAGACTGACAGGCGCCACGATGGCGCCGACGTCCTTTGCGACCAGCTCTCCCCAGTCGTGAAGCGCCTGCAGGACTTGCCGCAACGTCGTGCCCCGTGGCGACCACGCATACTCGGTCAGGCCGCGTTGATACTTCCGATGAACTCGAGGAGAGCCGTTGCAAGGTTCTCGGGCGCCT
>CAYUFS010000203.1:0-1296 GCA_964443975.1 uncultured Myxococcales bacterium | reverse complement strand
CGGACGAGGCGATGGATTTCGACATTCCGCCCGGCGCCGAGTTTGATGGCCCGGTTTGCGAACAGATCCTTCGCGGGTTTCAGAATTGGGAAGTGCTCAACCCTGAGCCCACTGGTCCGGTAATCACCGACGCTCACAATACGCTCGCGCGCCTCCAGCTACCGATCGCCGAAGAGCACTTCACGGCGATGAACACGCTGCTGCCGGTCGAGGTGTGGGTGCACTGAGCTGCCGGTCGTCTGAATCCTATTGCTGCACGCAGAGGATGTAGTTCAGCGTCGCCGAGCCGCAGAGCTCCACCGAAACGGTCGCCAGATCACTCGTGACAAAGCTGGCCCCTCCGGTCGTCACGGCAGTCCAACCGCCGCAGGTCCCACCATTGTCGGAATCAGGAATGGTGGTCCAGTCCGCGTCATACCCGCTCCACGGATAGGTGCCGTCGTCGAAGAAGGTCGCGTAGAGGTCTGTTCGAGCGCCGCTTCGGACGCCCAGAAGGGCGATCGCATCCGTTCTCCAGACGAGCTGGTTCTGGACGTTGTAGTAGTGGGTGTATTTCTTGATCACCCAGTCCAGCTGCCCATCGCCCAGGAACGGGGTGACGGTTGCCCGCCGTGTCCCTCCGACAAGCAGGGCCTTCCATCCCGCCCCATACTCGGTCTGACATTTCGAATCGGCTCCAGCGATGCCGCCCAGGTTGGTCGAATAGCGGGTGCTCGTGAGCTTTCCCACCTTCTTCTCGTAGTAACCCGTGCATTCAGGATTACACGAGCCGAGCGTCGTGGCTCCCGAGCCCCCGCTGTCGCACACCTCGGGACCGTTGAGGAAGCCGTCTCCGCAGTACGGCGCATTCTTGCACTGGTCGGTGCACAGGCCGCGGCCGTAGGCATTGGCCGCGTTCGCGGCCCCGCGATCGCACTGCTCCGTGGGATCCTGAATTCCGTCGCCGCAGACGTGCATGCCACCCGCGCCGGCTCCACCGCCTGCTGCACCAGCGGCAGCTTTGCCCCCGACGCCACCACGGCCCCCCGCAGCCGCGCCGCCGAGTCCGGCTCCCCCGGCACCGCCGGAAGCGGCGCCGCCAACGGCCGAGCCCCCGGCTCCGCCAGGAGCAGCCGAGCCCCCGGCTCCCGACAAGCCGCCGGCCCCTGCCCGGCCTCCGCCAGCAGTGCCCCCACCAGTGTCTCCTCCACCGCGATTCCCGCTTCCGCCGATCCCGTCCGCCCCCGAGGTTCCGCCGATGCCGGTCGAGCCGGCAGTTCCGTGAGCGTCGGCGGCCATGTCCGGCGAGGCGTGGTC
>CAYUFS010000202.1:0-1319 GCA_964443975.1 uncultured Myxococcales bacterium | reverse complement strand
TGGAGCCAAAGCGACTTAGCCGACCGGCTTGACGTTTCCCGACAGACCGTAAATGCGCTGGAGACGGGACGCTATGACCCCTCGCTACCACTGGCGTTTTCATTGGCGAAATTGTTTAAGTGCAAGATCGAAGACATTTTCGAGCCATAAAACGGTTTAGTCCAGCGGCCCAATGTCCGCTTTTGGCGCCAATCGGACATAGCAGGCCAAGAGCGTCCTGCCCCGATCCGCAATGACGGGAATGACCGCTCCTGACCCAAAGCGGACATTGGCCTCACACCTGAGGCGCTGGTACAAAACGTTCAGCGGGCCAGGGAAGCCTGTGAGGACGGGGGAGCCGCATGTCAGATATCGAGGTCAAAATCGCCCTTAGCGATGCTGAAACCAAGCGTATCTTTCCGGTGATGCGTGAATTGCGTCCACATCTGAGAGATGAGGCAGATTTCCTGGCCCGCGTCGAGCGGCAGAGGTCGCTGACAGGCTGGCAGCTGATCTATCCCGCAGCGCCATGTCTTCCAGCCACGTCACCAGAAATCCTCCGCTGACGGGATGCGATTGTACGCGATCTTTCCGCCGGCATAGCCTCCAGGCGGCGGCGTCCACGGGCCCACCGTAACGACACGCTTCCCGAATTTCTGGTTGAGCCGGTCAATCCTGTTGGTGATGAGTTCGCAGCGCTCCCGCTCGGTGTTGTCATCGAGCAGCAAATCAAGCTGACGCGCATTGTCCCGCGTCAGGCTTGAAAGTGTCACGCCTACACGCACGATCTCTGCGCGACGCGCGATCTCTCCATGAGCCTTTTTCCAAAGAGCTTCGAGCGCCCGGAGACATGCTTGATCGTCCTGCACGGCATGAAGCTCGCGCTGCCCGAACCATGCGTCGTTCCGGATATCCAACCACAGCCACAAAGTGCCTGCGTGATAGCCGTCACGGCGCATGCGCCGGGCCGCTTTGGTGAGGAGCAGCCGCGAACAGGACCGAGCGTGATCCGCAGTGCGCCAGGAGGGGGCAAGACACGCCCGTGCCCGAACATGCCGCGCGACGTTGGCATGGCATGGATTGCGTAGCCGTGTATCGCATACCACATGCGCTCGCCGTTCACACTGTCCCACAGCGCGCGCAAGTGCTTGGGCTGCGAAGCCCAAAGGTCGCCCATAGTGACGATGCCGGCGCTGTTGAGCCGCTTCTCCATGCGGGAGCCGATGCCCGGCACTGTTTCGAGGGGCAGCACCAGCAACGGCCCCGGCATGGTCACGGGCGGCCAAATCGTGACACCGTTAGGCTTGTCCACCTTGCAGGCGATCTTGGCCAGGAGCCGG
>CAYUFS010000201.1:0-1338 GCA_964443975.1 uncultured Myxococcales bacterium | reverse complement strand
CAGAGCGCGTCCTTGGTAAGGACGAGGTCACCCGTTCAATCCGGGTCGTGGGCTCGAACGGAACGCGAAAGAAAATCAGGGTCGGGAACGCACCGAAACGCTCAACTTCCCCGCAAGGGGCAAAGGGACGGATAGGAAGATGGCGAAAGAGAAATTCATCCGAAACAAGCCGCACCTGAACATCGGGACGATCGGCCACGTCGATCACGGGAAGACGACCCTGACCGCGGCGATCACGAAGGTGCTGGCGAAGAAGAACTTCGCGAAGTTCCTGGCGTACGACCAGATCGACAAGGCGCCGGAGGAGCGTGAGCGCGGGATCACGATCGCGATCGCGCACGTGGAGTACGAGACGAACAACCGACACTACGCGCACGTGGACTGCCCAGGCCACGCGGACTACATCAAGAACATGATCACGGGAGCGGCGCAGATGGACGGCGCGATCCTGGTGGTGTCGGCGCCTGACGGGCCGATGCCGCAGACTCGGGAGCACATCCTGCTGGGGCGTCAGGTGGGGGTGCCGGCGATTGTGGTGTACCTGAACAAGGTGGACATGATCGCGAAGGAGGACGCGGAGCTGCTGGACCTGGTGGAGCTGGAGCTGCGCGAGCTGCTGTCGAAGTACCAGTACCCGGGGGACACGACGCCGATCATCCGCGGGAGCGCGCTGAAGGCGCTGGAGGGCGACCCATCGGAGATCGGGGAGCCGTCGATCATGAAGCTGCTGGATGCTTGCGACAGCTTCATCCCCGAGCCGAAGCGCGAGATCGAGAAGCCGTTCCTGATGCCTGTCGAGGACGTGTTCACGATCTCTGGCCGTGGGACGGTGGTGACGGGGCGCGTGGAGCGCGGGGTGGTGAAGGTCGGAGAGGAGATCGAGATCGTCGGGTACCGTGACACCGTGAAGACGACGGTGACGGGGATCGAGATGTTCCGGAAGCTGCTGGACGAGGGGCGCGCCGGGGACAACGTCGGGGCGCTGCTGCGCGGGACGAAGCGGGAAGAGATCGAGCGCGGGCAGGTGCTTGCGAAGCCGGGGAGCATCACGCCGCACAAGAAGTTCCGCGGGGAGATCTACATTTTGAAGAAGGAAGAGGGAGGACGGCACACGCCGTTCTTCAAGGGATACCGTCCCCAGTTCTACTTCCGGACGACGGACGTGACGGGGCTGGTGACGTTGCCGGAGGGGGCGGAGATGGTGATGCCGGGGGACAACGTGAACCTGGAGATCGAGCTCATCACGCCGATCGCCTGCGAAGAGGGACTGCGCTTCGCCATCCGCGAGGGCGGCAAGACCGTCGGCGCCGGTGTCGTGACGAAGATCCTGGAATAGCC
>CAYUFS010000200.1:0-1352 GCA_964443975.1 uncultured Myxococcales bacterium | reverse complement strand
GCGTCCCCCAAACATCGTGCTCCGCGTCCCCTCAAACAACGCGCGCACGCTCAGCATTCTTCACAGTCTGTCGGGATCCGATGTTCGCCTTCCGCCCGTATGCGGTACTCGAAAATGTCGTGGTGGTGGAAGGCCAGCGGGGCAAAGGCATTGGCCGCAGCCTCTTTCAGTATGTCGAGGACATCGCGACGCGCGTGGAATGCACCAAGATTATGGTCCTCAGCAGTTCATACAGAACGGATGCCCACACGTTCTTCGTGCGGGTGGGTTTCAACGCAGAAAAGAAACGAGGTTTCGTGAAATACCTGCCGCGATCGAGTCGGCCATCCGCGCTGTCCGGATAACGATACTGGAATTCAGCGGCGGGCGCAGCCCGTCCGTTGCAATTCCCAGTTGGGCGGCGCTCTGCTGTCAGCACTCGCTACGGAGAGTGGATCGTGCCCGCGATTCCCAGGAGCTCGGCATAACCAAGGTCGTCACCAGTTGCCCCCTCTAGGTAGGCCCAGCCGCTCGGTGGAAGCTCGATCAGGATCGCCGTGCGACGTTCCTGCCTCGCTCCCTCAATTCCTCCACTGACCCGTGCCCGCTCGACATGGCTCGTCGACCCGCGACCGTGACCAGACCGACCTCCCAACGTTCCGACTGATGTTGGTCAGCGATCGCGGGATCGAGAGGCTCCGGTCGAAGAAAGAAGCGAGGGCCGAGGTCTGTTTCGGGGACGATGCGGGACACGCACACATCCCTCCACCCCGCCTTGCGCCATGTCTCCCGGCCAGAGTCCCAACAGCCATAGTCATTCCGCTTGCGGAAGTTGAGCCCGAGCCGAACTGATAGACCGTCCGGTGTCCGCACAGTCGGACCGTCAGGTGCGCGCACGCCGGAGCCATCCCATCGTTCGAGCTGGCTCGCCTGAAGGTTCAACCAACGCGCCCAATCATCGCCCCGGTGTGCAGTCGGGTGTTTGCAGCCTGAAAGCGCCACGAGCACCAACAGCGACAACATTCTCTCGGGCATACCTCTGTCTGACAACGGCTTTCGCGTCGGGTTCTCGCTTCGTCTGCCCAACGATCTCGCGTTCAGCGGCGGCGCGCAAGCGGCGTCCGCTGCAACGCGCGGTTGGGCAGCATCACCACGGGCGTTTCAACCTTCCAAGGGATAGTAGAACTCCCCTCGCGGCTTCACCACATCGACGCTGACCTGTCGAAGCGTCAGCGGCGACGCAGTCCCGGACGCTCGCACCGTATCCACGCCGCCCCATCCGTTGATGACGTTGAACTCGAGCGTCCATTCATTCTTATCTAGCAGCCCGTGGTGAAAGCGAGCGCCGGTCGGGCAAGGGTGCCCCGGACGCT
>CAYUFS010000199.1:0-1353 GCA_964443975.1 uncultured Myxococcales bacterium | reverse complement strand
GTCGGAGTCCGACGGGTTGGAGGCCGCCGCATTGGTGTACTCGCTGCCGGAGTGAGTCAACTTGGCAAGCGTCGAGCTGGGGTGGTTGGCGACGTACCAGTGAAGGTCATTCTGGTGCATGCCATCGACGCTGATCAGAAGGACGTGCTTGATGTCGCCGTGATCGCCGTGGTCGTCATCGCCCTGGTGGTCGTCGTTGCCTCGGTGGTCCTGGTCACTCACGAGGGCGGAGGTTGGGCTGGTGGTGGTGGTGCCGGTCGGGTCCGTCCCGCAGGCGGTCAACAGGGACAAGGCAAACAACGAAGTGGTCTTCTTGTGAGTCATCGATCATCTCCTTTTGGGGCGGATGGCTGATCCAGTACCGCAGGTAGATCTCGACGCGCGTTTCGGTCTCGCAACGTTCTGGTGGCCCAGAACTGACGTGACGCGAATGCGTAGGGTGGGTGACGCCACGAACGACGGCGAACGTTTTCGACGTGCCACCCGTCACGTTCTTCGACGATGATCGGAAGAACATCGTTGGTGAAGGAACTAGAACCTCGAGGGGCTCTCTACTCGGACCATGGTCGCGATCGCGCGGCGCGAAGGCGGCCGGCCCGACGCGCCGACGCCCGCCCAGAAGACGCGGTCGTCCATCGACAGGCCTGGGAGGCAGGGGTGCTAAAATGGCGGTATGCCGCTGAAGATCGATGAGTCCCCGATCCCGGAAGCTCGCGTGGACGATCTCGACCTCGACAAAGAGGGTGATGCCGCCACCTGGGATGCGCGCATGGATGCCATGGCCGAACGACGCATTCGTCAAGCGCGGGCGCGGCTGGAACAGATGGGCGTGATCGACCGCGAGGGACAGCTCGTGTCGCGGCAGCTGCCTCCCGACATGCTTCCGACCTCGTTGACTAGCGTCGAGACCGGTTGAGACGCGGTGGCAGCGTCGAAGACCGCCGCCCGCCCGGTCATGCTCGTGGTGGCGGGGCCGCCGGGAAGCGGCGCGACAGTGCGAGACGTTCGTGGACGAGCACATCGACGGGAAGCGAAGCTTCACCGTGGAAACCACGATGCGAACGCTGGTGTCCGTGCGTCAGGCAGAACGGGCGCGGAACCAGGGCTTTCGAACGGCCCTCACGTTCTTGTGCACCAGCTCGGCGGACATCAATATCGAGAGGGTGCTCCAGCGTGCCCAGGCGGGTGGACATGCCGCGTCCGAAACCGAGATCCGGGCTGTGCACTTGGCTGCCCTTGCGAACCTTGCCGAGGCGGTTCGGGTGTTCGATCAATGCCGGATTCTCGATACGTCGGAGCCGTGGAGGCAGCCTCGTCTCGTTGCGCGCGCGGCTCATGGCAAGTGCGCGCTAG
>CAYUFS010000198.1:0-1363 GCA_964443975.1 uncultured Myxococcales bacterium | reverse complement strand
ATGTCGCGGCTCAGATGGGCCACAATGGCCACGAGCCGGCGCAAGAACGCCAGGATGGCGGCGGTCATTGCCACCGCGGACCCCTGCAGCACCCGCGGTTTGCCCACGTTGAAGAGTTTGCGCATCAGCAGGCCGAGGTTGAACGCGGCGACCTGGACCAGGGCGCGCTTGGCGACGTTGAGGTGACCTCGTACGTGCGATCGGCGCAAGCCACCAGTGTCGAGCGTGTGCGCGAAGGTCCGCTCCAGAATCTCGCCGCGGCGCCGCATGAGCGCTTGGCCGCGGCAGCCTCCCTTGCGGCGGCGGTTTGCGTAGACGGCATCTCGCGCGTCTTCTTCACCGACCCAGTGTTGGCGTCCGCGGTCGGGCTCAGAGATGTACGTTCTCCAACCGGATAGTCTCAGTGCAAGCAGCACGGCCTTGCTGTGGTAGCCCTTGTCCGCCACCGCTTCCTCGGGCGTTTCGGCTTGCCCCGAGTCGTCGCCGGCCTTCTTCTTCGCCTCAGCCAAATTCGACGTCGCGGCTTCCAGTGTCCCCTCGATCGTCGACGTGTCGCCTTCGGCGCCACCCGCAACTGTCACGGCCACCACGGCTCCGGTGTCCATATCCACCGCGTGCTCTTGCTTGTGCGCAAGGTGCGTGCGCCCGTCCTTCATCTTCATGATTTGCGCGTCTGGGTCGTGCGGGCTCTTCCAGTCCTCGTTCGAGCCCTTCTTCTTTCGCTTCCGGTCAATGCGAGCCAGGTCCTCTCGCGTCGGCGTCGCGATCCCAGACGCCTGAGCCAAGTCCTCGAGGAACGCGTTGTAGCTCCGTCCGTCGTCCCGTCGCACGATCGACCGCATCGCCGCATTTGCTTCCAGGGTCGTCGCGTCGACACCGATCGTCTTGCCCTTGACCAGACCTGCCTTGCTGAGCACCGCAAGCACCCAACTGAACACCGCCTGGTGCGTATCGATGTCGATCAGCCGCCGCGTGCGCGAGATCGTCGAATGGTCCGGCGGCTCCTTGCCAGTCGCAAGCCGCAGAAAAGATCGCAGGCTCAGCGAGTCCGCCAAGCGCCATGCGATCCCACGCTCGCTGCCGATCCCTTCGAAGTAGCCGACCAGCAGCGCCCGGAAGTACACGCCTGGGGCCAGTCCGGGGCGACCCAGCGTCGGGGCGTAGAACTTCGCGCACAGGCTCTCCACATGCCGGTCGAAACCTCGGCTGCGCAGCTGAACGTCAAGCGCCTCGTAAAACGGGTGACCCGTGGAGCGCGGCAGATCCTTGAAGCAGACGAAGAGCCCCTCCTGCTCTTCGCCATTTTTCCCCATCGCCATGGCGCCATTCTGCACAAACCGAGATCGGCCGTCGATCCCAAGAA
>CAYUFS010000197.1:0-1364 GCA_964443975.1 uncultured Myxococcales bacterium | reverse complement strand
TCGCCCGCGGAGCAGGGCGCGGCCTGTCTAGACCCATAGACGTTACCGACAAACTTAAGCGCGGCCTCGGTTGGAAGTAGCGTAGCCGTTCACGGCTCCGGGCTTTCTGGGCTTTGGATGAAGAACTAAAAGTCCACGGCCGCGAGGGACTCGAGTTCGCGCGCTATACTCCCCACCCAGATGACTGACCTGGCCATCGCGGAAGTGGACCGGCTTTGAAGGATCGGCGCTCGAAAGACACGCCGGAAGCGCCGCTCCAGACGCTGGGACGGATCGAGCTCCTGCTGACGGTCTTCATCTGCGGCGCCGCAGCGCTGACCATCGAGATCATGGGCACGCGGATCGTGGGTCCGTCGTTCGGCGTCAGCCTGTTCGTCTGGTCGGCGCTCCTGGCGGTGACGTTGGGCGCGCTGGCGACGGGCTATTACGCCGGGGGCGTCCTCATTGACCGGATGCCGGGCTCGCGCCTCCTCGGCCTGGTGGTCATCGTGAGCGGCGTCCTCCTTGGCCTGGTGCGGGCTACGAGTCACGTCGTGCTCCGGGCTGCGGAGGCGCTGGGGCCGCGTGCCGGCGCCTTGCTTAGCGCAGCCGTGCTCTTTGGCCCTTCTCTCGTGGCATTGGGAATGACAGGGCCGATAGCCGTCCGGCTCGCCACCAGCGACCTTCGGGCAGCGGGACGGAATGTCGGATCGATCTACGCGATCTCCACCGCCGGCAGCCTGGCCGGCACGCTGGCGATCGGGTTTTGGGCCATCCCCGCCTTCGAGACCGACCAGATCCTGACGGGCACTGCCACCGTTCTGATCCTCCTCGGGGCCGGATCGCTGGCGCGGCACGGACGGCGCGCAGCCCTGGTGCTGGTATTCGTTCCGCTACTCGCATCGGCCGTGCCGAAGCCATCCCTGCCTCCCGGAATCACGATACTTGCGCGCTCCCAGAGCCTGCTGGGTCTCGTCGAAGTCATCGAAGACAGCAATCGTGAGGTCCGTTTCCTTCGCGCCGACCACTCGATTATCGGCGCGGAGATGCTGGAAGACCATTCGCCCGGCTTTGCCTTCATTCACGTTCTCGAATCAGTCCGATTCCTGAGACCGGAAGCCAAGGATGTCCTCCAGATAGGGCTGGGGACCGGCTCCTTGCCGTCGATCTTGGGCGAACGCGGCCTCCTTGCCGATGTCGTGGAGATCGATCCAGCGATCGTCCGATTTGCGCGGGACTTCTTCCACTTCTCGACGAAGGGTCAAGTTCACGTCGAGGACGCACGGACCTTCCTGCGTTTGACGGATCGTCGCTACGACCTGATCGTGCACGACACCTTCACCGGAGGCACCACGCCCGAGCATCTGCTGTCGGTCGAAGTCCTC
>CAYUFS010000196.1:0-1402 GCA_964443975.1 uncultured Myxococcales bacterium | reverse complement strand
TGGCCTGGCGGTAGAGCGGAATCGAGTCCGCGCACTTGGATGTGACCACGAAAGCCCGGAAGCCATCGCCGTAGCGGGCGCCCTCGACGGAATGATCGGGCCCCGGCGCGACCACCATGTGCTGGCCACACGGGCAGGCCAAGGTCTCGCGCACGTGCCGGCGACGACGAAAGTACCCGGGCACGTAGTCGACCACGATCGATTCCTTGCCGATCCCGACCGGGCGAAGCTTGGTGCCGTTGCACTTGGGGCAGACGCGGTCGGCGTCGGGGACCTTGTGCTCGGTGGTCTCGGTCTCGACGCGCGTGGCGCGCAGTTCGGCATTCTTGCGCCGCTTCTCTTGTGTGGCGGCCGGGTCGGCCGGCCTCTGCTTGCGGACCTCACGGTCCATCGGAGGCAGCTTCTCGCTCTTGGGCCCGAGCACTCGCCGCTTGAGCGCGTCGAGCTCGGCGCGCATCGTTGCCATCTCCTGACCGAGCTCGGTCGCGAAGACCTTCCAGCCACACTCGTGATCGTCGTCCGGCGGAGGCGCCATCCACCATCTTTGATCATGGTTTCACGATCTTGTCGATCCCCCAGCGACGGGAATCTTGCAAGTGATCGAAATGATCGAAGAATATTTTCGGTCACGCGGCGGGCGCGAGGCCCGCCGTGCGTGGTGGCTCCCAGCGTTTCGGTCGTTTGACCGACACCACGTCGATTCCGTCGAGCAACATCGCCAACTCCGTCGCGTCGATGCGCACCGAGCTCGCGTCGGCGGCCACCTTGGGCACTCGAAATCTCCCGCGCTCGAGGCGTTTGTAGTACAGCACGAAGCCGCCGCGGTCCCAGAACAAAATCTTGCACCGGTCAGCCCGACGCCCGACGAAGACGAACAGATGGCCGCCGTAGATGTCGACCTTCCACTGATTGCGCACGATCGCACCGAGGCCGTCGTGGCCACGACGAAGGTCCACCTTGCCTGCCGCCAAGTAGATTCGAACGCTGGGCGGCAACGTCACCACGTGGCGACGTCTCGAAGCGCGGCCGCCACGTGCGCCACGTATCGCGGGTCGGTCCCGATCGGCATCAACACCCGCAGACCTGCGGTGCGGAGGTCCAGCCGGCCTCGCGCGGGCGACTGACGCACCTCCACCGGAACCAGCCGTACCTCGTCCGATCCCCTCGAACGCCCCACCGTCGTCACCACCGTCCGCTCACGGCGGAGCCTGTACAGCCAGTACCGGAACGCCGCCATCGCAACGCCTGCCTCCGTCGTGAATCTCGCCTGTGACTGCCCTGATCGCTCATATCGGGCTACCACCGAAGACCAATATCGCCGTTTCTCCCCACGTGCCTTCATGCCAGCCAGGGTGCGCCCACCGCCCGATCACCGCCAGACGTCGCGAGTCGGACGGTTACG
>CAYUFS010000195.1:0-1410 GCA_964443975.1 uncultured Myxococcales bacterium | reverse complement strand
CGGCGGGCAGCGGCTCGATGTAGCCCGCCACCTTGCCGTACTGGCCGGAGCCGCCCGTCTGCTTCTTGTGGGTGTAGCTGAACTCGGACTTCATGCTCATCGCCTCGCGGTACGCGACCTGCGGCTTGCCCGCGATCACCTCGGTGGCGTACTCGCGCTTCATGCGCTCGATGTAGATCTCGAGGTGCAGCTCGCCCATGCCGCTGATGATCGTCTGGGCGGACTCCTCGTCCCGGTGAACGCGGAACGTGGGATCCTCCTTGGTGAAGCGGTTCAGCGCCTTCGAGAAGTTCTGCGTCGACGTCTTGTCCTTCGGCGACACGGCGAGCGAGATGACCGAGTCCGGCACGTGCATCGAGGTCATCGTGTAGTTGATGTCCTCGGTGGTGAACGTGTCGCCGGAGCTGCACTCGACGCCGAACAGCGCCACGATGTCGCCCGCCGACGCGTTGTCGATGTCGTTCATCTCGTTCGAGTGCATGCGGACCAACCTGGGCACCTTCACGCGCTTGCGCCCCGACGAGTTGTTGATGATGAACTCGCCCTTCGACAGCGAGCCCTGGTAGACGCGCATGTACGTGAGCTGGCCGTACTTGCCGTCCTCCAGCTTGAAGGCCAGCCCCACGAAGGGCTTCTTGGGATCCGAAGCCAGGACCACCTTCTCTTCGTTCTTGTTTTGATCGAGCGCGATGTTCTGCACCTCGGCGGGGTTGGGCAGGTAGGCCAGCACGCCGTCCAGCAGCAACTGGACGCCCTTGTTCTTGTAGGCCGAGCCGATGAAGACCGGCGTCATCTTCAGGCTGATCGTCACGCGCCGGATGGCGGCGTTGATCTGCTCGATGGTCGGCTCCTGCTCGGCCAGGAAGATCTCGGCCATCTCGTCGTCGTGGTCGGCGACGGCGGCGATCAAGGCACGGCGGGCGGTCTTCGCCTCCTCGACGCGGTCGGCAGGGATCTCCTCCTCGCGGATGTCCTCGCCGTTGTCACCGTCGAAGAAGTAGGCCTTCATCTTGACGAGGTCGATGATGCCGTCGAAGTCTGCCTCGGCCCCGATCGGGAGCTGCAGCGTGATGGTGTTGTGACGCAGCTTCTCCTTCAGCTGGCCGGTCACGCGGGCCGGATCGGCGCCGGCGCGGTCCAGCTTGTTGATGAACGCGATGCGCGGCACGTTGTAGCGCCGCATCTGTCGATCGACCGTGTACGACTGCGACTGCACGCCAGACGTCCCGCACAGCACGAGGACGGCGCCGTCTAGCACCCGCAGGGCGCGCTCGACCTCGATGGTGAAGTCGACGTGTCCAGGGGTGTCGATCAAGTTGATGTTGTAGCCTTCCCAGATGCAATAGGTGGCGGCCGACTGGATCGTGATGCCCTTCTCGCGCTCGAGGTCCATCGAGTCCATCTTGGCGC
>CAYUFS010000194.1:0-1419 GCA_964443975.1 uncultured Myxococcales bacterium | reverse complement strand
CGAATTGCGCGAAGCCGGTGTGACCGATTCGGAAATCCGCAACGCATTCGCCGGCGCTGTCAGCCGGCAACCCTGGGCTAAGTGAGGTGCCGTCATGATTGAAGCTTATGCATTCCTTGCGGCCTTCACGGTGCAGATACTGGTTGTGTCCGTGCTGAGTCCGGCTTGGCTCACAAGATACGCCCGCGCGAAGGCGGAGGCGCAACTTCCGGGCTTGGACCGCAAATCCCTCGAGCGCCTTCTGACTGCCTATCGCGCGGCGAACATGGGCATCGCGGTGCTCGGCCTGGGTCTGCTGGGCTGGCTGTTCAACCACATGCAAAGTCCCGACTGGGATATCCGTCCGGTGACTCTCCTGCACGGCGGCTATACCATGCTTCAGATCTTGCCGTTCGCTCTCGCTGGCTTGATCGGAGAATGGGCCAAAAAGAAGGCGCTCGCGCAATCGCCTCAGGAGGTCAAGCGGACAGCGAGCCTTAAGCGTCGAGGGCTATTCGATGTCGTCTCGCCGTTTACCGTTTTCCTTGCCGTCTTGGGCTATGCCCTGTTCGTCGCGTTCGTGGTTTACATCCGGCAACATCCGTTTCCGGGGTTTACCGGCTATCGCAGCCTCAGCGCCGTCACGCTTGTCTGCACCTTGAACGCATTTGCAGTGTACTTTCTGCTGTATCACAGAAGGAAATGGCCGCTTGAGACCAGCGCCTATCGCGTGCGGGCGGTGGGGGTGCAGATTAAACTAATGTTTTACGTCTCCATCGCCGTTATCGTGTTCCAGTCGCTCAACCTCGCGCTGAGGCTGCTGGATATGCTGAGATGGGCGCCGTTCGTGATGAGCGTTTATTTTGTGATCATCATTCTTCTTTGTTCCATGATCGGTTTCGCGCTGCGACGCCAAGCGGATGCGGATCGGCTGGGCGTCAGCCCCGCTTCCTGAGCGGCTGCTCCTCGTACGGTCATCAAAAACCAACAATCGGAAAAGCGGAGATTGGATATGGCACACAAAAAGGTGTGGCTATTGTTGGCGGCATTGCTGCTTCTTTCGGCCCAGCCATGGCGCAGACGGTTTCGGAACTGGACGGCGACTGGGACGGCACCGTGACCGCGCCGGGCGGCATCAAGCTGCGCATGAGCCTGCATATCGAAAGTCACGATGGCGTAACAGCCGTAACGCTTGCCAGTATTGACGAAGGTAACGTGAAGGTACCGATCACTGCTATTACACGCGCGGGTGAAAATGTAAGTCTCGATACGCCCACTGTGTCCGGTCTCATCAAGGGGACGATTTCGGGCGATGGCAACAGTATTGCCGGCAAGTTGAATGCCACCCTGCCAATCACGTTCACGCGACGTGCCGCAGGTGCCATGGCGCCGGCTGCGCTGGTGCGCCCGCAGGAACCCAAACCGCCTTACCCCTACAGG
>CAYUFS010000193.1:0-1431 GCA_964443975.1 uncultured Myxococcales bacterium | reverse complement strand
TCCCAGGCGTGAGCCGTCGCATCGACGCCCTCGGCGTGGGCACGCTCGGCGTAGCGCAGAGCGTCGTCCAGAAGGACCTCACTCGTGCCGACGTGGAGCTGAATCGGGGGGAGGCCTGTCAGCCCTCCGTAGAGAGGCGAGGCGAGCGGATTGCGCGGATCCTCCGAGCGAAGATAGCTGGCGGCTGCCACGGCGAGCATTTCCCTCGTCACCATCGGATCGTCCTCGGCGCGGCCTTGAAGACTCGGCCCTGTCAACGCCAGGTCCGTCCACGGCGAAATGACGACGGCCCCCGACGGGCGGAGGCCGCTGCCGGCTACCGCCTCGGCATGTGCGATCGATAGCAGAACGAGGGCAAGGCCGCCTCCGGCGGAGTCGCCGACGATTGCGACTCGCTGTGCCCCCTGCTCAGCCAGACCGCGGTACACCGCTCTTGCATCGTCGACTGCGGCAGGGAAGGCATGCTCCGGCGCGAGTCTGTACTCGGCGACGAATGCCGCAGCTTTTGTGCGCGCGGCAATCTGGCCGACGAAATGTCGATGCGCGTGTGCCGAGCCGAGCACGTACGCTCCCCCGTGAAGGTGAAGCAGTGCGACGCCAGGGCGAGCGTCTCGCGGACGGCACCAAGTGCCTCGTACACCGCCAATCGTTCCGTCCTCGTAGCTCACGTCGGGAGCGTCGGGGGTGTGTTCCATCACCTCGTCGAACATGCCGCGAGCCTGAGGTCCGTCCATCTTTCCTTTGAGCGGAGCGAGCTGCTTTCGCAGCGCAGCAATGGTCGCCTCGTCTTTGCTGCTGAGGGCGTGACGGATCTCGACCGGAGCAGCGTGAATCGGTTTCATGTGCGGAGCTCCCTTCTCGTGCGCGACCCGGAGGGACCCGTGGGTCGCTTTTGCGCGAGCTCCTCGAAGTACGTGCGCAGCGTCCGCGGCTCGCGCGCGAGGATGGCGCGCAGGGTGAGCGAGTTGCCGAGGAGGCTGTGTGCGTCGTACCACTCGAACATCGGTTGCAGGGGAGACGGCTCGGAGCCGCGCGGTATCTGAGACTTCTCGGCTCGGATCGGCCGGCCCAACACCTCTCCGATCAGGGTGGCGACGTCCCTCCGGTCGAGGTTTCCCTCGGCGCACAGTTCGAAGGTCCCATTGATGAGCCGATCTTCGGTCAGCGCGATCGCCGCAACTTCGGCTACGTCGCGGTAATCGACCCGCGTGAAACGCGTATCGGTCGACCACGGCTCGCCAAGGACGCCTGTCTCCAGCACCGAGCGCCAACTTCGCGCGAAGTTCTGGAAGAACATCGTCGGATGCAAGAGGCAGAATTCCATGCCCGAATTGAGCAGCGCGTCCTCGACCGGGATCTTGGCGGTGTGATGGGGGAGCTCTCCGAGCGTCGGATGGATCAACGACGAGAAGACGAAGCGCCGGACGCCCG
>CAYUFS010000192.1:0-1432 GCA_964443975.1 uncultured Myxococcales bacterium | reverse complement strand
GCTTTGCTCGACCCAACCGTCGCGGGGGATTTAAAGGACCCTCTCAGGGTCCTTTTGATTACGACAATTTCGGCAGCGCGGCGGCGATGCGGGCGACACCTTCCTCGACGTTCTTCATCGACGTGGCGTACGAGAGGCGGACGTAGCCCGGGGCGCTGAAGGCGGAGCCCGGGACGACGGCGACCCGCGCGGCCTCGATGAGGTACTCGCACAGCTGCGCGTCGTTGGCGATGGTCTTGCCCTCGGGGGTCTTGCGACCGATGAACGCGGACAGATCCGGGAAGGCGTAGAACGCACCCTTCGGCTCGACGCAGGTCACCTCCGGGATCTCGCGCAGCGCCTTCACCATCGCCTTGCGCCGGCGATCGAACTCGACGCGCATCGTCTCGAGCTCGTCTGTCGGGCCCTCGATCGCCGCGAGCGCCGCCGCCTGGCTGACCGCCGCCGCGTTCGTCGTGGACTGCCCCTGCAGCGTCCCCATCGCGTTCACCAGCTCCTTCGGCGCGCAGGCAAACCCGATCCGCCAGCCCGTCATCGCGAACGCCTTGGACACCCCGTCGACGATGATCGTCCGCGCCCGCACCTCGGGCGAGATGGTCGCGGGCTGGAAGAACTTGGCGTCTCCGTAGATCAGCGTCCGGTAGATGTCGTCGGTGATGATCCAGAAATCGTGCTTCACCGCGAGGTCGGCGATGGCCCGCACCGTCTTCTCGTCGGTCATCGCGCCCGTCGGGTTCGAGGGCGACGAGTACAGGATGGCGCGTGTCCGCGGGGTGATCGCCTTCTCCAGGTCCGCCAGCCGCGGGACGAAGTTATCGGCGGCGGCGCCCAGCACGACGACCGGCCGCCCGCCCGCCATCTTCACGATCTCGTTGTAGCTGCCCCAGGCTGGGGCGGGAATGATCACCTCGTCACCCTCGTCGACGATCGCGTGCAGGGCGTTGAACAGCGATTGCTTGGCGCCTGCGCTGACGATGATCTCCCCCGGCTCGATCGACAGGCCGTGCGCCTTCCCCAGCCACTTCGCCACGGCCGCGCGCAGCGCAGGCGTGCCCTCGACCAGCGTGTACTTGGTGGCGCCAGCGTCGAGCGCGCGCTTCGCGGCTTCCTTGATGTGCGACGGGGTGTCGAAGTCGGGTTCGCCCGCTCCGAAGCTGATGACGTCGAGGCCCTTCGCGCGAAGCGCGGCGGCCTTGGCCGAGACGGCCAGTGTCGGGGATGGTTCGATGAGCGACAGACGGCGCGACAGCTTCACGGACGACTCCTTCTTTCAGGCTCGGTTGTTCGATCGGGTTTGCGGTGGGTGGTGTCAGGCGCGGCCGGGGCGAGCGTGGTGGCCCGTATCCTGCGCCGCTTTGAACTTGCGCGCCAGCGAGGCGGCGACGGCTGGCGGAACCATCCGCGAAACGTCTCCCCCCATCAGCGCCACCTC
>CAYUFS010000191.1:0-1441 GCA_964443975.1 uncultured Myxococcales bacterium | reverse complement strand
TCGATTGCCGCGCGCCTGAACCGCAAAGAATGAATTTCCATCTCAGCGCCATCACTCTGGATGAAGCGAGCATGGTGGCGCTCAGTCCGGCCATCGCACAGGAGCGCGAGGTGGCGGTGCTGGATCTGCTGGATACCAATTCTTTCCGGGTGGACGGCTCAGACCATGGGCCCTACGAACTGAAGCTGGGCGTGGAGGAAGGGCGGCTGGTCTTCGCCGTCGCGCGCGGCGGCGAGCCGCATGCCCGCATCCTGCTGTCGCTGGCGCCGCTGCGCATGGTGATCAAGGATTACTGGCTGGTGTGCGAGAGCTATTACAAGGCGATCCGCACCGCCACGCCGCAGCAGGTCGAGGCGCTGGATTCGGGGCGCAAGGCCCTGCATGACGAAGGCGCCACCGAACTGAGACAGCGTTTACATGGCAAAATCGAAACCGATTTCGCCACCGCCCGCCGTCTTTTCACCCTGATTTGTGTGTTGCAGTTGCGGGCATGAGCATGAATGAGCCTGTCCTCTTTCTCTGCAACCGCAACTCCATCCGCTCGCCCATGGCGGCGGCGCTGCTGGACCATCTGGGCGGGGAGGCGGAATCCGCGGGCGTCGTTCCCGGCGAGCCCGACCCGCTGTCGGGGGCGGTGCTGGAGGAGATCGGGCTCTGCCTCCCCGACGCGCCCCGGCATGTGGATGAACTCAAGCTGGGACGTTTCGGCCTGATCGTCGCTCTCTCGCCCCAGGCGCAGCACCGCGCCCTGGAACTGACCCGCAACCTGCATGTTCCGGTCGAATTCTGGCAGGTGGCCGACCCCAGTTTGGCGGACGGCAGCCGCGAACAACGCCTGGCCGCCTATCGCGCGGTGCGCGATGAGCTGTTGAAAAAGCTCAAAGATCGCTTTGCTGCAAGCACTTAGCCCGGGCAACACGGTCAAAAGCCTTGCTTTTCGGCTCCGGCTTCGACATATCTCCGCCCCTTAACCTGTTTCCAAGAGGAAGAATGGCCAAGGAAGAACAGCTGGAATTTGAGGGCATCGTCGACGAACTGCTGCCCAACGCGACATTCCGGGTCAAGCTGATCGCCAACGGCCATGTCATCATCGCCCACACCGCGGGCAAGATGCGCAAGAACCGCATCCGCGTTCTTACCGGCGACAAGGTGATGGTTGAGATGTCGCCTTATGACCTCTCCAAGGGCCGCATCAATTACCGCTTCCGCTGAGGCCGGCCCTTTTGGCCTCCGTCGTTGTCGTGTTCGTCGCTCATGGGCTAGTTGCCCACATTGCTCCTCGCTCCTAGCCGGCGGCACAAAATGGCCAGCCTCCCAGCGAACGATCTGAAAAAGCCGGTTCTGGTTCTGGCCAGCGCCAGTCCGCGCCGTCTGGCGCTGTTGGCACAGGCCGGCATCGTGCCCGATGCGGTTCTCTCCACCGACATTGACGAGACGCCGA
>CAYUFS010000190.1:0-1491 GCA_964443975.1 uncultured Myxococcales bacterium | reverse complement strand
TGCGCGAGATTGTCACCGCGCCCGGCTATGCCATCGCCCGCTGGTTCACCTTCGAGGGCGATGCCGGCCCCGGCTTCTCCGGCGGGCCAGTGGTGGACACAGATGGACGGCTGATAGGCATCACCTTCGCCTACAAGGATGAGGGCGCAAGACGGCTAATCTATGCCTATGACATGGATCGCGTGCTTCAGGAGCTTAAGGCACTGCTTCCCGCCGGCGGCTAAAGCTGGCGGCTCTTCACTGCTAAGCAGCGCGCACCTTTTGCCTGGGTTTTCTACCAACATTTTCTTCCACGGGCGCCTGCAATACCTCAAGCCCGTAATATCGAATGACTTCTAACAGTCTAAGGGCGGCACCACTAGGTTTCTTAGCCCCTGTTTCCCATTTCTCAATGGTGCTCTCACTGGTATTCAAATAACGGGCAAAAAGAGGCTGGCTTACCCGATATTTTACGCGCAATTGCTTTATACCGGCGGGCGCAATTTTGGCTGGGGAAGTTAGGCAAAGTTCGTCGTACTCTCGCATCGTTTTCTTACCGATCGCGCCCACATCGCCAAGCGCAGACGCTGAGCTATGGATAGCCGCAAAGGCATCGCTCTTAAACTTTCCCTTGGCGTCTTTGGCGAACCTCTTACTCTTTAACGCGCGAAGTTTCGTTGCTTTCGCCATAGTCGGACATGTAGCACCTAGTGCTACACTTGTCCAGGATCAGTTATTTACGCGCACGCCTGATCGGCATCACCTTCGCCTACAAGGATGCCCGGCGCGATCAACCGCGCGAGTTCCGACAAGGGCGTGTGAGGGGTGCCGCTGGTCACTGGGTCAGATCGATCCGTAACTTCTCCCACAAGACGCGCTCGCGCTGGTAGGGATCGTTCACCAATATCTGCTCCTCAGGTGTGAGGGCATCGAGGAAGGCAAATCCTCTGATGCAATCGGCGATGATCTTTTCGCGGTCGATGGGCTGTGTACGACGGACAAGCTGCCCCAGATCGTCCCAGTCAAATACCTGACTGTCCGCAAATTTCGCCATCAGCCGCGCGGGATCGAAGGTGTCATGCGCTTGCCAGAGTTTGAGGACGACAAGGCGGCGCACGAGCGGCTGGTTGAGAGGCCGTGCCGCAAACATTCCGAGATCGTAGATGTCCCGCGCCTTGTTGCGCTGGTAACAGGCGCGGAGTTTTTCGGCGATGATTTCAGGAAGCGCGAGGCAGTTGATATCTGCCGGAGCAAAAGGCAGGTGTTGAAAATAACTCTGCGTGCATAGTGGTCGCCGTTCGGGGCTAAGCGTCGGCGTCTCGCGGCGGCTAATCTGGAGCTTTACTTCACTTTGCCCGCCGGTATTCCAGCTGTGGACGTAGGTTGGATTGGCGCCCCAGGACAATCCGTCCTGGGTTTCATAGTAGCTGTTGTCGGTGATGGCGAACTGTATGCCATGAAACGGTTGGGTGAATGCCTGCATCATTTCTAGGATCACATCTTCATGGTCAT
>CAYUFS010000189.1:0-1491 GCA_964443975.1 uncultured Myxococcales bacterium | reverse complement strand
GGGCCGAGGTGGTTGCCCTCGGCGGTGTGGTTGTAGACGACGTCCAGGATCACCTCGAGGCCCTCGGCGTGGAGCGCCTTGACCATCGCCTTCCACTCCCGCACCTGCCCGCCGGCCGTGCGGTCGCTGGCGAGGTCTCGATCGGGCGCGAAGAACGCGAGCGTGTTGTAGCGCCAGTAGTTTCGCAGCGAGCGGTCCTCGAGGAAGCCGTCGTTCGCGCAGGCGTGCACCGGCATGAGCTGGACCGCGGTCACGCCGAGGTCTTTCAGGTAGCCGACGACAGCAGGATGGCCGAGGCCGGCGTAAGTGCCCCGCAGGGCCTCCGGGACCTCGGGGTGAAGCTTCGTCAGGCCGCGGACGTGCGCCTCGTAGATGACGGTCTTGCGCCAGGGCACATCCGGTGGCGCGTCGTTGCCCCAGTCGAACGACGGGTCGACGATCACCGCCTTGGGAACGCCGGACGCGTCGTCGCGTTGGTCGAGCGAAAGATCGGCGAGCTCGTCGTTGGGGCGGTAACCTTGCACGGGCTGCTTCCAGTCGATGCTCCCCCACAGCGCCTTGGCGTAAGGATCGATGAGCAGCTTGTTCGGATTGCAGCGATGTCCCCGTTCGGGCGCGTAGGGCCCGTGAACGCGAAGGCCGTAGAGCGTCCCGGGGCGGAGCTCGGGGACGTAACCGTGGAAGGTGTATCCGGAGGTCTCGGGAAGGTCGAACCTGTCCGTTTCGGTCCCGGGTGCCGAGGGATCGTACAGGCACACCTCGACCCGGGTCGCCACCCGGGAATAGATGGCGAAGTTGACGCCGTGTCCGTCGAAGGTCGCGCCACGAGGATTGGGTTTTCCGGGCCAAACGGGTCGCATCGACGACCAATGTAAGAGCCCCTCCGAAGGCAACAAGCGGCAGTCGGAAAAATTTCCGAGTTTCCGCTGGTCGGCCGCGCGCGCCGCACCAGCGACGGTGGGGTATCCGGCAAGAGCGGCTTGCACCTGCCCGGGAGCTACGCAACCATCGTCGGCGTGCGACGCTTGCCTTGTGCGCTGTGCCTGCTCGTCGCCGGCTGCCTGGCGTCGGGGCCTGCGAGGGGGCCCACGGTCCTTCCTGCCAGCACGGCCGCCCTCGAGGACAGCATCGCCGCGTGGTACGCGACCGATCCTGCAGGCAGTGGCGTTCTCGGCGGCGCCTCGGCCGAGGCGCTCGCGCGTGCCGTCGCGGAGGGCTTGCGGTCCCGCGGCGACGAGCCCAGGGCGCTTTCCACCCTGGCCAGGCTCGGCGGTTGGTACTTCGGCGAGATCAGCGCGGGGCGCCACCCGACGTCCGCCCAGTCCGAACGGGCCGCCGAGCGCCTGGGATTCCTGGGCCAGCTCCATGCGGCGTCGGTGTTTCCGCTGGGCGCCGAGGTCCCGGGGGCCTGGCCCGACGTGCTCGCGCAGCTACCGCGGAACGCGATCGTCAACCGGTACGGCGTTTGGCTGTCGCCCGAAGGACAGACCG
>CAYUFS010000188.1:0-1507 GCA_964443975.1 uncultured Myxococcales bacterium | reverse complement strand
ACCCGCGCAGAAAGCTTCCTCGATCAGGCCGCGTAGAATGTCCCTTCAGGGCTAAGTTGCTCCTGCGAGTCCGGATCGCGCGCTGGCGCGCCGATCCCAATCGACTAGCCTTTGCTCCATGATCAAGCTGACTGGTGAACACCTCTACGAGCTGGACGACATCATGAAGCTGGCGGACGTTCCCGCGGCGCGACGCTGGGACCTGTTGGCCGATCTTCGGGATCTGGCCAGCCGGCGTGAGATCGTGCAGCACTCGGCCGACATGTTCGGCGTCTCGAAGACCACCATGATCCGCCTCCGGCGATACTGATCGCTCCCACGCGGTCGCTGGAACCCCCACTTTTCTCAGGTGGCGCGAGCCAGGGACTGCGCATCCGTTCCGCGGTAAAAGGCGGCGCATGTCAGCGGAAGCACCAACGACTCCGGCCGGCGGAACACCGCCCGAACCCGATGAGGACGAGTCGATAGACTTCTCCAGCGACGTCGGCCATCTCACGATGCTCGCCCTATTCATCAAGCTCGACGTTCGGACCCTCGTCAGAAATCACCTCATCGAACGTGTGGCCATGCACCTATGTACCGGCATCCCGAAGTTCTTTTGGAGGCCCTTCTTCAACACGCCACTGATGCACGCTCTCCGAGCGGAATCGGACCTGGCGATCATGCATATCTATTCGAGCGCATGGGAAGAGATCCAATGTTCGCCATGCCGCGACCTGGGCAAAAAGCGGCCGAAGACATGCGACAGGCCACTCTGTCGACGTGGCTTTGCTCCCGATTCGGTTCGCCGTCGTGCCGAGATCAAGAACCATCGAGACGCAGTGTGTCACCCGCCCGACTCCTTGAGTCGTCCCGCCGCCCGGAAGTTTGTCGAGGAGAAGAATCACATTGCCGACGTTCGTGCTGCTATCGCGTGGGACGCGTACCGTTCGATTAACGAGGGGCTGGCAGCGGCGAACAAGCCGACCAACGATCTGGTGATCACCGTCGACTCTGACCTGGTCGGTGTACTCCGTTGCGTGCTTAGTCTCTGCTGGCATCCAGCTGCGCCTACCTTCAATGACAAGGCATTGACCGAATGGCTCGAAGAGTGCTGGGCGAAGGATCGAATCGTGTTCGAAGGGCACCCAGACGGCCGATTGCCTAGAATGCCGAAGGAGGAGCGTCTCGCCCTGTGGGACACGCTGGTGAAGGAATGGGAAGAGACCCACCCACCCGATCCGTCAAACAAGTAGCCGCCAACCTCGCCCCACACCCCCTTCGAATCACCTACGCGAACGCGCTCCACCACCCCCTTCGAATTGACTACGCGCACGGATGAGGTTGGTTGCGGTCCTGCAGAAAATGGGCTCTAACCCACTGCCCGCAAGTGGCCTTGAACCTACTGGTCCCCGATCTCCCATCGTAAATGGTCTTCGCTTCGGCGTCGCGATACGCTCTTCGGATGAACGTGATGTAGACGGCCGAGAGTTTCCGTCGAAAAGTGACAGTCGACGTCCACGGTGGC
>CAYUFS010000187.1:0-1526 GCA_964443975.1 uncultured Myxococcales bacterium | reverse complement strand
CCCTCTCCCGCAAGCGCTCAGGATCGTGCACATGTAACGGCGCGTCGCCGGGGGATTTTTCTTGCGTCGCGGGCGGGAAAATGATCTGTAGGAGGAATGAATACGCGAGCGACGATGGAAGGGGAATTCGAGGGAGTAGAGCTCGGCGATCGGCGATTGCGACAGCGGGTGCAGTGTGTCGCGGGACGCCTGGCAGAGCGGCCGGAGATGTCGTTTCCGAACGTATTCGAGAACGACCGCGAGCTGGAGGGCTTCTATCGGCTCCTGAGGAACGAAAAGGTGGACGCACAGAAGCTTCTCGCGCCACACGTAAGAAATACGGTCGAGCGGATCGAGCAGATTGATGGTCCAGTGTTGTGTCTGCACGACACGACGACGTTCACATTCGAGGGGCGAGAGAATCTCGGAATCATCGAGGGGAACATTCGGGGCTTTCTAGCGCACTGCTCGCTAGCTGTAGGGCTGGACGGCATGCCGCAGGGTGGAATGCGTATTCAGGCGTGGCAGCGCGATGCCAACAAACCAAGCCCTACCAAGCTCAGGAAGATGGGAATGTCCCAGTCTGCGGTCCGGGAGATGCCCTCAGAAATGGACCGGTGGGGTGAATCCATCATGGCCGTTGAGGACCTGATGGGACACCCCGGGAAACTCGTTCATGTAGCCGACAGCGAAGGCGATGACTACCGACTGCTGTCAAGGTTGAATCAGCGGGGATGCCGCTTCGTGGTGCGGGGTTGCTACGACCGGCAGATCATCGGGGGCGGTGAGCACACAGTCTTGACCACCCGGGTCTTGGTCGAGTCTCCGGTCGCGAGTCGTTCAGTGAAAGTGGCGGCCAGGCCGGCTCCAAAGACCAAAAGCGCCAGCCCCAGCAAGCGAAATGCGCCACGTCAAGGCCGCACGGCTGAACTCGAAATCCGAGCGGTCGCCGTCTCAATCAAACGTCCGAAGCTTTCGTCCCAGGTCGCGGCATCGGTCGAACTCAACGTGGTGCATGTCGTGGAGGCATCCCCGCCGGAGGGCCAAGCGCCGATTGAGTGGACTCTCTTAACCGGAGAGTCCATCGCCACTCCCGAGGCCATCCTGACGGTGGTGGACATGTATCGAAAGCGGTGGGTCATCGAAGAATTTTTCAAAGCCTTGAAGACCGGCTGCGCGTACGAGGCCCGCCAACTGGAAAGCTTCGCCAACTTCAGCAACGCCTTGGCGCTCTTCGTCCCGGTAGCTTGGGGCCTACTCCGGTTACGAGCACTCGAACGAGCCGACAGCAACCTCGCCGTCGAAGGGTGCTTCACGCCCGATCAAATCTTCGTGCTTCGGGCCAAGTCGCAGACTCCGGTCGATACAGTCGCCCAGGCCCTTACCGCAATCGCCAGAATGGGTGGACACATCAAGAACAACGGTCGCCCAGGATGGCTTGTACTTTGGCGTGGCTTCCGCGACCTCTTGCTCTTGGCGTACGGCTTCGGCCTCGGAAGACGCAGTGCGACGATCTCCGATCAATCATGAGCGCAAGCGGGAGAGGG
>CAYUFS010000186.1:0-1529 GCA_964443975.1 uncultured Myxococcales bacterium | reverse complement strand
AACGGCAACCGGCTCCGCACCCCTGGCGTACCAATGGCGGTTCAACAACACGAACCTGGCTGACAATGCACACGTCAATGGCTCAACCTCGGCCTCACTGACGCTTGCGGCGGTCCAAACCAATGATGCGGGCAACTACACCGTTGTCGTTACGAACTCGAACGGCGCCGCGACCAGCCAGGTAGCGGTGCTGACCGTGCTCCTCCTACCCTACTTCACCACCCAACCGCAGACCCAGACCGTCGTGGTCGGTTCGACGATCCAGGCGAGCCAGAGCTTCCTCGTCGACGATCGGGGGCAGGTGCAGAACGCCACGGGAGGATTCGGGGCTATTCTCAACTCCGGTGTCGGTTCGACCCGACTCGGCCAGGACGGACGGAGTGGCGCGATCTTGAGCAAGGGGCCGGTGACCATTCAGCACCGGTCAATCGTCAGTGGAAACGTCGTATCCGGAAGCACGGTCACCAAGGACAGCGACGCGACCGTCAACGGGACGATCACTACGAACGGCACGGTGGTCCTGCCCGCGTTGCCAACCCTTCCCGCATTCCCGGCCCCCATGGCCGGGGGCTTCACCGTCAACAGCGGCGTCACACTGAGCCGTCCTCCGGGCTCGTATTCGGCAGCGACCGTTCTCAACGGGGGGACTCTGATCCTGGCCGCTGGCGACTACTTCTTTCAGTCTCTGACGATCAACGCGAGCTCTACGGTCCGCGCGACGCCCACGACCAGGATCTTCACGCGGGACACGTTGATCTTCAACGCCCCGATTCGGGGGACATCGGGGACCGCCCTGCAAGCGATCGTCCTGGGATTTGCCGGCGCCAATCTGAGCCTTACCGCCCAGTTCAACGGGACCCTGGTGGCACCAAATGCGAACGTGATTTTTGGGACAGGTGCCGGGGTGACCTACCGAGGATCCTTCTTCGGTCGCATCCTGGAAGTCACTCCCGGAAGTACCTTGGTTTGTAGCGTGAACTGAAACAGCCCTTGGCAAACACGCCGGGGGCTCGGTCCCCGGCGTGTTGCCTCAGGCAACGGCCTGCCCTCAGTCAACCAACGATAGCCCGCCCGCCGCCGCACCACCCACTCGAGCGCGAGCAGCCCGATGGCCAGCAGCAGCAGCGCGGGATTGGACCACACCTCGATGGCGCGGCGGCGCAACCGTCCGACTCGCGACGTCTGGCGGTGATCGGACCGGGGGTGCACCCTGGCTGGCATGAAGGGACGCGAAGAGAGGCGGCGATATTGGTCGACGGTGGTCGCGCGGTACGACCGGTCGGGGTAGTCACAGGCCAGGTTCACGATGGAGGCGGGCGTCGCCGTGGCGGCGTTCCGGTACTGGCTATATCGGCTTCGGCGGGAGCGGACCGCGGCGCCAGCGGCCCGACCGCGAGGATCGGACGACGTTCGCTTGGTCCCGGTCGAGGTGCGCCAGCCCTTGGCGCGAGGCCGGCTGGACCTTCGCACAGCAGGTTTACGAGTGCTGATGCCGGTCGGGACGGACCCGCGGTATGTGGCGCACGTGG
>CAYUFS010000185.1:0-1538 GCA_964443975.1 uncultured Myxococcales bacterium | reverse complement strand
AGCTCTCCGAGCGTCGGATGGATCAACGACGAGAAGACGAAGCGCCGGACGCCCGCCTCCTTCGCCGCGCTGACCACCGACCTGCCGACTTCCGCCTCATTGGGGAGCGCCGCGGGCGCGATGTAGAAGACCGCGTCGATGCCCTCGAGAGCCGCCGCCACGCTCGCCCGGTCCCGCAAGTCGCCCACCGTAACCTCGGCAGCCCCGAGCGAACGGGCATACGCAACCTTCGCGGGATCTTGCACGAGCCCCCGAACGCGGACGCCTCTTTGTTCCAGCTCAGGAACAATGAGGCTGGCGAACTGGCCTGCGGCGCCGACTGCGAGGACGAACGGTTTCTGTCTTGTGGTCATTTGGTCCCTGTTCTAGGGCAGGAGAATCGGCACCCCGCACCCAGACCAGAACCTAGGCATCAATTGCCAACACGCTACCAACCCGCCTCTGGACGCACCGTTCCCCTGGTGGAACACTGGGCCGTATGATCGATCTCAACGCCCTCCGCGTCTTCGAGAGAGTGGCGTCGCTGCAGAGCTTCTCGGCGGCCGCTCGCTCGCTCGGCTTGCCGAAGTCCAGCGTCAGCCGCTCCGTCGCACAGCTCGAGGCAGAGCTGGGCACGCGTCTCTTCCAGCGAACGAGTCGGGCAGTCGTCCTCACCGAATCGGGGATTGCCCTACGAGATCGCTGCGGCGATATTCTGGCGCGAGTCGACGAAACCGTGGAGTTCGTCGGCACTTTCGGTGGCAACCCTCGCGGCCTCCTGCGCGTCAGCGCTGGGATCGGTTTCGGTGTCAACGTACTCTCCGAGCTGCTTCCGGAGTTTCTTGCCCGCTACCCTGACGTCACCGTCTCCCTCGACTTGACGAGCCGGCCGGTGGACCTGATCGCGACCAGCACCGATGTCGCGATCCGTATGGGTCCGTTGCCGAGCTCGGAGCTGGTGGCCAAGCGCCTTGGAACAATTCACCGCTACCTGTGCGTCGCGCCCTCGTATTTCGCTAGAAAGAGTACACCTCGTACCATCGCCGAGCTGCGCGACCACGACGCGATCGAGCTACCAGGGAGCGAGGGCCGGCCGAGATGCTGGACCTTTTCAAAGCGGAACGGCGAGTCCAAAAGCGTAGAGCTTTCCCCTCGCATCACGGTGAATGACCCGCTCACGATCTATCGACTGGTCCTAAACGGAGCGGGCATAGGCGGCCTCTCGGCGTACCTGTGCGAGGCGGACATCGAGGCCGGTCGTCTCGTGCGGCTATTTCCCGAGTGGACGCTTCCATCCGTGGAGGTCAATGCCGTGTTCCCGAGCAACCGCGAGCTGTCGCCCACGGTGCGAGCGTTCGTCGATTTCCTCAAGAGCGCCTCGGGACCGAGCGTGTCTTGGCAGAGTGACCTCGTGGACAATGGGGCATGATCAGACAACGCCCCGAAGAGCCACCCCGTCGCACCGCTCAGGCGCCGGGCGCTCCGGATCTAGCGCCCGCGTCATGGCGGAATCAGTGCCCGGATCCCTCCGGCGCCTGCATCGGGTTGGGCCCAAGTTG
>CAYUFS010000184.1:0-1546 GCA_964443975.1 uncultured Myxococcales bacterium | reverse complement strand
CAACCACGTCTGCCGGTCCAGCGCCCACGTCGTGAAGTGGCGAGAAAACGTCCAGACCAAGGCCGCGGAGGTGGGCACGAGCTTCCTCGACCAACCAACGCTGCGAGACGGTGAAGAATGGACCGGCGAGATAGACCTTCCCACCTCGAGGGCTGAGCGGCAGCATCGGGAGCGCGGTCAAGTCAGAGGCTGTGGTGAGAACTGCGGCGCGCGTCTCGCAATACCGTGCCGTCGCTCGGGATGCCAGGTCAGCGGCGGAAGCGGGATCGAGCCCGTGCTCACCCCAGAAGAGCGCGAATGCGGCGGCGAACATGTCGCCCGAACCAAGGCTGAATACCAGCTCCGTCTTGTAGGCAGGGACCTGTTGCACGCCACCGCTGCTGACGACGATGGCACCCTTGGCCCCACGCTTTACGACGACGACCTCGGCCGTATCGCGCGCCAGGATCGCGCGGGCTCCGAGCTCCGGGTCGGACTCTCCAGTAAGGAGACGCACCTCGTGGCCATTCGCGACGACCGCCAGGCTGTCGGCGTGAGAGCCATTCGCGCGGAAAAAGGTGGGGGCGTAGGCCGACTGAGGGTCATAGACCACCCGCCTACCCCGAACGACAGCATCACCGTCGAGCATCCCGAATCGCAGAACGATGTCCTCGTCGACGGAAAGAGACGGGCCTTTTCCGATCAGCTGCGGGACAGGCGTAATGAGCGGAACCGAGAGCGGATGGACGTAGTCGAACGTGACGCTTTCCGGGATCGATGTCATATGTAGCGCGACGTCTCCCCAGCTGGCCGCCCGTGCCTCGAGCTCCGGACGTAGCCGGTCGTCGACGTATGTGGAGAAACGGACCTTGGTTTGGGCTGCGAGGGCAGACACGGCACGACCGCCCGAGCCAAAAACGTTGTCCCAGCGGGGCTGAATGCAGCGCTCGACGTAGAATCCGCCGACGACCGCGATCACTGCCGCCGAATCTCCACTTCGACGAAGCCGCCCTTAACCGTCACGACACCGGCGACGTAGACGTTTCCAGATTTGATGCACTGGAGAAGTCGCACGAGAGACTTTGGTGTCAGGGAGCCTGCTACCTGCCCGGTGCCCTGTATCGTGGCCACGAGCGACTGCGGAGGGCCCTTGGTGAGCACCACATCTAGCGTCATACCTGGCTTCAGGTGCGCCAAGCCGGCGGGCTGTGGGCTGTTGAGCGGAACGCGCTCGACGATGTCACAGTCCGACGCAGAGTCAGACGACCCAGAACCACCACCCCCGTACGAAGGGCTCGAGCTGCCCGACATCGCGGGACCAGGGTACCACTTTCGCCTAGCAGAATGCGAGCCGAGGTGCCTTCGAGCGGCGCCTCCTCGCTGCGGGTGCCGGCGACCGTGTTGGGGCGGTCGAGACCCATCCCCTCATCTCACGCCAGATCACGTTGTCGAGAACGGATGGACGACAGCCCATCGCGAGAGCAAACGAGAGGAACTTCTCCTCTAGGGCACCGTAGTCGAGCACCTCGGCGCGATCAAACATCTTGGGCTCCCTGCTCAGCTGGTC
>CAYUFS010000183.1:0-1634 GCA_964443975.1 uncultured Myxococcales bacterium | reverse complement strand
GGGGCGCAGGATCGTCGGCCCAACGTTGCGCCTATTTCGCGGACGGTACACTAGGGTTGGGGCGCCGGATCGACGGGCGCGGCGTCGCGTGTGAAATCGGCGCCGAGCTCGGGGGCGACCTCATCCGCGACGACGCTCGGGCGGGACACGCGGCGCAACGTCTCGAGGTCCATCGGCGCCAGCTGGCGATCGCCGTCGGTCGCCCACAAGGCGACCCGCGCGCACGAGGTCTCGGCGGCGGTCGCCGCGCCCCACAGCCCCTCCACGACCTCGATGGGCTTCGCGCTGCCCTCGGTCGAGATGACGAGCTGAAAGGCGACCATCTCCGTGCCGGTGTCCGCGTCGTCGTTCCACATCAGTCCCGCGCGCACCGCGACGTCCTCCTGCCCACCCGGCGCCACGGCCCGGAGCGACAGCACCGAGCGGCGCAGGTCGATGATGCGCCCGACGCCCGCGCCTTCGCCGTGTCGCAGCACCCGGAGCGGCTCGCCCGACGCCCACAGCGCCAGTCCGGACTCGACAGAGACACCTCGCGGTAACATCGCCCAAAATTCGCTGCGCGCGAGCACCTTCCCGAGCGCGCGATCGTTGTCCCCGAGGGCAACCCCGTCGAGCCACCGGATGCCGTCGAGCGTGACGTCGTTCAGTCGCTCCACCAGCTCCGCAGCCGCGAGCGGCTCCGCCAGCTTCACGTCCAGGAGCTCGCCGAGTGAAGGCATCCCGAGGCCCAGCGCGGGCCCGAAGCTCAGCTCCGGCTTCGGATGAAACCCCACCGAGTAGAGCAGCTCGACCCGTGCCCGCCGGAAGATCCGCGGGAGGTGGCGCACGAGATCGAGGTGGCCGAGAAAGGCGGTGCGGCCGAGCTTCGTGTAGCGCAGGCGAAACCTATGGGCGACGCCCTGGGCGGCTCGGGCCGGCGCTTGCCGGGAGGCCCGCTTACCCCCGTCGTCGCGACCGCCCGCCTCCCGTCTGTCCACCGCGGGCGGGTCGACCGGCTTGGTCCACGCGTTCATGCGGCGCAGGTAAAACAGGCGCTCCTCTTTCATCGCCGACAGATCGCAGGCCACGCCGCACGCGTAGCAAATCAGCTTGTCGGCTCGTCCCGCCTCGGCCTCGGCCACGCTCGCCGGGTGCAGCAGCTTCTTGAACGGCTTCGCGCACGGCGGCGACAGCCGGTCCTTCAGCGCCTTGCGATATTCCTTCAGCAAGAACCCAGGCTCGAGGGCGATGTCGATGTGGTCCCAGGGAAGCTGCGCCGTCACCGGAATGGTGCCCAGATAGCCCCCCAGCGCCGCTGGCGGCGCGGGGCCGTCGGCGGACGGCGGCCCCGCCAGGCCCTGGCGGCGGGCCACCGCGTCCTCGACCGCCACGGCCTCCCGCCAGGCCTCGATGGCCTGGTCCCACAGGTCCATGCGCAGCTGATCGTCCCACGAGTCGAAGCGGCAGCCGAGGCGAAACGCCCGCTCGAGCAGGTCCCCGGCGTCGCGATCACCGCGCGAGAAGATCGCCTCCAGGTGCGACTGCTGGTTCTCGTGCATCTTGAGATCGACGCGCAGCCGCCGGGCCGTGTCGGCCAGGATCGCCTGCTTGCGCGTGATCTCCTCCTCGCTGTCCATCGCCACCCACTGGAAGGG
>CAYUFS010000182.1:0-1640 GCA_964443975.1 uncultured Myxococcales bacterium | reverse complement strand
CCAGCTCCCGCCTCACGAATCCCGGCAACTGCCGCCCTTCGCTCTCGTCCCGCCAGCGGCTATGCGCTTCGCCTCGGTCTTGTTGGTGGCCGTGGACGCCTTTGCGACCCAGCGGCCCGATGCCTCGCGAACCTTCAGATACCAGGTGTCGCGCTTGAGGAAGACGGAAGCCACGGGTTACGGCCTCCCCGTGATGGCGCCAAGATTGTGGCCTCCGGTGGCCTGCACAAGGATGAGCATCGCTCTGTCCCCCCCGCAGTCAACCGCTCTTTCCCGACGGAGAAGTCGGGAAAGCCAGAACCTTCGGCGGTTGCAACTCGCCCCGGGCGAACGCCCGGACCGTGTCCGGGTTGAAGCGGACCAGGCCCCCCACCCGTAGGCACGGCAGCCGGCCGGCCTCCGCCCGCTGGTAGACCCACGAGCGGCTCACCTTCAGATACCGGGCAACGTCGTTCGCGTCCCAGAGTTCATCGGTCGTATCTACCGGCCTGTCCTTCGCTTTCGTCATCGGGGACCTCCAGTAAACAGAAGGCGCCCATCACAAGTGCGTGTGACGCGGGAATCGGTTGGGATAGTTCGCCACCAGGCACAGCGCCGGGCCAAGTCCTCCACTCCCAACATCCCGTCTTCATGGGCGGCTCGACTTCTTCTGGCGACGTTTGGCCGATCGGCGCAGAACGTCATCGCCACCGCGGAGCGGCCGCCGCAACTGCGCCACAATATGCATCATTTGCATCAGCAATCGCCTTCCCTTCGCGGAGTCGCCGGCGGCGCGCTCCGCGGCGATACCGAGCATTCGCCGAGCGTCGTGAGTCTCCCGCCGCCCTCCCTGCGCGAGCCAGCCCTCCAGTCGCCTGGCTGCTCGCGCTGTCGCCGGATGCCTATGGCTCAAGACTTTTGACAGATGCCCCTGGCTAACCCCTACCACCAAGGCAAGCTGGCGCTGGCTTAGGCGCTCGCGCTCCATGCGCTCGATGACGCGCCTGATTAGTTCACGCTCCCCACTCACGGCCGTATAGTATGCATCAAATGCATCACCAATTAATGCGCGCCCTCGATCTGCAAGGGAGACCATGCTCGATCGAGCTTCCAGCCGCAGATGAAGCCGTCCTACCGGGGGTACGATGGGGTGCCTTCGATGCTCATCTGACACCCGCGTTCTGGGCGGGACGGGTTTTCCTAGCGACCATCGTCGGTGACGGCAGCTCCTATCGACTCGGCATGTCGCTACGCGAAGAGGTCGCCGCGTGCCTATTGGGCGGCTATGGCATGAGAGCTGAAGTCGGGCTCGCGGCCTTCCGCCGGCTTCGTGACGAAGGCCTCCTCATCGGTGCGCCGAGCCGTGAAACGTTGACCGAACGCCTCAGCCAACCGATGCGCCTCGGGGCTCGAACATGCGGATACCGATTCGCACGACAAAAGGCCGCGTATCTGGCGCACTGCCTCGCTCACCTTCCTGAGCAAGACGACGTAGCCCTGAGCGACCGCGCCCTCCGCGCAGGACTCCTCGCCCTTCCCGGAATCGGTCTGAAGACGGCCTCGTGGATTGTTCGCAACTGGAGATGCAGCGACGAGGTCGCCATCATTGTGAACGGCCGGCTGGAATCGTCGGAATCTGACGGTCGACTGTCAGGGTGACG
>CAYUFS010000181.1:0-1645 GCA_964443975.1 uncultured Myxococcales bacterium | reverse complement strand
TCGACCTCGTCGACGCCGAGACGCTGGCCAGCAAGATGGGCGTTGGCCGCACCACGATCCTCAGGTTCGCCCGAGAAGGGAAGATCCCCTACTACGCGATCGGGCGCGCTTGGTTCTTTTCGGAGCAAGAGGTCCTGAGCTCGCTCCGGCGATTCGGCGGCAGGAAAACCGCATGAAGCGCGAGCACGTAACGGGAGATGTCCGATGACCATGAGGAAACACGTCGCCCAGACCGGCCTGGTCACGTACTTCGTGTACGTCACGGGCGCAGACCATCGGCCGGTCTACGTGGGAAAGACCCGCACCAAGGAGGATGCGCGCACTCTCGAGCGTCGGGAGCAGGACAAGCATTGGCAGATTCGCAACGGGCTCGCAGTGCCCGACTCCAAGAAGTCATTCGAGGAGATAGCTCTGCCCTGGGTCGAAGAGCGCCTGAAGACGCACAGCAGGGGTAAGGACGACAAGTGGCTCCTCAAGAAACACCTGCTGCCGGTCCTAGGCAAGCTGAGCCTCCGGGAGATCACGGTGGCCACCGTGAAAGATCTGCTCAGGCATATGCGCGAGAAGTCCGCCGGCAAGACAACGATGCGCGCTTGCATCCGGCTCCTCGGGCGCTTTCTGACGGAGCAGACCGACGCCGGACTCATCGCGTTCAACCCGGTGTCGCGCCTCGATCGGCACACCCGGCGGCTGTTCAAACCGGATCACGATCCGCGAGAGACGCCCTTCCTTCGCACGAAGGAGGACATCCGGCGCGTGTACCTGAGCTTCCACGAAGAGGCGATACGGACGATCTTCGCGGTCGGGGTGCTCGCTGGGTTGCGCACCGGGGAGCTCCTCGCTCTTCGCCTCGAGGACGTCAGCCTGACCGGCCGCAGGATTCTCGTCCAGCGGAGCTTCGAGAAGCGGACGAAGGACGAGGAGCCACGGATCGTCCCGATCAACAACACCCTTTTGCCGGTGCTGGAGGCCTGGGTTAGGAAGTACGACCGGACGGAGGGCCTCATGTTCCCGCCGCGTGGCCACGGCCAGTTCATCAGGCCGCATACCCTGCGCGGAGCCCTCGAGACGGCGCTCGCTGACTCCGGCGTTCCCCCCTTGACGTGGTACCAGGCGACGCGGCATACGTTCGCAAGCCACTGGGTGACGGACGGGCGGCCGATCGAGAAGCTACGAAACATCCTCGGACACAGCAGCGTCGACGTGACGGAACGGTACGCCCATCTCGCGCCGGATCTCTTCAGCGCGGCTGACTATGAGGCGGTAGCGGTGGACTTCTCCGACCCGGCCGTTCTAGATATGCAGGCCCGGCGAGCCGAGAAAAAAGGGTCGACCAAAACAATGGCAAAACAACGGCAGAAAGGGGTCTCCGAAAAAGCTTCCAAGTAATTGAAATTACTCATCGGAGAGATGGCCGAGTGGCCGAAGGCGCCTGATTCGAAATCAGGTTTGGGCGCAAGTCCAACGTGGGTTCGACTCCCACTCTCTCCTCGAAAGAAAAAAAACTGAATAGAAATCCGGCCTGGGGTTCGTAACGTCGGTCCGTCTTCCCAGACGGAAGGCCGTTTCACCCGGGAAACCTGAAGTGTCCGGAGAGATGGCCGAGTGGCCGAAGGCGCATGATTGGAAATCATGTGTACCGCAA
>CAYUFS010000180.1:0-1704 GCA_964443975.1 uncultured Myxococcales bacterium | reverse complement strand
CCAGCCGCCTCACCTCGGTGAGGCGCGATTCGAGGGACGAATGGGACATCCCCCTGTTCCGTCCCAAAATGGGGCGTCAGCCTTACGGCACGCGTCCTTCAGGGGGGCTCACACTGAAGCGTGCCGTTCTTCAGCGCCTCGCGCGGAGCATCGGCGGTGCGTCCCGTCGCGGCCCGCGAGGTGCCGAGCGTGGCCGCGCGCGCTGCGATGTCCGGCTGCCCTCCGGGTTGGCGCGGCGGTGTGTCGTCAAAGCCCGGTATGTGCCGACGACGGGCGGCGGCGCGAAGGCGGCGCGGGCGCATCTCGCCTATATCGAACGGGACGGCGTCGAACGGGATGGATCGCAGGGACGCCTGTTCGACGCCGATGGAGAAGTCAGTCGCGCCGAATTTGGTGCCGCCATCGAAGGGGAGAAGCGGCAGTTTCGGTTCATCATCGCGCCCGAGGCCGGGGATGAGTTGGACCTGCAGGACTACACACGGCGACTGGTCGAGCGGATGGAAAAGGATCTCGGGCGTGGGCTGCGCTGGGCCGCCGTTTGCCACTACAACACTGACAATCCCCACGTGCACCTGGTCGTCCGCGGCGTCGACACCCGAGACCGAGAGCTTCGAATTGACCGAACGTATCTCTCGGAGTCCCTGCGCCTGCGAGCCCAGGAACTGGCCACAAACGAGCTCGGGCCACGCAGCGAGCTGGACTTGCGGCGGCAACTCGACCGGGAGATTTCTCAAGAGCGCCTCACGACCATCGATCGGCGATTGGCGGCGCTCAGCACGCCCGACCGTCTCGTCCGGATCAGCGATATCGCGACGGCGGCGGAGACGAAGAGACTCTCCCGGCCACATGCCATCGCGCGCCTCGATATTCTCGAGCGCCTGCATCTAGCCGAACGCGTCTCACCGACGTCGTGGCGCCTCGAGGAAGGGTGGCAGGACGCCTTGCAGCGGCTGGGCGAGCGTGGGGACATCATCAAGCGGATGCACGGGGCGCTTCGGGGGACCCCAGCCGGATATCGAATTTTCGATGTGACCAGCCCAGCGCCCATCGAGGGCATCATCCGTCACAAGGGCCTGTACGACGAGCAGACAGGCGCGCCATTCATCATCGTCGAAACCGCGCGAAGGGAAGCGCACTACGTCCGGGTCGATCCGGCCGATGCTGATGGTCTGGCGGTGGGTGAGCGCGTCCGGATCGCCGCCACCCCGGCGAAGTGGTTGACCGCGCCCGACCACGCCATTCAGCGCGTCGCGACGGCGAACCGGGGCATTTATGGCGCTGCGCTCCACCTCAAGGACCTCGAAGCCCGGCCTCTCCTTATCGAAGGCCGGCCGGTTCCAGCTCAGTCGATCGTCGAGGTCAATATGCGCCGTCTCAAGCGCCTGGAACGCTACAAGCTCGTCACGCGGATGGCTGATGGGCAGTGGCAGGTTCCAGGCAACCTGGTCGAGATCCTGCGCGATCGGGAAAGGACCCACCCGCAGCACCGCATCCAGGTCGAGCGGCTCGATAAGACGGTCGAGCGCAAGCTGGATGCTCCTCGGAATCGTGGTCGCGGCTTCGAAAGGTGAGGCTCGGCGGCAACGTGACGACCGGCGTTCACGACAACCGTAACGAACACCGAAATCCGAACCACCAGATCAAGGAGTCCGTCATGGAAAATGGCAGCAGAAAGCGAGGCGTGGGGCGCCCGAAGGCGCGTCT
>CAYUFS010000179.1:0-1710 GCA_964443975.1 uncultured Myxococcales bacterium | reverse complement strand
GGCGCCGGCCCGCGCTACCGCCGCCGCACAGCCTACCCCGATCGCGCGCAGTGCGGCGAGAGAGACGCAGGACGCGCGAGGAGCGAGGGACTCCGCGGACGTGGAATGCTGAGGTAGAGGCACGCGACGCGATCCGCGCCCCGAGAGCGCGCGCGGCCGGACCGCGCCTCGGACGTTGCGCTGGCGCTTACTACATGGTCTGGATGAAGACTACGCGAGTATGGTCGCTAATACGTCCACAACGGCACAGCGACCGTCAGCGAAGCGACGGGAACCGGCCCGAAGTAACGACTATCGAAGCTGAGCCGTGCACGGGTCGCCACGAACGCTTGGCCCTCCGGCACAGCGCCACAGAACCGGAAGTGAACGAGCGCGCGGCCAGCCGAGTCGCGGCTGACGACGGCGCCGAAGAAGCGTCCGTTCACCGTAACAGAGGCGTCGTCGATGCAGACGCCGTCGCCCGGCACTGCGACGACGACCTTGAGGAGCGTGGCGCTGGGCGGCAGGTAGGCGCGCGCAGCGATCAACGCGGCGGCTGGCGCGGGGGGCTGGAACGAAACGATCGCGCCTCGGGTGGGCGAAGCGGCCGGGTCGAGGTGATAGAGCCCGCGCGGCAGGCTTGGCGACAGGTTCCACGTGAAGGAAGGAGCGACGGCGCTGGCGGCCGACACGATGACGAGAGCCGTCAGGAGAGCCGCCACGAGGATGCCAAGCGGCTGCCGAAGGGCCGTCGCGAGAGCCATCGTCTAGCGGCTCCTGGAGTGGCCGCGCGACGGCGTGCGCGCGCTGACGTGCTCGCGCTCGAGGTGTTGCAGATACTCATTCCAGTCCTTCCCGATGGGAGGACGGTCTCGCGAAGCCTCGGCCGCGCCCAGCGCCCGAAGCTGCTCGGCGAGCTTGTCTCCAACCGGATACGCATCGAATGCGAGGCCGACGGTCATTCCAGGAGGGAGCGTCTTCAGAGCGTCCGCGAGGATTCTACGCTGGTGCTCGCTCAACGTACCCGCGGTACTGGCGTACCGCACGCGCGGAGCGGCGTGGACCTGGTGGAAGCTGAGCGCGTCGATCGCGCTCTCGACCAGGATGAGTCGGCGATCATCGGGGAAGATGTTGCTCCACCACAGAGCGCGCACGCCCCCCGCCGAGAACGAGGTCCAACCGTAGTTCTTCGACTCGAACCCGGCGACGCCGCCGCCATCGGTGACGGCATTCGTCTCGGATGTCGGGTGGCTCGCGCGCGTGCCCTCACGGGAGCCAGACAGGAGACGCGCGCGGTGCGCGAGGAGCTCGGCGCATTGCTCGATGAGCGTCTCCGCCCAGGAGTCGGGCCCGGCCATGCGAAAGACGGTCGCGAAGCGACAGAGATCCCGCATCACGTCCATGAGCTCGGCGATGGCGTCCACGAGATTGTCGTCGTTCGTGACGCCGCCGCCGTTGCGGTGTGTTGCCGCGCAGGCTGGATGATGGGTTTGCGGTCCGGGTGGATGATGGCCATCGCGGGGGCGTGATGTGGCGGATCACGCCGGCGATGGCCGTCGGGTAGGCAGATTGATCGGGGTGCTCCGGCTTTCCTCATTCGTCAGTCGGGGCATCGACCCGGGGGCGTTTGCTGCGATAGCGACCGCGCTCCTGCAGTCGGTACTCGCGCATCAGTTGCTTCGTCTGCGGGTCCGTCAATCGCACGTGTTGCTCGTCCCATTGAACGGGGAG
>CAYUFS010000178.1:0-1711 GCA_964443975.1 uncultured Myxococcales bacterium | reverse complement strand
TGACGACAGGCGCGAGAATTCCGCGGCGTTCCAGGTAGCGCAGGATGCGGCGCCGGCGGCCGGAAGCTTGCCCGCGAAGAGCGCGCTGATCGCAGGGAACCGCTCGTGCTTGCGTGTAGGCGGATACCCGATGTCCCAGGCCCTCTTCGCGGTGGGGATCGCGATACCCGTGGTCCGGAAGACGCGGAGGTAGTCGGGGCGCTCTTCGGCCGACTGGAGCTTGAACGCTCTTACCAGGGTTGGGTAGATGTCGGACGCGCTACGATTGGCCACCATAATTACAATAGAGATTTTTTGACACCGGTAGACGGGCAATAAGCACCTGGCGCCGTTTTTGTTGCGAAAAATTTCGCGCGTGTGCGGGGGTAGGGCGCTGGCCGGAGGCCATGGGCGATCGCTGTGACCTCGAACCCCCTACCCCGCCTCGGTGCGGTGCCACGGATGCTTGAACCGTAGGCCTCGCGTTCTAAGTCGGCTACCTGTATGGCCTTAGGTCGGCGGCTCGCCGGAGCTGTGCCCTATTCGTGCCTCATAACCGTGGATATAAGCGCTCCATTCGATGGGCTGCACAAGGCGATCGCGCGCACGTCGAGCTGGGACCGCCGGATTCAAAGACCGTGCAGTCCGGTCGCGGTCCTGACTTGCTGGTGACGGAGCTTCCAGAAACCGTCCATCCTGGAATAGACAGCGAAGATCAATACCTTCATCCCCTCGATTCGGCCTTCCGTGACCGTGTTGCATTCGTCGCGCTCGTATTGATCCACGTGCTTTGAGCGAATGCGCACTATCTTGAGAGGGCCCATATTTCCGTACCGTCTTTCCTCAATGGAGACGCTGTTCCCGGCGTCCCTGAGGATCTGCCCGTCCGGCGGCCCATCTTCGGTGGCGGCGCCTCCGCCTTGACCACCTCCGTTGTGGCTAGGCTGTCGCGGCGGCGTGGCTACGATGGCGTCGAGCCTCGGAGCGATCGGCGTCACAACAGTCGAGTCGGGGGCTCCGCCCTTTGCCGTCTCACTCAGCTTTGAGCAACCGATCGCGGCCAAAAACCCGAAGAGGCCGACACGTAGCCGACGGACAAGCACATCGGCACGATACCGGACCGGTCCGATATGGGTCAACCTGGCCGCCGCTACGCTAAGGTCCGAGAAGTCGCGCGTCGTCCCAGCACTCCCCGCACAGCTTCGAGGGATTGCCCCCGGCCAACGCCAAGGCGTCCCGTTCGAACATCACCACTTTGAGATCGGATAGTTGAGATCCGCAGAAGACGTGCGGCAATCGTCTACGCTTCTCGATCTCTTGGAGATTCTCGGCGGAGAGATCGAGGGCCTGTTCGGGTAGCGCTCTGTGAATGTCCATGCGCCGATCCTCGCTGAACGGGCTCTGCGGTGTCAAAGTTCCGGACCCGCAAAATGTAGGGCCCGCATCCGCCGCCTAGGCCGCCACCCGATGCCCGACCGTGGAATGCTCGCCCGGCGAACGTCTACGAATCGGCGCTTCCCCGTCTCGGAGCGCGCTACTTTCACCCGTGGAGGGTCCGCCGCCGCCTTGGGTGGCTAGCGGGTGGCTAGGAGGTGGCTAGGCAGCTAGCCACCAAATTCACCTATGCTATCAGGTGTTTGCGATCGGGGTGAATAAGCGTTTTTAGCACTGTTCCGTGGCAGGTGGGCAGGAGGATCTGGGGCGAACCGTGGGCGGCTGGACGCGGGCGGGG
>CAYUFS010000177.1:0-1766 GCA_964443975.1 uncultured Myxococcales bacterium | reverse complement strand
TCAGAGAAGGGCAAGATAAAGAAGTGATTACACGTAGGACTTACGTCCTCGTAATCACTTCGAAAAATGTAGTATCACGCGCGCCTGCGGTGATATGGCGTGGCGGGCAAGTGCGCGCGTCGACTCGCGATTCTCGCGTATCACACGTCGTTCGACTGAGCATTCCTCGACGGCGCGGGGCATTTCACCTCAATCCGCCGCGCGCGAGACCCATTCGCTCCGGCAACGCTCGCGTCTCTGGACGCGAGTACTGGTACAGGCGATGGAAAAGTCATTCGGTCACGAGGCGTCCTTCCGACCGCGAATGGGCGGTAGGGGCGGTGAGGTCGCGTACCAGCGCGCGCCACGATTCTGCCGCTCGGTGCTGGTCAGAGCGCAGCTTCGGTTCGCGCTCGTAGCTGGTCTCTCCGGCGCGCGCCCGCGAAAGCACGGCATGCGCGGCGTGGCCGACGTTCTCCGGCCGAAGACCGGCGCGCGTCGCTGCATCGTGAAAGCGCGCATCGTGGGGATGAACCCGAGTGCTGTGAAGGCAGCGCGGCTACACCTCGCGTACATCGAGCGCGACGGCGTGGAGCGCGACGGCTCCGAAGGGCGGCTCTATGGCGCCGGCGAATCTGTGGATCGCGCCAGCCTGACCGATGCCATCCGGGGCGAGCGACACCAGTTCCGGTTCATCGTGTCGCCCGAGGACGATATCGATCTCACGACGTTCACGCGCGAGCTCGTGCGCCGCGTGGAGCAGGATCTCGGCGCGCGCCTGCACTGGGGAGCGGTCAACCACTACAACACCGACAACCCGCACGTTCACCTGGTCGTGCGGGGCGTCGACCGGGATGGGCGTCAGGTCTGGATCGATCGCGCCTACATCTCTGAGCGGATGCGGTGGCGCGCCCAGCATTTGCTGACGGACGAGCTCGGGCCGCGGCCGAAGCACGAGATCGAACGCCAACTCGACCGCGAGATCGGACAGGAGCGCTTCACGAGCATCGATCGAAGGTTGGCGAGCGTGCTCGGTCCGGATCAGACGGCGACCATCGCGCGGATCGCGCGGGCTGTTGATGACCGGGGACGGCGGCGATTGGTGGCGCGGTTGCAGACGCTCGAAGTGCTCCAACTCGCCACGCACACGTCGCCCGGCGCCTGGCGCCTCGACGTGAACTGGCAGAGCGCGCTTCGGGAGCTGGGGGAGCGCGGCGACATCATCAAGCGCCTGCACCGTGCGATGGGCAAAGCAGCCCGTCCCGAACACTACGAGGTGATCGATGCCAGCACCGATCGGGCGCCGATCGAGGGAGTGGTCAAGGCGAAGGGACTTCACGACGAGCTTCGGGGTGACGTCTACGCGATCGTCGAGACGCCGCGCGGACAGGCGGCCTACGTCCCCCTCGACGCAGCCAGCGCGGAGTCCATTGCCGAGGGGGCCATCGTCCGTGTCGCCGTCGAGCGACAGACATGGTCAAAGCCGATGGACCGCGTCCTCGCGCAGGTCGCCCGCGAGAACGGCGGCATTTACGATGCGAAGGCACACCTCCAGGCACTCCAGCGGAGGCCACAGGTGATCGGCGGGAAGACCACTCCTGCCGAGGATGTCGTTGCCGCGAACATCCGGCGGCTCGCGCGCCTGGAGCGGCACCAACTCGTCGTGCCCCTTGCGGACGGTCGCTGGCGCGTGCCGGCCGATCTCGTGCAGATGCTCAGGGCTCGCGACGTCTCCCATCCACGACGCCTGGTTCGGGCACGGCAGGTGGCGCCATCGCTCCGACGGC
>CAYUFS010000176.1:0-1783 GCA_964443975.1 uncultured Myxococcales bacterium | reverse complement strand
AGTCTCCCTTCGCCGAATACACGAAGCTCACCCAGTACGCGTTGGTCCAGCACCATATCGTGCCCTGCCGAATTCCCTCCGGCGCGTCTCGGTCCAGCACCGGGATCCCCGTCGCATCCGTCGCGAGCAGTCCGGGGCCGCTCGTCAGCTTCTGGATCGCACGCGCGATGGGCGACAGCGCGTCGATGGCGGCCGCCACGGAACGGCCGAGCGTCTGCGGCGCGATGTCCACGCCGGTGCGCGACCAGCGGAGGCATTGCCGTTCGATCGGCTGGTGCTCCAAGTACTTGTCGGCCAGCGACTCCACGATCAGTGTCGTGCCCAGCTTGCCGCGCTCCACCAGTTGCGGTGGCTTCGGCGCCGAGACGATCGTGTCGTCGTTGCGGCAGGCCACGCGCTCGTCGAGCCGACGCCGCACGATCAGCTCCGCCGGCCGCACGTCGAGGATCTCGCACATCGAGTGGCTGACCGTCCTCATCTGCTCGCCGCAGAGCGGACATTGGCGCATGTCGGGCGGGACGTCGTTCGACTCGGTGACGCGCTCCAGATGATCGGGCAGAGCCGGGCGCCCCCGGTGCGTGGGGCGCTTCTTCTTCTCTTTCGGCGAGCCGCCGCTCGGCGAAGTCGCGTCCGCGCTCGTACTCGATGGCTCTTCTTCGTCCTCCTCGTAGACGACGGGAATGACGGCGGCGAAAGTGAGTGACAGCTGGTTTTGGACCCGCCGGAGCGTCTCCGAGCGGGGACGGCCCCGTCGCAGGTCGCCGAGGCGCTTCGTCAACTCGGTGTTGAGGTCGCGCATGCGCACGACGAACGCGACGACCGCCACCACCAATTCGCCGAATCGCAAGGACTTGATCATCTCCTGCATCCAGCGCCGCACGTCATCGACGTCTGGCACCTGGGCCGAGCTGATCGTCGCTGGCTCACTCATCCGCGAGCACCACATGCCCAGATCCCACGATCGCCGTCAACACAATTTTGACGGAAGTTGACGCCTCTCTCGGGCAGCTCAGCTCGGCTGCCATCGCGGGCGTCGCCGCGCATTCGCCAGGTCGATTCCCTCGATGATCAGTGCGAGCTCAGCCGATTCGATCGCGAGCGGCGCCAGGCGTCCGTCCGCCGAAAACGCCGGGCGAAAGCGCCCACGCTCGAGACGTTTCGTCCACATCGCAATTCCGTTCCGGTCCCAGTACACGATGCGCACGCGATCGCGACGCTTCGAGAAGAACACGAACAGGTGGCCGCTCAGCGGGTCGTGTCGGAACACGTCCCGCACGATCACCATCAGGCTGTCGGCTCCCTTGCGTCCATCGACAGGCTGGGTCGCCACGAATAGTCGTACGCTCGGCGGCAGACTCAGCACGCCGGCGCCTCGTCCCCCAGAATCGCGACCACACGTCGCAAGGCCTCCTCGGAAAACCCTTCGCTCACACGCACCACGTGACCCGATCGAAGCAATACCTCGACCGGCCTCGCCGGTGTCGGTCGAGCGACCTCCACGAACACCGGCCGGCGGCACTCGTCGATCACCGATCGCCAGCGATAGAGCCGCTGAGAATCCACGCCCTCGCGTTCCGCGAACTCCCGCACCGTGAGCCCAGACGCGGTCAGGCCTTCCAGAATCGAGCGGGCCTCATCGACGGTCCATCGTCGCTTCGAGGCAAGGTGAGCAATCAGCGAACGGGCGGACGAGCGCGGCATCGGAGTACCTCCGCTCCTCTTTTTCCCATCCCGCCGCCTGCCCCGGAGCCCTCGTCATGACGCCGTTCGTGGACGGGTTACG
>CAYUFS010000175.1:0-1932 GCA_964443975.1 uncultured Myxococcales bacterium | reverse complement strand
TTTATCTTGCGATGCGCCGGTCAAAACCAACGAGGTGTTGATGGATGAAAGTTCCTGATGGTGAAGAGCTAGCGACTCACGCCAGCCCCGAGTCATGTGCGTCGGTTCGTAAGGGCCGAGGTGAAGCGTTGACAGGGGGACGTGTGGGCCGGGTATTGAGCCGCGAAAGAAAGCAACTCCGGGGAGCCGACGCCGTGCAAGAAGGCGGAAGGCAACAACCGTGTCGTCGTTATCGCGAGACGTCACGGCGCCCCGCGCGGTCGAGAGACCCCGTGCACGCACGGAAGCACCACGCATGGGAACCGGGAGATCCCAGGGCTGCCCGTGGAGACAGGCACCGCGGGCCGCGTCGGGAAGCCAAGAGGCAATAGCCGACGATGAACGGACCTGGGAAGTCGGACCGCCCCGTAGTACCTGGGAAGTCCCCGAACAAAGCCGAGCAACCGGCGGCGGAGGGGATGGAGGGAAGGGGGCGGGCCGAGGGGAACTCGAGCCAGCAAAACGCGCCACGGGCACAGAACCGAAACGGCGCGCCAAGTGCGCTGGAGCGAGTACGTCAAGCAGCAAAGAGGAATAGGAAGCAGCAGTTCACCACGCTCCTGCACCACGTGTACAACCCGGACGCGCTCCGGGCGGCGTACTTCGCGCTCAAGCGAGATGCCAGCCCGGGCGTGGACGGCGAGACGTGGCGGCACTACTGGGAGGGACTGGAGGGCAACCTCCATGACCTCTCCGAGCGCCTCAAGCGTGGAGCGTACCGGGCCAAGCCGGTCCGTAGAGCGTACATCCCGAAGGCCGATGGGCGGCAACGACCGCTCGGTGTCACATCGCTGGAGGACAAGATAGTCCAGCGTGCGACGGTCGACGTGTTGAACGCCATCTACGAGACCGACTTTCTCGGGTTCTCGTACGGGTTTCGGCCGGGACGCAGCCAGCACAACGCGCTGGATGCGCTCTACGCCGGACTCGTGACGAAGAGGGTGAACTGGGTGCTCGACATGGACATCCGCGGCTTTTTCGATGCGCTGGACCACGGATGGCTGGTGAAATTCGTCGAGCACCGGGTAGCGGACAAGCGCGTCGTGCGTCTCATCCAAAAGTGGCTGAACGCCGGCGTGCTCGAGGACGGGACGCGGACGCGGAGTGAAACGGGGGCACCCCAGGGTGGCAGTGCATCGCCGCTCCTGGCGAACGTCTACCTTCACTACGTGTTCGACCTGTGGGCCCACAACTGGCGCCGAAAGCACGCGAGCGGTGACGTCGTCATCGTTCGCTATGCCGACGACGTCGTGGTGGGTTTCCAACGCAGGGAGGATGCCGAGCGGTTCCGGGCGGAACTGGAGGAGCGACTCCGAAAGTTCAACCTGGAGCTGCATCCCGAGAAGACGCGCATGCTGGCATTCGGACCGTACGCGGCCGATGACCGACGCAAGCGTGGACAAGGGAGACCGGAGACGTTCGATTTCCTTGGCTTCACGCACATCTGTGCGAAATCGAGGAGCGGCGGACGGTTCATGGTCCTTCGGCAGACGATGCGGAAAAGGCTGCAGGCGAAGCTGAACGAGGTGAACGTGAGCCTCAAGCGGCGCCTCCACGACCCCGTCCCCGAGGTCGGCAAGTGGTTACGCGCGGTGCTCACCGGGCATTTCAACTACTACGGTGTCCCGAGGAACATGTACGCGCTGTCGCTCTTCCGCTTCAGGGTCTGTCGGCTCTGGCATCGCGCGCTCTGTCGCCGAAGCCAAAAGGGTCGCATTACCTGGGAGCGGATGCGGCGCCATATCGACCGCTGGCTGCCACTGCCCACGACCCGTCACCCACTTCCCCTGGTGCGGCTTGGCGTCATCACCTGAGGCAAGAGCCGGATGCGGGAAAACCGCCCGTCCGGATCCGTGGAGGGGGCCGCGGGAGACCGCGGTCCCTACTCCGACC
>CAYUFS010000174.1:0-1961 GCA_964443975.1 uncultured Myxococcales bacterium | reverse complement strand
TCGTCCGCACCCTGCTCGGGCCCATCGTCGACGTCGCGACCGCGGCCGAGGCGGCCGCCGGCCGGCCGCCGGGTCACCCCGCTGACGGGGGGCCTCCGGAGTCGACGTCCGGGCGCGCGTTTCGGTTGACTTCCCGCCGCCGGTCCCTATAATCCGGCGCTCCCCGTGCCCCGGGTATTTTTCCGGGCGCCCCCAGAAGCCCGTTTCTCGCGGGATTTCAGCAGGATTTTCGAGGTCGACGTCGATATGCCCACCATCAATCAGCTCGTGAAGTTCGGCCGCGCGAAGGCGCACTTCAAGACCAACTCGCCCGCGCTCAAGGCTTGCCCTCAGCGTCGGGGTGTCTGCGTCCGCGTCTACACCACCACGCCGAAGAAGCCGAACTCGGCCCTGCGCAAGGTCGCGCGCGTTCGTCTGACGAACGGCATGGAAGTGACGACGTACATCCCCGGCGAGGGGCACAACCTGCAGGAGCACTCCGTGGTGCTGATCCGCGGGGGCCGCGTGAAGGATCTCCCCGGCGTTCGCTACCACATCATTCGCGGGACGCTCGACACCTCGGGCGTCACCAACCGCCGCCAGGGCCGGTCCAAGTACGGCGCGAAGCGTCCCAAGTAACCGCGCTGCCCACACGCAAGAGGAATAGAGCGTCATGCCACGTAAAGGTGAAGTCCCGAAGCGCAAACCGCTTCCCGATCCCAAGTACACCGATCAGCCCGTCGACACCCGCCGCCGCGTGACGAAGTTCGTCAACACGGTGATGCGTGACGGCAAGAAGGCGATCGCCGAGCGCATCGTCTACCGCGCGCTCGACATCGTGGCCGAGAAGGCGAAGGACGATCCGGTAAAGGTGTGGGATCGCGCGCTCTCCAACGTGCAGCCCAAGGTCGAGGTCAAGTCCCGACGCGTGGGCGGCGCGACCTATCAGGTCCCCGTCGACGTTCGCCCGGATCGGGCCACCGCGCTCGGTATGCGCTGGATCATCGGGGCGGCCCGCGATCGCTCCGACGGCCGCACGATGCAGGAGAAGCTGGCCAGCGAGTTGCTCGACGCCGCCTCCAACAAGGGTAACTCGGTCAAGAAGCGCGAAGACACCCACAAGATGGCGGACGCGAACAAGGCGTTCGCGCACTACCGCTGGTAGGCCCGTAGGAGAAGCTCCGAAACAGATTTCGTCCCCGGACGGCGGCTCGGCCGTTCAGTTTTTTTCTCGCCCACATACGACGGACCTTGCGGTCGGCTGATCCGCATGCGCGTTGGAAAGGAAACTCGGCAGTCGTGGCTCGCTCATTCCCCATAGCTCGAACCCGGAACATCGGGATCATGGCGCACATCGATGCGGGGAAGACCACGACCACCGAGCGCGTCCTCTACTACACCGGTGTCTCCCACAAGCTGGGCGAGGTGCACGAGGGCACGGCGGCGATGGACTGGATGGAGCAGGAGCAGGAGCGCGGCATCACCATCACGGCGGCCGCCACCACCTGCTTTTGGCGCGACACGCGCATCAACATCATCGACACGCCCGGCCACGTGGATTTCACCATCGAGGTGGAGCGGTGCCTGCGCGTGCTCGACGGCGCGGTGTGCGTGTTCGACGCGGTCAGCGGCGTCGAGCCCCAGTCCGAGACCGTGTGGCGGCAGGCCGATCGCTACAACGTCCCGCGCGTCGCCTTCATCAACAAGTGCGACCGGGTCGGGGCGGACCCGGACGGCTGCGTCAAGCAGATCCGGGAGCGCCTGAAGGCCCACCCGGTGGTGGTGCAGATCCCGAACGCCCTCGAGGGCGACTTCACGGGCGTCGTGGACCTGATCCGTATGCGCCACATCGAATGGAGCGACGACACCCTCGGCGCCACGTTCGTGGAGGACGAGATTCCGGCGGCGCTGAGCGCGCGCGCGCGCGCCGCCCGCGCCGAGATGATCGAGGCGCTGGGTGAGGTCGACGACGAGGTGATGGG
>CAYUFS010000173.1:0-1964 GCA_964443975.1 uncultured Myxococcales bacterium | reverse complement strand
CCGTTCTCATCCGTGGTCTTCTGGGGCTGGTCTTTGGGCGACTAATCCTCGACCAATCCCTCGACCGATTCACTTGGAAACCTGCAGCTCGAACTCGATGTAGAGATTTTCGCGCGTCTCGTTTGCTCCCTTATGCTCCCGATCGATCGAGACGATGCTGCGCACCAAATCAAGCACTTCTTGGGCAAGGACGCGCGCGGCAGGCTCCGCTCCGGCTCGCCGGAGTGATCCGATTCGACGCCATAGTAGCCGCCGAAGCCTATCCAGAGGTTCTATTGAACGCGGGTCGAGTCGGACGGCTTCGCGCAGTTCGGCCTCGGCTCTATCTAGATCATCGAGGCGCTCAAAGAGCCGGCTCCGCAAGATCGCGATGTCCGATCGGCGAGGTCCCTTTGGACCGTCGCTCATGTCCTTGAGCGTCTTTTCAAATACGGCCGCGGGATCAGGTGACCGCACCGCTAGAGCATAGGCGGCACGCAGTCGTGCTTCCGGTGGCGTTGATCGATTCTCCTGGATCGTTCGGGCCACGTCTGCCGCTCGCTCGTCATCATCCAGAAGGATGTAACAGTACATTTCTTCCTGCAGAAGAACGGATTCCACCCAAGCACCCAGTCGCCGGCCGTTCCCCTCGTTGGCGAACTCCCTCGCCCCGTCGATTGTGGCTAGGGCGTCCTCGGGACGGTCGAGTCGTCTCAAGAGCCGAGCCAGGAAGAAGAATGGCTGTGCGTCACGTATCGTCACGTCAACCGCTCGCTGATAGAGGCGAAGGCTCTCCCAGGGTTTGTCGCGTTCCATCAGGCGCCCGCGCTGCATCAGAACTCGGTAGTCAGACGGGGCGAGGGCCTCAGCTTTCTGGAGCGCCGATTCTGCCTGCGGGCGGTGTCCAGCCCGCTGCGCCGCCTCTGATATCTCTACGTACAAGCTGAAGTACGACCGGTTACGTCCCACGAGGCCGTCCGCAACAACTTCGGCATCGTGCAGCCGCCGAACATCGATATAGGCCGAACACAAGAGCGCGAGGGCATCCTCCCTCACGAATCCGGGAACCTTCGTGAGCGATTCCAAGAGGTCAATGGCTTGTCCCACTTCGCCTTGCCTGCAGAGGTGGCGAGCCGCCCCAACTAGGTCGTCGCGAAGCCCATTGGTTGGGAAGGGTGGCTTTTGCCCGGCAAGCGTAGCGTGGTGATTCGACTCAATCGCGGCCGCCAAGAATCCTTCTCCGCGACTGCGCTTCGCTAGGGTAGAAAAATGGCGCGAAAGCGCGCCGTGAAAGCGGGCTGCCTCTCCGCGTTCGAGACGCAGGGAATCGAGGTTCGCCTCCCGGAGTACGCTCGCTGCGATGGCGAGGTCGAGTTCAGGACGCTCTGCAAAGCCCGCGGATACCAGCCCTGTGACAGCCGTGTCCACCATCTCCCCTCGCAGCAGGTAGTCGAGATCGCGCGTCGGAATTGCCTTCCGGCACTGAACCAAGCCCGCGAGGCATTTTTGCTCCGAGTCGGAAAATTTAGCGTTCCGCATGAGCGCTGAGACGAGTGATCGATAGAATCGTCCGCGACCCTTGAGATCGGCGATCAACTCCTCGGCACCAGCCTGTGCCGAAACGCCAGCCGCCATCACCAGCAACGCGGGATGGCCATCGAGCAAACCGGATATCGATCGACCCTGTCCGTCGCTAATGAGTTCCTCGCTGGTGCCAGAGCGGCGCAGAATGTGGCGCAAGAGCCCTGAACCGTCGGCGGGCGTCAACCCCGTAAGTCGACGACGAAAGACACGCACGTCGACGACCTTTGGCAACGGCAGTTCGCGATTCGATTCCAGGATCAATGCAATCGGAGGGAGTTTCCGGAGGACATCGAAAAGGGCTCCGAAAAAAGCTCCGACCTGTTCCGCGGTCCATTGCAGGGCGTCCACTAACCCTGAAGGGACATTCTACGCGGCCTGATCGAGGAAGCTTTCTGCGCGGG
>CAYUFS010000172.1:0-1974 GCA_964443975.1 uncultured Myxococcales bacterium | reverse complement strand
AGGGTGCGCCCACCGCCCGATCACCGCCAGACGTCGCGAGTCGGACGGTTACGCGCCAACCTCCTTGGGCGTGCGATCGGGCACTGCCTCCAGCCACCCGTGCTCCAGGGGCCATGTGATTTTGCTTGCGGCACCGCGGGCCGTCGGCCTTGATGGCGACCGTGTGGCGCCAGTCAATGTGCTGCGAGCGAGCCCTGATTCACACGAGCCGTTGCCATTCGCGACGCCAGCGATTCCAGTGTCCCGGGGGGCAGTTCTACACGTGTGACCACGTCGGTAGCATCGACACTGGTCGAGACCTTGGGGGGCGGCGAATTGGCGCCGACGAGCTGTCGGACCATCAGCGTGAGCGCCGGTTGAAGGTCACTTGCAAGACGCTGGGAAATGGTCGCATCTCCAACGACAAACAGCGCTATCAGGGCGGTGGCGCCGGGGGAAAGCGTAATCCTCAGCTCGCTCACGGCCTCAAGACCCGATTTCCTCGGACCCCTACTGCTGGGCAGGAAAGCACGGACTTGGCTGCCGTCCACCACGATCGATAAGGGAGCAGATGCGTCGAGGTGATACGTGCCCGCGGCGCCGGTGAAGGCGGCCCTGAGGGACTCGCGATCGCTCGCAATCGCGACCTCTTCCGCGCTTCCCTGATGATCTTGGGCACGGCGTCCGATCCAGAACCCATCTCGACCGGCAACAGACGCGCCCGCCCACACTTCGCGGACCAGTCGTTGCTTCGAGTCCTGCGCTAGTCGGTCGACGAAATCCCCCGGAATCTGGCCAGACAACAACACGATGAAGCCCGGCTTGGCGTGTCCCGTCCCAGAAAGCTTGCAATAGCTCACGCGGCGAAGGTCGCGCGTGAGATCGATCCGGGCTAGTACCGGGTTCGCAAGAACCTGCGAGGCTCCAGCGGTTTTGAGGGACTCCGCAAAAGGGCCAAGCGCGACAGGATCGAGGCTCGCGACGATGCCGCATCCGCTGGGTAGGGTCCCAACCGGCTGCAAGGTTTCCTGGGGTGAGAGGGATACGGAACCCGTGGCGGTTCTTTTGCAGGTTGCCGCACAAAGAAGGAGTGCCAGAACCACAGTCCGCCCGCCGGGGGCTAACATCGACCGCTCAAGCAAGGATGGCGCTCACAATCATGATCGACTCAGCAGTCTCCCAGGGGACAAGTCGACTGCACGGAGCAACCCGCGGGGCACATGGTAGTCGAGTAGTCCGAACAAAACCTCGTCTTAGGCATACCCGTGCAAACTCCCCACCTGCACCCCCACGTGCTATTCCCGTCAGAATTAGGCGGGCTGGTCGTAATATTGCACATATTCTGATCGGAAATTGTGGAGCACAAGTCAACACACACCGATCCAGTCCAGGCACACTTTGGACCGCTGCAACTTTCCGGTGTCGCCCTGAGGGGACAGGCGGCCTTATCCCCCTCGCCGTCTTCAATAGCACACCCAGGCGTGGGGGTGCACCCGGGTACGTTAACGCAGGCCGCCGCTGTATAGTGAACGCACTCAATAATGGCGCCCGTACAACGTTGTTCGGAACAAGCCAAGCTCCCGAGCAGCAGGAAAGCCCCGCAGGCCGCTGTGATCTGGCCCATACGGGGCACAATTACCAAGTCTGTAAGGCTTCCGGCCAACCATCTCGCACGGGATATCCCAGAGCTTCTGGAACGCATCTGACCACCTCTACTGCTGTAAGCAAGCTCCTCCAACACAACCGCCTTGGCAACACGGCAGCCCTTCGGGGTTGCACGTCATAGACGCTGGCGTGCAATCGCTGCAGGTTCCAGATGTCTCGAAGATGAGATTGCAAAATCCGGTCGCGCAGTCTGAGCCGTTGGAACACATGTCTCCGGTTGCCCCAGCGCAAATGTTTGCCGGGGCACCACACACGTGAGACGTGCAATCGTCGTTGCTAACCCTGAAGGGACATTCTTCGAGCGCATGAAAGCGTGAAAAACACTGGAAA
>CAYUFS010000171.1:0-1990 GCA_964443975.1 uncultured Myxococcales bacterium | reverse complement strand
GAGCCGAAGTGCCGCGACGGCGCCACCACGCGCGCCTGCGACACCACGTGCGGCAACGGCAGCATCGAGATGGGCGAGCAGTGCGACGACGGCAACCTGATGGATGGCGACGGCTGCTCGCACGATTGCAAGAACGAGGGCGGCAGCTTCATGTGCAGCCCGCAGATGCTGTCCGACTCGGTGAACTGCACGCAGGCGGCGAACTCCGGCAAGCAATGCCTCGAGCTGCCGATCATCTATCGTGACTTCAAGAACGAGAGCGTCTCGGGCGGCCACCCCGACTTCTTCTTCCTGGGCGCCTCGATCCCCAACCCCGTCATGATCTCGGGCGTCCAGGGTCAGCCTGGGCCCATCCCGTACAACAAGCGGTACTGCGTGTCCAACTCGGGTGGACCGGCGAAGAAGAACGACTCCGTCAACCGATGCTGGGATCTCGCGACCCCGAACCTCGACGCGAACGGAAAGCCGGTCTTCAACTCGGCGCGTCCCAACGGGACGAACTGCGACTGCCAGTTCATCGACTGGAGCCACGACACCAACGGCGGCCACGTTCCCGGGGCGGTGGCGACGATGAGCCCGACAAACGGGTTGACTTACACCAACGGGGCCAGCGGCCACCCGATGTACCGGGGCCTCGCCCCCATCGTCACCAGCAAGGACACTTTCGCGCAGTGGTTCCGGGACACGACGTTCAACCCGGCCGGGGGCCACACGGTGGGAACCCTCGAGATGGCCGCGAACGGCAACGCGAACCAGTATCAGTTCTCGAGCCAGCCCAACTCGGTGACCGGCGGCTTCTTCCCCCTCGATCCCCCGCAGAACAACTTCCCGCTCTACGGCATCGCGCCGGCGGGCCCCGGCACGGTCACGACGATGCCGGCACCATGGAGCGAGGCGCTGCTCTGCAACCTGTGGCCCTACTGGCCCACGGGCTCGACGACGTTCGGGGCGGCCAACGGCTGCCGCGGCGACCAATACCTCTTCCCCCCGAGCAGCACCGCCGCCATGGGCGCGTGGACCACGGGGATGCAGGGTTGGTATCACGACTCCTGGTACTCGACCGAGGTGCGCTACCTCTTCGTTTACAACGACGCGTTCAGCCTGCAGTTCTATGGCGACGACGACATGTTCATCTACATCAACGGGATCCAGGTCCTCGATCTCGGCGGCGTTCATCAGCGGCTCCCCGGCCGGGTCGACGTCAACGCGACCGACGGCACGGCCACCATCGTCGAGGGTGGGTCGCTCGACGCGGCGGGCGTCAACATCCTGCCCTGCCCGTCTCCCGACCCCTATACGACGCTGATCACGAACAGCATGACCAACGCCGATGGCAACGGTCACTCGAACTGCACGATCGCGAACTGCGACTGCCGCAACCGCACCGTCGCGCTGAATCTGGCCAAGGGCAGCACCTACGAGATCGCGGTGTTCGGCGCAGACCGGCACCCGACCGAGTCCAACTATCAGCTCAGCCTGAGCGGCTTCTCCACCCAGCGGACGGTCTGCATGCCCATCTGCGGCGACGGGGTCATCTCGGGAAGCGAGGAGTGCGACGACGGCGGGATGAACATGGACAACGCCTACGGCGGTTGCACCAAGATGTGCAAGTTCGGGCCGTACTGCGGGGACGGCAACGTCGATATGCCGCAGGAGGTTTGCGACGACGGGCCGAACAACGGCGCGACCTACAGCACCACCGCGACCAGCGGCTGCACCTACACCTGCCAGCGTCCCCACTTCTGCGGGGACGGGATGTTGGATCCGCAGGAGGAATGCGACCTCGGCAGCCAGAACGGGAAGTCGGGCAGCGTCTGCGGCGGCGACTGCAAGAAGGTCATCGGCTAGCCCGGGGCGGCCCCGACGGTCGCGCGTCGATCCCTCCCCGAAGCCTCGGCTCCCCGAGGCCTCATGGTTGGTCACAATGGCGGGCTCGCTCTCTCGGTCGCTGGGCGCGAGGAGGAGGGGTCCCTCCCGTGCTCAAACAGTC
>CAYUFS010000170.1:0-2039 GCA_964443975.1 uncultured Myxococcales bacterium | reverse complement strand
CGGCCGAGACCAATGATTCCCATGAGGATCAGAAGATCGGCGACGGTGGTCGCGATGCCCGCCGGATAGCCGGGACGCAGGTACATCGCGACCGAAGCCAGCGCTCCGCACCCGGCGCCGGCAGTGTCCACACCCAGGAGCGCGCCTACTGCCGGCGGTGGTGGACGTTGTCCAAAGTTCGCCGGCATCGATTCTCAGAATAGCAGAGGGCGGAATACCTCGATCGTGTCGCAACTTCCCCTCCGACTGTTTCAGACGATCCTGTCAGCGTCACTGGGCGTTTGGCTGGTTCGCGAGGCCGTCCGCGCACTTCGAACTGGGGTGGCGAGCGGCAGGTATCTTACGTTTCAACGGCGCGAGAATGCGACGCTCTTCTGGTTGATCGTGACGCTGCAGGTTGTTTTTTCCGGGGTCTGTCTCTTCGTCCTGGTCCGCGCCTGGGTCCACCAGCCCTGAGCGGCCGTACAGGGATCGACTCGTCCGTGAAGGCGAGCTTGCCACACAGCTGCTCGGCGCTGCAGGGCATCGTCACCCCGACCGCGCGCCTCGCACGCCGATCGTAGGGGGGGCGGCAACAGGACTTCCGTTTCCCCTTCGACGTGGCCTTTCCGGTCTTCTGACCTGCCCCCCATCCGGGGTTCCGTTTGCTAGAAGAGACGCATGGCCCAGCCCGACCTGACCGTCACCCTCCACGAGCTCCTCAAGAGCCAGCGCGAGGAATTGATCACGCGGTGGGGCCAACGAATCACCGGTTCCGGAGAGCAATCGCAGCAGCTCGCGCCGGGCGAGCTCCTCGATCGAATGCCCTTCTTCGTCGACGAGATCATCGCGGCCCTGTACCCGAAGGCGCTGCCCCTGCCACCGACGCAGGGCAATGCCACCGAACACGGCGCGCAACGCTTTGGGCTCGGGTTCGACGTCGGAGAGGTCGTGCGCGAGTACGGCATGTTGCAGGACTGCATCCTCGAGCTGGCCCGTGAGGGGAACGCCGCGATCAGCCTCGATGAGCACGTCATCCTCAACCGCTGGATCAACGCCGGAATCGCGCTCGCGCTTGCGCAGTATGTGAGCCAGCGCGAGCTCGAGCTGCAGCGGCAGTCGTCCGAGCACCTCAGCTTCATCGCTCACGAGGTGCGCAACCCTCTCGGCGCCGCCCAGCTGGCGTTCATGCACCTGCGCGCCGGTGTGCTGGCCAGCGGAGGCCGCGCCGTCGATGTCCTGGCGCGCAATCTCAAGCGCACCACGGACGTCGTCGACGGCGCGCTCACCCACGCCTCCCTCAAGATGGGCGTGCAGCCCCACCCCCAGTTGATTCGATTGCGGCCCTTCATCGACGATCTGGTGCTGGAAGCCAGCATCGATACCGAGTCCAAGCAGATCGAGATCAAGGTCGAGGCGGCTCCCGGCTTGACACTCGACGCCGACCCGCGCTTGCTCCGCTCGGCGATCTCGAATCTGCTCCACAACGCCATCAAGTTCGGCGCGCCTGGCTGCAAAGTCATTGTCCGCGCCGAGCACCGGGACGCCCGCGTCGCCATCGAGGTCCACGACGGTTGCGGCGGCTTGCCCCCCGGCAGGGCCGAAGAGCTCTTCGCCCCTCTCGTCCAGCGCGACGAGAACCGAACCGGCTTCGGCCTGGGCCTGGCGATCGCCCTGCAGGCCGCGCAAGCCCACAACGGAACCGTGACCGTGCGCGACGTCCCCGGCACGGGCTGCGTCTTCACGATCGACCTGCCGGCGACGGGCGCGGCGCGCTAGTGTCCTGTCCCAGCGATTCGTGAAATAAAGCTCGGCGGGGCTGTTCCTGGTGCCGGATTACTTGCGCAGCGAGATCGATCGGCTTCACGTCGACGCGGCGCCCGCCGAGGAACCTTCCAACGGTTCGAATTCGTCGGCAGGCTCTAGCCCACCGCTTCTCACAACCTTCTTACAAGGCAACCGATCCGAACCTTCCGGGCACTCGAACTGGGCCGCAATTTCCGAGTCATCTTCGGAGCTTGCTTCTGCGGGGTGGACGGGACTTGAACCCGCGGCCTCCG
>CAYUFS010000169.1:0-2051 GCA_964443975.1 uncultured Myxococcales bacterium | reverse complement strand
AGCGCCAGGCCGTCCGTTCCCTCGAGGATCGCGCGAAGGTCGCGCTCGGTGAGCGCCTCGCCGTCGAGTGTCACGTCGATTGAGAAGTCGAGGATCGCGTCGGCGCCCACTCCTTTACCGGGAGCCTTGCCGACCGTCACCTGCACCTCGGGCCGCGGCGGCCGCTTCGCGCGCCACGATGCCGGCATGCGCACGATCACGCCGGCGGCTTCGATCAGTGGAACGTCGGTCAGAAACCGGTGTGCCTCCGCCGGCGTCCAGGCGAGCGTCTCGAAGACGGCGCCGCCGTCCACGAGATCGTTTGTGACGGCGCTGGTCCGGGCGGCCCGCTGCACCGGCTCGAGCAGAGCCAAGAGCGCGGCCTTGTTCCGAGCGCCCGCGTACTCGCGCAGCGCCTGAGCGAGGGGAAGATGCTGGGCCTTCGCCCGCGCGGACAACCGCGTGGTGTAGGTCGCGACAAACGCGAACGGCGCATCGGGATCATTCTTGTTCTCTGCGAGGTGGAAGCACACGCGCCCAACGAGATTCCAAGCGGGGCTTGCTTGCCGCAGGAAGGCCTCGACGGTTCCATCCCATGCGACGAGCTCATCCCGGACGGCGGCGGCCATTCGCGTGCACAGATCTGCAAGGACGGTCGGCGTCAGGTACTCCCCGCCCGTCATCGGGGGCGCGGCGGCGACCAGCGCCGCCAACTCGTCCGGCGGAACGTCGACTTTTACCTTTGCGCGCAACGCCTCGAGATCCTCTGTGGCACAGAGCCGCACCACGAATGCTCGCCCCACGTCACGCCAGAAGCCCAACGCACCAGGAAGGAGCGTCTCCGGTTCAGTGGCTCCCAGTCGGAACACACCATGCCCGTCGCCGCGTTGGAACTGCTTCGCGATCGGCGCGAGGTCAGAACCCGCGGGCAAGTCGACGTGTACGTGGCCTTGGGGGGACAGTGCGACGAACAACGTCGACGACGGTTCGCCCCCCTCCGATGTTTCGGCCGGAGCTATGCCGTCGGGGTGCGGACGCACCTTCAGCGTCCCTGCACCCGCCCCAGCCAGTAACCGGGGCGCCGCTTTTCGTGAGCGACAGCGAGGACACGAACAACCGTGTCGAGCTCGATGAATGCGACCGAATAGGGAAGGCGACGGGCGGCGGCGCGACGAACGCCAAGTTCCCGTGCCACCCCCGGGTAGAGAGGAAAACGGCCGGGGCTGCGACTGATCGCCGCGAACACGGAGTCGATCTCGGCCACAAGCTCAAGCCCGAGCCCTTCGCGCCGCTCCTCGTACCACACAGCCGCCGCGGCGAGCTCCTGCTTCGCCTCCGGCTCAACCCGGACCGGCTTCACGGCCGCCGGAGCTTCGATTCGATCTCGGCTCGAGCCGCCGACCAGTCCTCGCCGCCGTCAGGATCGGACAGCACGCGCCGTGCGCGACGTTCGATCTCGGCGACCCAAGCCTCCTCCGCGTCGGCGTCCCTCGGCCCGTCCAAGCTCGCGACCAGCTCTAGCGCAACCTCCGCCCGCTCTTCGTCCGAGAGGTCCAACGCCTCACCGAGCACTTTCTGGGCGCGTCCGCTCATGACCTCGACTCTACCCGGGAGCGGCGCGCCAGGCCAAAACTCCGCCCGAAATTTTGTGCCCTCCTTGTGCCCCGACTCTGCACCGAGGGCGGCATCAGAGGGGAAGGCGCGGGATCGAAAGGGAGCGACATGTCCAAACGGTTTCGTGGGTTTGGTGGGTAAGTCAGCGTCTTCTCTCGTTTCTGTCGGGACCCTTCGCAAGGGTTCGACTCCCGGCGCCTCCACCGTTTCTCGCATGAAATCCTGACCTTACGGCGGCTCCTGGGTCTTGTAGTCAGCTCGTCGTCCGGGCGGCGTGAACGCGCCGCGAAAGATGAAAGGTAGCGACACCCTGCCCAACTCACCGGCCGGGAAGCCAGTTGCGGGACGGCATCATCCACGCGATGGAGGGGCGACCGCACCGATATCGTGACCAAGAGGAACGACACCGTCGCGTTCCTCGACTACGTCGCCGCGACGGACACCGGACCTTCGGTCGC
>CAYUFS010000168.1:0-2074 GCA_964443975.1 uncultured Myxococcales bacterium | reverse complement strand
AGGTATGGTGAGGAGGAGCAACGAAGCGGCCGGCGCGGATCGTCGGCGGAACGTGATGCTATTTCGACGGCGGTGCACTAGGCCTCCATCCTGCCCTTGATGGCGAACAGCCCCTGGGGCCGCCGCTGGATGAAGAGGATCACAAACCCGAGCACGACGATCTTTCCGAGCACGGCGCCTGCCACCGGTTCGATCAGCTTGTTGATGATGCCCAGGCCCAGCGCGGACACGATGGCCCCCGCCAAGCGGCCCACACCGCCGAGCACGACGACCATGAACGAATCGATGATGTACGACTGCCCCAGCTCGGGGCCGACGTTGCCGAGCTGCGACAGCGCCACCCCTCCCAGCCCCGCGATGCCCGAGCCGAGTCCGAACATCCATGCGTCCAGACGCTTCGTTGGGATGCCCACGCACGCCGCCATGTTGCGATTCTGGGTGATGGCCCGGACGTTCAAGCCGAGACGGGTCTTGTAGAGGAGCACCCACACCCCGGCCGACACGGCGATGACGAAGACCACCACGCCGATGCGGTTGTAGGGCAGCACGAGGCCGTGGGCCAGCTCGACGCCGCCAGCCAGCCAGTCGGGGTTCGCCACGGCGACATTCTGGGCCCCGAAGATCAAGCGAACGGTCTGGATCAGGATCAGGCTGATGCCCCACGTGGCGAGCAAGGTCTCGAGCGGGCGGTTGTAGAGGTGGCGAATGACCACGCGTTCGAGCAGCACGCCCACGCCGAACGTGACGACGAAGGCCACCGGGACGGCGGCCGCCAGGTACCACTGAAAGGCCCCCGGAAAATGATTTTGAAAGAACGTTTGAACGGCATAGGTCGCGTAGGCGCCCAGCATCAACATCTCGCCGTGCGCCATGTTGATGACGCCAAGCAATCCGAACGTGATCGCGAGGCCCAGCGCCGCGAACAGCAACACGCTGGCCAGCGAGAAGCCGTAGATGACGCTGCCGACCGCAGTGATCATGCGGCGACGGCTCATGACCGCGTTCAGCGCCTGCTGTGCCTCCGCCCGCACGCGCGGGTCCGTTTCTTGCGGCTTCCCATCGCTGCCGATAGACAGCAGGTGCTGCAGCTCGCCGAGCATGGCGTCGTTTCCTGATTTGTGCACCACCTGCACGGCGGCGAGCCGCGCGGCGGGGTCGCTGCTTTGCAGGTCCACGCGCGCCACCGCGAGCGTCAGCACGTCGCGGACGCCCTTATCCTGCTCGCGGTCGAGCGCCCTGTGCAGCATCGCCGAGGCGTCGTCCGTCCCCGCCTTGGCCAGCTCCTCCGCGGCCGACAGGCGCACCGCCGAATCGGGAGATCCGAGCTGAAGCTGCGCGAGCACCGGGAGCGCGTCCCGCCGGATATCGTTGTCGAGCTCCACCTCGCGCGCGGGACGCGCCGAGGCTGGCGCGGGGGCGCCGGTGATGGGATCGACCAGATCGTGAGTCTTGCTGTTGAATATCCACGCCCGCCCATCCGGGCCGGCGCGAAGTCTGTCGTCACACAGCGCTTCGAGCGCCGGGATCCCTCGCGGATCCGCCAGCGTGGCCAGCTGCTTCACACTCGCCGAGATGCGCTCCCCGGAGTCGCTGGCCAGGCCCTTGACGGCCTCCTCCAGCGGATCCGCAAGCGCGGCGCTGCCCGCGCCGCCGCCCATCAGCGTACCGATGAAGGCGGCGAGCGCGAGCATTCGCATCGCGAACCGGCGTGTCGAAGCGATTGCCGGCAGCGGGTTCATTACTTGTACTTCGGCTCCGTGCAGTTTCCGCAGGCCCAGGGATACGTCCAGTCGGCCACCTTCTTCGCGCTGTCGGGAATGAAGGGGCTCCAGGCCTGCGCCCGGATGGGCCCATCGGTCTTCCAGACAACGTGGAACTGGCCGTCAGCCTTGACCTCGCCGATGAACACCGGCTTGTGCAGGTGGTGATTCTTGGCATCCATCTCGATGTCGAAGCCCGACGGCGCCTTGAAGTGCTGGTAGCCAATGGCCTGGCGGACGGCATCCACGCTCGCCGTGTGCGCCTGCTCGACGGCCTGCGCCCACATGTGGATGCCGATGTACGTGGCCTCCAT
>CAYUFS010000167.1:0-2168 GCA_964443975.1 uncultured Myxococcales bacterium | reverse complement strand
CGTAGCGCCCGCTCGGACCTCGTGTTGTCGAGCGGCAGGTTCACGTCGTCGAGCACCCGCAGGAGCTCCGCCTCTTGGTTGGCGGCGTAGCCAAGCGCCTTCGTCGCGAGGTTGCGACCCTCCGCGCTCTGCCGCGCGCCACGTGCCCAGTCGAAGAAGCTCTTCATCAGCGGTCGCACGTGTTGCTCTCGCAGGGTCTGGCGCTCCGTGACCGGTGCGCGGCCCACCGCCTCGTCGGCCGCGTAGATGGCCCGAATCCGCATCAGCCCCTGCAGCCCCGCGGGATACCGGCAGATCGCCGCCTCGAAGAAATAGCGTCGCAGGTGCGCGAAGCACCCCACGAGAGTCACTCCCCCCTCGCAGTCGTCGGGCCGCCCGCGCTCGAGCACATCGTAGACATTGCTCGCGTCGGCCTGCAAGTAACCGCGGAATCCATCGAACAGCTGCTTGACGCTCTCGCTGTTGTGGTGCTCGACGTACGCGAACAACACGGCGTCGCAATCCACCACGGCCGTAAAGAAGTGTCCCTTCTTGCACGCCTCGGCCCGACCGTCTTTCGCGCTCTTCGCTGGCTGGATCAGCGCTCCCGTCGCGTCTGTCGAGATCACCTGCCCGTTCGCAATGGCGTCGGTCCACATCGCGTGCACGATCGTCGCGCCGAGCGTGTTGCCCGCCTGCTCCATGTAGCGGCTCATCGTCCCGCGATCCAGCGGTACGCCCTGATCGGCGAGGTCGCGCTCGAGGCGGTAGTGCGGCACGCCCAATCCGAACTTCCCTGCCATCAGGTGAGCGACGGTCGATGTATGAAGAAGCCCCCGCGGGAACAACGTTACCGGGGTCGGCACGGTCACCGCGGTCGTCGTGTCACCCTCCACCTTCTCGTATCGCGCCACGCGCTTGACCAACACGACGAAGCCTCCGCGTCGGAACATCAGTTGCCCGCTGTCCTCGAAGCCGATACGCCGGCATCCCCGTGCCTCCAACTCCTCGTCGCGGATCTCCAACACGACGCGCGGCAGCTTGCTCGCGAGCAGGTCGCGCCGGCCCGTAGGCTTGGTGCGTGGGGCCGGAGCCCCAGGCTCGCCGCCCGCGTCCTTCTTCGCCTGGGCGACGGCCGCGTTCAGTTCTTCTTGCAGCCGCTTCTCTGTTGCCAGCAGATCGCCGAGCGCCAGCTGCATCTCGCTCGTGTGGACGCGCTCCGTCTTGTTCCCGAACAGCCGCCGCTTGAGCAGCTGATTCTCGTGCGCGAGGTTCGCGATTGTTTCCTCGAGCGATGCCACCCTCGCTCCGTGGGCGGCCTTCACCCCGACCAACTCGCTCTGCAACGCCGCCACGAGCTGCGCTGTTTCCTCTGCCATCGGCGCTTTGCCGTCAGCAGCAGGCGCCGTGGTCTTCACGAATTTACCTATAGACGAGCACGATCGTGCGTTGCAAGAATATTCTGCACGGCTTCAATGAATTCGTCGACGAGCCGCGCGTGGCGTGAACGCGACGCCCTTGTGGATCACCTCAAAGATCGCGTCGCTCACCAACACGTGCTGCTCGCCAGGCCCCGTCGCGCGCGGCAGCTCGAATCGGCCCGCGTCCAATTTCTTGTGGATCACGATCGTCCCGGTACCGTCCCACGTCAGCACTTTCATGCTGTGGCCTCGCTTGCCCACGAAGGCAAACAGCGCCCGCGATCGCGGCTCCGCGCGCATCCGCTCCCGAACCAGCGCGCCGAGTCGCTCGCTCCCGAGTCGCATGTCCACAGGGTCCAGCGCCACGTAAATCGGCAGCCCCTGCGCGATCACGCGGCACCGCTACCAAGCGCCTCCACCACCGCGCGCAGCACATCGGCGTCGAAGCCTCGCCAGACTTCGATCTCCGCGGCGCCGACCCGCACAGTAATCGCCGCGCCGGCCTCACGGCTCGGCACGACCCGCACGAACCTCGGCGCAGATGTCAATCGCCGTCGCCCAGGGTCCGTGGTGCCCGCACTCCTCACCCAGGCGTATGCAGTCGATGGTGTCACCCCCATCCGCGCCGCCGCCTCAGATACCGCCGCTCCCCCCGCCGCCACCAACTCGATCAGCTCGGACCGCTGCTTCGCTGTGTATTGTCTCCGCATGCCCGCATCGTGCTGGCCTCCGCAGCCCCGCGCCATGTGCCGTCCGTGCAGCGGTTAC
>CAYUFS010000166.1:0-2242 GCA_964443975.1 uncultured Myxococcales bacterium | reverse complement strand
GGCGATCCGGTCGCTCACTCACGTCCAACAGCGGTCAACTTGGCGGTGCCGACCCATGCGCCATTCCCGCCCGCGAGCGACTTTCACCACGGGCTGCTAGATGACGACACCCGCCATCCCGTCGTAGCCCGGCAGTAACCACTGGCGATTGGTAAGGGCGACACGCATCTTCAACAACAGGCCAACCTCGTGGTCGATCGACGCCCCTCTGCGGAATTCGGGTCGATAGAAGGGTTCGATATAGAGAAGGAGTGGCGCCACGTGAACGCGCATGGTGAGCGGCGTGCTGGCTCCATCACGGCCCCATCCTAAGAGCGGTAGCGGCAGGCCAGCGAAGACATGGAAGCCCCATCGCGACGCGAACTTGGAGTCCACGTGGTAGCCCACGCCGGCAGCAAGGTTGAGGACGACGTTCGCGCCTCCCTCGACGTAGGCGCGCTCCCCGTGGCTATTGGCAGCGTACCCGACCGAGAAGTGTGGGCCGGTGAGGCCTGGAGAGAAGGTGGCTTCGCCAGTGGCGTGCCCGTCCTTATTGACCCCGCCACCGACAGCGATGGCCCGTGGCCAGGACTCCAGGATCGCCTCGGGAGCCCTCCGAGCTATCGAGTTTGCGGGATCGTCTGCGGCGACGCTCGGGGGCGACGCGATTGCGACGGACACGACGAGCGCCGCCGCGGGAACCTTGAGGGTCGACTTCAAACCTCTGCTCTGCCTCTCCGTGTCCGGCGAACGTTCTAGCGATAAGCGGCGGGCGTAGCCCGTCCGTTCATCGCCTTGTTAGCCGCCGCGCCTTGTTGCTGGGCTTGCGCTTGAGCGACCTGAGTGCGTCGTTCACGGCCTTCGAGGTCCGGAACGTATCCGCGACATCGGGGGCAAGAACCACCACGTTCGTACCTCGAGCGAAGCTCGCCGCGTACTTCCCGCGAACGCCGCCCGAAAAATCATATTCAGGTCGCATTTCATCGCTGTCCTGCTTCTGCTTTTTAGCCGCCGGCATATTTTCTCCGCTCACGCCTGGATGCGACTCTAGCACTGATGAGGCGGACGCTCTCGCCTCGATGCGTATGCGATACGACCACCATGCGGCCTGCATGCGTCGCACCGAGAAGGAGAAACCGATCCTCGTCCTCCGAGTGGTCCGGATCGAACATGGTCACCGACAGTGTATCCGCGAACGCCGTCGCTGCTTCGTCGAATGCGACCCCATGCTTCGCAAGGTTGCTGCGGGCTTTCCCTGGATCGTCAGCTGCAACGGCTTGTTCGGCGGCGCGTCGCCCGCCTCGCTCAAAGGAGATCTACTGGAGGGTCACGTTGAAGTCGCGGCCGGCGGTCGGAGAGTTCTGATAGCTCTGCGTCACGATGGTGAGTCCATCAACCACGGTAGTTGCCTCGAGCTCGGAGCTCAGGCCGGCATACGTAGGGCCCGTGCCAGACATCGCCATCAGTGAGGAGAGGAGCGCCTGCGGAACCACGCCGGCCCCGGAAACTCCGTCGAAGGTACACGCGACCGAAATCGCGACCCCACCCGGTAAAGAGGATCCCCCTTTGAGTTGGAAGTGGATCTGCCCGATCGAGATCGGCAGCCAGGTGACTGCGAGGTCTTGGGATGTGTCGATGGTTGCCGCACCACCGTCTGTCGTTGGAACGGGAGAGGTGATGACAGCCAGGCCCGGAATGGTGGCGGAGACCTCGAACGTGGGAACGCCCGCCCCATTTCCCCCACGAAACGTCATGGTACCTCCCGTCCCGAGCGTGATTGACGAGGGGAAATAGACGGTCCCATACCCGAACCCGCCGTAGGTGATAGGCACTGTCGTCGTGCCCACGGAAGCGGACATCGGGCCGAAATTGCCGTACCCCATTCCGGGGGTACCGATTCCCCCGAGTTGGCAGGAGGTCAGCTGGCACGCGCCGGCATCGAGCGGGCCGGTGCACGTTTCCTGTAGCCCGACACCTGGTTCGAGCAGGGGTACCTGGGCCGCCACCTCCCCTGAACCGCCACCGAAAGCTTGCAGCAGGAGGGTTCCGGCGTCTCCGATGGTGGCACCTTCCGTCGACGAATGACCACCGCAAGCTTCACACCAGACGAGGCAGCAGAGCAGGGCCAACGCTCCTAGGTTACATCGTCGCAGATATGCTTTCGCCATGACGTTCCTCGCGTCCCCTATCCGCCGAACGTCGTGGCGTTAACCCTGAAGGGACATTCTACGCGGCCTGATCGAGGAAGCTTTCTGCGCGGGTG
>CAYUFS010000165.1:0-2268 GCA_964443975.1 uncultured Myxococcales bacterium | reverse complement strand
GCGCCCTACACCGGCGTCACGATGGCCGAGTATTACCGTGACAGCGGCCGCCACGCGCTCATCGTGTACGACGATCTGTCGAAGCAGGCGGTCGCGTACCGGCAGCTGTCGCTGCTGCTGCGGCGGCCTCCGGGCCGCGAGGCGTTCCCCGGCGACGTCTTCTACCTCCACTCCCGCCTGCTCGAGCGCGCCGCCAAGCTGTCCGACAAGGAGGGCGCCGGCTCGCTGACGGCGCTCCCCATCATCGAGACCCAGGCCGGCGACGTCTCGGCCTACATCCCGACCAACGTCATCTCCATCACCGACGGCCAGATCTTCCTGGAGAGCGATCTGTTCTACTCCGGGCAGCGCCCGGCGGTGAACGCCGGCATCTCGGTCAGCCGCGTCGGTGGCGCCGCGCAGATCACGGCGATGAAGAAGGTCGCGGGCAAGCTGCGCCTCGAGCTGGCGCAGTACCGCGAGCTGGCGGCGTTCGCCCAGTTCGGGTCGGACCTGGACAAGGCCACCCAGCAGCAGCTGGCGCGGGGCGCCCGCATGACCGAGTTGCTGAAGCAGGGGCAATATCAGCCGCTCGGGGTCGAGCGGCAGGTCCTCATCCTGTTCGCCGTCACGAATGGCTACGTCGACACGCTCCCCATGGAGGCGTTGAGCCGCTACGAGCGCGAGCTGTTCGCCTTCGTGGACACCCGCCATCAGGAGCTGTGGAACGAGCTGCGCACAAAGGGCAACGACAGCAAGTCCTGGGATGGCCTCGTGACGCGCATGAAGTCCGTGCTGGGCGAGTTCGGCAAGGAATTCGCCCCTGACGTGAAGGGCTGAGCGCGAGGCCGGCGGCATGCCCTCCCTGAAGCTCATTCGGACCCGGATCGCGTCGGTCAAGTCGACGCAGAAGATCACCCGCGCCATGAAGCTGGTGTCGGCCGCGCGCCTGCGCCGCGCGCAGGACTCCATCGTCGCGGCGCGGCCCTACGCGAACGCGCTCGGCGCGGCGGTGGCCGAGATCGTCGCCCGCGCCGGCAGCGACGCGCACCCGCTGATGCAGGTTCGACCCGCCGACCGTGTGGCGGTGTTGACGCTGACCTCCGATCGCGGCCTGGCGGGCGGTTTCAACGCGAACGTCTTCCGGGCGCTGGCGCGCTTCCAGGGCGAGGGCCGCGGCGGCAAGGAGACCTCCCTGTTCGTCGTCGGGCGCAAGGGCCGCGATTACTACCGGCGCCGCCGCAGCACCATCCGCCACGAGTGGCCGGCGCCCACGGGGGACACGGCCGCTAACCTGGCGAAGGAGCTGGCGCGCACCGCGGTCGACGCGTTCGAGAGCGGCGGCGTGGACGCCGTGTACCTGGTGTTCAATGAGTTCAAGTCGGCCATTCAGCAGCGCACGGTCGTCGAGCAGCTGATCCCGGTGCCGGCTCCCCCGACGGCGCCCGACGCCGGCGGCGCCATCGACTTTCTGTACGAGCCGAGCCGCGAAGAGGTCATCGCCACGCTCATCCCCCTCTTCATCGAGTCGCAGATCTACCGCGCCTTGCTCGAGTCCGTGGCCTCCGAGTTCGGGGCCCGCATGACGGCGATGGACAGCGCCACCACGAACGCGCGCGACATGATCGGTTCGCTGACCCTGCAATACAATCGCGCGCGCCAGGCCGCGATCACGAAGGAATTGATGGAGATCGTCGGAGGCGCCGAGGCGCTGAAGGGATAAAGAAGAGACACTCATGGAAACGCAAAATCAAGGTCGAGTTCTTCAAGTCATCGGTCCCGTGGTCGACGTGGAATTCGACGGGAGTCTGCCCGAAATCAACACCGCGCTCCGCATCTCGAACCCCGCCATCAGCGACAAGGCGGGCAACCTGACCGTGGAGGTGGCGCAGCACCTGGGCGAGCACGGCGTCCGCTGCGTCGCCATGGACACCACCGACGGCCTGGTGCGCGGGATGCCCGTCGAGAACACGGGCGCGCCCATCCAGATGCCCGTCGGCCGCGAGGTGCTCGGCCGCATCCTGAACGTGGTGGGCGAGCCCGTGGACGAGCGGGGCCCCGTCACCGTCAAGCAGCGGATGCCCATCCATCGCGCGGCGCCGACGTTCGTCGAGCAGTCGGTCAAGATCGAGATGTTCGAGACCGGCATCAAGGTCATCGACCTGCTCGCCCCCTACCGGCGTGGCGGGAAGATCGGCCTGTTCGGCGGCGCGGGCGTCGGCAAGACCGTCACCATGCTCGAGCTCATCAACAACGTCGCCAAGAAGCACGGCGGGTTCTCGGTGTTCG
>CAYUFS010000164.1:0-2456 GCA_964443975.1 uncultured Myxococcales bacterium | reverse complement strand
ACGTCGACAGCGTCCCCGGCGATGCCTGGAATCAGTGGAGCAACTACTACCCGGGAGATTCGTACGTCGACTGGATGGGCTTCGACGGTTACAACTGGGGCACAGTGCTGGCGGGCGGAACCTGGCGGCCGTTCGCCGACATCGTGGGCACGGTCTACGCGGGGAGGGCGGCGAAGGGCAAGCCGATCATGTTGCCCGAGACGGCCTCGACCGAATTGGGTGGCGACAAGGCGGCCTGGATCACCGCCATGCTGCCGGCGCTGCGCGCGTCGTACCCGTCAATCAAGGCGCCGGTGTGGTTTCACATGAACAAGGAAACCGATTGGCGCGTCGACTCCTCGACGGCCGCGCGCGACGCCTTCGTTCCGATGGCGAACGATCCCTACTTCAAGCATTAGTACAGGACCACCCGAACGATCCTCGCGCGCCTGACTCGTCAGGGACCCGTGCTCAGCAGGACGCCGTCGGCGAGCAAGAAGTCCGGCTTTCCATCGCCGTTCAGGTCGCCGAGGGCGCTCGCCTCGGAAGGCAAGAAGTGTGGCATCTCCACGAACGTGCCGTCACCTTTGTTGAGCAGCAACAGATCCCCAGAGACCAGGTCCATCCTCCCGTCGCCGTCGATGTCTCCCGTGAGCACGTTTACGGCGGGGACGGCATATTTGACCGCGGCCCCGAAAGCGGCCGCGCCCGTGTTTGAAAAGACGCCCAGGCTTCCACCGGGATCGTCGCTCCCGACGATGAGGTCGACTCTGCCCTGGCCCCTCAGGTCGAGCACCTGGACCCACGCCAGGGTGCCGACGGTGACATCGGTGGCCACCGATGTGCCCGGCGAAAATGCTCCGGCCCCATCGTTGAGAAGGATGTTCACCGTGTAGTTGGCGAAGTTGATGAGCGCGAGGTCCGGAATCCCGTCACCGTCGAGATCGCCCGCCGCGAGCTGCGACGCCGCGGCCGTCCGCTGGGCGATCGTGTTACGGATTCCATACCGCACTTGGGGTGCGAAGGTCCCACTTCCGGCGTTCAGGAACACGCTCACTGTTCCGACAGTGGCCCGGTTCGGCACCGCGATGTCGGTCCTCCCGTCGCCGTTGAGGTCTGCGAGCGTAAGCGTGGAGGCCTCATCCACCCCGGAGTATTGGACCTGCTTGGCGAACGTCCCGTCCCCGTTGTTCAGCAGCACGCTCACGTATCCACTTCCACTTGTCCCGCCGTAAACGGCGGCGAGGTCGGGGGTTCCATCTCCGTTCAAATCCCCGATCTCGGGCAACATGTTCGGCCCGCCGACACCGACGCCGGGGGCAAAGGTGCCGTCACCCTTACCCAGCGAAACGAGCAGGCCGTTCTGCAACGAGATCAGGTCGCTCTTGCCATCGCCATTCAAGTCGCTGAGCTTCCCCTCGGGATGAGCGGTGGGCAAGAACGTGAACGACCCCCACTTGAATCCGGGTGAGCCACCACCCATCCCCCCGCCCGAGCCGGCGGTTCCTAGGATTCCTCCGGCGCCGGTGCCGCTTCCGCCTTCACCGCCCGATCCCACACCCGCCGCTCCGCTCGTTCCCGCTCCGCCGGCCCCACCGCCTCCGGTCTGCGCGCCGGTGGTGCCAGCACCTTCGCCAACGCCGGGCGTCCCGGCGAGGCCCCCCGGGCCGCCTCCGATCATTCCGCCCGTTCCGCCTGTTCCGCCTGCTGCGCTGGGTCCGGCCATTCCTCCTGTTCCGGCCCCACCTCCCCCGCCATTGCCTCTCGCCTGGCCGATCACATTCTTGGCGGAGCATCCAGCCACGGAGTTGGCGCAGACGAGCACCAAGAGCGCCGCCTGGCGCGACATCGGGTAACGCACGCTGGGCTTCCTCATTCCTGACTCTGTGTCCTTCGGGCCAAGGACGTTACGGGTGGCCCGGCACATCTCGTCCTTCAAGCAAGCGTCTCGCCTCGAATGCAAAGCGGCCGGCCGGAAAATGGCCAAGATAGTTCACCAGATCAGCCCGGGCGCGATCGTCCTGGCGGAGGCGGCCCAGGCAGACGGCGCGTCCGTAGAGCGCACGCTCGCGCGACCCGTCTGTCCGTTGGCTTCCTTGCTGCGCGAGGGCTCGGGTGAAGTCGGCCACGGCGTCGGGGCAACGACCGGCGCTGGCGCGCAGTTCCGCCCGCGTCAACAACAGGTCCGCGTCGAGCGGGCCAACGAACCCGGTCTTGCCATCCAGCATGGAGAGGGCGCGTCCGAGATCGTTGAGCTGAAGCACCGCTTCGAGGCGGGTCCGCGCGGACTCCGACGTCAGGACCCCGTGGGGGAACAGTTGCGCGTATCGGTCGAGGGTTGCGAGCGCAGCGCGGGGATCGCGCGCCCGTCGCAGCTGCGAGATCGCGCGCGCGAGCAGATGGGCCTCGGTCTCCTTCTCAACACCGATGCGCCCATCCCTCTCCGTCTCCGGAAGGTCGGGCCTCGGCCGGTTGGA
>CAYUFS010000163.1:0-2528 GCA_964443975.1 uncultured Myxococcales bacterium | reverse complement strand
GCTTGACGAAGAGGACGATAGAGGCGCAGGAATCGAGCGTCCACTTTCCATCCGCGCGCTCGGCGGATGGAAGACGACATCACTTTGCTCCAGCTCATTTGTGGGCTTTGCCTGGGGATGTTCTTCGTCTGCGTTTCTGACTTTCGCGGGCAGACGTATTGCCCCGGATGTCGCGCCGGGGGTCGGGCGCGTGCGCGGCGGGCGGCCAATGCGCGCCACCAGCGCAGTGATGAGGGCCGTCTCGATCACCGTGACCGATCTCGGACCTGGCGGCGTCGCCGCGCGGATCGAGACCGCATGCCCGTGACGGATACGGGTAGAGGAAAAGTTGATTTTCGCCCGAAATGTCCGTCGCCGACAGCTCCGACACCGTCGATTTTCGACGGGCTCGCAAGCCGCGGCGAAAGCGATGACCATGAGCGAATACACGGTGACCCTGTCCCTCTCGGCGGCGCGCAGTCGCGTTCTGCTGACGGCGGGGGCGGACGAATTTCTGCGGGCGGTGCTACCGCCACCGTCGCAGATCCGGCACGAGCGAGCGGTGTTGTCCTTGCTGCAAGGCCTGGCGATGTGGCTCGACCGAGCGCCGCGCGTTGTTGTGTCTGCGGACGAGGGGGACGCTACGTTCTTGTTCGGACTGACCGACGAGCTCGGCAATCCGCAGCGCAGCGTCTACTACACGGTCGAGGTCGTGGAGCGACGGGCCCGCCGACGAGGGCAGCGCGTGGCCGGCGTCGGTGACTTCCGGGACCTACGACAGCTCTCGCTGTTGCGCGGAGATCGCCTGTGACCGTCGCGGCCGAGGTCGAGGCAGAGATCGCACGGCTCTATCACGCGGAGCACTGGAAGGTGGGCACCATCGCCGCCCAGGTGGGTGTTCACGAGGACGTCGTCCGTCGCGTGCTGGGTTTGCTCAAACCGCGTTCGCGTACCGAGCGCCGAGAGCGTGTGCCGCTGACGGTCACGCCTTTCATCGACTTCATCAACGAGACGCTGCAAAAGTACCCGCGGCTACGGTCGACGCGACTTTGGGACATGCTCAAGGAGCGGGGATTCACCGGGAGCGAGCGGAGCTTGCGGCGCTTCGTGGCCACCGTGCGCCCCGCGCCCCAGCGCGAGGCTTTCTTGCGCCTCGACCCGCTGTGCGGCGAGCAGGCGCAGATCGATTGGGCGCACGTCGGGCAAGTCCCGGTGCCTGGCGGCGGAAGCCGCTCGTTGTGGCTGTTCTTGATGGTGCTGTCCTGGTCGCGCGCCACCTGGGGCGAATTCTGCTTCGACACCACCGTGCATTCGCTGCTCCGCTCGCTCGTCCGCGCGGCCGGCCATTTCGGCGGCGTGACCAGGCAATGGCTCTTCGACAATCCCAAGATCGTCGTCCTCGAGCGCCACGGCGACGCGGCCCGCTTTCACCCCCTGCTGCTCGACCTCTCCAGCACCCTGCACGTTCAGCTGCGGCTGTGCGGTCCCTATCGGGGAAACGAGAAAGGTCGCGTCGAAAGACGGATCCGATTTCTGCGCGATCGTTTCCTCGCAGGTCGCCACATTTACGACATCGAGCAGGGCAACCGCGAGCTGCTCGTCTTCCTTCAGCAGATCGCCCACCAGCGGAGGCATCCCAGTTTTCCCCAGCGCCAGGTCGGCGAGTGTCTCGTCGAGGAAAAGCAGCGGCTGCTTCCGCTGCCAGATCCCATGCCCCAGACCGACCTGGTCGAGCCCGTCCTCGTCGACAAGACCGCGTTCGCTCGCTTCGACACCAATCTGTATTCCGTCCCCCCGGATCACGTCGAGCGCACCTTGACCCTCGTCGCCGATGATCGTTCCGTCCGCGTCCTCGATGGCGCCGACGTGGTCGCGCACCACGCCCGCTCTTGGGGCCATCGCCAGAAGATCGAGCACCCCGAACACCGCGCCGAAATTCTGCGCCGCAAACGGGGGGCCGCTCCGTCCGCGGGGCGCGACCGTCTGCGCGCTGTCGCGCCTCAGATCGACATCCTCTTCGAACGCTGGGTCGCCGCCGGGCGCAACGTCGGCAGCATGACCGCCCAGACCAGCAAGCTCCTCGACCTGTACGCCGCCGACGTGTTCGGGAAGGCGATCGCCGACGTCATCCTGCGCGGCACCCACGATCCGGGAGAGGTCGGCGTCTTGTGCGAAAAGCACCGCCGCGCTGCCGAGCGTCCAGTCCCCATCGACGTCCGCTTGCGCGACGACATTCCCGATCGCGACGTCATTCCGCACGACCTCGGGGGCTACGATGCCAAGCGATGACATCGCCACCCAGCTACGCCAGCTGGGCTTTCGTGCCTCGCTACAAGCTCTCCGCGCCTTCTTCGAGCACGCCACCCATAGCCGACTCGGCCCCGTCGAAGTCTGCGAGAAGCTCGTCGAGATGGAGCGCCGCGAGCGCGAAGGGCGCAACCTCGCCGCGCGCATGCGCCTCGCCACCCTCGGCAAATTCTCCACCCTCGACCGGTTCGACTGGAATCATCCCAGGCAGATCGATCGCAAGCTGTACGAGACCCTGCACA
>CAYUFS010000162.1:0-2604 GCA_964443975.1 uncultured Myxococcales bacterium | reverse complement strand
CGGAGGCCGCGGGTTCAAGTCCCGTCCACCCCGCAGAAGCAAGCTCCGAAGATGATTCGGAAATTGCGCCCTGGTTCGAGGGCCCGGAAGGCTCGGATCGGTTGCCTTGTAAGAAGGTTGTAAGAAGCGGTGGACTAAAACCTGCTGGCGAATGCGAACCGTTGGGAGGTTCTTCGGCGGGCGCCGTGTTGATGTGGAGCCGATCGATCTCGCTCCGTAAGTAATCCGGCACCAGGTGTCCGTAGGTTTCCGTCGTGATCCGGGGATCGCTGTGACGGAGGATTCGCTGCACGGCGCCTGGGTTCGCGCCGGCCATCATGAGGAGGCTCGCCGTCGTGTGCCGGAGATCGTGGAAGCGGATTCGTCGTACCTTGGCCTTGGGCCAGAGCTTCATGCCGTGGCGGGGGCAGTGCCGCAGCTTGTCATCGGACACGAGCTCCGAGTGACCGCATCCACGCTTGCGGCAGACGTGCTCCCACCCTTCGACGATCCCCGCGTGCGCGAGTGCGCGCCGAAGAACGTCTTCGAGAGGGGTGTGGCGGCTCAGCATTTTGCCTTCGGCATCGGGGAACAAGAGGCCGGAAGGGGAGGCCTTCATCGCCACCTTGAGATACGGAACGAGCTCAGCCGCGATGGGGATTGCCTCAGCCCGGCCGCCCTTCGTGCTTCCGCGTTCATAGGATCGGCTGACGATGATCAGACGATTCGCGAGGTCGACGTCGCTCTTCCTTAGCCCAAGCAGCTCGCCCTTTCGTAGACCAGTGTAGACGGCTGTCGCAATCAATGGCTGCCAGCGCGAGGGTGCGGTCCGGAGGACGGCCCGTACCTCGTCCACCCGAAGGAAGTCGCCCTTCCGTTTCGGCACTCGTCGGGGCCTCGCATCTGCCACCGGGTTGGGGCCAGTCCATCGCCCGGCCCTGCGCGCGCGGTTGAATGCCGTGAGAGCAAACCCCCGTATGCGATTCACGGTCTCCGGCGAAAGCTGGGCCGCCTTGTCTTCAAGGAAGATCTCCATGACCCCTGAGGTGATCTCTTGCAGCCGGAGCTGACCGATCTCGGCATTCAAGAAATGCTTCTCGACGGCGGAAACATTTCGATCGTGGGACGGCGACTTGGCGGAGTAGGTCTCGAGCCACCAGCGCAGAAGATCGGCGAAGGTTCCGCCGCCATCCGGGTCGGGGAGGGGTTCCAGTCCGAGCCGCTGGCGCTCGTGATTCAGGCCGATCTCGGTAGCCATGCGCTTTGCTTCGGCCTTCGTCCGGGCGCTACAAGCCTTCGCGCGCCACTGGCCGCCATTGTCACGGAAGCCGATGTACCACTTCTCGCCGCGCTTGTAGACGTAGGCCATGACGATGTTCCTCCGCTGAGAATAGCTGCTTCAGTTGCCGACGCCGAGCGACTGGCGTCACCGCTTGCGAACGTATGCTCGAACGACATCAGCATCGAATCGAAGCAAGCCACCGACTCGCACGTGCGGCAGCCGGCCCGCTTCCGCGCGATGGTAAACCCACGAGCGACTGACCTTCAGGTACTCGGCGACGTCATTCGCGTCCCAGAGCCGATTGTCATGTGCTCTCGGCGGGCGCGGGGAGGGCGTCTTGCTCGGTGGCACGAAGACACCGGTGGTGGCGTCCTCATCGACAAATGGGTCGTGATTCCTCATGGGCCTTCTCCATTGCTACTGGTGCCGCCGGTCGGTACGGGCCAGCGCGCTATTGTTCTTCCTCGCTCGGACAGGACCGTGCACCAGCCATCGCGCGACACCATCCCGCGGCCTGTACACCGGGCCACCTCGCTCAAGCCTCCCGCCTTTGCCAAGGCGAACGCGAGCTGCCCTTCGGGCGTGTTCGCCCAGGACGATGCTGCGACCAGCGCGGAGCACTCTCGTTTCGCCACGTTCTCTCCTATCGCCCGGCCACTCTCCCGCCCTTTTCCATAGGCGCTGAGGCCGACGATCAGCATCATGGTGCCGACGACTCCAGCCGCGATGGCCGCCCACATCACGAGGTGGGTCGTGGCGGCGTCACGCGCAGCCTTCACCGCCGCCTGACGGACCGCTTGCGCGAGGACTCTCCTCGTCTGCTCCTGTGCTGCCTTCGCCTCCCCCTCCGCGGCCGCGCGGACCTTGTTCGTCACCTCGCGCGCCGTTGCCGCGATTCTCGCGGGGAACTCGCCGTAGAGGGTCACGTAATACTCCATGACCATGAGGAGGCTCCACACGGTGTCGGTCGCCTTGATCTTCAGCGCGTCACGCACCCGGTAGAGCCGTTGCCGCTCGTTGTCGCTCGGCTGTCGCTGAAGGAGCAGCGCGAAGTTGTCCTCGAGCTCACCCACGGATGACCTCGGACAGCATCGACTTGCACTCATCCCGCCAGCGTTCGAGCTCCATGCGGTCGCCGAGCGACAGCTCGGCAACCGCTCGCTCGATGGTGAGACGGCCCTTGTTCATGGCATCCGTCACCCGGTCGGCCAGCTCAGGGAGGTTCAGCGACCGACCGCCTTTCGATTCGATCGCGGTCTTCATCTTCGAGCCGTTGTACAGCTCGAACTTCTTCTCCGTGCCGAGGTACAGGTTCCGGACGACATGGACCTCTGCTTCCGGGA
>CAYUFS010000161.1:0-2704 GCA_964443975.1 uncultured Myxococcales bacterium | reverse complement strand
CGTTGCCTTCACTGGCGCGGCGAAGACCTGACGGGCGCTCACTCCGACGTCAGTAGGGCTCCGCGATGATCTCATGGCCGCTCAGGTACACCACATAAGGGCCGGCCACCGCCCCTTTGCGACCGCTGTCGCCGAACAGCTGGACGAACTCCGCAGGGAAGGTCCCGGTCCAGACCTGGGTCCCGGTCGCCACCGTGAAGATGGCGTTGTAGACCTGTGAATAGATGCGATCGCTTCCGATCACACTGACGTAGGTGAACTGCGGCAGCGGCGGTGACGACAGCAGCGCTCCCGTCGCATCGTAGATGCGGCTCGAGTCGCCGGCGTAGTGTGCCAGCAGTCGGTTGTCGTCGAGCCAGACCTCGGCGGTCCCGTCGACCGCGTTGACGAGGGCTCCGTCCCGATAGATGCGGGTGGTGCTGAACGCGCCCGACGCTACCGCGATCAGGTGACCGCCGGGCGCCAGGACGATCTTCTCGAGTGGTTCTGCCGGCGCCGACTGATACACCAGCGCGTCGGGTTGCACCGTCCGCACGACGCTTCCGCCCTCGAACCGGGTGAATGACACCAGATTGCCGCTGCCCGCGACGCGGAGCTTGTCGTATCCGTGCCCGGCCCCGAATGCCAGCCACGAGGCCACCACTGTGCCGGCCGGCAAGGAGAGCAGGTTCAACTGCGGACCGCGGTTGTTGTAGTACTGCACCTCCGCCGAGCTGGTGCCAAGCCACTGACCGTCGAGTGTCATGTCGAGACGTCCGGCCTCGCGCGCCAGCCGGGTGGGCGCCGTCGAAGGCGAGCCGACGGGGAGACCCAGGTGAAGGACCTCGAGCTCGGGGCGGGCGACTGCGAGCGCGAGATCGCCGGTGGGAGCGGCTGCCAAGTCCGCCATCGCGCCACAGGTGAAGCTGGACCGGGGCGGCGCGTCCCGGCTGTCATAGACCAAGCCGGTGCTGCTGCCCACCACCCAGTGGCCGCCGGGGTCGGAGGCGAACTGAGTGAAGGAGGGCCCGGGAAAGGGAATGATCCGCGCGAAGGTCGGGTCCATCCTGAAGACCGTCGTGTTGGTGAAAAAGAAGATCCCCGCGAGGCCGCCCGGCACGAAATTCCCGTAGACGTATCCGGGGATGTCGGTCGACGAGTCGTTGCCGGACGCCACGGTCGTGGGCGTCGTGCTTCCCCCCACCTGGTACACCTTGTCCGCCGTGTCGATCCAGAAATAGTTTCCGTAGCCGCGGATGGTCAACCATTGCCCCGTCGACAAGACCATCAGTTGCTCCGAGGTTCCGTCGAGCGCATTGATGCGAACGGTATCGCCCGTGTGGCTGATGAACCGGTTGCCGTCGGCGAACCAGCGTGCGAACGAGTTCAGGAACGTCGCCGTGGTGCGGGCACTGGTCCCGACCGTGACCCGCTCGATCACGTTGGCCCCGGCGGGGCCGGCCGCGACGCGCAGCTCGCTGGCGACGGCGAAGACCTGCGCCTGCGAATAGTCGCCTGCCACGTGGACCACGCTCGCGCCGGAAGTCGACCAGGCGTCGAGCGCGGTAGTGCCGGCGCTCCACACATAGGCCCCGTCGGGCGCGACGTGAGGTGCGCCCCCGGGCAGGGTCACGGTGCTCAGCAAGTGACCGTCGGTGCCGGAGCGGATCTCGGCACCGCTTGCGAGTTCGACCGCCAGGACCCCGCCCGCGAGATCGAGCCCCAAGCGTTGCGTGCAGGTCGATGCGCCGCCCGGGCAAGCGGAATCGCCGCGCAGGATGACCGCCTTGGTCAGCGAATTCGTCAGCTTCCAGTGGCCGGTGGACTCGCGGCTGAGGATACGATCGCCGGCGACCCTCAGCAGTTCGATGGCCGTGGTGTGGCCGAGGTCCAAGGAAAGCGTGCCGGCGGGGCCGCTGCCCTTCGGCAAGAAACCTGGGGCGCAGGCCGTGGATGCGAGGGGTGGGGGGGCGCCGCCGACCGCTCCGGTACCGCCCGTCCCGCCGGCGCCCGCGGTGCCACCGGCGCCCGCCCGGCCGCCCGCACCCGCCGTGCCGCCGCCCCCCGCCGTGCCGCCGCCAGTGCCGGCGGTGCCGCCCGCGCCCGCCCGGCCGCCCGCACCCGCCGTGCCGGCCGTGCCGCCGCCGCCCACCGTCCCCGCCGTGCCGCCGCCAGCGCCTGCCTTTCCACCCGCCCCCGCCGTCGCCGCCGCGCCTCCGGCACCCGCCGTCGCTGGACCTCCGCCGCCAGCGCCGGCTATCGGACCCTGTCCAGCCGCTCCGGTCGTGCCCGCGGTGCCCGCCGCTCCGCCAGCGCTGCCGGCGACGCCTCCGGCACCCGGATCGCCGCTCCCGCCGCCGCTCGAGGGGCTGCCTCCGTTTCCGCCGCCACCGCGCCCACCTTTTCCAGTACCTCCGCTGCCCGTACCACCACCTGGCGTCGAACTCGAACAACCGTTCGCCGCCATCCCGAGCACCGCCAGCAACGAAACTACCCTTGCGAAATTGTGCATGCCCACTCCCGCGCACTGTTGGCCGCTCGACGATCGCCGCGGGGACCGCGTCCTTCGAGCGCGGCCCGGGAAACCCTCGCGGGCCGAGGTTACCAGGTCCTCGCGATCCGTGCCGGGGCTCCGTAAGCTCTGGGCCGCCGCCGGCATCTTCGAATCTCCCATGACAACGAAACAGCGTCTCGAACCCAATCCCTCTCGACCGACTGCGTATCT
>CAYUFS010000160.1:0-2714 GCA_964443975.1 uncultured Myxococcales bacterium | reverse complement strand
GAAGCCAAGACGATGGCCGTCGGCACCAGCTTGACGGCCTCGGTCAGTGCCTGAACAAAGGACAGGTTGCTGTCGTAGGTGCCGCCCGAGAGCACTTGGCCATCGGCGAACTGCCGGACATAGGCGACCAGCTCATCGACGAGAACGACGCAGGGGGCGAAGCGCTCGAGCAGCGCACGGAGGATTTCCTTGCCCGGCGAGGTGCCCGTGGCGTCGGCGTCTCGCACGAGCGCGAGCCCTTCCTCGCGGCCGAGCTGCCATCCGAGCTCGCCCCAGAGCGTTCGAATGCGAGTGCCGGCGTGGGCCCACGGCTGCCCGGGGGCATGCGCGGTCCCGTCGAGCACGGCCACGTGCGCCTTCGGCACGTCCATGAGGCCAGCCTGGTCGAGAAGGCCAGGAACACCGGCGAGGTCCTTGAGCGGACAGCTTCGTGAGGCGAGATGGAAGACGGCGAGCATCGTGTGGGTCTTCCCCCCCCCGAACGCAGTCTGAAGCTGGATCACGGGCTCGCCGCCTTTGCCGTTGAGGCGCTGCGCGACCTGCGTCAGGAGGAGCCGCATCCCTTCGGTGATGAACGTCCGCTGGTAGAAAGCCGCAGCGTCCTGGTACTCGCGCGTCGCCTTGCCGTCACGAACGGCAGTGATGTCCGCCGCGAACTCCGATTGCTGAAAGGTGCCCTCCAGGACGTCCGGATGGGGCACGCTGACCTCACGCCACGCCTTCATGACTTGCCTCCTCCGAAGAGCCTCAGTTGTTCGTTCGTTTCCGGGAACTCGCTGGATGCCGATTCGATCGCCGTCCACGTCGTCACGAGCTCATTGTACCCGCGGGCGTCATCGGCCCAGCCGCGACGCTCGCAGAGCGTGTAGAGGCGGTATGCAAGCTGCCGGATGGCCTCGCCCTTGGGCTTCACTACCGCGAGAATCTGACCGGCGCCGCTCTCGCCTTGCTCACGCAGGGCGCGAATGAGCTGGTGGAGCGCCTCCCAGATCGGGATGCGCGGGTCCTTCCGCGGATCCCAATCGGACGGGTACTCGTTCGGTCGCAGCAGCCGGACCTTTCCGGCGCCGCTGGCGAGCACGCCAGCGTCATCGAGACCACTGACGCTGGTGGCCTTTGCCCTTGCCAGAACGTCCGCTTCGCCGTACGCACCCTCGTTCCACCCATACTGATCGAACCAGTGGAGGCAGAACTGCGTGTCGTGGTCGAAGTCATCTTCAGCGAGGAAGCGATTGATGAGCTGGAGCGCTGTCTTCACTCTCATCGGAGACCCGTCGGCTTCGAGCACCGCGCGGTACTTCGAAAAAACTGCCATCCCAGGTCCGATGATGGATTGCGAGAGGTCCACGGGCGCAACTGGCGAACGCTCTTCGCCCGACCCTCTGGTCATCGCGTCCAGCGCTTCGGGCAGCACCGCATTCAGTTCTCGTAGGAATTCGCGACGAGAAATGGAGTCAGCTGAGCCAAGGCGCTTGCGGCAAACCAGAACAATGCTGGACGCGAGCGCATTGGTCCCAATCTCGATAGGTCGCCCAGTGCGTTCTGTTCGCACGGGCCACGTTCCGCCGACCGCAAAACCCGAGGCAATTACCGCTTCGAGGAAGGTGTCCCATCCCGTGTTTCCGGTCCCGTCAATGTCGCTCTGGGACTGCTTGAACGCATAGTAGATGGTAACGGGAAACGCTGGATGCACTTGCTCAGCGAGACGCCGAAGGGCGTTTGTCATCCCATCGAGGAAGAAAGCCTGGGCCTTCTCCTTGTTGCCATGACGAAATGGAGTCGCCACAAGTTCCTCGACCTTGGGAACGGCGAGAGTCGCAAAGAGGTCGGGGTAAATGGGTCGCAACGGCGCGCGTAGCCAGACATAAAAGAAGTCCGAGAGATCGGCGTATCCAATATTGTCGTAGTACGGCGGATCTGTGGATACGATCTTGCCCCCCGACACGGATTGAACGCTGGCGTCCGCCTGGAGCGCTGATCCACGTGACTTCGGAGGGACAAGTTCGCTCAAGACGTCACATACCCACTCCACCCCGCCCATCCAGTTGCCGCTCATCTTTTCAAGTGGGTTTACTTCGATGAAGTCCCAGGACATCGGAATTGCGTGGCGCGAGAAGATTCCGCCGACGCTGCCCCCTTTCATGTTCCAATGACAAATCGTGTTGTTGTAGCTCGCTAACCGACTTAGAGCGCACCCGAGATAGACGGCGATTGCGTCGGCGTAGGCAATTGCTCCGGCGCCATCGCTCGCGAGAGAACGACTGTCATCCGGAAGACCAGCGGCAGCGGCATCGTTGGTTGCGCGCTCGCGAACCGCCCCCAGAAGATCAGAGAACGTTGTTACGGCGCTCAATTGCCGCAAAGTAAATAGATCACGCCAATGCCGCATTCCATATTCTTGGACACGAAAACCGAGTGCCTTGTCCGGCAATTCTGTGTCCGGCACATTTGCGGGCCTCGCGCTAAACGCGATGGACTCCATTTCCAGCGTGGGAGAAAGGTATACGCGACCCCTTGAACTCTCAGCGACGACTGCCATGAGGCGCGCCCCGAGGCGCCCGGCCTTGGCCTCACGGCGCAGATGTTCAAAAGGCATCGGAGCACCGGACATCAGGCAAAAGAAACTCGTGCCGCCACTTCCGGTCTTCGTTCCACGCCCAGTCTGCTCTGCGTCTTGGGGCTTGCCGAATCGGACCCTAAACCGGTATCCGGCG
>CAYUFS010000159.1:0-2870 GCA_964443975.1 uncultured Myxococcales bacterium | reverse complement strand
TTCGGCAGCTCAACCTGAACGACGGCTGGCTGATCCCCGACAAGCTCGACGTCGTGTTCATGCGCAACGTCCTCATCTACTTCGACGTGGAGACGAAGAAGCGGATCCTGGCCCGTCTCCCCCGGGTCATGAAGCCCGACGGGGTGCTGTTCCTCGGCGCCGCGGAGACCACCCTCGGCCTCGATCCCGGCTTTCAGCCTGTCGAGATCGGGAGATCGATCTGCTACCGGCTGCGGGACGCGCGGGCAACGGCCGCGACCTGACGGCCGCGGCCGGCGGACCTCCCGCGACGCGCGGTCCCTGGCGCGCCGGCGACCTCGGGAGACCCGCGTTGTAATAAGCTCTCGCCGAGGGCATGGACGATTCGGGGGACCACAGGCACCAGCTCGACGACCGCGGCCGGGCCGAGGCGGCCCTCCGCGATTCGGAGCGCCTGTTTCGCGCCCTGTTCGAGGGCACGACCACGGCTGTCACCCTGCGCGATCCCGTCACCTTCGAGCTCCTCGACTGCAACCCCGCGGCGGTTCGTCTCTACGGGTGCAAGAGCCGCGAGGAGTTCCTGGGCAAGACGATCCTGGATCTGTCGGCCGCGGTGCAGGCGGATGGAACGCCCGCCCACGAGGGCGCGGCGCGGGTGACCGCGGAGGCGTTGCGGACCGGCTACGTCCGCACCGAGTGGTTGGCTCGACGCGTGACGGGCGAGGAATTTCCCGTCGAGTTTCGCATCACGGTGATTCGCCTCGAGGGCCGCAGCGTCATGCAGACGCTGGTCGACGACATCACCGCACGCAAGGAGTTCGAGTCGTCGCTCGCCAGGGCAAAGGAGGACGCCATCGCCGCCAGCCGGGCGAAGAGCGCCTTTCTCGCGAACATGAGCCACGAGCTGCGCACCCCGCTCAACGGCGTGATCGGCATGGTCGACCTGCTGGCGATGACGGCGCTCGATGACAAGCAGCGCCGCTACGTCAACGTCGCCCGCGCCTCGGCGGGGCTGCTGCTGTCGATCATCAACGACGTGCTCGACTTCTCGAAGATCGAGGCCGGCCGCCTCGAGCTCGAGCGCTTCGACTTCGAGCTCGGCGACCTGATGGAGGAGGTCGTGCAGATCCTGGCGCGGTCGGCCGAGGACAAGGGCCTCGGGCTCTCCCGCGCGCTGTCGCCGGCCGTCCCGCCGACGCTGGTCGGCGATCCCGCGCGCCTGCGGCAGATCCTCGTCAACCTGGTCAGCAACGCCATCAAGTTCACCGTGAAGGGCGAGGTCGCGGTCACGGCCTCCGTGATCGACGAAGGGCCGACCCGCGCCACGGTGAAGGTGGAGGTGCGGGACACCGGGATCGGAATCGCGCCCGAGGCGCAGGCCCGGTTGTTCCGCCCGTTCTCGCAGGCCGACGCGTCGACCACCCGCGAATTCGGCGGCTCTGGCCTCGGCCTGGCGATCTGCAGCGGTCTCATCGCGCAGATGGGGGGGCGCATCGGCATGTCGAGCGCGCCGGGCGCCGGCTCGACCTTCTGGTTCAGCGCGCCGTTCGCGAAATCGACCGCGGCCGTCCGGCGAATGACACCTCCCGCCGGCACGCTGCTGCATCGCCCCCCGTCATCGCCCGCGGCGGCCGCAGCATCCGAGCGCGGCGACGCGGGGCGCGTCCTGCTGGTGGAGGACAACCCCATCAACGCCGAAGTGGCGGGGGAAATTCTGCGGATAGGAGGCTACCCCTTCGACGTTGCCACTGACGGGCGCCAGGCGGTCGCCCTCGTGAAGACCCGGGCCTACGCGCTCGTCCTGATGGATTCTCATTTGCCCGAGATGGACGGGTTCGAGGCCACCAGGGCAATCCGCGCGCTCGAGCGCGCCGGCGCGCTGCCTTCGTCGGCGGTGTCGGGCCTGCTGCCCATCGTGGCCCTCACGGCGAGCGCGCTGCCCGAGGATGTCGACCGGGCGCTGGGCGCTGGCATGAATGCCCACGTGGCGAAGCCTTTCGACGGGCCACGCTTGTTGAGCATGATCGGCGCGTTGATCCGGCCCCCGTGACCCCGGCCGGAACGTCCGGCGCTCGAAACCAGGGCTTGCCTCGCCGACACCTGTTGATAGAGTCGGTCGTTTCTACTCGATTCGCGAAACGCCCTTAGAAACAAGCGAGAAACAAGCAAGGAACACGAGAACATGACACGGAACCACGACGTCCAGGACACCCAAGGTCTCTACGACCCCGCCCACGAGCACGACGCGTGTGGCGTCGGCTTCGTCGTCGACATCAAGGGCCGGAAGTCGAAGCAGATCGTCCAGGACGCGATTCAGGTTCTGTTGAACTTGCAGCACCGCGGCGCGAGCGGCTGCGAGACGAACTCCGGCGACGGCGCCGGGATCTTGATGCAGGTGCCGCACCGGTTCCTGGCCGAGGAGTGCCACAAGTCGAACATCACGCTGCCGGGCGCCGGCCAGTACGGCGTGGGCCTGGTGTTCCTGCCGACCGACGCCGCCAGCCGCGAAGCCTGCGAGCTGATGTTCGAGCAGGCGGCGCGCGCCGAGGGCCAGAAGTTCCTGGGGTGGCGCACGGTTCCCACCGACAACAGCGCGCTCGGCCCGACGGCGCGCTCGTCGCAGCCCGTCCTCAAGCAGGTGTTCATCGGGCGCAGTCCCGACCTCGTCGACGACATGGCGTTCGAGCGCAAGCTTTACGTCATACGGCGCTCCGTGCGCCATCACGTTCGCCAGTCCCCCGTCCCCGGGCGCGGGCAGTTCTACATCTCCGGCCTATCGGCGCGCACCCTGGTCTACAAGGGCATGCTGAACTGCGATCAGCTCCGTGACTTCTACCCGGATCTGCAGGACGACCGGGTCGAGTCGGCGCTCGCGCTGGTGCACTCGCGGT
>CAYUFS010000158.1:0-2913 GCA_964443975.1 uncultured Myxococcales bacterium | reverse complement strand
CCGTGGAGGCAGCCTCGTCTCGTTGCGCGCGCGGCTCATGGCAAGTGCGCGCTAGCAGCCCGTGGTGAAAGCGAGCGCCGGCCGGGCAAGGGTGCCTCGGACGCTCGCGGCGGGTGACTGACCAGGGGCGGTACGTGAGGCGATGTCGCGGCTCAGATGGGCCACAATGGCCACGAGCCGGCGCAAGAACGCCAGGACGGCCGAACCGTGGGCGGCTGGACGCGGGCTGGGGCTGGGGTGGGGCAGCAGGGCGTGAGCCATGGGCAGGTCCCGGAACGTGGCCCCATCGGAAAGAACCGTGATCCGGCCGGCCGAGGCGTCGCTGGCCCGCGCCGACGTTAGAAACGCGCTCGATAGAGCCGAAACAACGCCCACGATGCGAAAACCCCTGGGCGAAGACCCACGAATCACATGCTCCCGCCCCTGGCGCACCAGTCCAGGACTGAACCATGGCCTGTGCCTTCCGTCAAAGAGCCCTCGACGCGGCCAGGGCGGGGGCCATCCAAAAGCCGACTTCCATATCGTCGCCTTGGGCGTCGAACCCCGCTTGATATAGGTTGATAGTCGGCATGTCACAGGAGGCCTAATTGCGTTCAGGGTGTGATGATAGGAGACTCCGTAAAGCACACCGCTAGGGTCGAGCGACAAGGGCGGCATCTGATAAAACTCGGGGTCGGAGGCGCGGCCCCTGACGTCAGGTTCGCGGCTGGGGCTCTCTTTCATGCGCGGTCCGTTCAAACTCGATATTTGCCATCTATAATCTTGCGAATGGTCGATTTGGCCGATACATTGCCGTTCCACGGAGGGAACGCCAATGAAGAAGGCAACGATGATCGGAACGACGTTGTTGGGGATGTTGCTCGGAAATCAATTGGCCGGGGCGGCGACGGAGACGGAGTGGGAGCTCCCCTTCCCCGCCCCGCAGCCGCTGCAGGTCGCCAGCGGTAGCAGCGGCACCTATTACATCGACTTCGACGGGACGAGCGGAATCGCCTACCTCGGCCGGCTGGAGCCGGGCGAGAATCCTCGCCGCGAGAAGTTCAAAGAAATGGCCACGCCGTTCGAGGCGAGCACGGGCAACGACCTGCAGATTCGTCCGTCGGACGGCGCGGTGTTCACGACCGACCTCGCCACACGCGCGTTGGCGCTGGCCGACCTCGACACCCGCCGACTGACCATCTGGACGATGCCGCCGGCGGCGGACAGCGGCCCGCGCAGCATCGCCTTCGACAGCAGCGGTCGCGTCCTTTTCCTCTCGTCGGGGTCGACCGTCGACGCCGCGATCGGTCGGTTCAATCCCTCGACCGGCCTGGTCGAGCTCTGGACGATTCCCGAGACGATCGTGGCACCCGGCTCCGACTTCGCCTCGCGGATCGTGCAGGCCGCCGACGGCACCGTGTTCTTCAACGTCAACGGCTTCGCCCATCCGGCCCTGTTGGGCCGACTGGACCTCTCCACCGGCGTCTTCACCTCCTGGGTGACGCCCGAGGCGCCCATCCCCGGGCTCGCCGCCGATGGCACGGGGGCGGTCTACTTCCAGGAGCAGGGGGACACGCTGGGCGTCGCCCGGTTCGTTCCGGCCACCGGCACGCTGACGGAGTGGACCTTCGTCGACGACATCTCGTTCACCCAAAACATGGTCCTCCAATCGGGACTGTTGTACTTCGGGAACAACGGCCCGACCGCAATCGTCAGCCTAGATCCTTCCGTGGCCGGCGTCGACAGCACGTTGTCGCCCGCGGTCAACGATCCGGTCACCCCGTCGAGGGCCGTGGTTAGGCCGGTCGTGACCAAGCGCGATCCGCACCGCAACGACAACGTCCGCGGGGCGGTGACCGTGTCGACCCCCACCACCGCCGGCCCCTTCACCGTCTACCCGACCGACTACCCCGACTACATCGCCGGCGACAGAGCCGGATCGATCTACTTCACGGGCGGCGCCGACGGCGCATCGATCGCCAAGCTCACCTTCTGAGCCGTCGGCGAGCTCACATAGCGGTACGAGTTCGAACCCGACTCGAGCCGAACGAAGATGTCGCCGCCGGCGCTCGCGGCGGAGGCCGTCACCGAGCCCGACGACGGCTACCTGGTGCTTTTCACTGGCTATCGGGCCGTCCCTGGGTCAAGAGGAGTAGGGGCTGATTCAGGGGTCAGGAGGTGTGGATGAGCATTCGGCGGTATTGGGTTTCGCTGGCGATTGCGCTCGCGTCAGCAGGGTGGGCTGGAAACTCGTTCGCGGCGGCGAACACGACGCCCAAGGTGGAATTCGTGACCGTGGCGGCGCAGCGGCGAGAGCCAGTCGTGGGGGTAGGATTTCACCCGGCAACTTCATCGGTCCGCTCGCTGTCGAGGTGATCCTTCGCCCGCTGCCACACGTCGCCGTCGACGTTCAGGTGGGCGCCCTGAGCTTGGACAATGGCGTGCATGGGCTGGATGTCGCGCCCCAGCTCCAATGGGAGCTCCTCCGTGCGTGGCAAACACCGTATATGGGACTCGGCTTTCGCTATGAAGAGGTTTGGTTGGACGGGGTGACGGCCACTAGCAAAGGCGGCTCCCTGGTCGGCGGCTGGCAATTTCGGTGGCAGTCCGGATTTGGAGTGCTGGTTGGTGGGGGCGCCTTGTACCGAACTCCCGTAACTCTGAACGCCCCTAGCGCCGGCTACTACAGCTCCGGGGGTCTGTCCGGCACGTAAGAAGTCGGCGTGCGCTCCTTCTTCTGAGGGACGCGGCAACCAGGCTTTCGCCGTTCTGACCTGCGGGCAGATCGCCAGTGCGGGGAGCGCGCAGAGGAGAAGGCCATCTTCGACGTGTTCTACCTGTCCGGGACGAGGCCGCGCACCTTGTGAATAAGCGTTTTTACACTGTTCCGTGGCAGGTGGGCAGGAGGATCTGGGGCGAACCGTGGGCGGCTGG
>CAYUFS010000157.1:0-2936 GCA_964443975.1 uncultured Myxococcales bacterium | reverse complement strand
CCAGGAGATTCAAAAGTCGAACACGGTGGTCACGGTGACCAACCGCGCGGCCCACGCCACCCTCTCCTACGCCATCAACGGCAAGAACAGCTGGGAGGGCGTCGCGCCTTTGACGTTGTTCGACCCCGCCCACGGGACGTGGGGCGCGCTCGAGATCTCCGCGCGGTGGAACTACCTCAAGATCGGCGACGCGGCTTTCGGCGACCCCACGGATCTGGTCAACAAGCCGCAGCTCGCCGACCCGACGAAGAGCATCCGCAAGGCTCAGGGGTTCGCGGTCGCGGTGGCGCTCATCCCCAGCCAGACGGTGCGGTACACCGTCAACTTCGAGCAGACCCACTTTACCGGGGGACTGGCCGCCGCCGACAAATCAGTGATCGACCGCAAGACGGAGAACGTCATCATCGCCCGTGCTCAGGTGAACTTCTGAGAAAGGACCCAGAGAGGGTCCTCGGATCCTCTGAGGTCTATTCGACGGGGCACGGTCCGGACCAGCGCGGGATCGGCCGCTCCATCGGGCACGAAAGCGAAATTGGAGTTTCCGGCGTCCTCACTGAGGGAAGGCATGGACGCCTTGTTCAGGGCGTATTCCGCCGATTCGAACGGACTCGCGAATGGCAACCGGCGTTACAGGTCGACGTACTCGGAGGCGACGGCGCTAGTCGTGGCCGGAGGCGTCCCCGGCGCGGCCGAGCAGGACAGTGGCGCGGCGCCGGTCAGCGTGCTCGCGAGGAAGTCTTTGCAGATGCAAAGCGAACGACACGACGCCGCGTTGCCGGGAAAATCGGGCACGATCTCCCTGCAGGCGAACCCTGTCTGGCACCGTTTGTCGCCGACATTCGACGCGTCTCGGAGCTCGCCTCCGGCGCAGTCGTAGCCTGCAATATCCGACGCGACGGTGACGCGAGGGGAGTGGAGGAGCGCCTCTTGCTGGCTGGGCAACGGGTGGCCGAGCTGATCAGCAGGCCGGGATCTGCCCCGGACCCGCAACCGGCGGGCAGGCTTGCCATTTCGAGCCGCGACGCGCGGGGGTAGGGGCCGGATCGAGGCCGCGAAAGTGCACGCAAGATTTCTTATCGGCGAAAAATGTCGGGTGGAAAGGGCGCTTGAACGCACTGTCCCCCCGCCCTCGATGCGTCTCGTCCGTAACTTGCCCGCGAAGCGCGGGGGTAGGGGCCGGATCGAGGCCGCGAAAGTGGACGTAAGATTTCTTATCGACGAAAAATGTGTAGCAGCCACGTGGCCCTCGGCCGATTCTGCGCTTGAAGCGCTTGCTCTCCTCCCTGCGCCTGACGACGACCGCCTGAGAGCCCGATGATCGTTGTGCCTTCACGATTGCTTCCAGAAGACGGGTATCGACGGTCTCGAAGCGCGGGGGTCGGCCCCCGAGAGCGGCGGGGAAGTCGATAGAAACCCTATCAAACTTTGACGCGACACGATAACGGCCCCCGAAGTGCCTGTCCTCCGCGAGAGCTTCCTCGGCCGGAGGGCTGGTAGAATGGCCTCGATGGGCACGCCACACGATCAGCTGCTCGCGAAGATCAGTCGGCTCCCGCCCGAGCGCGTGGCGGAGGTGGAGGACTTCGTCGACTTCATCGCACAGCGAGACACCGATCGCGAGTTGGTTCGGGCGTCGGCTCGTGCCTCGGAAGCGGCGTTCAGCAAGGCTTGGAGCAATCCCGAAGACGACATCTACGACCGGATTGACTGAGTCTCCGATGGCGCTGCGCTTCGGCGATGTAGTCGTCGTGCCTTTCCCTTTCACGGACCAGACGACGATCAAGAGGCGCCCAGCGGTGGTCGTCAGCTCCGAGCGGTACAACCGTGAGCGCCCGGATGTGATCCTCATGGCGATTACCAGCCAGATGCGCCCGACACCGATAGTCGGGGAGATAGCCCTTGCCGAGTGGCAGGCCGCGGGACTGCTCAAGCCGTCGGTGGTCAAGCCGCTCATCACCACGATCGAGGCCACTCTCGTCATTCGCCAGTTGGGCGCCCTCGCGCCCGACGATCAGGAAGCTCTCCGTCAGGCTCTCGCGGCTATTGTTGGGTGAAGGCGGGCCGGCCGTCCGTCATCGTCTTCTCGCAAAGGCGTCCACGGCCTCCGGGGCGATCCGGACGGCGTTCAGGATACGGACGTGCGCGAGAGCTCCTCGCGCGCAGAGCTTGTAGACCGTCGCCTCGCAGACGCGGAGACGACACGCGACCTCGGCGACGGAGAGTAAGGCACCGCGTGGAACCCCCGCATGCCTGCTTTTCGCCCGAGGTGCCTTTTTCGGGAGCAAAATAGGAGCAAAATCCTTCGAATTTGCTCCCAACCCGAGCGAACCGCTGGACGGTGACCTCTCTCGATCGTGAGTATTTCTCGATGGTTGCAAATCTTTGCCACCACCTGCGATCTCGTCCTCCGTTTTTGGGAGCAGGATGTCGGAGGTTCGAATCCTCTCGCCCCGACCAACGTAAGTCCGCGCGGATCCTTTCCAACGGCTCGGCGGCGGGTGGGGTGGGCATGCCCCTTTCCGGTGCCCGGTAGTAACCGGGTAGTAAATGGAGTCGCTTTTCGCGCGTCGTCGCGCGCAAGGGCGGCGGTCAGCGGCGACTCCGGGTCACCGACCGCCGCGAGCAGGCTCTGCGGTTCCTGGGGCACCTGTGGCGGCGACGTGGCCGCCTGCGTGGCCGGTGCGGACGCGTCCGCGGGCGGGCCGAAGTGGAGACGCTCCACCTCCCGCTTGAGGTAGTGGGCGGCCAGGTGCCCGTAGAACTCGGTAGTCATCCGCGGGTCCTGGTGCCGCATGATCCGCTGGACAGCGGCGAGGTCCGCGCCCTCCATGAGCAGCAGCGAGGCGGTCGTGTGGCGCAGGTGGTGAAACCGGATGTTCCGGACCTGCCCGATCGCCGACAGCTTGAAGTTGCAGGTCGGGCAGCGCCGCGGGTTC
>CAYUFS010000156.1:0-2978 GCA_964443975.1 uncultured Myxococcales bacterium | reverse complement strand
GCACGGGAGCGGGCGCGCTGGTGGTCGATCCGTTCATGGGCTCGGGGAGCGTCGGCGTCGCCGCCGTTCGCGCGGGGCGCTCGTTCATGGGAAACGACGTCGCCGCCGCCGCCGTCGCTCACGCCCGGTGCAGGCTGGCGGCCGCCGCGGCGCAAGCGACCCAGTCCGACGCCGCCGCCGCGGGTTGACGGGGGCCAGCCCTCGCAAGGGCGGGGTCTCAGTCGTGTGGTGTGGTCGGGCCGGACAGGTCGGTCATCTTCTCCGGAAGGCCGAAGTACAAGGAGAGCCAATCCCGCAGGTCGTCGAACTCGACGGCCTTGCCGCTCGCGATCAGAAACGAGCGCATGTTGGGCGTGAAGCCTTCGCCCGCGAACACCACCAGGCCACGAATGGGCCACGCCGCGATGTCTTGAATGGTGGAAGGGATCTTCTCCTCGGCCGTCCCCTGCGTGCCCTGGAACTTGCACTCGATCCCCAGCGTACGCCGGGTCTCGGCGTGGGTCAGGACGATGTCGATGCGGCGAACGGCGCCCCAGATTCGGCGCGCCACGCGCACCTGCGTCCGCGCCTCCAGGCCGAGCGCCAGCGCGAGCTGCCGGACCGATTTGACCAGCTCGTCACCGCTGAAGACGGCTGTCGCTCGTCCAGGCATCGTTCACCAGATCAGCAGCTCCGCGATCTTGCCGCGGCCGTCGCCCTTGCTGTTCACTTGACGCGCCGCTAGCACCTCGACCGACGAGAAACCGTCCTCGGCCCGGTAGAGTGGAGCGGCCGCCGACGAGTTGGAGATGAGGACGTGCACGTCCCTTCGTTTCAGGTCCCGGGCGGCGTCGCGCAGGCGCGCTTGATCTTCGCTGGTGAATCCGCTCGCCGTGTAGGCGGTGAAGCTCGACGTCGCCGACAGGGGAACGTAAGGGGGATCGAGGTAGACGAAATCACCCGGCTTGACCCGCTCCAGCGCGTGCAAGAAGTCCTGGCGGGTGATGGTGGCGTTCGCCAACGAGCGGGCGCACGCCCGGAGGTTGTCCTCGTCGCAGGTGTTGGGGTTCTTGTAGTCACCGAACGGGACGTTGAACAGGTTCTTGCTGTTGACCCGGTAGAGGCCGTTGTAACCCATCTTGTTCAAGAAGATGAACCAGGCGGCCACCTCGGTGTCGGAGCAGCCGTCGATGTCCCGCTTGCGCAGCTCCATGAAGAAGTCGCGGGTGCGCTCGTAGGACTTGAGCAGCGCGATCACGCCCTCCACGTCGGCCTGAATGCCCTTGTAGGTTCGCACCAGGCGCTCGTTCGAATCCGACAAGCGCGCCTTCTTCCTCGGCGAAACAGCGAAGAACACCGCACCGCCGCCCAGGAACGGCTCGTGGTATGTGCCATAGCGAGGCGGCACATGCTTCAGGATCTCGTCCAGCAACTTACGCTTTCCGCCCGCCCATTTCACGAACGGCTTCGACCGCTTGTCATCGCCGCGCGTCGCTATGGTCTCCTTCGGCTCTGGCATCGCTGGCATGAAGGCGCCCGCCCGGTCACGGGTCGCACACGCTAACGCCGCGACCCTATGGCGTCTAGGGGTATCCGCGGCAGCGTGCTAAGCCAGCGCGCATGGCAAACATCGATGATATGCAAAAGCAGTTGGAGGCGCGGCTGGCGCCCGCCATCGAAGCGCTCGCGGGGGCTGGAAAGGAGTCCGATCTCGCGCTCGCGCGGGCGTTGATTCACAGGGGCGTTCACCTGCTGGCGGAACGCCGAGCGGGCGAGTTCTGCGCGCTCGCCACCTACGTGGCCGAAATGCTCGGGCACGCGCACGCGCTGATGCACGGGGCCGATCCCACCGCGTCCGCCCACGGCGACCGGGTCCACTGACGGTCGGGGTCGGGCGCCGCGCGCCGCCTCAAAAGACGTCCTTCGCCGCCCGGCGCGCCGCCAGCTCCGCCACGGACGCGGCGCGCACGAACGGATTCGTGTCCCGCTCGACGCCGACGGTCGTGGGGGTCGTGCACGCGGCCAGGCCCGCGCCGCGCGCGGCGAGCGCGGGGCTGTCGGGCTCCAGCGTCGCCGCGAAGCGCAGGTTGGCGGCGGTGTATTCGTGACCGAACCACAGGCGAATCGAAGCGGCGCCCGACGTCAGCGCGCGGAGGCTGCTCCACATCTGGGCGGGGGTGCCCTCGAACAGGCGGCCGCAGCCGGCGCCGAAGAGCGTATCGCCGGTGAAGATGTCCGTCGGGTGGCGGTCTGGTCCCCCGAGCGCCCAGGCGATCGCCGCGCGGGTATGCCCCGGGATGTGCATGCCGAGCAGGGGGGCGCCGCCGACGGACAGGTCCGTGGCGACGAACCCTCCTTCAGGCGCGTCGACGAACACGGTTTGCCTGGGAACGCGGCCCCGATCCCGCGCGTGCGCCGCTACCCAGACCGGCCCCGGCGCGCCATCGACCAGCTCACGAATGCCGCCGACGTGATCGTGATGATGATGGGTGGCGAGGATTCCGCGCAGCGCTAGCCCAGCCGCCGCGAGCGCCGCGGCCACCGGGGCCGCCTCGGAGGGATCCACGACCACCGCGTCGCCCTCGCCCGCCGCATGAATCAGGTAGGCGTAGTTGTCGGCGAGACAAGGAATCGTCTGGATGGTGATCATCTGGGCGCGCCGCGCCAGTGTACCCGAGCGGGTCCGCGAGGGCCCCATCGGCGAAGCCGCACTAGCGCGCGGAAGTTTTTCCACTAGACTACCGCGCCTTTCCGCAATCTCGCTTTCGCCCCCGCACGGCATTCAAAGGAAAAAGTCACATGGGCTCTTTCGCAATGGACAAGATCCGCAACATCGGGATATCGGCGCACATCGACTCGGGCAAGACGACCCTCTCGGAGCGCATCCTCTTTTACACAGGGAAGATCCACCGGATCGAGGAGGTGAAGGGCAAGTCGGGGGTAGGCGCCAAGATGGACTCGATGGACCTCGAGCGCGAGAAGGGCATCACGATCCAGTC
>CAYUFS010000155.1:0-3119 GCA_964443975.1 uncultured Myxococcales bacterium | reverse complement strand
AACGTCCCCCTGTCTCCGGCGTCACGCCCTGCTGCCCCACCCCAGCCCCAGCCCGAGTCCAGCCGCCCACGGTTCGCCCTCCTGCCCACCTGCCACGGAACAGTGTTAAAAACGCTTATTCACAGGAAGCGGAAACCAAGCGCAAGGCACCCGCGGCGGAGACGTAGGAACCCGCCTGCGACGGGGAGGCGGGCGGCGCCTGGGCCGGGTACAATTGGGAAGCCCGCCTGGGGCCGGTCGTCGTCTCGCGTCCTCGCCAGAAGAAGAAACCGGCAGTGAAGACCAAACCCGAGAAGGTTCGCCTCGTGGTCGACACCAACGTCGCCTGCGACTTCTACTCTTTCCACGACCTGATAGGGACTGCCGATCGCTTGCAGTCGGTGGGGGAAATACTTCTCTCTCCGGATGCTGCCTACCGCACCGCGCGGAGCAGGGACACGATCATGTTTGCATGGTTCTGCCACCGGAACCAAGCGAAGGCTAGCGGCCTGGTCAGCGAGGTGCTTGAAACGCTCCTGACGAGGGTTCCACCGGATGCAGAGACCGAACCCACTACCCAATTCCTGAAGTCGATCTTGTACTTCGTCGCTGACTACCTCGTTCCTCGATGGACTATCAAGAAATACGACGACGAACCTGAAGGACTCGTCGGCAACGCAGCGGACGACTGGCTTCTTTCAAAGGCCGCGAGCGAGGGAATCGCCCTCATCACGAACGAGGGGTACAGCAAGAAGGGCCTCTCGGACTTCGAGAGGAAGGGCAAGCTGAACTTGCGTGGTAAGGCGCGAAAACGCGGCGTTGCCGTCTATACGCCTGGAGAGTACCTGCGCCTTCGAAAATTCGACTACGCTGCCAATGGGAAGGCATTTGCCAAGGCTTTTGAGAGCAAACGTCCACGCTATCTCCATGGTCGGGATGATTCCGAAGCAGCGGACAAGGCGCTCAAATACCTCTTCGGCCTGTACCGGTTCGTCCTTTTTGGCGAAGTCGAGGATCAATATCGCCACCTCCCTCGGCTTTCCTTGCCAACCCCGGAAGGCTGACCGCCGAGGTCACCCCGGCGACGATCCGCCCGCGCAGCGCGGGGGGCGGGCAGCGCGGGCCCGGCGGAGTTGACGTAAGATTTCTTATCGGCGAAAAATGTCGGGGGGAAAATGGCGCTTGAACCCACTGTCCCCGAGTATCCGGGCGCGGGAAATCTGCAGGACATCGGCAACAGCGGTGTCCGAAATGTGCGGCAAGCCGTGGAACGTGGGCACGCCGCCGGCGACCGCGGGCACGAACATTCCGTCGACAAAGATGGCGTGGACGTGCGGGTTGCATCGGAGGTCCGAGAGACCCGCTGCACGACGGTGACGGCGCCACCGCGACCGCCCGGCGCCAGCTACGCCCCTCGTGGATGGCTTACGGTGTTTTGCCTAGTTCGTGGAGCGGCTTCACTCTGAGACCGCGGTTGCGACGTTCCGAAAAATGGTCGCTATCTCATTGGGTACCAGTCCGACCCACTCGAGAGCAGCAAGGAGGGGCTTCGTGTCTGAGCCACTCGGTCCAAAAGCCGCTCTGAAACTCTGGACTAGATTCTTTCCCCTTCGCGTCATGAACCAATTGGGATAGGTCAGTCGCCTGCCCTTGGTAAATTCGACTTCAGTCATGGCCTTTTCATCGTCGGTCGCTGGCTCTGACAGGTACGGCTGGACCTTCGCGAGGATTGCGTCGGAGATTCTCTGCAGGTCCGAGTCGGGCAACTCAGCGAGGTTGGCTTCAGCCCCCGGACGAATATGGCCGCCCACGATAACCTCACCCATGGCAGCGTTCTTATGGTGCAGCAGCGACGCATAGACAACGATTGGGTCCAGTAGATAGTTTTCGATCGAATATCGTTCGAGTACGTGGACTCCGGTCCCCGGCTCTGCCTCAGGCCCTTGGTCTCGATCGACGATCCCTTGGATAAGTGGGGAAAGATCCGCGGCCCGCAGTTTCGTAACCCATCGTTCAACGACTGTCTTGCCACCCGGAACCTTCTCTCCGGCGGATCGGCGGGTCGATGCTGGTTGGAAGGCAAGTCGCGGCAGAGCTTTGCTCGGCAGACACGCTTCATAGAGAATACTATAGAACGTTACGTCATCCTCGTCTTCGACGAGAACGCAACGGGTTACCGGAGACGCCGCGAACAAATGGCCACTAAGGTGGGAAATCACGCGGTTTATGGAAGTCTTTTCAATGCGGGTTGGAATTTGTATGCCAGCGGGTGAAAGATGTGAGCGATGCAGTTCAAATAGCGACTCGTCCGGACATAACGCGATCGTGTCCGGTCGATGTGTCGTCATGATGATTCTCAGCCCGTGTTGTGCGACGAGTTGCTGTGTCAAAACATCCAAGTAACGTCGAATGGCGGATGTGTGGAGGTGGGCATCTGGTTCGTCGAGGAGGACTACTCGCGGGATAACGATGCTCGGCGTTTCGGGCTTGTTTGCTCCTAACGTCCAAAGTGCAAGGGTTAGGATTGTTGCTTCGCCAGGGGAGAGATCGCTAGGCTGGAAAAATTGTCCTGGTCTCGAAAGAAGTTCCACTTGCGCTTGGAACTGCCCCGTCCTAATTCCTATCTTGAGGCGATCGGGGTCCGTCAATCGACAGGGAACTTCGGCGGCTTCGAGAAAGGCATTCACCGATTCCCAGGGCTTCTCCGGCGGAGCTGGCTCTCCCTGAATCTTGGCCTCGCAGATCCTCAAATGAGCGTCGTAGAAGGTACGGCTTATCTCGGCGACCAAGTTTGCGAACCTCGGGTCAAAGGGGGAACCTGAGGGAGGTAGTGTTACAGCCCCGACGGCGGAGTACGGGGGGATGTAGAGGACCCTTCCAGTGGGTTGTCTATTCAGCCGATGGCGGACGCCGCGAATGCCAGGTGCATCGGGTGGGGCCTGGGCGGCTTCTATCGAGGCGGCCATCGCCTGCAGGAGATGAGTCTTTCCGGAACCGTTCACGCCAGTGACGACGGCAAACTCGGGCACGTCGAGCCATTCGAATCCAGCCGAAATCGACTTGTATTGTTGCGGTACAGTCACGTTGTGAACGGCCGGCTGGAATCGTCGGAATCTGACGGTCGACTGTCAGGGTGACGG
>CAYUFS010000154.1:0-3246 GCA_964443975.1 uncultured Myxococcales bacterium | reverse complement strand
TGTAGACGGCCGAGAGTTTCCGTCGAAAAGTGACAGTCGACGTCCACGGTGGCGAGGGGGTCAATGTTTGCGACGACGGGGCTTGTTGCTTGCGGGAGGGTCGTCGCGTTCGAAGGCGTGGGCGTCGCGCCAGGAGTCGGCGTCGATGTCGACGCGGTGGCAGTGCTGGGCGAAGCGGTCGACGAGGGCGCCGACGCATGCGGCGCCGGGAAATACGGTGCCCCACTGCTTGAAGGCAAGGTTGGTGGTGATGACGACGCTGCGTTCCTCGTGCCGGCGGCTGAGGATGTTGTAGAGGATGTCGGCGGCCCGACTGTCGCAGGGCAGATAGCCGAGCTCGTCGAGGATCAGGAGGTCGGGACGCAGGTAGCGCTTGAGGCGACGTTCGAATGCGGGGACGGATTCCTGGCGCAAGAGGTCCGCCAGCGCGGCGGCCAGGGTGGTGAAGCGGACGGTGTAGCCAGCGACGAGGGCGGCGTGGCCGAGGTTCTGAGCGAGCATGGTCTTGCCGACACCGGAGGGGCCTCGAAGCAGGACGTTGTCGCCGCGCGCGACGAAATCGAGCCCGGCGAGACGCTCGACGAGGGCGCGGTCGAGCTTGCGGGGGTGGCCCCAGTCGAAGCGGTCGAGGGGCTTGAATTTCCCGAGGTAGGCAGCGCGGGTGCGGCGCGCCAAGTTGGTGGCCTCACGCGCTCGGCGCTCGAGCGCGAGCAGCTCCTCGACGGTCTGAGTTGGACCGAGGCGGCTCTTGTGCGCGTGGGTGAAGAAGGCCCCGAGCGCATCCCGGCCGGCGCGAAAGCCCATTTGCTTGAGGCCCTCGATGAGGTCGTCGTTCGGCGGATCACTGGTGGTCGTCATCGTAGGTCCGAAGGTCGTGGGGGATGACGTCGTGGTCGTCGATGTGGGACGGCAACGAAATCTCGACGGGGACGGGCCGGCGCTGGTCACGGCGCAGGCGATCGCAGGCCACCGCGAGCGCGCCGGTGTCGCGCAGGCCGCGCGCCACCAGCTCCGCGACCGCCGACGCGAAGATCTCGTCGCCGTACAGGTCGAGCAGTTTGATGGCGCGGGTGACCTGAATGGCGAGGCTCGGGCCGGCCAGAGCCCAACGCTCGAGCAGCGTGTTGAAGCCGGGTGCGGCCGCGCGCAGCCGGTCGCGGCCCTTGAGATCGGCTGCCGCGCGCCGCTCGGCCACGAGCGCCGCGCGGTGAGCGGCGACCTCGATGATCTGCCGCTTGCCGTACGAGCGTTCGTGCTCCGCCACGGCCACGGCGCCGTGGAGGACGCGCACCTGCCGGTCGTCGGCGACGAGCGTGAGGGTGCGCTCGGCGTGCTCGGTCGGCACCGAGTAACGGTTGGTGTCGAAGCGGACGAAGGCCTGACGGTCCACGCTGGCGGGCGCGACCATGTCGGTGACGGGCAGCGGATCGGGCAGCGCGAGCAGGCGCCCGCGCTCCTCAGCGAGCACATCGCCGACGGTGCGCGGCCCGAGCACCGGATGCGGGCGCGCCTGCGCGACTTCGGCGACGAAACGGCCGAGGTCGGCGTTGCCGGCGGCCACGGAGGGGATCACGCGGCCGGCGAGGAAGCGGTCGCGCAGGTAGCGGATGGCGCGCTCGACCCGTCCCTTGTGTTCGGGCCGTCGCACGGCGCACAGCCGCGGCTGCACGCGCATCTTCGCGCAGAGGTCGAGTAGTGTCGGGTGAAACCGGACCGCGTCTCCACGCCGTTCGAGCACCACCGTCTTCGGGTTGTCGAAGAGCCACTGCCGCGTCGTTCCGCCGAAGGCGCGCGCCGCGCGCACCAGCGACCGACTGAGCGAGTGTACCGACAGGTCGAGCACGAATTCACCCCACAGCGCTCGCGAGTACGACAGCACCATCACGAAGAGCCAAAGAGCACGCTCGCCGCCGGGCACCGACAGCGTGCCAGCGTGCGCCCAGTCGATCTGCGCCTGCTCGCCGACGAGAGGCTCGGTGCGCAGGTACACCTCGCGGCGGGGCGCCGGTCGCAGCGGGACCACGTACGTGCGCAAGGTACGCGCGGCTCCCTTGTAGCCGCGCTCCCGCAGCATGTCGTACAGCCGCGTCGCCCGCAGGCGCGGGTAACGCGTGAGCGTCTCGGTGATGAAGTCGCGGAAGGGGTCGCACAGCCGCGGGCGGGGGTCGCCCGTCGCGCGTGCCTCGCCGATCCCGAGCACGCGCCGGACGACATCGGGATGCAAGCCGAGCTGCCCGGCGATCGTGCCCACGCGCCAGTGCTCGGCGTAGTGCAGACGGATGATCTCGGCTTCCAGCTCCGGCGTCGTCGTCATCGCGTCCCCCGCAGGAGCAGCTGCCGCAGATCACCGAAGGGACCGAGCCCACGCGGACGGCGGGCCGGGTCCACGACTTCCACCTCGTAGTGTACGGTGCGGCTGCCGATGCCGAAGTCGTCGGAGAGGCCCGGTACGCACGAACCGTCCAGATCGGCCGCACACAGCACAACGGACAGGGGACGTCCCATCCACAACGCCAGCCCCTCGAGCAGCGTCGGCGCCGCGCGCGGATGCCCAATGGTGTGCGGCAGTGCCGCGCGCAGAATCTCGCCCTCCCAGTCCGTCAGCAAAAGGCGCGTCGTCTCGGGCCACGGCTTGATCACCAGCTTCGGTCTCGTCATGGGTCTCGCTCCTGGCGACCTTGGGCTCGGGCACGACGTCCATCGTCGCGGCCGAAGTGGTCGCTCCGCCCAGCTGTGCCAGGAACGCAAGTTTTTGAGGACCCTGATCTCTCACGCGGGCGCGTGTCGTCCGCTTTCGCGCTCGCCAGGCCCGCATGTATTCGCGCCGATCCTCGCGCACCAGGGGGCTGGCCCGGTAGCGGGCCTGCGCCGCCTTGATCCGCCGGTCTTCCGCCCCCTCACGGCAGGCGGCCGAGCAATAGATTTGCCCGCGGTCGTGGGCCGAGCACACGTACGCCACGCCTGAGCACCAGCCACATCGAAACTGTCGAAAGCTCTCGTCGTCGCGCACCGCGCCCGTGGCGCGAGCATGTGAAGAAACTTGCGCGATCCCCGGCGGCGATTGATGCTCGCCCCCGCACCGCTTCGAGGGGGCCCGGGGCTGACACCTCGGGTCCCCGCTTCACCGAACCCCGCTTCGGACCAGCCGGATCTTTGTGCGTCGGCTCGACCCGTGGCCAGTTTTCGACTTGCCGTCACCCTGACAGTCGACCGTCAGATTCCGACGATTCCAGCCGGCCGTTCACA
>CAYUFS010000153.1:0-3377 GCA_964443975.1 uncultured Myxococcales bacterium | reverse complement strand
CTGGCTCGAGCAGCAGAAGCCGCTGCACCTGCCCAAGGGACCGATGGGCTCCGCCATCAGCTACGCGCTCAACCACTGGAAAGAGCTGACCCTCTTCCTCGACAACCCCCGCATCCCGCCGGACAACAACAGAAGCGAGTCGGCGCTGCGAGTCGTCGCCCTCGGAAGAAAGAATTTCCTCTTCGTCGGGCACGAACAGGCTGGCCAGAATCTCGCCGGCCTGTACTCCCTCGTCGCCACCTGCATGGCTAACGACAAAGATCCGCTCGCCTACCTGACCGACATCCTCGGACGTATCGGCTCGCACCCCGCAGCCCGCCTCGACGACCTGCTTCCTCAGAACTGGTCCCCGCCGGGCTGACGGCGGCCCGTCCGCAGCAATTCTCGCACCGTCGACCTCCGTCGCGATCACGTCGCGAGTCGGACGGTTACGCTGCCGTCGCTGCGGACGTATGCTTCGCGTCGCGTACAGGGGTCACTGCGGCTTGCCGCGATACAGCTGCAACGTCGGTAATTCGATGCACAAGAGCGGCGTGCTGCCCGTACGGCAGGTCGTCGAGGACGCGCCGTGGCAGATCATGGTCGACGACCTTCGTCCGGATAGTCTCAGTGCAAGCAGCACGGCCTTGCTGTGGTAGCCCGTGTCCGCCACCGCTCCTCAGGCGTTTCAGCTTGCCCCGAGTCGTCGCCGGCCTTCTTCTTCGCCTCAGCCAAATTCGACGTCACGGCTTCCAGTGTCCCCTCGATCGTCGACGTGTCGCCTTCGGCGCCGCCCGGAACTGTCACGGCCACGACGGCTCCGGTGTCCATATCCACCGCGTGCTCTTGCTTGTGCGCAAGGTGCGTGCGCCCGTCCTTCATCTTCATGATTTGCGCGTCTGGGTCGTGCGGGCTCTTCCAGTCCTCGTTCGAGCCCTTCTTCTTTCGCTTCCGGTCAATGCGAGCCAGGTCCTCTCGCGTCGGCGTCGCGATCCCAGACGCCTGAGCCAAGTCCTCGAGGAACGCGTTGTAGCTCCGTCCGTCGTCCCGTCGCACGATCGACCGCATCGCCGCGTTTGCTTCCAGCGTCGTCGCGTCGACACCGATCGTCTTGCCCTTGACCAGACCTGCCTTGCTGGGGGACAGTGCGTTCAAGCGCCCTTTCCACCCCGACATTTTTCGCCGATAAGAAATCTTACGTCCACTTTCGCGGCCTCGATCCGGCCCCTACCCCCGCGCTTCGCGGGAACATCACCTATGACCACCTCGTCGCCGTCGTCACGGCCAACCACCTGCCGGCGTTCAACACGCGACATGCGACCATCTTCACTGGTAGGGGAGCAAAGGACCCGGTCACCAACAAAGACGATTTCCAAAAGTGGAAGGAGTCCGAGGTCATTCAGGTGTGCTACGCGGCCAACCTGACCGGCAAAGAGGTTAACAAGGTCCTGGTGGACTCACTCAACACGCGCAACAGCGCCGCGCACCCTTCGGGCTCGCAGTTCAATAAGCTGCAAGCCGAGCAATACATCTCGCACCTCATCACCAACGCCATGTTGAAGATCACGTGAACCCTCTGCCGCCTCCGACAACGGCAGTTGCGCCCCCGGACCTCCGCCTGCCAGCCAGCACCACCGGCTCGACGTAGTAGGGATTGACCTGACCCCTATCTCTGGTCCGCTTACGCTGCGAGTCCGACCGTTGATAACGTTGATGTCCTTGTCGTGCTCGTTCGGAGGGTCGGTCGTTGACGCGTCCCCGGGGGTGACGGTCGGTCAGCTGGCGACCAACCCCGCTTGTTTCACCTATCCGTAGAAGACCGCTACCAGAACGCTTGGATCTTCATCGGCAGGATTCGCCTATGTGATGGATCCATCCGGAATGATCCTCGTTGCCGAGGGACCTCCGAGGCTATCCCAGACTGCAGGATCAGAGATCTCTTGAAAGTAGCCATTCGTTGCTTCAATAACGCCCGGCTGGCCAGCATAGTCTGCGGAGACACAAACATATGGCCTCTCATCGCTTAACTGACGAACAAGTGTGCCGACGCGCGTGACGGACCAGATAATGGATCCCGCGGATGTAAGCGGTACGTTCAACACCGCTAAGAGATCCAATCCGAGTAGGGGAATCGTGTTCTGTGGATCGGGGATCCACCAGGAAGCACCCCCGTAAAAGACATAGCAGGTCCCATCTCGCGGGTCTTGTAAGATGGTTCCATCAATTGACGTCACAAGGAATCCCCCGTAACAAGCAGTAGGCACCCATTGAGCGTTGCTAAGGCCCAGCGTTTCGAGATCGGCGGCGCTCGCCGGGAACATCGTTCCACCAAGCACGACATAATAGGACGGGGGATCCTGGGTGGAATCACCAAGAACCGTGTTGTCCGGATAGTAGTTGGCCGCTATCGACGCAACGCCATTGAGCGTGCACATGTACCCATCATAGTTTGATAATTCATTGGTGATCAATATTTTATAAGAGCCCCTTGTGAACGACGGAGCACTCTGAAACGGTACAATCATTAGGCTGGGGCCGGCGTACGTTGCTCCGCTCGTCAAATGCCTAAGTTTAGATTGCTTCTGATCTAAGATTATAGTTTTCGCCTTGTCTGTTATTGTCACTGACGACCCCAGTATTAGACATGCAAGCCCTAGGAGGCCATCGCTGAGGATAGCGCCAACGAGACAGAACGTCGCCCCGGCAGCAGCTTCTCCCAACTCAACCTCGTTGAGAGCCTGGGCGGTCTGAGTTATCTGATTGTTCCATTGGTCTTCGCTACACGTGTCCCCCTGAACGTTTGTTAAGTCCGTGACTCCGTCTGGCACGTCCGCGGTACATTGATACGTAGTGTCCGAACTATCGGTGCCATCGTCGCCAGTGTCGCCATCGTCGCCACCGTCGTCTAGAATGCAAACACTTTGAAGCCTCTCAGTTAACGGAACAAAGCGACCGCGTTTAGAAAGGATGTCCGACCTGTGTGGTCGCTGCCAGATACCTGTTACGGACTTAGCATTCAAAAGACTCCTGCGAACAAGTTCTCCGTTTCTCGTGGTCTGTACTTCGAGCGCGACCTCACTCGTCGGCGGATCAAAGACGAACATTATCCGGTCGTCTTGCGACAAGTAATAGCGAAACCGCGCGCGCCTGACGTCGAATGGTCGAGCCAAATGTGTGCCTGCTAGATCCGCGACAACAACCTTAACGCTCATACGTCACCCCTTTCTTGAGAAGACCGATAGAAGAAGAGTACTACGATAACAAACAGAATAGCGGCCGGCGGCCCCTCGATACGACTGGGCTGCAACGGTCGCAGGACTGGATGCCTCGCGCCTCGCGGCCTTGGGGACAGTGCGTTCAAGCGCCCTTTCCACCCCGACATTTTTCGCCGATAAGAA
>CAYUFS010000152.1:0-3413 GCA_964443975.1 uncultured Myxococcales bacterium | reverse complement strand
CCCGCGCAGAAAGCTTCCTCGATCAGGCCGCGTAGAATGTCCCTTCAGGGCTAACACATCGCTGACCGCCGGTACCTTGCATGCATACGCCACTGACACATGTCGCCGACACGCAGTCGTTAGCAACGGCACAGGCCTCGCCGGCTTTGCCCCTGCAGAATCCGTCGTCCGTGCAGCTTCCCGAGCAGCATACAAGGTCGCCGATGCCACCGCATGATCCTCCCCGGGGCAGACAGCAGGCACCGGATGAATCAGACGAGACACCAGCGCAGGTTGGAGGAGACGGTGGTGGCTGAGGCGCTCGAATACAAAAGTTAGCTTTATCGGCCGTCTGATCCGGCGGGCACGCGCTTTGGCAGTCGCGATAGTTCACGACAAATGGATTCGCGCACGCAGCTGTGCAGACGCCATTTTCCAGGAAAGGAGTCGATGTTGGGCAGCTTGGGCCGTGGACGCAGCATGTCGCGACACAAGTGTCGTTCTTGAAAAGGGGTTGGTCTGCGGGACAGGTGTGCGCCGCTACGCAGACTCCTCCTTGCTGGGTCGGCTTGTCCGGGGGACACACAGCGACACAAACGCCGTCAGCCAGGTTGGGAAGGCCTTGGAACATGTCTTGACCACAAGCATGACACAAACCATCGGTCGCGGGGATAAGTTTTCCCGTTGGGTCTTGGCCGAGGCGGGCACGGCCGGGACTGAGACTGCAACTACAGGGGCTCGAAGTGATCGGGGGAACGAAGTCTGACGCCTTAACTAAAAACGCGATGGTCGCGCCGATGGTCCGCTGCATCAGGTCCCGCATCGCCGGCGCTTCTACGTCGTACGCAGCGTGTATGTCGGGATCTCTAGCTTGCGAAACCCCGGAGAGGCCGCTCTTGAAGGCGCGCCCAGGGAACGCTACTGGTAGAGCGCGTGTATCCGTAGCCAACTGCCGGATCATATCGCCCACCGGGAGATCCGACGACGGACCCGGCTGACGCTGGTCCATGAAGGTCCACCATTGGTACGCAAAGCGGAGCGCGATGATAAGGTCCGAGTAGTGTTGGGTTAGGTTGTCCTCCTGGAAGTTTGGAAACTGCCACGAGAGATTCGCGAATCGTTCCCACTCCTGATGTCCCCAACCGATCGATGAAATCGTGTGATGCGGTTGGCTGGCGTCGCCAATGGCGTGCATGACCCACCCGAGTCCCTTCGCGCCCTGATTCCCAGCTCGAAACTGCTGCCATCCGTACTGGGCCAGGTTCTGCACGGGCTCGAACTCCACGCTTCCTACCGTCGGATCGATCCAGTCGCCCACGCTCCTAAAATCGCCATCTGCAAACTGACCATAGTGAGACACCCCCTGGGAGGTCTGAGACTGAAGTGTGATTCCCAGAGCGGACGTAACGGCGATGACAGTCAGATCGATAGAATCAGGGTTACCGAGGACACCCCCGTCAATAAATTTCATACCCGGAATCTTATTGAATTGTCCACCCGTTCCAAATACGCCACTGCCAATCGTGGCGAAATGCCATAGCGCCGGAAGGGGAAGGTCTATCGATAGATCGGCCTTCAAGTCGTCTTTCGCGAAATCCACTTGGCCGAATGTCTCCTGTTCAAACCAACCAATATATTCGTCGACCCCGCTGACAGGATCGAGTGTGTGCGAAAAGCTGATCGCATCGCTCAGGCAATCTCCTCCGCTAAATATTGCGTCCGCAAGGCAGAAGACACTGCCAAAGGCAAGGAGCCCGGTCGCCAAACCCGCATCTGCGATCCCTTCGGCGAGGCCCTTCAGCTCACTATAGAAGAACAGATTCGACGGACGGAGCCAGAGGTGCGTATCCTCTACTGCATCGTCCGGAGCTGTCGCCCACTCACCTAGGACGGCCCCGGTGTAATTTGTTGTGAGATCTCCAAAGAACGGCAAAACGGGCCCCGCCGCGGGGAGGTCCTTATCTGGATTTTGGTCGGCGCCGCCGACGATGTACCCTCGTCTACGGAAACACTCGTTTCTATTGGCTCCCCAATTTCGTCGGGGAGCAAAGGGCAACTCCCCAGCGCGACATTGCGCCAGCTTGCCGGACAGGAGCTGGGGGAAAACCCCCCCGCAGTCTGTCGAGGGGAGAGTCGGATCCAATAAGTCTACGGTGACGTTGTCGAGCTTTGCAGGCGCCGCCAGTGCCTGCGTCACGAACCGGCTCCAAGCCCCCCCGGGGGCACAGTCTGCGCTCGGCGGACACTGGGTCAGTGGCGGATACTTTCCCTGTGCCGCCCCCACGGGATCAAGCGCCCGGGCGTGAGCGGCATAGAAGTCACCGCGTCTCATGATGTTCAGGAATTGGTATGCTTGGTCCGGAAAGCGAATATGCTCGGTCCCGCCCCAAGCTGCTGCGGACGTAGGAAACAACACTGGGGAAACGCCGACGACGAGCGCCGCGGCGAGTACGACATTTCGTCGGAATGTGCGTGCCATGCTCTTGGTTGCCTTTTCCATTTGTGCTATTGCCACTTTCCTATTCAACTCGCACATCACTGATCCTGGCACGGCTGACCCGCCACGCAGTCTTCTCGACCGAAACTAAAGAAATCAGACCACGCCGACCGCTGACCGGAGAAATTGAATGCTCGGACACGAAACGTCTTCGTGAATACTGCGTACGAGGCCCATGCTGCCCGATCGCCAGAGTCCGAGGTTTGAATCTTGAACTGCAGGGCTCCTGCAGGAGGCTTGATCCAGGACAGACCAATATTTTGGCTTGCCGGGAAAACCGCTGTCCGCAGACTAGATCCGTCTGTTATGTAGAATTCCAGCTCGTAATAGAGTGGGCAGCCCGATGTGCCCGGATCGCGTGAGACCCAGAGGGCCTTGCCGCGTGTCGGATCCGTCGAGCGAAACGCGCCGAGGGGCACGGGCACGGCGGGCACCGGGGCGCCCTTGCATCTTGGATCGACGTTCACTCCGATTCGTTTTGCGTTCTTTTGGACCTCGGTGATGCTGGGCCCTGCCGCTATCTGGGTGTTCGTACATCCATTCGCCAGCACCGGTGTCAGCGGTGGTGTATTGGGACACACATCGAGCCTGTCGGGCACATAGTCGCCATCAAGGTCGTGCGCCGCCACTTCGCAGGCCAGAGTGGGATTCTGTCGAAATGACCTCAACTTATTGGTACGGTCACGCACTACTTGTATGTATGTACCTGTGGATACTCGATTGCTGAATAGCCGAGCGGCCGCCATGAAGTAGTCAACGTTCATCCGGGCGCGTATCGTTGTCTCGCAGGTGGAGATGCCCACGCCAGTGCAGTAACGCAGAATATCCTGTTGATATTGTATCTCCCGCGCGTTTCCCGTGAGGACATCGCTCGGCTGAATGCCTAGCAGCCCGTGGCGAAAGTCGCTCGTGGGCGGCAAGGGCGCACGGGTCGGGC
>CAYUFS010000151.1:0-3440 GCA_964443975.1 uncultured Myxococcales bacterium | reverse complement strand
TCTGGAGGGCATGCTCTCAGGTTTCAGCTGGTCCGAAAACTCCCAGGCAGGTCACTTGGGCGACGAGGCGCTGGTCGCGAAATAGAGCACGCCCCCGTGGTGCGCGGACGCCAGCGCCAGCGGTCGAGCCCGGAGCCCTGGCCCCTCGGTGTGCGTCACCAGCATCGCGGTCTGAAAATGTTTCAGCAGCTCTTCAAGGTGTTTTCGGTCGTCAACGCCATCAGCCGACATGGTGATTACTCCTCCCCTGTAAGCTAGGATCGATCATGCGCAGCGCAACCCCTACCGCCGAGCTTCGCGCGGGCGCTCATTCGACGAGCGCCTGACGCGGGGTCAGCCGAAGGCGAATCCGGAATATCCGGCGGCGGCGATCTCGGCGCAGCGGGCGGCATAGGCGGGGAAACCACCGACGAGCGGCATGAACATGCGCGGCTTGCCGGGGATGTTGGCGCCGAGGTACCACGAGTTGCAACCCAGGTAGACGGTCTTGGCGGCCATGGCGTTCACGTGCTCCACCCATGCGGCCTCGGACTCCGGCGTTGGCTCGATCGTGCGGTAGCGGCGTTCGTTCATCCAGACGATGCAGTCCGCGATCCAGTCGGCGTGATGTTCGATCGCCAGGATCACGCTGGTGAAGGCGGTGGGGCTCCCAGCCCCCGCGATGGTGAACAGATTGGGGAAGCCCGCAATCATCAGACCGAGGTGGTTGAGCGGTCCGGGCGCCCACTTGTCCTGGATCGCGAGGCCGCCGCGGCCGCGAAGGTCGAGGCGCTTCATCGTGCCCGTGATGGCGTCGAAGCCGGTGGCCAACACGAGCGTATCGAACGGGTGTTCTTCTCCGGCGCGCGTCCGGAGACCGGTGGGGGTGAGCTCGTCGATGGCGTTGTCGCCGCCGACGTCGACCAGGCGCACGTTCGGCCGATTGAACGTCTCGTAGTAGCCGACGCTGTCGATGCAGAGGCGCTTGCATCCGATGGGCTGGGTGGGGCAGAGCCGTCGCGCCGTTTCGGGGTCGCGCACGATCTCGCGAATCTTGCCGCGCACGAACTCGGCCGCGAAGGCGTTGGCGCGCTCGTCGAGCAAGAGGTCATAAAACGCGCCCAGGAAGCTGAAGCCACCGATGCGCCACCGCTCTTCGAACGCGGCCTCGCGCTCCTCGGGCGTCGCCGCGAGCGCCGAAACCATGCGCGGCGGCAGCTCGCTGCCGAAGCCGCTGCGCATGGTGCGGTTGCGCGCGCGGAAGCCCACGTAGTCGTTCTTCACGCGCGCCTCCTGCGCGGGGTCGAGGGGGCCGTTGCGCGCGGGCACGGCGTAGGCGGCGGTGCGCTGGAAGACGGTGAGGGCGCGGGCTTGACGGGCGATGGTCGGGATCACCTGGAGGCCGGACGAGCCAGTGCCGATGACGGCGACGGCTCGCCCGCTGAAGTCGACCGGCTCGTGCGGCCATCGCGCCGTGTGGAGCACGGGCCCTTGGAAGCGGTCCAGGCCCGGGAAGGCGGGCGTGTTGGGCGTCGAGAGGGGACCGGTGGCCATGACGAGGTACCGCGCCGACCACGACTGGCCGCCGTCGCCCGTCGCTCGCCAGCACGCGCCGGCCTCGTCGAACGCGGCGCCGACGAGGCGCGTGCCGAGCAGGATGCCATCGCGAAGCCCGAAGCGATCGGCCACGTGGTTCGCGTAGCGCAGCAGCTCTGGTTGCGAGGCGTAGCGCTCGCTCCAGTGCCACTCCTGCTGCAGCCCCTCGTCGAAGCTGAACGAGTACTCGAGGCTCTGGATGTCGACGCGCGCGTTGGGATAGCGGTTGTGGTACCAGGTGCCGCCCACGCTGGGCGCCGCCTCGACGACGAGAGCCCGCAAGCCGGACCGCCGCGCCTTGTGCAACATGCAAAGGCCGCCAAATCCCGCCCCAACGATGAGGAGATCGAGCGGCGGGGTGGCGGCGCCCCGAGGGTCAGAGCTCATGGCTCGCGATCATCCAACAGGACACGACGAGCGCAAGACCGGTAACGCAATCGCCTGCCACGACGCGCGGCTGGCCGGCACGGCGCCCGCAACACCTCAGCGGCCAGGCCAGGCGTATTCGTCTGGGCCCGGGATGGTCTCGAGTGACCAGCCTGCGGCGAGCTGCTGGATCTGGCCCAGCAGCTCGGCGGCCGAAGGAGGTGACACGGCGACGTGAATGAACTCGTCGTACATGACGAGCGACCTCTCGGCGGCCGCGGGCAGAAACGCCTCCGGACTGACGTTCGGCGCCGCGCGCTTGCAGACGTCGAACAAGCGGTCGACAATCCAGGGCTGCTCACCGTCGGGGGCCGTCCACATCACGTCGGCCACCTGCTCGGTGTCCGCGTCGGCCCATCTGAGGATAACCTGCTGCGCCTCGCTCCGCGCGGGTGCGAAGACCATGCTCATCCCCCGAAAACCCTGTGGCGCCGCTGCGCCCGCGCGAGCTGGGTCGGAACGATCGCCTCGCCGGCCGTGGACAGCGAGAGCCCCGTCCGCTCGACGACCTCGGTCCTCGTCCACCACGCCCAAGCGCGCTCGATGGGGAGTAATGTCGACAGGAGCGCCTGATCCCACTCTGGACCGGCCACCTCTTCCAGCGTCGGCCCCAGCCTCTCGGCCTGGAAGGGCCGGCCGTCTCCGAGGCGCCGCGCGATCCCGATGAGCGTCGCCGCTTCGCCGGCGCGAACCGAAATGGGCCACGTGCGAATCTGCATGGGTTCGGTGTCCGTGATCAGTTCTTGTGGATGAAGTCCGAGATCGACTGGGTGACCTTGTACGACCGTAATTCTCAAGGCAAGCTCCTCGGTCCCGTGGCAAGCCAAGGCACTCCCAAAGGACCCGATTCCGTCGGCAAGAACCAGCATGTCCCCGTCGACGTGGCTTCGGTCTTGAAGACCGTCCAGCGCCCGCGACGCGCTCTCGTGACTGCGGGGATGCCTTATGCCAACGGGCCGATCCACCTTGGCCACCTGGCCGGGGCGCATCTGCCGGCCGACATCTACAGTCGCTGGATGGGCATGCTCATCGGCCGCGAGAACGTCTTGTTCGTCAACGGCACCGACGATCATGGCTCGACCAGCGAGGTGTCGGCCGCAGCGGCCGGGATCCCGATTCGCCAGTTCATCGATGGCATCCACGCCAGGCAGGAGGCGACGCTCGCGCGCTACGCCATCGGCGTCGATGTCTACACCGGCACCTCGCAGCCCGAGACGTTTCCGATCCAAAAGCAATTGTGCGACTTCTTCCTGACCCGCCTGCACGGCAACGTCATGCTGGAGAAGCGCACCAGCAAGCAGTGGTACGACCCCGAGCTCGGTCGCTTCCTGCCCGACCGCCTCGTGCGGGGGACCTGCCCCAACCCCAAGTGCAACTACGACAGCGCCTACAGCGACGAGTGCGATCGCTGCGGCCACCAGCACGAGCCGACCGCGCTC
>CAYUFS010000150.1:0-3498 GCA_964443975.1 uncultured Myxococcales bacterium | reverse complement strand
CCCGGGTAGTAGTTGCTCCACTGATTCCAGGCATCGCCGGGGACGCTGTCGACGTTCGGGCAGAAGACCCACAGAACGTTGGCCGCCCCACGCTCGTGGAGAGATCATGAATGTGGCGGTAGGTGGCAACGTACTTCGCGGTCCCCGCGGCGTTGAAGCCGTCCCATGGGTACCAGTTGCCGTTCATCTCGTGTCCCCATCGCAGGAAGAACTTCTGGCCGATGTCCTTGGCCGCCTGGGCGCGCGCGCGGATCATCGTGTCGCGAACCCCATTGATGATGTCGTCGAGGGGGACGCCCACACCGCCCATCCAGGTGAGCGACTCCGCCGGAAAGCCGAGCTCTTGTGGCGGCAGCACGTCGAAGGTGAACGCCAGCCGCGCCGGGTTCGACGTCTTGTTCAGCACCATCACGACCGTCTTCGCGGCTGCCTCGTCACGACTCGCGTAAACCGAGAATCCCGTGGGCACGCCGGTCGGAACCAGGATCTTCCCCGAAAGGTTGGTCGCGGCCGTCATGAACGCGAAGTACGTCGGCGCGGGCGTGGTCCCGACGATGAACGCCAGCTTCCATCTGCTCGGAGAGTCGGCGATGTGCCAGAACGCGCCCGTCCACAGATTCTCCTCCAGCGCGACGCCCATCACGTCCGCCACCCACAGCCCCGCGTAGAAGGTTTGCGGCGAGGCGGGTTGCGTGCTCAGCGGGGGACAGTGCGTTCAAGCGCCGTACACCCCGAGATTTTTCGCCGATAAGAATTCTTACGTCAACTCCGCCGGGCCCGCGCTGCCCGCCCCCCGCGCTGCGCGGCACGGGCGTCTTCAAGCCGTGCGCGCGCAGCTTGACGAGGTCACTGGCCTGGCGGGCTGGGTGCCCTCCACCTTCAAGCCGTGCGCGCGCAGCTTGACGACCAGATCTATGCCGTTGAGCCTCGGAAGCTCGACCTCGGTGACGATCAGACCGACGGGCTCGCACATCAGGCGCTCGAAGGCCTCCATGCCGTCGGTTTCCTCGGCCCATTCGTGTCCGAGCGCGACGAGCTCCTCGGACAGGCGGCCCCGATCGGTTTCATTGCTGTCGACGATCAGGACCCGTGACATTCACACCCTCCCGTCCCTCGTCCTTCGACTGACCGCCGAAATCACTGCAGCGACGTGCGCCCGACGGGCTCACCTGACGTTCACACGTCCCGATTGTGCTCCAAGTTCGAGCAAACGTCACGGGGATCCGATTTCGATCGTTCTGACCCCCTCCACGATGATCTCCTCAAATTGGGGCAAGAGGCGTGCCTGCGCCGCTCGACGGTGGCCGCGAGTCATCCCCCCGGGGTCGGAAAACCAACGTCGGTGCGGGGCTTGGTGGACGTCGCCCGCGGAAGGCGAGGGCCCTCCGCGGGCGACGCCCTCGTAGTCAGAGGTGGGGCGCTGGGTCACCGGAAGCTACGGCTGGAAAAAGGTGGCCGAATCTAGATACAAGTAGTTGTTGGAGCTGCTGTGATCTTTGCCGACGAGGGTGATTTGCATCTCCATCGTGTTGTAATCCTGGGGCTGAAGGTCCTCGTTGGTAATTGCGAAGACGAACGGTGCTAGAGCCGTTTGTTGCTTATAGAGATTCATGGTTCCTATGGGGGTGAACGAGTCATTGAAATTCTTCCTGATGCCCACTTGGTAGTTGCCCGCTGTCGGTCCGTATTGAGCAATGAGACTCAGGGACGGCCCAGCGCCTGCAACCAAGGGAAGTCGGACCGTGAAGCTGGCATTGTTGGTAAGGCCAGCCTTCGGCGTGAACTTGATTCCCGTTCCGCCGGCCGGCGTGAAACCCGGCACGTTGCTCACGTGCGTGACCGCTCCGTTGATGGTTTCCTTGACGAACATCGACTCCGCCTCCGCTTTCGCATTGAATTCGAAAGCTCCGATGTCGTACCTCGTCGTCCCGTTGCCGATTCCTCGCGGATACCCTCTTTGATCCAACCCTTGTGTGCTGGCGACGGAGGACGTGAGAACGTCGATCGCGGGACAACCGGGAAGAAGACGAACCATTGGAACATTGTCCAACATGGAGCCACCAAGATCGGGCAGAGTATATGGACTGTCGACCACCGGCACGTTCCCAATATCAATGACATTGGTCCCGGAGGACTTGACGATCGTGATTCCCGCGAATGAACCATCGTTACTATAGCTCATCGTGCTGTCGAGGAGCGAATTCGTGAAGCTCGCGATCTTGCTCCCCTTGTCCCATTCCGAGGGGAATTGGCCGGAGCCGACCGTGACCGTATTTTGTGCGAGGATGGTTTCCGTGAGATTGAAGGAGACACCCGGTCCTTGGACCGCAGCCGATACGTTCGCAGTATTCAAAGCGATGGTCGAAGCTGTCACATCGATGATGCCAGAACCAGTCGCAAAAATCGCGGCGCCATAATCAGCTTTGTTGGTCAGGATCGAGGAGTTGAGAATAGTCGAGTGCCCCGATGCCCCCGAGAATATGGCGCCGCCGAGGTCAGCCGTATTCGCGGATAGCGTCGAATTGGAAATATTGAACAGTCCTTTGGTGTTGCCGAAATCATTGACTGAGAGGCCTCCGATGCTGTCCACGCCCACGCCCCCGTTGTCGTGAACGTATGAGGTCGTTAGAGTCAAGGGCACCCCGTCCGCCAGGATACCGCCCCCAATCCAATACTCGATCTCGCAACGATTCACGATGAGCTTGGTGCCTGCCACTCCTCCCATCGCGAAAATGCCGATCATGTTGGAACCGGGCTCGATGCCGTCGATTGTTAGATCCTGCAAGGTCACGGTAGCATTGATGGGAGGTTCGATTAATATCGCCTCACTGTTTGTGCTGGTCGGGGTTGCCTGAAGGTGGGCTTTCGTATTTGCTACGGCCGACATCAAGGTGACCGGCTGTGTTATTGTCAAGGTCGAATTGGGCGGGATTATGAATGTCCCTAACCCAGGAGGTAGCGTTATGGTGACGGCGCCGGATCCGGGGTTGCATTCGTTGAATGCCGCCTTGTTGTTCAATGCAGTCACGGCTTCCAGGAGGCTACACTTGCCGTCCTTGGTCAGGGTCATGGCCAGGGTGTTGACCGTGATGGTCCCCGCTGACGCTCGACCCGGCGCCAACACGACCGCCGTGAGTACCGCGCCTCCAAACAGAATCGAAACGAACCGTTCTCTTCTCATCGCCCTCTCCCTCTTCAGTTCCTACGCCTTGATTTCCTGGGCCACCTCGAAATCGCGGATCCGCTCACGGACTCGCGCGGCGCTGCTCTACCGGGAATGCTGCCTAACGTCAAGACGTCGTCGGTCGCGTTTTTGGTCGCAACTTCGTTACACGAACATTGCGGACCTTTTGGGGGACTCGACGCGAAACGAACGCCCATTGGCAGGCCTGGGCGCCCCGCCTTCCTGTCTCACCTAGTCCTGGCCCTCAGCTGCTTCTCCATTCGCAGCACCGGGATGGAGATGTTCACGGACACGAGCTGTTCGGGCCCGCCACC
>CAYUFS010000149.1:0-3576 GCA_964443975.1 uncultured Myxococcales bacterium | reverse complement strand
ACATGCTGAAGCTGCACCACCTGGTCGACGACAAGATCCACGCGCGGTCGATCGGACCTTACTCGCTCGTCACGCAGCAGCCGCTCGGCGGCAAGGCCCAGTTCGGCGGCCAGCGGTTGGGCGAGATGGAGGTCTGGGCGATGGAGGCGTACGGCGCCGCCTACGGCCTGCAGGAGTTCCTGACGGTGAAGTCGGACGACGTCATCGGCCGGACCCGCATGTACGAGGCGATCGTCAAGGGGGAGCACGTCCTGGAGTCGGGCCTGCCCGAGTCGTTCAACGTTCTGTTGAAGGAGCTCCAGTCGCTGTGCCTGAACGTGGAGCTCATCGAGGACCCCAACGCGCCCCGCAAGCAGGAGTCGACGTTGGAGCTGATGGCGCGCGAGGTGGCGGCGAAGGCCAGCGCCTCGGCCGCGTCAGCCGCGCCGGTGCCGGCGCGGGTGCCTGCGGCGGAGTGATGGCGAACCTTTTCAACGAATTCAGCGTAGGGACCGCCGCGGGGCGGTCCGGCCGACACAAGGAAGCAGGTAAAACACGATGAGGGACATCTTCAATTTCTTCGAGAAGCCGAAAGATCCACTTTCGTTTTCGGCGATTCGGATCTCGCTGGCGTCACCGGAGAAGATCCGGGAGTGGTCGCACGGCGAGGTGAAGAAACCGGAGACCATCAACTACCGCACCTTCAAGCCCGAGCGCGACGGCCTGTTCTGCGCGAAGATCTTCGGGCCTGTCAAGGACTACGAGTGCAACTGCGGCAAGTACAAGCGCATGAAGCACCGGGGCGTCGTGTGCGAGAAGTGCGGCGTCGAGGTCATCCAGTCCAAGGTGCGTCGCGAGCGGCTCGGGCACATCAACCTGGCCACTCCCGTCGCGCACATCTGGTTCCTGAAGTCGCTGCCGTCGCGCATCGGCAACCTGCTCGACATCACGCTGAAGGACATGGAGAAGGTCCTTTATTGCGAGGCCTACGTGGTCGTCGACCCGAAGCAGACGGGCCTGCAGCGCGGGGAGCTCCTCACCGAGGAGCGATACGCGAAGGCGGTCGAGGAGATGGGCGAGGAGGCCTTCGTCGCCGGCATGGGCGCCGAGGCGATCCGCGACCTGTTGCGGGTGATCGACGTGCACACGCTGTCCGAGCAGCTGCGCGCCGAGATGAAGGAGGCGACCAGCGAGGCCAAGCGCAAGAAGCTGTCGAAGCGCCTGAAGGTCGTCGACGCGTTCCGTGAGTCGGGCAACAAGCCCGAGTGGATGATGCTGGAGGTGGTGCCGGTGATCCCGCCGGATCTGCGCCCGCTGGTGCCGCTCGATGGCGGCCGCTTCGCGACGTCGGATCTGAACGATCTCTATCGCCGCGTCATCAACCGCAACAACCGCCTCAAGCGGCTGCAGGAGCTGAACGCCCCCGAGATCATCATCCGCAACGAGAAGCGGATGCTGCAGGAGGCGGTCGACGCCCTGTTCGACAACGGCCGCCGCGGCAAGACCATCACGGGGCCCAACAAGCGCCCGCTCAAGTCGCTGTCCGACATGTTGAAGGGCAAGCAGGGTCGGTTCCGTCAGAACCTGCTCGGCAAGCGCGTCGACTACTCGGGCCGCTCGGTCATCGTCGTCGGTCCCGAGCTGAAGCTGCACCAGTGCGGCCTGCCCAAGAAGATGGCGCTGGAGCTGTTCAAGCCGTTCATTTACAACAAGCTCGAGCAGCGCGGCCTCGTCACCACCATCAAGAGCGCGAAGAAGCTGGTGGAGAAGGAGCGCCCCGAGGTGTGGGACATCCTGGAGGAGGTCATCAAGGAGCACCCGATCCTCCTGAACCGCGCCCCGACCCTGCACCGGTTGGGCATCCAGGCCTTCGAACCGCTGTTGATCGAGGGCAAGGCCATCCAGCTGCACCCGCTGGTGTGCGCGGCGTTCAACGCCGACTTCGACGGCGATCAGATGGCCGTGCACGTCCCCCTGTCGCTCGAAGCGCAGATGGAAGCGCGCGTCCTGATGATGTCGACGAACAACATCCTCAGCCCGGCGAACGGCCGCCCCATCATCCTGCCGTCGCAGGACATCGTGCTCGGCCTCTACTACATGACGCGCGAGCGCATGTTCGCCAAGGGCGAGTTCCGGTCGAGCGCGGCGGCGCCGAAGGACAAGGACGCCAAGGAGAAGATCCGCCTCGACCAGATGCACGGGGTGTTCTCGTCTCCCGAGGAAGTACGCATGGCGTACGATCACGGCGAGCTGGACCTGCAGGCGGCCGTGCGCGTGCGCATCGACGGCGAGATGGTGGCCAGCACCGTTGGCCGCGTGCTGCTGTACGAGATCGTTCCCCGTCAGCTGCCGTTCAAGCTGGTCAACCGCGTCCTCGGCAAGAAACAGCTCGGTGATCTCATCGACGCCTGCTACCGCCTCTGCGGCCAGAAGGAGACGGTCCTGCTGGCGGACAAGCTGCGGCACCTCGGGTACACCTACGCCACGAAGGCCGGCATCTCGATCTGCGTCGACGATCTCCAGATCCCGGCGCGGAAGGGCGAGCTGCTCGAGGCCGCGCAGAAGGACGCCTCCGAGATCGAGGAGCAGTACACCGAGGGTCTCATCACCGACGGCGAGCGCTACAACAAGGTCGTCGACATCTGGGCGCAGGTGTCGGAGCAGATCGCCGAGGAGATGATGAGCGAGATCAGCTCGGAGGAGCTGGTCAACGACGAGACCGGGGAGAAGCGGCGCAGCCCGTCGTTCAACCCGATCTACATCATGGCGGACTCGGGCGCGCGCGGCTCGGCGCAGCAGATCCGACAGCTGGCCGGGATGCGCGGCCTCATGGCCAAGCCTTCGGGCGAGATCATGGAGACGCCGATCACCGCGAACTTCCGCGAGGGTCTGTCCGTGCTCCAGTACTTCGTGTCCACGCACGGCGCCCGCAAGGGTCTGGCGGACACGGCGTTGAAGACGGCGAACTCGGGGTACCTGACCCGCCGCCTCGTCGACGTGGCGCAGGACTGCATCATCGCCGAGTACGACTGCGGCACCATGGACGGCATCGACATGTCGGCCCTGGTCGAGGGCGGTGAGATCATCGAGAAGCTGGGCGACCGTATCCTCGGCCGCGCCGCCCTCGATGACATCTTCGATCCCTACACGGGCGAGGTGCTGGTCCAGTCCGGCGACGAGATCACGGAGGACAAGGTCCGCGTCATCGAGGACGCCGGGATCGATCACGTGAAGATCCGCTCGGTGCTCACCTGCGAGACCCGGCGCGGCATCTGCGTGCTGTGCTACGGCCGCGATCTGGCGCGCGGGCACATGGTCAACATCGGCGAGGCCGTCGGCGTCATCGCGGCGCAGTCGATCGGCGAGCCCGGAACGCAGCTGACGATGCGGACGTTCCACATCGGCGGCGTCGGTCAGGTTCGCACCGAGCAGTCCCAGCTCGAGGCGCGCTACGATGGCGTCCTGAAGCTGGAGAACACCGACGTCGTCAAGCGCGACAAGTTCTGGATTGTCATGAATCGCCACGGCGAGCTCATCGTGCAGGACGAGACCGGTCGCGAGCGCGAGCGTTACGGCCTGACCTACGGCGCCAAGCTG
>CAYUFS010000148.1:0-3586 GCA_964443975.1 uncultured Myxococcales bacterium | reverse complement strand
TGAGCGGCGGCAGTTGGCCTGAGGGGCGTCAGCCGGATTTTGATCGCGCTATTTGAGGGATCAAAGAACGAGCCCCCTCAAGAAACTTGCAAAAAGTCTCCGAGGGGGCTCGCCTCCGGGTTGCTCAGACTCGGAGGAGACCATGATGCCCACAGAACGGCTGGTAGGGGAAGTCTTTGCCAGGCTCGAGGAGATCGACGAGAGGATCGCGGCGGAGGTGGCGGCGGGGCGATGCCGCCACTGCGAGGGGCCGCTGCATCGGGGGAATTACCAGCGGAAGCCTCGGGGCGGCTTGTTCGCTACGGCGGGGGAGGCGTTCACGCGCCGGCACTCACTGTGCTGCGGTCGGCGAGGGTGTCGAAAGCGGGCGTTACCACCGTCGCTGCGATTTCTTGGGCGGCGGGTGTACCTGGAGGCGGTCGTCGTGCTGGCGAGCGTGATGTCGCAGATCATGGCCACGTCGCGCGAGGCGGTGGCGGCGAGCGGGGTGCCCTGGCGAACGCTGCGTCGATGGGGCTGCTGGTGGCGCGAGGTCTTCCCGACGCTGTCGCTGTGGGCGGAGCTGCGGGCGCGCTTCATACCCCCACCGCCCGACGAGAGCGATCTGCCGCGGTCGCTGGTCGCACGTCTGGGTCGCAGTGATCATCAGCCGGAGGACGCTGAAGCGGTGCTGGCTAACACGAAGGCGCTGCTAGCGTCCGCACGCTACCTGGCGCCGGTGACGACGGATTCCGTGGTCGAAGGATCGCGTTTTGTCACGGCGGCGCTGGCACAGATGGGCGGCCGATGATTTCACGCAAAGGATGGTGATACCCGGCGATCTCGTCTTCTCGTAGGGTGGCCGTCGCTCGGAGGTGAGCGATCGCGGTGTCGGGATCGCGGCCGAGCGGGAGGCGACATGAGCCACGATACGACCACGCCCGCGCGGGTGCGGTGGGCCAGGCTGCGCTTTGCGATCATAGGACCCTTGCTGAGCGCGCCGGCGGAGGCCGGCGAGCTGGCGCCGCGGATCGAAGAGCTGGCGGCGCGCGCCTGGCGCCACCCGAGCACCGGTGACACGATCCGTTTCAGCGCCAAGAGCATCGAACGTTGGTACTACGCGGCCAGGAACGAGCAGGATCCGATCCGGGCGCTGGAGCGGAAGGTGCCCAAGCACGCGGGTACGCATCCGCGCGTGACAGCCGAGGTGGCGGAGGCGATCCGGACGCTGCGCAAGCAGCATCCGCGATGGAGTTACCGGCTGGTGCACGACAACCTGGTGGCGCTGGGGCGCGAGCGGCCGGAACTGGGCGTACTGCCCGGCTACGCGACGGTGACGCGCTTCATGAAGCATCACGGCCTCGGCAAGCACCGCCGGCCACGACGCCACGAGCAGGATCCGGGATTCGTTCCGCGCGAGCGGCGACTCTTCGAGGTGGCGCACGTGCACGGGCTGTGGCACTGCGATTTCCACGACGCCAAACGCAAGGTCGTGAGCGCCAGCGGCGACTGGGTCACGGCGACCCTGTTTGTCGTGCTCGACGATCACTCGCGCCTGTGCTGCCACGCGCAGTGGTACGTGGGCGACGGGAACACCGAGAGCTTTGTGCACGGCCTCTGCCAGGCTTTTCAAAAGCGCGGTCTGCCACGGGCTCTACTTTCGGACAACGGCTCGCCCATGCTGGCCTTTGAGACCCGCGAGGGCCTCGAGCGTCTGTCGGTCGAGCACCACACCACGCTGTCGCAGACCCCCGAACAGAACGGCAAGCAGGAAGTCTTCTTCTCGTCGGTCGAGGGCCGGCTGATGCCCATGCTCGAGGGCGAGCCGCACCTGACACTGGAGCTGCTCAATCGCGCCACGCAGGCCTGGGCCGAGCAGGAATACCAGCGCCACCTGCACAGCGAAATCAAGCAGACCCCGCTCGAACGCTGGCTCGCGGGTCCCACCGTGGGCCGTCCTTGTCCATCGAGCGATGAGCTCCGGCGCGCCTTTCGCATGGAGATCACCCGCAAGCAGCGCACCAGTGACGGTACCATCACCGTCGAGGGCGTCCGCTACGAGATCCCCTCCATCTATCGCACGCTGCTGCGCCCGACCGTTCGGGTCGCCCGGTGGGATTTATCCAGCGTGGACCTGGTGGACCCCCGGCGGGGGACACACCTCGGCACGCTCTTGCCGGTGGACAAGGAGCGCAACGCCGATCGGCGGCGCCGCGCCCTCGTCGATCCTGCGGTGGCGACCGCGCCGGAGCCGGTGCCGGCCCCCGTGGGCATCGCGCCGCTCTTGCGCCAGCTGATGGCCGAATACGCGGCCACCGGAATGCCGCCGGCTTACGTCCCGCACGACACCACCGTCGGCCGCGACGAAGGTGGTCCCGAAAGCGAACACGACCCCGAACATGAACAACATGAACGCGAGGAGCACCCATGAGTCCGAAGCTGCAGTCCCTGTACGGCCTGAAATTCAACCCCTTCCGCCCCGACGTCCCCGTCGAGGCCCTGCACACCACGCCGGCCGTCGACGCCTTCCTTCGCCGCGTCGAGCTCGGTATCGCTGACGGCGGCTACGTCATGATCACGGGCGATCCGGGCACCGGGAAGAGCGTTGCATTGCGACTGCTCAGCAAGCGCCTCGAGTCCCTGCGCGACGTCGTCGTCGGCACCGTCGAGCACCCCCAGTCCCGCACCATGGATTTCTACCGCGAGCTCGGTGATCTCTTCGGCGTCCCCTTGCACTCCCACAACCGCTGGGCCGGATTCAAGACGCTGCGAACGCGCTGGGCCGAGCACATCACCTCCACCCTCAGCCGCCCGGTGCTGATCATAGACGAGGCTCAGGAGACGCTGACTACCGTCCTCAACGAGCTACGCGTCCTGGCCAGCAAGGAGCTCGACTCGCGCCAGCTCCTCTGTGTCGTCCTCGCCGGCGACGCGCGTCTGGTGGAACGCCTCCGCACCACCGAGCTGATGCCGCTCGGCAGCCGCATCCGCCGCCGCCTCGTCCTCGAGTACGCCTCGCGTGACGAGCTGCTCGCCTGCCTCGACCACCTCCTCGAATCCGCCGGCAATCCCAGCCTCATGACCACCGAGCTCAAGGCCACCCTCGCCGATCACGCCGCTGGCAACTACCGCGTCCTCATGAACCTTGGCGACGAGCTGCTGTCCGTCGCCGCCGATCGAGACCTGCCGCGACTCGACGAAAAGCTCTTTCTCGAGGCATTCAACCAGCAACCCCGCCCCACAAAGCCGGCCGCCAAACGACGATGATAATCGCCATCCCTCCCGACGACGACCTCTGCGTCGCGCCCGAGCTCGCCATCCTAACCGCCCTCGAAGCCAGTCTCGCCATCGCCGCCCAGGTCCTGAACATCGCGCACACCGAGATCCTCGCCCCGGCCGCCGAACGCTGCGCCCCGAGCCTCGACACCCGCGTCGCCGCCGAAATCATTGCCCAGGCCGCCCACCTGATCGCCACGATCAACCGCTACCGCCTCGCCCTCCTCGACCCCGACGCCTTCACGCCCTGACCCATTCTGGCGCCTTCACGCCACACCGCGTCCCCCAAACATCGTGCTCCGCGTCCCCTCAAACAACGCGCGCACGCTCA
>CAYUFS010000147.1:0-3692 GCA_964443975.1 uncultured Myxococcales bacterium | reverse complement strand
CACCCGCGCAGAAAGCTTCCTCGATCAGGCCGCGTAGAATGTCCCTTCAGGGCTAGCTTCCCAAGGGCCACTGCGTGAGGGTTCTTCACGAGCCAATAATAGCATACCCGCATAAGCTCGCACCGGATCACTTGCCGCACTGCTTTTCGGATGCCTTGATGTCCGCGAAGGTGTGGCGCTCGCGCGGCCCGCGAGGTCAAGCGCTAACGACGGGTGAACGTGAAGTGGGTGACGCCGCTGGGGGCGCTCACCGACTCGATCGCGAAGCGTTCCTCCAGGCCCTCGAGGTCCTCCCAGAGCGACTCGCCGCGGCCGAGCAGGATCGGCACAAGCGCCACGTTCATGTGGTCGACCAGGTCGGCGGCGAGGAACTGGCGGAAGGTGGATGGGCCGCCGCCGATGCGGACGTCGAGGCCACCCGCGGCCCCCTTGGCTGCCGCGAGCGCCTCGGCCGCGCTGGCGTCGATGAAGTGGAAGCTGGTGCCGCCCATCATCTCAATCGAGGGCCTGACGTGATGGGTGAGCACGAAGACGGGGGTGTGGAACGGCGGCTCCTCGCCCCACCAGCCCTTCCACTCCTCGTCGGTCCACGGTCCGCGCACCGGGCCGAACTTGTTGCGTCCCATGATCTCCACGCCGATGCCTGGCCCCCAGCTGCGCGCGAAGGCGTCATCGATGCCAGTGGTCCCGCCTTACTGGCCTTGCATGAGGCGAAACGAAGCTTCGATCGCGTCCGAAGCGATCGAGATCCAGCGCTTTGGCTCGATCGCTTTCGGCCTTCACCCGAGAGGCGAGGGCATCGATTTCCGTCAAGGAACCGGCTGGAACCTGCCGTGATCCTCGCCCAGTTGGCCGGCACCTCCTGAGGGCGGCCCCCGCATCAGCCCGGAACTTTTGCGGCGAGGACGTCGACCGATTCGATCCTCGGCGGCTCGGAAAGAAGGTCCGCGGCTTGCGCCATGAGCGCAGCGGCGATCGGCCCCTTGAGGTGGGCCTGTCTGCCTGACTCGCCTGGAAAGGCGTCGAAGATCGCGAAGGTCGTCGGACCCACGCGCAACGCAAACCAGACGGTCGTCTCGGGCTCCTGCTGCGCCAGTGCCAATCCCCCCGTGAGGAACTCCGCTACCGCTGACTCCTTGCCGGGCTTTGCTTCCAAGCGAACCATGAGTCCGACTCGAACCATCGTGGGCCTGCCTTTCGACCTCGCCGTTGAGGTCGAAACAGTGTAGCCGCCCGAGACGATTCGGCCAGGCCATTCGTCCGCCAGATGTTGCGCCTCCAGGAAGGGTTCCTCTCGTGTTGCGCAAGGATGGAGCGTAACGCTCACGCGACAGCGCACGTAGCCCCATCGCCAACAACGGCGAGAGGACACCAAATCAAGATCAGCGTCTTGACGGGCGAGGCCGGCCTGAAGCTGCAGGACCTCGACCTTCGTGCGTTCCATCTCGTGGTTGGTCAATTTTGATTCTGCCATGGATCCCTGCCGCCGAACCGTCACGGCGGGGACGGCAATCTTTTCAAGGTGATCCCCGTTGGTCCGTCGCTGCCGATCAAGCCCGAGCCGACGGCGACAGCCAGGTAGGCGCCATCGGGGCTGGGAATGTACAGGTCGTCGTTGTTCTGGGCGGGGACGTACTCGGCGCCGATGACGTCGTGCGCCCGGGTGACCAAATTGTCGCGCGCGAACCGGACGTAGAAGCCGCGGCACAGTTCCTCGCCCGTGTCGATGGTGCAGGGATCGAGGCAATCGGTGTCGCCGTCACCGTTCGCGATCAGGAGGGACGAATACTGGCGCACGTCGCGAAAAATGGTGACCCCCTCGATCGGCGTCGTGGCACCGGTCTGCAGATCGAGGATCCCTCCGCCGGAGATCACCAGGGGGGCGTCCGCCGTCCCACGTGACGACGCGATCGATCAACTGCTTCAGCGGCAGCGAGAGATTCGTCGAGGCGCCGGTCGCGCTGTCAAAGAGCAGATAGTGGGTCGCGGCGTCATTAGCGGCGTCATTAGCGGCGTCATTGGCGGCGTCATTGGCGGCGGCGTTTCGGGCCAGCAGTGTGCCTCCTTCCGGCGTGAATGCCACCGGTTCCACGTTGCGCCCAAGGTCGACGGAGGCCCCGCTGCCCAGATCACGGAGCGTGACTTCCGCGATCGAATTGGGGACGATGGCCACACGTTTTCCGTCCGCCGAGGCCAGATAAGAAAAGACGTTGTCGGCGATTGGCTGCGTGCTGGCCAGGCTGGTTCGATCGTCGGCGAGAGTGGCCGCGACCAGCTTGCTGAGATGGGGCCGCCCTTTCCATCGCGATTCAGGCTCGCACCATTTATCGGCGCCTGACGCAACGAGGCAACACCCCTTGTTTGCACTGTCCCCGTCCCCAGAGGTTTCTAGAAACAGGAAAGGCGGTACCCGCAATCAAGCGTGATGGCAGACGCCAGGTAGTGCCCCCTTCGGTATCCTTCAGTTCATCAGATGCCATTGTAGTCCAAGCCAACCACCGCCATCTCCCGAGGCTTTGGTCTTGCCGACATGGCCACGTTCGAAGTTGTACAGCGATCCTCCTAGGACGAAGCCTTCACCACCAGGCGCCGTCCAGGCATCGTCCACGTCCGTGACGTCCTCGTCCTTGAGGGGCTTACGACTTCGTCGCTTGGGATCGGCGGCGTCCATGAACTCTTTGGTGCGACTGTCGTACAGCTGCCAAGTGGTGTGACAAGCATCCCCACAACTGTGTTCCACCAGCACGGCCAGAAACCGCGTCTTACCCATGCGGCTGGCGTTTCCGCACATTTCCGCCGATTCGCAGGTCTCCTCTGGGACGCTCTTTAGCCGGGGCACCGGGCGCGGGTTTGGCGCCAGCAGCGGTCGCCCTTTTCCCCGCGCTGCTAGTGCTACCAGGCGCTCCTGTGCCTGGGGTGCCCACTGGATGCGGGCCAAGCGTCGCGCGTGCGCTCGGCCCTGTTTCTCGAAGACGTCGTCGTAGATGCCCGACTCGTAGGCAAGCGTGGGTGGGGTGACGGCTAGATCGAGCACTAGGTGCCCGTCGTACTCGGTCCGGAGGACCTTCAGACGGTCCTCCTGGCTTGGGCCGTAGGCCACCACGACCGCCTCGTCGCCCTTGAACCCGGCGATCTCCTCCGGGGGCGAACCCGGCTTTGCCGTCAGGTCGACAAGCCACAGGCCACCGCCTTTCCGCCCGAACCAGATCGCGTCGGCGCGGTTGTCCACCAGCAGCCACGTTGCTCGGTTGGTCGCAATGGCTTTCTGCCGGGCACCATCCGCCGAAACCGCCCAGATCCCATCCTTGCGCGGCAGGATCGCGATTGAGCCTCCGTTTCCGATCGACGCCACCAGGTCCGTGCCCAGTGAATCAGGTGGATAAGCCGGCCCCGACGCCATCAACAACAGGGCGACAAACGTCAGCACCGAGCCAGCCTAGGAGAGCGCTGGCGCAAAGTAAACCACCTGCGCGAATTCGCTATCCGTAGACGGGAAATCCAACATGCCCGAAGGCAAAGTCATCATTAACGGCGATCCGAGCCGAGCGACAGCCGGTCCACCATGTCCCGCGCCGCCTGTCTCTCCCAGCACCGCAGCCGAGAAATAGTCGCGCTTGGACGTGAGGAGGGCGTAGACGTGAGCGTGCGCGCGTTGTTTGAGGGGACGCGGAGCACGATGTTTGGGGGACGCG
>CAYUFS010000146.1:0-3785 GCA_964443975.1 uncultured Myxococcales bacterium | reverse complement strand
GTCCCAGTCACGATGTTCCCCGGGGCGCAGGGTAGGAGCTACGTCCTTGATGACGTGCGCGATCGCATCGCGGGCGTGCCCGGTCAACCGGAGGCGCACTGCAACCTCCGCGTCGAGTCGCGACGGATCCGTGCCACCGGCAGTGGCTCTCCGGACGATGTCGGCGAGGTGCAGCCGGTACGCCTCGACGATGGACGCCGCCACGGGCCGACGGATGGGTCGCGGCTCATGCTCCGCGCGCTGACGCTCACGTTCGTTCACGATCGCATCTTGCAACTCCGGGTTCGCGATCTTGAACCCGTGCTCCACGGCCAGCTCGACGCAGAGCCGCCGGAACTGCTCGTCGCCGTAGACGGTGAAGGTGCCCCACTTCTGGGCGCTCAGCTGTAGCGCCGCGAGGACTGTCTCGCGGCTGGTGCTGTCGCGAATGTCGATCACCCGGCCGCGGTCCGTGAAGGCCGGATGGCCCCGCTTGCCGGCCACACGATAGTTGACGATCCTGCCGGCGACCTCCGCTTCGAAGGCGCGGATGTCGCGCGCCGTCGGTTCCTCGAACGTGGGGCCTTCGAGCATCGGCTGCTGGCGCTGCCGGTAGCGCCACTGGTCCGCCAGTTCCGGATCTCGCTCGGCGAGCCAGTCCTTGAAGTCTGGGAATCGCTCTTGCTCCCGCCGCTTTCGCGTCGCCCGCTCCAACTTCTGGTGGTCCCGCTGCACGGCCTTCTCCTGCGCCTGCCGTGCGGCCAGTAGGCTGCGGGTGGCATTGAGGAGATCGCCGCGCCCCCTCCACGAGCCCTGGAAGATGTCGTCACGCTCGCGGCGGTGGCGATCGGCCATCCGTCGCCACTCGTCGCGCTGTTGGTTCCGGAAGGCTTCCCGGCGCGCTGCGCGCTCCCCATGGTGGCTGGCACGCTCCTCGGAGTACGTTTGCCATAGTGCGGGAGCCCGTTCGACAGGCCGCGGCGCGCGTCGGCGTAACGCTCCGACCTCGACCTCGAGATCGGCTGGGAGCTCACCGAACCGCTTCTGCAGCGCTGCCATCGAGCAATCTCGGCCCGCGCTGCTGGCCTTCACCGCCTCTTCCCCGACCCACAGCACCGCGCCAGAGCCTTTTCTCTCGAACCTGATCCCTTCGCGCGCCAGCGCCTCGTTCATCTCGTGCCAGCTCCGGGCCTTCCGGATGATGGGCGCCGCGACCTCGAGAGCGATCCGCTGGGCGCTGCGTGCTCCCACCCGCTCCTCGAAGTCCCGCGCGGGACCGGATGGCTGCCGCTCGCGCTGCCCGCGGGATCGCGAGCGCTCGAGGTCGCCGTTTGGCTGCGCGACGAACAGCGCCCTACCCTCCGGCTGCCATCCCTGGTCGCGCTCGATGCGGGCGATGGCTCGATGGGCCACTTCGTGGTCGAAGCCCTTGTTTACGACGACCAGCTTCTCGGAGTCCGGGTGCACGCGGTTGACCGCGAGGTGGAGGTGGCAGTTCTTGGTGTCGCGGTGGAGCGCGTAGACGACCTGGTGCTCGGACAGGCCCATCTCGTCCAAGAAGGTGGTCACCGCCGCATCGGCCTGCGCGGCTGTGGGCTGCTCAGCCTCCCGCCAGCTGATGATCCAGTGCTGCACGGGCTGGGGACTGCGCCGCGCGACCTCGGCCAGGTCGATCATCTCCTGCACTTGGGCCTCGTGGTCCACGTTGAGCATGTTCTCGGCCTCCCGGTGCTCGACCTTCACGCCGTCGCCGCCGGTCTTGGGGCCGGCGATGTAGTCGAGGAGTGCCCGGACATTGAGGGCCTTGCTCTTCAAGGCGCCCACCTTCGAGGTCGGCACCTTCTTGACGATCACGCCTCGCCTCCCGACTCGTGCCGGGCCAGCCGCGCGATGGCGGCCTGTAGAGCGCGGAGCGCCGCCGAAGTCTGTTGGCTATAGGCACCGCCGCTGTCGACGTGGACCTTCTTGAGCAAGCCGCCGAGGCGCCGCAACTCCCGGATGGTCGTCGCGTCGGTCCGGGACACGACCGGGCGGCCGAGAGCACGCAGCCGTACCAAATCGGAGATCCCGAGCCCGGCCGCCCGCGCGATGCCACGGAGCTCATCCTTCTCAACATGCGCGACTCGAACGTCGATTCGCGCCGCCAGGTTCGCGATCCCCTTCCTACGGAACGGCACGGACGCTCTCCGCGGCGGGTGGGCGAGAAGCGAAAGCGCCGAGCAGCGCTGCGTTTGGCGAAGCCCCGGCGGCGAGAAGCGAAGCGCCGAGCGGTCGGGGCGAAGCGGGCCTTGGGAGGGCACGTGCGGCGTCAGCCGCATGTGTCCGGACAAGGCCCCATCCTGCTATCTGGCGATCGACATCCGATGAGACCAGGTCGGAAGCCGCGGCATTCATGTAGCGGTTGTCGTCGCGAAGCAAAAAGCGTTGCCGATAGTGCGCAACCATTTTCCCTGCGCGACGACAACCACCGCGGGACCGGTGTGTGGACCGGCAACAGATGCCCTTCCCGATACGAAGACCCTCTGGAGACGCCATGGAATACACGCTCGAATCCGCGCGACGCCTCGCCGAGGAGCTTCGCGCCATCCCTGCCAAGGACCCAGCCCAGCGCCGCCTCGACAAGCAAGCAATGGTGAGGGAGCTGGCGCAGGAGCTCATCGCACTGCAACAGCGCGGATACACGATCGAGGAGGTGGCCGGCAGCCTCCGCGAGCGCGGGCTCGAGATCACGACCCCGACCCTGAAGAACTACCTCCAACGGGCCAAGAGCGCGGGTGCCAAGGCGCGGAAGCCTCGGCGGCCGCCCGGGCCGCCCGGCGGCCACGCAGAGGCCGGAGCGGCCGCCACGCCCAAACGACCAGCCGAAAGAGCGCAAGCCGGGCCGAGGCCGAAGGCCCCGGTGAGCACCACGAAAGCGGAGTCGTCCGCGCCACCCCCTTCGGAGTCCTCGGTCCGAAGCGGAAAGAGCGCGTTCCTCATCAAGGACCAAGAGAGCTACTGACCAAAACGGAGGAGAGCCATGTCGAACACAATCTTTCTCGTTGGCGGAGGCAAGGGGGGCGTGGGCAAGTCGCTCATGTCGATGGCCCTTCTCGACTTCCTCGAGGCAAACGGCCAGCGACCATTCCTCGTCGAGACCGATACGTCGGTCCCGGACGTGTTCAAGACGTACGCGGAAGCCGTGGCAGGAGAGCCCGTGAACCTGGACGAGCGCGAGGGATGGATCGATCTCGTCAACCTGGTGGAGAGCAGCCCCGAGAGCACCTTCGTCATCAACACGGGAGCTCGAAACCAAACTGGCGTCAGCAACTTCGGTCGGACGCTCAGCAAGGCCCTCCCCGAGCTTGGACGGAAGCTGGTGGTCCTGTGGATGATCGACCGGAAGCGAGAGAGCCTGGAGCTGCTCACGGACTTCGCGGACGCCATCCCGGAAGCAGAGGTCCATGTCGTCCGGAACCTGTACCTCGGCACGGAGAAGCAGTTCGAGGTCTACAACGGCTCGAAGATGAAGACCGCGATCGAAGCGAAAGGCGGTCGGTCCCTGAACTTCCCCGAGCTGGCCGATCGAGTGACGGATGCCATGAACAAGGGTCGTCTGACCATCGAACGAGCGGTTGCCGAGCTATCGCTCGGCGACCGCATGGAGCTTGAACGCTGGCGGGATGAGTGCAAGTCGATGCTGTCCGAGGTCATCCGTGGGTGAGCTCGAGGACAACTTCGCGCTGCTCCTTCAGCGACAGCCGAGCGACAACGAGCGGCAACGGCTCTACCGGGTGCGTGACGCGCTGAAGATCAAGGCGACGGAC
>CAYUFS010000145.1:0-3878 GCA_964443975.1 uncultured Myxococcales bacterium | reverse complement strand
TTCCAGTGTTTTTCACGCTTTCATGCGCTCGAAGAATGTCCCTTCAGGGCTAACTAGCATTACGTCCACTTTCGCGGCATCGATCCGGCCCCTCCCCCCGCGCTTCGCGGGGGAACACAAGGACGGAACCCCATCGCACGCAAGGGGCCCCCTTTCCCATGACGAAGCATCGTCACAGTAGCTTGGCGCGGATCCGGGCTCGAGATCAAACGTCGAATTCGTCCGGCGCCGGTGGGTCTCGCTCGAACCCGCAGGCATCGAACGGCAGTTCTGTTTGCGGCGGCGGCCGCGGAGGGTGGACGGCAGGCACGACGTTGGGCAGGCCCATGTGCGCCAGGATCCGGACGATGCTGGCTGGCGAGGTGACGGCGGCGACAATATCCATTCGTCCGGCGCATCGCGCGCACTCCAAGACGTCCTTCAAGAACACGCGCCAGATCAGCGACGCCCACGGAAATCGCCCCGGGCGCCGCGGCTTCTTCGCAGGTTCGACATCGTTTGGCTTCCCAGCTCGCCCGGGTTCAGCCCCGCCTTCGGTTCCGCCCGGTACGATCTGGCCTCTCGCCGCGAACGCGGGCGCCAGCACGCCGAAGTAGCGCGTGAGATGCGCTCGGGGCCGCGGCACCTGGGCCACCAGCCGCTCGATCAATTCATGCGGCGTGAACAAAAACGCCGTCGTCCCGTCACGCCAGGGTCGTTTCAGCCGCAGCTCCAAGCGCCCATCTTCAAGCTGCGACAATCGGTCCGCCGCAATCGGCGGCCGGGCGAGGTACCGCCCCATCCGTTCCAGGCCCTCGCGATCGCTCGCGCCCACGCGCGTGGCGGCCTGAAGGTTGTAGCCTTCGACCTGCGCGCACAGAAGTCCCATGACGACAGCATCGACGTCGGTGCTAGGGCCGCGTACGCGGACGATGCGGCAGCCGCGACGCGGGCCCGTCGCCACCACGCCCCGCGCCGACGCCTCGGCCATCGCCACCAAGAGCGGAGCGCTCTCGACGAATCGTCGTTGCCTGGCGCTCGGCTCGCGATCCGGGAGTTTTCGCTCGACCCGGCGAAACACGGCGGCTGCGACGTGCGCGACGTCCTCGTCGCGCGGCGCGGGCGTCGGATGAAAGACAGGCTTTCGCCCGACCGGGAAGCTGTAGACGCCGTCCATGAACAGCACATGGAAGTGAGGACTTACGTCCAGCGCCGAATTGAATCGCTGGATGATGGTTACAGCGCCGGTCTTGATCGGCCCGCGGATACCGAGGCGCCTCGCTCTGCCCCGAAGCCAAGCCGAGACCGCCGCGATCAGCTGCCGCAGGACCACCGTGGTCAGACCGGGGTCGTAGGCGATCTTTCCGCGCAAGCCATGGGGTACCGTGAGCACCCACTGGCGCATAGGCACGCGCGGGATCACGCGATCGGCCAACGCCGCCGCGAAGTCACACATCCGACGTCCGATACAGCTCGGGCAAAATCCGCGGCGTCGACACGAGAACGCGACAGCGCGGGACCAGCCGCATTCGCGGCACTTCGCGAGGACGAAGCCATGCGCCAGGATTCCGCAGCGGAGGAAGGCCTCCACCTCGGACACGACGAACGCCGGCAGCGCGGACGAATCGCCGTCGGACTCCAAATCGGCGAGAAAGGTCCGCCAGTGGCCCTGCAAGGTCTTGTAGAGGAGTGTCTCTTCGGGACGATGGCGCTCGTGAGCCTGGCCAACTCGGCTCGGATGAACGACACCGGGGCCCGAAGGCGATGCGGTGCCGGCGTCGGCCGTTCGAGCTTGAGACACCAGCTCCGGTCTTGTCACCTGCAGGTGATGCGGACGGACTGGCGTGGAAAGGTGGGATCGCCAAAGGGCGGGAAGGATCGGATCGTTCCGCTCACATCCCGACTAAGGGCGGCCCTCACCGGCATTCGTCACCTGCGGGGTTCCCTGGTGTTCTCTTGGCACGATGGGAGGCGATGGACGAACACGACGATGAGGGCGGGGATCAAGCGTCAGGAGAAGCGCAGGATTGAGGGTCACGGGATGGCATGTGCTTCGACACACGTTCTGCAGCCATCTCGCGATGCGGGGGGCGGCGCCGAAAGCGATCCAGGATCTCGCAGGACACCAGAGCATGGCGGTAACCAACCGCTACATGCACCTGGCGCCGGGCGCGCTCCGTACTGCGATCGATCTCTTGGAGCCGTTGCAAGCCAGTTGCAAGGACATCAAGAAATCAGCCTAAGTATCTGAAATTATTGGGTGAGCGACGGGGATTGAACCCGCAACCCCCGCAGCCACAGTGCGGTGCTCTACCAATTGAGCTACGCCCACCAATTGCATATTCAATTTTCCCCGCCCTCCCCACTTCCCAATCGGCGCGCCCGGAGGGAGTCGAACCCCCGACCCGCGGCTTAGAAGGCCGCTGCTCTATCCAACTGAGCTACGGGCGCATGCTTATGATTTCGACTGCTTAGCGTCAAGTCCTTTTACCGTTCTTGTGAGCCCGTAGCCACGGCGCACCCAACTGCACCGCCTTCGTCGCGGAAGTCGGCGAGGGACACTACCCCAGCGCCGGCATGGAGGTCGACATCCATGTGGCCGAAGTCCCGATCGGTGAACAGCCGCTGGCGGGCCACGACGCCGCCGCCTTTCGCCCGGGACGCCCCACCCCCAACGCATCCATGACGGTTCGAGGGGCCTTGTCGATCACCGTCAGCAGCACGCGCGCCGGTCCCTCGGGCCGCCGTCGCCCCTGGTCCCAGTTGCGGGCGGTCCCCACGCTGACACCGAACGGCGCCGCGAAATCATCTTGCGACAGGCCCAGCTTGCCCCGGACGGTCGCCACGTCGATGTCGGGAACCCGGACGCGGGTCAATCGCCCCCGGCTCTTGTCGCCGCGCGCGTGCGCGATCGCGTCGCGCAGGCCCGCCGCGATGGACGCGAATGCTTGCTTTGCCATCTCGTCACCTCCCGTGAACGCGCTTCAGGGTCTCCACCCGAGGGGGCTCGCCTCCGGATTGCTCAGACTCGGAGGAGACCATGATGCCCGCAGAACGGCTGGTAGGGGAAGTCTTTGCCAGGCTCGAGGAGATCTCCAGACCGGGCCAGAGAGGGGCGCACAGCCCGAATCGCGGAACCTTCGGGCGCCTGGCTGGTATGAAAAGGGGGGCACGAGATGCGCACAGCTTGCTGGATCGCGGTGACAGTGACGGCGGTCGTGATGATCGCGTTCGGATGCTCGGGACAGCTACCCTTGTCAGCGGCGCCGGTGAAGTGCGGGGACCAGTGCGCGACCCTGGGCTGTCCCGCGGGATCGCACTGCCTTCTCGCTGGGAACTGCACGCCTCACTGCGAGCTGGAAGGCCTGTCGCGGTTCAAGTAGCGCAGCGCCGCCGGCGAACGTGCCGCCGGAAGGGGGGCTCTGCCCGCCATTGACCCCCGACTGCTTAGCGTCAAGTCCTTTTCCCGGGCGGGGACCTCCAGGTCACGCGTTGTCGATCTCCTGCAGCTCGCGTCCGCTGAGGCCGAGCAAATACAGGATGGCGTCCAGGCCCGACGCAGAGATGGTGGTGTCGGCCGCCTCGCGCAGCTTTGGCTTGGCGCGGAAAGCGATTCCCAGGCCTGCCTTCTCCAGCATGAGGGCATCGTTCGCGCCGTCGCCGACGGCGATGACCTGATCCAGCAGCACGCCCTCGTGCTGCGCGATGAGCTCCAGGAGCTCGGCCTTGCGCTGCGCGTTCACGATGGGGCCCGACACGCGGCCCGTCAGCTTGCCGTCGACGATCTCGAGGTTGTTCGAGAACGCGTAGTCGATGCCCAGGCGCCGCTTCAAGGCCTCGGCGGCGCGCGAGAAGCCGCCGCTGATCACCGCGGTCCGGAAGCCCAGCCGCTTGAGGAC
>CAYUFS010000144.1:0-3882 GCA_964443975.1 uncultured Myxococcales bacterium | reverse complement strand
CCGCTTGGCGGCGCTCGGCGGGCGCGTGGCTCGGCGTGGCCCTCCCGCGGCGAGCCTTCGGCAGTCACTTACCTCCGGGGCGAACACTAAGTTGTCCGGCGGCGGCGATTGTTGCCGGCCAATTTTTCTGCTTCCCGAAGGGTCGAATTCGCCAACCCACAGAGTGCGATACCGTCCTACATACGGCTGGCTGCGACACCTCGGAACGCAGGCCTCACAAACCATGAGCCTTCTCGCAATTCGCAATGTCGGTGTATATATGTCGCGGTTCGTTAGGGCCAAAAACGCCTCCTGCTTCTGTTTCTCGGGTATTGTCGATCGCCTAGAAAAGTTCGCGCGATGCCGGCCCGGCGGTGTTGTTTCTCCCGGGCGCGCGAACGCAATTTGATAGCCTCCGTCCGCGCCCCCCGATTCCCGCCCCTCCACCCTCCACGCCAGCGGGGAATGTATGAAAATCATGAATCGCTGTCTCCCCGTCATGAGTGCGTCCTTCGGGTTGCTCCTCGCACTCGGCATGGTGATCAGTTGCGCGAACGTGCAGGCGCCGCCCAACGCCGGCTCGGGATCGGGCGCGTCGTCCGGGCAAGGCTCGGGCGGCAAGAAGGGTGGGAACGGCACCGGCGGCGCGTTCTTCTTGCCGGACGCGCAGGCGTTCGAGACGCCGATCGTGGTCGGCAACTGCGGGAACGGCACCCTCGAAAACCCGCCAGAGGAGTGCGACGACGGCAATATGGCCGACGGTGACGGCTGCACACGGCTTTGCCAGATCGAGGCCGGTTGGACCTGCCCGAACGCCGGTCAAGCCTGCAACCCTCCGAAGTGCGGCGACGGCGTGCTCGCGGCGAACGAGACCTGCGACGACCACAACACGAACGACGGCGACGGCTGCTCGGCGGATTGCAAGACGATCGATCCTCACTTTCAATGCCGGGTGCCGGGCAAGCGTTGTGTCCCCGTCTGCGGCGACGGCTTCATCGTCCAGGACATCGAGGGATGCGACGACGGCAACACGATGGACGGTGACGGTTGCTCCAGCACCTGTCTGGTCGAGCCCGGCTCGTCCTGTACAGGCACGCCCAGCGTGTGCATCAAGTCGGTCTGCGGCAACGGCATGAAGGAGACCGGAGAGTCCTGCGATTGCGGGGCCGATCCGCTCAAGGTCCCGTCAGGATGCCCCGGCATCAACGGCCTGTTCACCGGCGACGGGACGGGTTGCTCGAAGACCTGCACGGTCGAACCGACGTGCCGGGACGGCAGCGGCAAGAACATCGCTTGCAAGGCTGTCTGCGGCGACGGCAACCTGGACATGAACGGCGGCGAGCAATGCGACGACGGCAATCAGTCGGACGGCGACGGCTGCGCACATGACTGCAAGACGGAGAGTGGCTTCGACTGCATGGTCATGCAGAAGGACGACACCGTCGATTGCACGCAGCCGGGCAACACCGGCAAGTGCCTCGAGCTGCCGGTCGTCTACCGGGACTTCAAGAGCGAGCACGAGACGGGCGGGCACCCGGACTTCTTCTATCACTCGACCTCCCGCAGGTGCATTCCGAACTCGGCGGGACCGTCGCGCGGCGGCGACGCGACGGCGCGGTGCTGGGGCATCGTCCAGGACAACATGTTGAACGGGAAGCCGCAGCTCAACGGCTCGCCGACCTGCCCCTGTCAGTTCACGGACTGGAGCCACGACTCGAACGGCGGTCACGTTCCGGGATACACGATCGCGAACAGCCCGCTCAACGGCTTGCCCTACGTGGCGGGCCCGAACGGGCACCCCCAGTTCAAGGGCACCGTCCCCATCGTGACCAGCAAGGACACGTTCGCCCAGTGGTTCACCGACTCGCCTGCGTCGAGCCCGGCGATGACCCACGTCGTGGGAACCATCGAGCTCGCGTCGGTCCCCGGCAACAAATACCGCTTCTCGAGCAACCCCGACAGCGTTCAGGGCGGCTTCTTCCCGCTGGACCAGCCGCCCGCGCCGAACGGCGCCGGCAACACGGCGGCGGGCGAGCCGCTGCTGTGCAACCTGTGGCCTTACTGGTACAGCAGCGCGACCTTCGGCGCAGGCAACGGCTGCAAGGCCGACCAGTATCTTTTCCCCCCCAGCATCCCCGCCACCGTCTTGACCGCGAACAGCTGCGCCACCCAGACCCCCCCGGGTTGTGTCGGGGGTGCGTGGGTGACGGCGGATCAGGGGCACTATCACGATGCGTGGTTCACCGACGAGGTGCACTACTATTTCGTCTTCACGAACAACGGTGTCGAGCTGCAGTTCTACGGCGACGACGACATGTACATCTTCATCAACGGCACCCTGGTGGTGGACCTGGGCTCGATCCACCAGCGCCTCCCCGGCAAGGTCACGGTCGACGGCGCCACCGGCAACGCCACGACCATCGAGGGCGGATACCTCGACGCGGCGGGCGACATCGTGCCCTGCCCCACCCAGGACCCCACCGACCCCCTCAACACCCGCAACTATCCGAAGCCCATCACGCCGGATGACTGCCGGTCACGAACGATCCCGCTCGGCCTGAAGGTCGGGAGCACGTACGAGATCGCCATCTTCGGCGCCGACCGGGGTGCGACCGAGTCCAACTACCAGCTCACGTTGAACGGCTTCTCGACCAGCGAGACCGTTTGCATGCCACGTTGTGGAGACGGCGTCGTCTCGGGCGGCGAGGAGTGTGACTGCGGCACGGACATGAACAACCTGCCGACGGGTTGCACGAGCGCCAACAACGACAGCGTATACGGGGGCTGCACGACGCAGTGCAAGTACGGCGCGTACTGTGGCGACGGCAACACGGACATGAGCGGCAACGAAGCGTGCGACGCCGGCAAGGACAACGGCGCGACGTACATCACCGACATAAGCCATCCCGGCTGCAGCGTGACCTGCCAGCTGCCCCACTACTGCGGCGACAGCAAGACCGACACCGCCTTTGGGGAGCAGTGTGACCTGGGCGCCAGCAATGGCCAGAAGGTCACGGTCGGCGACAAACAGTGTGTCGTTTGCGATAGCAAGTGCCAACTGGTGACGGAGTGTTAAGTTTGCGCTGAGGATGGCGTCACAAACCGGGCCTCCCCCATCCGCGGGCAACTGCCAGGGGGCCCTCCGAGGAGAATCGAGTCGCATGTTCAAGCAGGTTTTTCACGTCGTCGTCATCGCCGGCCTTTTCGTGGGAGGGTGCGCCGCCATCTCGGAGGCGCCGGGCGACGCCGGCGCGAGCGCCGATTCCAAACGAGACATCGGCGCCATCGACGTCCCCAAGGCGGAGAAGATCATCTCCGACCCCAAGCTCTGCGGTAACAGCGTCGTCGACACCGGCGAGGACTGCGACGACGGGAACAAGGACTCGGGCGACGGATGCTCCAGCCTCTGTCAGATCGAGGCCGGCTACACCTGTAAGACGCCAGGGGCGGCCTGCGAGCCGCCCCGCTGCGGAGACGGAAACCTGACCAGCAACGAGAGTTGCGACGACGGCAACACGAACGGCGGCGACGGTTGCTCGGCCGATTGCAAGACCGTCGAGTCTGGCTTCGTCTGTCGCGTCCCCGGAAAGCGCTGTACGCCCCTGTGCGGCGACGGGATCAAGACCGGCACCGAGACCTGCGACGACGGCAACACCACCAGCGGCGACGGCTGCTCCAGCACCTGTCTGCTCGAGGTGGGCGCCACCTGCGACAGCTCGACCCCGCAGAAGTGCACGCCGGCGGTTTGCGGCAACGGCAAGGTCGAGACGGGTGAGTCGTGCGACGCGGGCAACCTGAACGGCCTGTTCTACGGCGACGGCACCGGCTGCTCGAAGACCTGCACCAGGGAGCCGAAGTGCCGCGACGGCGCCACCACGCGCGCCTGCGACACCACGTGCGGCA
>CAYUFS010000143.1:0-3949 GCA_964443975.1 uncultured Myxococcales bacterium | reverse complement strand
AAATAGCGCGATCAAAATCCGGCTGACGCCCCTCAGGCCAACTGCCGCCGCTCAGACGCGGCTTTGGGCCGGGGTTCGCGGAGCACGCGAGCCAACTTGGCCGCGGCGGTGGCGCCCCCACGGGCGAGGCGCGAAGGCACACCGCCCTGGCCTTACCCGAGAAGGCGACGACGTTGTGCTCGCCGCAGGAATCGCAGTGGAGATGCACGAGACGTGCGCCGGGGCCCACGGGCGCACATGGGCACCATTGGCCCCCCATCAGACCTTTGGCATCAACTTCCGACACCGACACCCGCCGCACAGGACAAGGCCAACAACACATCCAGATATATGTCGTGGTCAGAACTTGTGCGCCGTACATTCGGCTTTGAAATCGTCTGCCAGAAGTGCCAGTTCCCGCTGCGCTTGATTGCTCTCATCAAGTCCGAGGACGTTGCCAACAGAATCCTGACCGTGATGCACCCGCCAGTTGACATGAGTTTGCGCCTCGTGGTCGAGACACGCCTTTCGCCGCGCGAATCATGCCCGCGAAGCGCGGGGGAAGGAGGCCGGATCGAGGTCGCGAAAGTGGACGCAACGCTAGTTATCGGCGCTTGACATGACGCAACGATGTACGGGGCTTAAAAGTACTGTCCCCGTTGCGGGTGCCCGCTCCGTGCAGGGGTTTAGAAGGCCAAGGCTCCCCCACTGCCGATTCACGCGCTCACCCTCGCTGCCCGCCGATCGCCCGCCAGCGACCCGAGGCGGGAGCTGGCGCGAAGCGGCTTCGTCCAAAAGAGGTCGTCCAAAAGAGGTCGTCGGGTTTGACGCGCGGTGACGTCCGCCCCTGTCCTCACTGACCAGGTCAGAGCATTCGCGGAAATTGAGCGTGCCGTCCACTTCGGACTGGTCTCCCAATCCCACAGATCGCCTCATTTCCACGGCTCGGAATCGCGTCGTCACCTCTGCTATCTCTGGCCGCGACAGCTCAGCCAATTCCTCGATCACTTCTTCACGCGTTGGGCGGAAGTCCGACAATCCATGCGCGACGCTAGCGCAATTGATTTGTGCATGTTGGAATGTTGTAACCGTCGGCTCTCAGTGCAGCGTGTTACCTAACAAACCTGGGAGGCGGCGATGACGACGAGATCGTTTGACACGTTCTTGGTTGCGGTCCTAGTGGTGATCGGTGGGCTGGCCGGTGGGTGCGGCAAAGACAGGCCGCCAGGGTCGGATCCAGAGACGGGCGCCAATGGGTCGGGAGCCCTCGATGTCGCGCTGACGCTCGCCAAAGGCGTGACCCTCGATACCGTCAGTTACACGCTGACCGACGCGACCGGCGGCACCGTTCAATCCGGCAGCATCAGCGTCCGGAACTCCGAATCCATCGAGTTTTAGCTGGCTAACGTCCCGCCGGGCGCGGGATACACGATCTCGACCACGACGTCGGGCACCAGCGGGGTGACCTGTTCGGGCTCCGCCGGTCCCTTCACCGTCACGGCGCGCTCGACGACGAACGTGCAGATCGCGATGGCCTGCTACGCGCCCGGCGCCGACGCAGGCATGGTTGCGGTCACCGGCGTCCCCTTCCTCTGCGGTACCTGGAATTCGCTCTCGACCGTTGGCCCGGGGAGCCAGGGGACAAACGGCAGCGAGGCCAACGTCGGCTCCTCGATCACCCTGACCGCGACGGCGACCGGTCCCGATCCGAGCAAGCTGACCTACACCTGGTCTTCGTCGAGCAGCATCGGCACGTTCGGCCCCGACCAGCCCGACGGCACCTCCGACAGCGTCACGTTCCTGTGCACGGAGCCCGGCACGACGACCATCACCCTCGTGGTCGGTGACGGCCCGGTGCCCAATGGCTCCAGCTGCGATGCATCTCAGAGCACCGTCACCGCGGTCATCACCTGCGACGAGCTCCCGGCCACATTCAACCGCGTCAGCTTCTCTGTCACGACCGGAGACAGCGCCCTCGCGAAAGAGAGCGAAGCCACTGTCACGCTGCAGACGAAGAGCGGCCCACCCCAGACGTTCACCGTCAAGGCCGCCGGCGACCCTGCGTGGAGCGCCGACACGACTCACGCCGCCGCTTTCAGCCTCAAGCCCACGCTGCAGGCCTGCGACGTCGTCAATGTCAGCGCGACATTCAATCCGGGATCCACCCCTGACATCGAGGGCTCACCCGCCTGGAGCCTCACCAGCCTGGCGGCGACGCTCTCCATCGACGACTCGGATCAGGTGACCTTCCTCTCCGCGTCGGGGAGTCCTCTGGCCGTGCTCACGGCGAGCCAACCGACTTTCAAGGCACCGGCGACCTGCAACACCACGCCCTCCCTCTACGCCCGACTCGGCGGGCAGCCGGCGATGAATGCGGCCGCCAAGAACTACGTCAAACGGGTCATCGCCGATTCCCGGCTGAGCCGGATTGTCTCGACTGAGCTGTCGACGCCGGATCTCGCGGCGGCTGCGGCGACCTGGCTCGCCAGCGAGATGTGCAAGCTCGGCGGCGGGGGCTGTCTGGTGCAGGGCGGGTCACCGTTTGCCGGCGCCGCGACCACCGACGAGGCGCTGGCCTTGATCCGCGACCTGGCCGACTCCCTGGCCGCGCTTCCTCCTCCCGCGACGCTGAGCGACGAGAACCAGCTGCTCGGATCTCCGCTGATCATCGATCAGCACCCGATGCCGATACCGCTGCTCCCCAATGGTCAGCCAGACCCGACCGCCTTCGTCGGCGGCGCCATCGGCACGCCCCGATACTTCACCCTGTACTGGGACGCCTCGTGGGACGCCGACAACCCGGCCTTCCCCCGCGCGGCGCTGGACAGCCTGTCGCAGGCCGTCTCGGCAAGCAAGTACTTCGGCGGGCTGTCGGAGTACGGTGTCGGACAGCCGACGTTCCTGGGGAGCGCCTTGCCCAACGTGGCGTGCACGCGGAAGGCGCCTGCTCCGGTCGGCTTCTATGATCCGTTCAATCCCTCGATCATTGGTTTCCTGCACTGCGAGCTCGACAACGACACGTCGCTCCCGCAGGGCAACAACGTCATTTACAACGTCGTGCTCCCCCAGGGGTCGACCGAAGCTGACGCCATCGCTCAATTGCTCGGCGTGCAGGCGGACTGCACCGGACCTGGCAGCGCTGTCTCCTGGCACTTCCACGGGACGCCCTACAACGTGGGGTCCGCCATCGGTGGACTGATTGGCGGCGCGTTGGGGTTGAGCGTCGGCAGCCCTGTGCTCGGCGCTGTGGCCGGGTTCTTGGTCGGCCTGGCCACGCAGGGCGGTCCGTTCTACACAATCAGCTCTGTCGATACGACCTGCGGCAACTTCACCGACAACTTGGTCCACGAGATGGTGGAGGCCGCCTCCGACCCTGAGCCCGGCATCGGCGTCATCACCAGCGGCGGGATGGGCGAGATCGGCGACATGTGCGAGAACTTCCATTTCAGCCCGAGCACGAGCTGGGTTCCTACTTCGGCGACCTCATTGCTGTCGCCGAATACATTTCTGGGCTCGAGCCTGCCCCAGTACTGGTCGAACGCGGGTCAGAGCTGTGGAACCGGCTTCTCGGACACCACCGCGCCAAGCATCAGCAACGTGATGCTCAGCGGGACGTCGTTCCCACAGATACTGGTCACGATCACCGGCTCGGGGTTCGGCACGATCCCAGCGCCGTTCACGGTCCCTTCGGGCGTCGACCTCCCTTACCTGGGCGTTCAAGACGTCAGTCAAAGCTGGCAGGCGGGGAATTCGCTGAACTCAAATGCCACGTCGCTGAGCGTCACGTCGTGGACGAACACGTCGATCACGATCAGCGGTTTCAACCCGCCCGCCGGGTCGTCGATCGTCCTGAACGCCAACGACCGCCTCGTCTTCTGGGTCTGCAACCCCAGTTCGGGCGCCTGCGCCTCCTCCTGTAGACGGCCACCGAAATCCGAGGAGATCTGACCACCGGGCCGGAGGCGCTGGC
>CAYUFS010000142.1:0-4007 GCA_964443975.1 uncultured Myxococcales bacterium | reverse complement strand
GACCTGCCCGATCGCCGACAGCTTGAAGTTGCAGGTCGGGCAGCGCCGCGGGTTCGCGTCCGCGGTCGCCTCCTGGTGGCCGCACCCCTTGCGCCGGCACTTGTGGACATACCCGGTGACCAGTCCCGCCCGCCGCATCGCTCGCCGCAGGAGCAACTCGAGCTGGGTCTGCCTCCGGAACATCTTCCCGTCGGGAGCCGGGAACACGAGGTCGGAAGGCGACGTTCGGATCGCCTGGTAGAGGTAGTGGGTCAAAAGCTCGCTGTTGATCGGCACCGCGTCCGCGCGCCCGTTCTTCGGCGTATCGCGATCGTGGGACCGGCTGACGATGATCAGGCCGGCCGCGACGTCCACGTCCGACTTCCGCAGCGCGAACAACTCCCCCTTCCGCAGCCCCGTATAGATCGCGGTGGCGAACAGCGCCCGCCACTTCGGCGTGACCGACGCCAGCAGCGGCGGTACCTCATCCGGCCGCAGGTAGTCCGGCAGCCGCTTCGGCACCTTCCGCTTCGGCACGTCCGCCACCGGGTTCGGCCGGGGAAACTTCTCCATCCGCCGGCCAAGGTTGAAGGTCCGGCGCAGGAATCCGCGGAGGTGGTTCACGCTCTGCGGGCTCAGCTCGCGCTCCTTCTTGGTCAGGAAGAGATCGACCTTCCCCGGGCTGACGTCCTCGAGATCCAGGCGCCCAAGGTCCTTCGACCCAACCAAGTGCTTCCGGATCGTCGAGATCGTCGAATCGTACGAGGGCGCATGCCGGAGGAAATTCTCGATCCACCACTCGAGAAGGTCGTCGACCGTCCGCAGCCCGTCGGCGATCGGCGCCGGCTCCATCCCGAGCCGTTGCCGCTCGAACCGCCGCTCCATCTCGATCGCCAGCCGCTTCGCCTCCGTCTTCGTCCCCGCCGTCGAGGCGAGACACCGCCGGCGGCCACCGGCATCCGACACCTGCAGGTACCAGGTGTCGCGTTTCAGGTAGACCGAGGCCACGGCTACGTCCCCCTCGCCGCGTCGTCCAGTCTATGGCCTCCCAGGCCGTTCACGCCCATCAGCATCGCTCTGTCCCGGGCACAGTCAACCGCTCTTTCCCGACGGAGAAGCCGGAAACGCGAGCACCTTGGGCGGCTGGATCTCGCCTCGGGCGAAGGCACGGACCACAGCCGGGTCAAAGCGAAGCAGCCCGCCCATGCGGAGGCAGGGGAGGAGTCCGGCCTCCGCCCGCTGGTAAACCCATGACCGGCTTGCCTTGAGGTAGCGGGCCACGTCGTTCGCGTCCCAGAGCTCGTCCGCCGGCTCGGCGGGGGTGTCTTTGGCGTTCGTCATCGCGGGCCTCCGATACGAACGAAAGGCATCCGCGGCGGTCAGATGTGACATAGGGATCGGCGAACTCCTGATACCGGCACCAGGCCGTGGTCCGAATCGGGAACGCAGGATGGTCGGATACGTCGAATCATTCCTGCTTCCTGGAATGGCCGACGTCCGATAGTCTCGGCCGCTGATGATCAGCTCGTGCGAACCCTCGGCGAAGGTCGCAACTTGTGGCGAACACGACGATCGAGGACCTGTGTCGAGACCGAGCCGGAAAGCGGCGTTGACTCCGATCGGTAACTGTACAATAGTTCAGTAGTGCCCATGGACCAGCAACTGCTCACATTCGGGGGGGATTCGGCAGCGGTCGCGCCGGTTTCGCCGATGCTCGAGATGGGTGCTTACGAGGCGCTCTGGTGCCGATCGGGAATCACCTTCCCCCATCTTGCCGCGCTGTTTCGCGCGAACCCTTCGTCGCTACCGTCCGATCTCGTGGAGAGGCACGAAGCGCTCGAATCGGCTGAGCAAGCGATCGGGCTGCTCCGCGCGCGGGGCATCAAGCGCTTCGGTGTGCGTGTTCACCGATCGGGCGAGTACCCGGCGAAACTGCGAGACGCAAGACACCCGGTCGAACTCCTTTACTTTCAGGGATGGTGGGATCTCGTTGAGACCCGCTGTGTGGCTGTCGTGGGAACACGCCATCCAACGCCCGAAGGGGTTCGTCGAGCGCAGTCGATCGCAAAGCTCCTTGTCGAGGACGACTACACCGTTGTGTCCGGGCTGGCCGCTGGAATCGACACCGCTGCCCACAGCGCCGCTCTCGACGCGGGTGGGAGGACGATCGCGATCATCGGTACGCCGCTCGGTACTACGTATCCGGCGCAGAACGCGGCCCTCCAGGCGCGAATTGCGCGAGACCTTTTGGTGATCAGCCAGGTGCCCATCGTGCGGTACTCGAGGCAGTCGCCGCTGCAGAACCGGCTCTTTTTCCCAGAGCGCAACGTGACGATGTCGGCGTTGACCGAAGCCACCGTCATTGTCGAGGCGGGCAATACGTCCGGCACGCTGATACAGGCGAGAGCGGCACTTCAGCAGAAGCGAAAGCTGTTCATCCTGGACAGCTGTTTCCAAGACACCAATCTCACCTGGCCGAAACGGTTGCAAGACCAGGGCGCGATTCGCGTTAGCGAATACGGCGAACTTCGCGCTGCTCTCGCGTCGTGAAGCTCACCCGGATCGACGAACTCTATCTGGGCGACCACTACTACTTGACGCCGCAGGATGAGTGCTATTTCCTGCGGGAGTACACGGCGCGCCATGGGTTCGACGCGAGCGAAACGAACCAGATCATCCACAACATCAAGAAGACGCCCGACCGCCGCGGACGCAGCGAGTGGCGCTACAAGGAACAGGGTCTCAAGCGCGTAGCGACCGAATTGAAGGCGACTCTCAATCCGCAGTGGCTGCGCGGCGCGACCCTCGTTCCCATTCCACCACATCTGGCGAAGAGCGATCCCCTCTACGACGATCGCATCGCCCAGATATTGAAACTGATGGACGACGGCCTCGGGCTCGACATTCGAGAGCTCGTGGTACAGCGGGCGAACCTCGATCCGTCGCATGGGAGCGCGAGCCGTCCGAAACCCCAGGAACTTCGGAACAACTACGAGATCGATGAAAGTCTCTGCACGCCGACGCCGAATGCCATCGGCATAGTCGACGATATGCTGACCGCTGGTGCCCATTTCCGGGCCATGAAAGACATGCTCGGCGACCGGTTTCCCGGCGTTGGCGTCGTTGGGGTCTTTTTCGCTCGGCGGATCACCGCGCAGGAAGATCCCGCTGAGGGTGGGTGACTCGCGACTTTGCGTCAGCGGCGGATTCCGAAACCGGGTTCGTTTTCCACCAAACTGAAATCACCGTAGACAGCGGTCTAGCGGAAACATCATGCTGTCGGGCGCTGCCATCCGTTCCCGTAGCCGCAGATGCCACACCTGGGGTTTCCCGCCAAGCTGTTGCGCTTCACCGTTCCCCTGATGAAGTCGAAAGCGAGGCGGTCGGGCATATCCCCGTCTCCGAACCCGGTCACAATGTGGAGAAGTTGGGCGACGGCGACGCCGGCCACCTGCACGTTGAACGGCATGACGCTCGGCTCTGGAACCTGAGCGCCTTGGACATAGCCGTCGCGCTCAAGATTCTCCCGCTCCTCTTCGCCCAGCGCTTCGTTCCGGAGGGCGTCGGGATCGATATGCCCCCAGCACGCGAGACACGGTCGCCCCGGGCCGACCGTAACAACACGCCCAGCACCCGCGGTCATTTCTCCCCCTTCGATTCGGAAAGCGCTGCCCATGTCGATGACCGGAATCGCGGCAGTGTAGGCCAGCCGATTTAGCAGAGCCCTTGGGATATGTCGGTCAACGCAGCTCATCACCACATCGCATCCCCGTAGGGCTGCGAGATCCGTGTCCGACTGCAACATGGACCTCCGAGCTTCGATTGTTGTTGCGAGGCCCAGGGCGTTGGCATATCGGGTGGCCACATCTACCTTCGGTACAACGCCAGCGTCCTCACGCCGGGCGCCTATCACGCGGGAGATGTTCGAACTCTCGACCAGATCGCCGTCGATCAAGACCAGGCCGCCCACGCCTGTGAACGGCCGGCTGGAATCGTCGGAATCTGACGGTCGACTGTCAGGGTGACGG
>CAYUFS010000141.1:0-4038 GCA_964443975.1 uncultured Myxococcales bacterium | reverse complement strand
TCTGCAGGTCCTTGTAAATGTCCGCGAACCACGTGTGATAGAGGCGCGGCATGATCACGAACTTCATCAGGATGAACCACACGCTCGACACGACGGCGAGCACCGCGCCGAGCCGTGGGCGGGCTCCCGAAACGACGAGGAACAGCCCGAGGACGGCGACGCCCGCCGCCACGTCCTCGCGGTGCGCGTAGAGCACGACGACGAAAAATGCCGCCAGGCCGTTTCGGCGGGTAGCGATGGCCCAGAACAGCCAGAACCCCCAGAACGGCAGGGGCATCAGCTCGTGGAAGTCATAGAAGTTCGGGCCGTGGATGGGCGCGTACAGCAGGAACAGCAGCGCGACGATCGCTGCCGGCCAGCGCGGGAGCTGGGTGCGCCCGAACAGATACAGCGGGATCGCGGCCGCGCCCACGATCGCCGCCTGGTAGATGAGCAAGACCTCGCCGCCCGGCTTGAGCGCGAACAGCGGCAGCCAGCCGAACATCGCGAAGATGGCGTGCGCGCCCACGTAGTAGCCGCCGTCCGGGCCGAGGAACACCGGGCAGCGCCAGAACTGTCCATGCAGGGCGTTGAACGCCCAGTTGATGTGAATCCCCAGATCGAACGCCGAGGTCCCGAGGCGCCGATGATTGAGCAGGGTGTAGGCGCTGAAGTGGACCGCGTAGAACACGGCGCCGGCCGTCACCACGGCGAGCGGAAGCTGTCGCCGCCACGCCGCGGGCCAGGCCAGCGCCGGCATGCGCCACGGCCACGCGAAGGCGGCCAGCGAATCGCGCAACGACCACTCGACCATCACCGTGAAGACGGCGAGCAGCGCCAGGTACACGAGCGGCGTGCGGTACGAGAAGTCGTAGGCGAAGAACGCCGGCGCGATGGCCAGGGGAAGCACGGGGCGCGAGGCGCGGGCCAGCCACTCGAGGCGGGCGAGCCCGGCCCAGCGCGTGGCGATGAGGTAGATGGCGGACGACAGCGCGGCCAGCGCGGCGCCCGCGACGACCGCCGCGAACAGCGGCAGGCGGTCCTCGTCGGTCATCCAGTTCACCTTCACGAACGACTCGAGCAACGGCTTCGCGAGCAGGATGGTCTGGGAGAACAGCGCGGCCGCGCCGCCGGCGAGGGCCATCGCCGCCACGACCCGGACCGTGCGCGCCGATGTCGCCTCGGTGGAGCTCGCGCCGCCGAGCGGGTCGAGGTCGGCACCGGAGACGAGGCGAGCGAGCCCGCGCATCAGGAGCTCACGGAACCAAGATCGAAGCCGAGCAGCAGCTTCTTGGAGCAGCCAACGAAAAACACGGTCGCAGGTTATATCGCCGCCGGGGGCGGCGCACCAGACGGCAGACGGACTACGGCGGCGTCGTCGGCGCGAGCGGCCGGCTCCAGATCCGGAAGCCGCCCCCGCCGGTGAGGGGCGCGTACGGGGGCCCGGGATCGCTGGCCGGGCACGCGCCCTCGGTGATCACGAAGCGCGGTTGCGCGGAGGCAGGCGTCGCGGGAAGGCTGGGGCCCGTCGCCATCACGGCCTGCAGGTTGGCGAGCTTCGTGCCTCCGCGGCCCCGGCAGAACCTGAGCTCGACGCTGTCGTCCGCCGCGAAGGCCGGCAGGGTGGCCGGGACGGTCCCGAGCGAGTAGCCACCGGCGGCGCGATGCTCGACGGTGTAGTGCGTGACGAAGTCGAAGAAGGCCGCCTCGCTGCCCCAGTCGAGCCATATCGCGGGCGCCGGCGTCCAGGCCACGTGGGTGACGCCCATCTCGTGGAGGCGGCGATGGACCTCGCTCGGCGACGACCACAGCCGGTAAGAGAACGCCGACTGCTGCTCGGGCGTGTCCGAGATGGCCGGCGCCCCGATGCCGAGGCGCAGGTGCTGCCCGTGGATGAGCACGCGCGTCCGCGCGCGCGCGGCGCCCCCGTGGGGAAGCAGCTCGCTGACCGCCTCCAGCCCGGGCTCGAACGTGAAGCGCGTTTCATACTGCCGGCTGAAGCCGCTGCCCAGAAAATCGATCGTGTGCTTGATGGCGGCCTGTCCCAGCATCGAATGGCTGGGCAAGAACGCATGGTCGCCGCCCCAGGCCAGCTGCACGAGCACCACCAGCCCGGCGGCGATTCTCACGATCACGCTCGTGCCCCAGAGCCGGTTCAAGGTGACCAGCACCGACGCCGACATCAACGGCACCAGCACCGTCAGGTAACGATCCTGGTGGAACGTGAAGTACCAGATGCCCACCGCCAGCAACGTCAGCCCCGTCAACAGCCGCAGCCGTCCGGCGCGCGGCAGGAAGAACGGAATCGGCCACAACAGCGTGAAGAGAAAGCCGACCACCGGCCAGGCGCCGTGAAACTCCCCCCAGTCGTGCGCGCGAAATCCGAAGCGCAGCGTCTCGATCGCGGTCTCGCCGAGCCGGGCCAGCCCCTCGCCGCCGGGGATCCAGCGCGGATCGGCGAAGTCGTGGGAGATGCGCGCGTCCGGCGACCACGGCCGGGTGGCGAACCGTTCGTGCATGAACGGAAACACCGGGTTGCCGTACCAGATCCAGTTCTTCAGCCACAGGATCGAGGTGACGGCCAGCCCCACGCCGCCCGCGAGGCCAAGCGCGAGCGCGGTCTCTCGGCGGCGGGCGCGGTCCTTCGCACGCCAGGCCACGAACAGGGCGCGCCCCAGGAACAGCCCGAGCGTGGGGATGAGCACGTAGATCGCCTGGTACTTCGTCATCTCCTGCGCGGCGACCAGGGCTGCCAGCAGCGCCGCGCGCCTGCGGTCGGGCGCGCGCCAGAAGCGGACCAGCGCCAGCACGATGGGAACCGTCCACAACGCCAGGATGTGGTCCGCGCCGCCGTTCAGCGTGGCGTCGTAGACGAAGATCCCCGGGAACAGGAACAGGGCGGCCCACGCCCCGCGAATCCGCCGCGCGGGCGACAGCCACTCGACCAGCAGCGGCAGCGACGCGAGCGTCACCAAAAACAGCAGGAACTCGACGTGGCTCGCGAGCTCGATGTGCATGAACAGGCCCGCCCGCGGCAACAAGAACGCCCACGTGTACAGGTACGTGGCGAGCTGCGGGACGGAGCCCTGGAACGAGCCCTCCGGGAAGCGGTGGACGGCGCCGCTGGCGGCATAATCCTCGGCCAGCGCCATGTGGTACCAGCGCGCGTCGTACGAGAGGTTGCCAGGCGTCAGGATGTTCAGGTACAGCGCCGTGACCCCCAGGAGGCCGAACGCCCAGGCGGCGATGACGAGCGGGTCAGGACGGCGGCGCCCGGGGCTCGTCGCTGACCAGAGGCGGCGCGCGTCGCGGAGGGCGCGCCGCAGGTCGCCGAACCCGGCGGCGAGGAACGCGACGGGCAGGCCGACGAAGGTCACGGGCCCCAGCGCGTGGGCGACGCCCAGCAAGAACACGGCGATCGCGTACGCCAGCACGCCCACCACGGTTGCCTGGAGGAGCCGCTCGCGAAACGGCAGCGTCGTCATGCCCGCGAGCCGCAACAGGCGCAGGCCGCCGCCCACGCAGGCCGCGAGCCACGCGAGCGCGGCCACCCAGATGCCGAGGTAGGGGAACGCCAGCCAGTGGCGAACGGGGTAGTGGTCGTCGAGGGACCACAGCGCGACGGCCGCCGCGGCGAGGAGCCACAACGTCAACAACGGGACTCTGAGGCGCTCGACTTTCAGGGCGGCGCATTATATCCACGCGCCTCGAAAACGAAATCACGCGTCCTGCAAGCGCCCGCGGCCACCCCGCGCGGCCACCGCGATCACCCGTCGGAGGAATTCGCGACCGGCTCAGGCATTTGGCCGGCTCAGGCACTTGACCGGCTCAGGCACTTGATCGCAATCAACCCGCCAGGGCCCCACAGCACTTCCGGTCCCCTCTCCCACGAATGTGGGAGAGGGCTAGCAGCCCGTGGTGAAAGTCGCCCGTGGGCGGCAAGGGCGCACGGGTCGGGCACCGCTCAAGTTGACCGCTATTGGACGTGAGTGAGCGGCCGGATAGCCGGGCGTATGTTTTTCTGGCGAGCGGCGCTTCTTGGGATCGACGGCCGATCTC
>CAYUFS010000140.1:0-4047 GCA_964443975.1 uncultured Myxococcales bacterium | reverse complement strand
GTGCTATGTATTACGCTTACACACCGAGGTGACCGCTAGTTTAGAAATGGACGCTGTGGAGAGTCGTCCCCGGAACGGCCAGATGGGTCGCTACCGCCTGGTCGGGTTGCTGGCCAGCGGCGGGATGGCGCAGGTGTACCTGGCGCTGTCCGGCGAGCTGACCGGCTTCCGTACGCTGGTGGTGGTCAAGCGCATCCTCCCGCGACTGGCGTCCAACGCCCAGTTCGTCCGCATGTTCTTCGACGAGGCCCGGATCGCGGCGCGTCTCGACCATCCCAACATCGCGCGGATCATCGAGGTCGGGCACGATGGCGACGAATACTTCCTGGCGATGGAGGTCGTGCAAGGCCGTCCGCTGTCGGCGTTGCTGCGCAGAGCCCGAAAAAGCCCGACGACCCCGCTGACCCACGCCCAGTCGGCCTACATCGTCGCCCAGGCCGCGAATGCCCTGGGCTACGCGCACGCGCTGACGGGTTCGGACGGCCGCCCGCTGAACGTCGTCCACCGCGACGTCTCGCCGCAGAACATCCTCGTGTCCTTCGGGGGCACCGTGAAGGTGATCGACTTCGGCGTGGCGCGCGCCCTCGGCCGCGTCACCGAGACGGTGCCAGGCGGGTTGAAGGGCAAGATTCAGTACATGTCCCCCGAGCAGGTCAGGGGGATGGCCGTCGATCAGCGGTCAGACGTGTTCGCGCTGGGTGTCGTTCTGTGGGAGGCGCTGTGCGGGCGGCGCCTGTACCTGCGCGCGGCGGAGATGGACAGCCTTCGGGCGATCGTCGAGGAGCCCGTCACGCCTCCCTCCAAGCTCGTGCCGACCTCCGCGCGCCTCGAGCGGATCGTGTTGCAGGCCCTGGAAAAGGATCCGGCGAAGCGCTTCCAGAACGCCTCCGAGATGGCGCTGGCCCTCGAGCGGCACGCCTTCGCGAGCGACGGCTTCAATCCGCTGCAGATCTCGACCGCGATGAAGACGCTGTTCGCGTCCGACTACGCGCGCTGGAACCGCACCGTCGCCGCCGCGATGGACACCGAAGGGCCGCCCGACGCATGGAGCGACACGGCGGGGACGTTCCTGGCTCCGGGCGCGATCGACCTGCGCAGCGACGGCTCGAAGGTGGTGCCGAATTCCGACCTCACGCCCGCGACGGCGATCGAGGAAGGGCGCAGCGAAAACAAGTCGGTGCCCACCGCCGTGACCGCCGCCGACGATTCTCGGCCCGATAACCGTTCGGCCCCCTCGACGTCGATCGTGGGGCAGCCGGTGACGATCGCTCCACAAAACGTGCGGCAGGTGCGCCTCGGCGCCAGCATCGCCGTCGTGGGCGCGGCGGTCGCGGTGGTCCTGAGTGTGTTCACGCTGCTGCGTCCCGCCCGAACGGTGACGGTGATTCGGCCCGCACCGGCGGCCGCCAGTCGCGGCACGCCGCCCATCGAGGCGATGCCGGCCACGCCCGCCCCGGGAGAGGGCGCGACGGCGACGCCGAATACCGGTCCGACCGTGGAGCCGGTGGCGACGCCACCGTCCGACATCGCAACTGCGAATGCGCCCGCCGGATCCGGATCCGGTGTGAGCCTGAGCGCGCCTCCGGCCGACAAGACGCGGCCCAAGGCGCGCCCCGTGTTGCGCAAGCGATTCGACCGGCGTGCTCCGCGGCCTCCGACGTCGCCGTCGGACAAGCCAGCCGCGACCGACGCTGCGACGTTCTCGCCGGTCGCGGGACCGCCGACCGCGTCGCCGCCTACCGCCGCGCCGCCGACCGCGCCTGCTCCCCCCGCCGTCGCCACGCCCGCGGTGCCGGTCAAGGCGGGACCGCTGACGACGCCCGCGACAGCGATCGCGCCTGCGCCTGCGCAAGCCATGACGCCCGCGGCAGCCCCGCCGGCGACCCGCTGTTCGATCCGCCTCGGCAGCACGCCGTGGGCGGAGGTCTGGATCGACGGTCAGAATACGAAGGGCCACACGCCGTACTCCGACGAGATCGCCTGCGGCAAGCACGAGCTCCTCTTCAAGCGCGACGATCTCGGCCTCACGAAGGCCACGACTGTCACCCTTCAGCCCGGCGCCATCTTCAAGCGTTCGTTCGCGCTCGACGGCAAGTAAGTCGTAGCGGGTGGCGGCGAGAGGGCGGCGGCGATCGTCCACCGCGCACCGCGCACCGCGCCGAACAAGCAACTTCCGCGACCACGCCCCGATTCCATGAGATTATCGGGACGCGATGAGGAGGTCACATGGCCGCGTTTTCAGATCTATGGAGCCACCATCCTGCGAATGACGAGCCGCCCTTGCTGAGCCCTTGCACGAACAACCAGGGCGCACCAGCGTTCGCGAATCAATGCGCCATACGCATGGGCGTTTGTCTCACGCGCTCGGGGATCAGTCTCGTCTCCTACCGGGGGGCATTCTGCTGGTACGGCCACGGACACCAGCACGCCATCCGGGCCGAAGAGCTCGGGGTGTGGCTCGACAGCCCGGCGGCGACGTTCCTGGACTACGCGGAGAAGCGAATGCGGACGGCGCGCGCGCCCATCACCGCCGAGAGCTACGCCAATCGCCAGGGCATCGTCCTGTTCAAGAACTTCTGGGGCACTGGTAACCAGGGCGATCACATCGATCTCTGGGACGGAAGCGAGATGAGCCACGGCGATCCGTCGTATTTTTCGCTGTCTCAAGAGGTCTGGTTTTGGGATCTCCCCTGAGGGCACTCCCCGTGGCGCTGGCCCTGCTGAGTGGGGCCGCGTGCCGATACTCACCCTCGGCGGCCGCGACGCCCGCGGCCGATGCGCCGCGGATGGCGACGGGTGCTAGCGGCGGCGGACCGGCCGCGGAGGCGCCGAAGCCCAGCGCGCTTCCGCCGCCGGCCGAATACGAAGTCGAGGGCCATCGCTTCGCGCTCGTCGTCGAGCACGACGCCTGCTACATCTCGCCGCACTACTCACGGGGGCGCGACGCCCGTCTGCCACTCGGATTCCCTCCCCCTTGCCACCTGCTGCTGTGGCGGCAACCGCCGCCGATCGAGCACCCGAAGGACGCCGCGCCGCTGGGCCAGCTCGGAGACCCGATGGCCTGGAAGTTCTCCGGCCGCCAGCCCGTCGTGGCGTTGGTCGTCATCGGCGGCCCAATCTCCGAACGACAAAAGGCCAAACGCCCCCACGCGAAGGACACCGAGTGCGCCTCGCGGACCCGCGGCCTGCTTCTCCAGGGCCAGTCGCTCAAGCTCTCCAAGCGCACCGGCGACTCCTTCGTCTGCACCACCAGCGGCCTCGACGAAAAGGACTTCTGGCTCTTCGCCCACGAGCCGTGAAGCCCAACGGAGAGAAGGGATCGCACTCGAACGAACAACCTGCACCAACCGCCGCCCCCTCAGGCATTCCGTCGGGGTCGACTTGCCAAGTCCGGCGCTCCCCATTCCGGTCCCCCCCAATTCCGGTCCCCAATTCCACGAATGTGGGAGAGGGTTAGGGAGAGGGAACTGACCTGCAGAAAGCAGCCTCGGCACGCCATCGACCACCTTCTCCAAGGCCTTTTCCGGTTGCATGGCAATCGTGACAACGCGACACTGCACGAAGGCGAAAGCCCGACCAAAACCTCCACCCCTCCGACACCGCCAGAGGTCCCGTTCGATGCGAGGTGAGTGGTGCGGGCGCTCAATGCCATGCGACTCCGCAGGAAGCGGGCTAAGCTCGCGTCCCGATCCACAAGCCGGGGTGGCGAAATGGTAAACGCGGCGGACTTAAAATCCGCTGCCCTAAAGGGCTTACGGGTTCAATCCCCGTCCCCGGCACTGCGCGGATTTGTTCGTGATTTTCCCGAGTCGATGCGCACGCGGGGAACGGCGTCATGGTGTCGACACGCGCTATCCGCGCGCTATCGACTGCACCACCCTCCATCTTCGGATCGGGCCGACTTGGTGCACTTGGCACTCGGTCGCTCCGCCCGGTAGCCTAGCCGCCACGGGGACAGACGCCCGCCCCCAGTGGCGCGAGGAAGCGCACTCAGAAGGGATACCCGGATGCGAACGTTCTCACAGAAGCCCGACGATTGGTCCGATG
>CAYUFS010000139.1:0-4077 GCA_964443975.1 uncultured Myxococcales bacterium | reverse complement strand
GCTACGCCGAGCGTGCCCACGCCGAGGGCGTCGATGCGACGGCTCACGCCTGGGAGGGAATGACGCATGTCTTTCCGTCGAGCGTCGGAAGCCTCGATGCTGCGGCTCAGGCGCTGGACATCATGGCCGCGTTTCTGGTGGACAAGCTGAGCGCCGTCTCGCAAAGGCCACGCGGTGATCAAGCGAACCAACCACTCATGGCCGGAGGAACAACATGACCGAGAACGCAGGAACGCCGCCTCAGACGCGCCCGGCGATACCACCCGACGATCTGACCCGGCAGCTCTCCATGGTCCATCCGGACGATCCCTCGCTTCGACACGTCGCCTTGGTCGGGGACGTATACACGATCCTGTTATCGGGCGCGCAGACCGCAGGTCGCTACTGCCTGATCGACATGAGCGTGCCCCACTGCGGCGGCCCCGGACCCCATCGCCACGACTTCGAGGAGATGTTCACGCTCCTCGACGGCGAGATCCAGCTCACCTTTCGTGGCGAAAAGCGGCTGGTCAAGGCGGGCATGACCGTCAACGTCCCGGCCAATGCTCCCCACTTCTTCACGAACATCTCGGGCAAGCCGTCCCGCATGCTCTGCATGTGCACGCCCGCCGGCGAAGAGGAGTTCTTCTTGGCCCTCGGGACCCCGCTGGCGAGCCGTACGGCACTCGCGCCGAAGCTCACCCCGGAGGACCAGCAGCTGTTCATCAAGAAGGCTGCGGAGCTCGCGCCCAACTATCGGACTGAATTGCTGGGCCCGTGATCCTGCTGCGCATCACGGATGTCAGCGTCGCCAACGTGCTCGAACGTGGACTGGATCAGGAATGGTGAACGACATGGAAAGAGTGTGGGAGCCCGTTGTGCTCGGAAGAATGACTCTGCCGAACCGCCTCGCGATGGCGGCCATGACCCGAGATCGCGCGACGCCTTCGGGCACGCCGACCGACCTCAACGCCCTGTATTACGCGCAGCGAGCGTCGGTCGGGCTCATCGTCAGCGAGGGGACGCAGCCCTCCGACGATGGACAGGGCTACCTCCTCACGCCTGGGATCTACACAGACGAGCACATCGCGGGCTGGCGGCTGGTCACGGACCGGGTGCACGCGGCGGGCGGTCGCATGTTCATCCAGCTGATGCACGTGGGGCGCGTCTCGCATCCTGACAACACACCTCACCACCGCCAGCCCGTCGCGCCGTCGGCAGTCAGGCCCATCGCAAAGATGTTCACCGCGAAGGGCCTGCAGGAGCTGCCCGAGCCGCGCGAGCTGGGTCGGGACGAGATCGCGGAGACGATCCGCGACTACCGACGCGCTGCGCGCGCGGCCATCGCCGCGGGCGCAGACGGCGTGGAGCTGCATGGGGCCAACGGCTACCTCATCCACCAGTTCCTGTCCGAGAATGCCAACCTCCGAACGGATAGCTACGGCGGGAGCATCGAGAATCGCGTCCGCTTCGGCGTCGAGGTCGCGGCGGCGGTCGCTGCAGAGATCGGCGCGGACCGGACTGGGCTGCGAATTTCTCCAGGCAACAAAATGAACGACATCGTCGAGGGCGCGACGGAGCCGCTCTACCACGAGCTCGTCGTCGAGCTGGCGCGTCTCGATCTCGCCTACCTTCACATCGTCCAGGCGGACGACGACGAGCTGCTGCGTTGGATCCGTCCCCACTGGCCGACGTCGCTGATCGTGAACCGCCCCGAACGCCCTCGGGAGAACATCGCCATGGACGTCGACGCCGGCCTGGCCGACCTCGCGAGCGTCGCGACGTTCGCCCTCGCCAATCCGGACCTCGTCGCTCGCCTGAAGTCCAACGCCCCGCTGAACGGGCCGGACCGAGGCACGTTCTACGGCGGCGGCGAACACGGTTACACCGACTATCCCTCCCTTGGTGGCGAGCTGCAGTTGACGGCGTAGCCATATCATCGCGGAGCGGACATGTGTCCAGGTTTTGCATCCGTTGGAGGACAAGATGAAGGAAAGCGAGTGGTTTTGATCGCTGGTGGCGCCGTCGGCGACGATCTACCTGGCGAGGAAATGCCAAGGCTCAGCGAGGCGCAGATCGCGAGGATCGGCGCCTTCGCGAAGCGTCGACCCATGCGTGCGGGGGACATCCTGTTCGATCGAGGAGACGAGAACGCTGAGGTTTTCGTCATTCTCTCGGGCGTGCTCGAGATCGTGAGGTCCGGGCTCGCCCGCGAAGATCGGGTCACGGCGCTCACGGCGGGCGAGTTCACGGGTGAGGTGAGTGTGCTTTCTGGGCACCGCGCGCTCGTACGTGCCCGGGTGCGCGAGGACGGTGAAGTGCTGGCTCTCGATGCCGAGGCGCTACGCCGCGTCGTGCAAGGGGACACGGATCTGAGCGACCTGTTCATGCGGACGTTCATCCTCCGGCGCATAGGCCTGCTGGCGACCGGTTTAGGCGATGCCACGCTCATCGGTTCGACGCACTCGGCTGGAACCCTCCGACTGCAAGAGTTCTTCACGCGGAACACCCATCCCTTTGCCTACCTCGATGTCGACCACGACACGGAGGTCCAGGCCCTCCTGGATCGCTTCCATGTCGGCGTGGGTGATGTTCCCATCGTCATTTGTCGCGGGGTGACGGTACTCAAGAACCCGACCAACGAAGAGGTGGCTGACTGTTTGGGTCTTAGCGCCACGCACGATGACGGAGCCGTCCGCGATCTGCTGATCGTCGGCGCGGGACCATCCGGACTCGCGGCGGCCGTATACGCGGCATCCGAAGGGCTCGACGTCCTAGTCCTCGAGACCGACTCCCCTGGAGGTCAGGCCGGGACGAGCTCGAAGATCGAGAACTACCTTGGCTTCCCCATGGGCATCTCGGGCCAGGAGCTCGCGGCGCGCGCGTTGGCGCAGGCCCAGAAGTTCGGCGCGGAGATCGCCGTCGCACGTACCGCCGCCCGTTTCGTGTGCAACGCGAACGTCGGCTTCGAGGTTGGGCTGTCGAATGGCTCGACCGCGCGCTCCCGGGCGATCATCATCGCCACTGGCGTGACCTACCGGAAGCTCGCGCTACCGGACCTCGCCCGGTTCGAGGGAGTCGGCGTCTATTATGGCGCGACAGCCCGCGAGGGAGAGCTGTGCCGCGGTGACGAAGTCGTCATCGTCGGCGGAGCCAACTCGGCCGGCCAGGCCGCCGTCTTCCTCGCGAGCCGCGCCCGACACGTCCACATATTCATCCGCGGGTCCGGCCTCTCCGACTCGATGTCGCGGTATCTGATTAGGCGCATCGAGGAGAATCCGAACATCACACTGCGACCGCACACGGAGGTCAGTGGGTTCGAAGGGGATGAGCAGCTCCGCGCGATCCGATGGCGAGGGCCTAGCGGCACGACCGGAACGCAGGCGACCTCGCACGTCTTCGTCATGACAGGCGCCGAACCGCATACTGACTGGCTCGAAGGGTGCGTCGCGCTCGACAGGAAGGGTTTCGTCAAGACCGGGGCCGACCTCGCCCCCGATGATCTGTCGCGAGCCAAATGGCCTCTTCCGCGCAATCCATACATCTTCGAGACCAATCGTCCCCGCGTCTTTGCCGTGGGGGACGTACGCTCCGGCAGTGTCAAGCGGGTCGCGTCCGCAGTCGGCGAGGGCTCGACGTGTGTTCAGTTGGTCCAACGCGCGCTCTCTCTCAGTGACCGGGCCGTCGAATGACTCCGCCGCACCCGGCGTCGGTGTTGCAGAGGTTTGAGTGCCGTCAGGGTGCCGTGACGCAGACTGATCGGGCGGCTTGCCACATCGGCCGATGCCAAGAGCGGGAGCGACCGCGTAGCGATCAACCGGGAGATCGCTGACCGCAATCGCTGGACGACGATCACCTCGCAGGCGGCGTGACGGCCTCGGCCGGCGTCGGGTTACTTCTGTTGGAGCGACTCCATCATTCCGGCCCCGACCTGCCACCGCGATCGTTGCCCGCCGGCGATTAGTCGATCTGTGGATTCCTGGCTGCATCAGCCAAGGCAAGACGCACGACGAAGCGCTCGCGAACATTCGCGAGGCCATCGAGGGGACAGTGCGTTCAAGCGCCCTTTCCACCCCGACATTTTTCGCCGATAAGAAA
>CAYUFS010000138.1:0-4141 GCA_964443975.1 uncultured Myxococcales bacterium | reverse complement strand
ATCCCGCCGCCTGCCCCGGAGCCCTCGTCATGACGCCGTTCGTGGACGGGTTACGGTGTACCGGCGCGCGCGGCAAATTCTCGGCAATAGCGCGGACGCTCACGAGGTCGTGCAGGATCTGTTCCTTTCGCTGTTGGAGAGGCCCGACCAGTATGCGCAAGACACCACCCTCACGACCTTCCTGTACGTCGCGACCACGAACGCCTGTCTGAACCGGCTACGCAACCACAAGAACCGGTTCAGGCTACTCAGCGAGAACGCCTCGATGCTTCAGCTCACTGGCGACACATTGTCTCCCGAACAGCTCCTGCAGGTTCGCCGCGCGCTGCTCGAGATGCCCGACGATTTGGCTCGCGCCGTCATCTACGCCTGTGTCGACGGGCTCAGTCATGAAGAGATCGCTCGCCTGCTCGTCTGCTCGCGGCGTCACGTCGGAAACCTACTCAGTCGTGTCAACGATTGGGGAAAATCCCGGGAAGAACAGTCATGCTGAGCGAATTGCGCGCACCCCTGCCGGAAGGCTGCCTCACCGATCTCGGCTTCGACGAATGGCATGCCGGCGAGCTCGATCCAGTCCGAACCCGAGCTTCGGAATTGCACGTGGCGTCGTGCCACGCCTGCCAAGCTCGAAAGCAAATGCTGCTGAGCGCCGCGAGCGCGTTCTTGGAGCAGCATCCCGATGCGCCACGACTACCCAGCGGCCAGCCAGACGTCCTAGAGCCACCGAGAGCTAGGGCCGCAGGGCGTTCGCGCCTTCGCGCTCTGGGGCTCGGAATCGCGGGCCTGGCGCTGGCCGCTGCCTTTGCAGTGCTGGTGCGCCCTCGGCCTGTGACAGAGGGGCCCGAGTCGGCGCTCGAGACTCGCGCCAAGGGTGGGGCCAAGCTTGGCTTCTTCGTGAAGCGCGGTGGTCGCGTCTTCGAGGGGGCCGACGGCGAAACGCTGCGTGCGGGTGACCAGTTGCGCTTCGTCGCGACGAGCGGCGGTCTCCGGCAACTGGCGATCCTGAGCCGTGACGGTCGAGGCGCGGCTTCGGTCTACTATCCGCCGTTGGCTCACAGCCGGGCGCTGACGACCGCAGCAAAGACCGCGCTCGACGCCGCGGTGGAGCTCGACGCCACGCCTGGCGAAGAGTATCTGTTCGGGGTTTTCTGCGATACCCAGTTCGAAATCGAGCCGCTGCGCTCGACGCTGGAGAGGACCGGGAAACTGCCCAACTTGAAAGGCTGCACGATCGATCAGCTCAGGGTATTCAAGGAAGCGCGTTGAATCGACTCGTCACGGGTTCTCTGTTGCTCGCGCTCTGCCTACTTCAGCGGCCAGCGCTGTGCGAGGTTCAGCGCTTTGCCGTCGTGATCGGCAACGACCGTGGACAAGCGGACGATGTCGAGCTTCGCTACGCGGCGAGCGACGCCGATAAGGTGGCCGATGTCCTCCGCGATATAGGCGGAGTTCAACCGGCAAACTTGGTCGTCTTGCGCAACGAAGATGCCGCGACGGCGCGCAGTACGTTGATCACGTTCAACGATCGGATCCGTTCCGCACAAGCCTTGCCCGGCACTCAGACCCTGCTTGTCGTGTACTACTCGGGCCACGCCGATGCGCAGGCTTTGCGGCTCGGGGCCTCTCGCTTCGAGATCGACGAGCTCACGCGCTTGGTGCGCGGCTCGGCAGCCACGTTTCGACTGTTGATCGTCGATGCCTGTCGCTCGGGCAGCATCACACGCGTCAAAGGCGGTCGGATCGTGCCGCCGTTTCCCCTCGCGATCGAGGCGCGGCTGCAGGGCGAGGGGATGGCGTTTCTCACCGCCAGCTCGGCCACGGAAGACGCCCAGGAATCCGACGAGCTGCGCGGGTCGTTCTTTAGCCACGCCTTCGTTTCTGGGCTGCTCGGTGTGGCGGATGCCGATCGCGACGGGGCGGTCACGCTGGAAGAGGCGTATCGTCACGCTTACGATGCGACCCTGCGCGCTACGAGTCGCACGTTCGCTGGCACCCAGCACCCGACGTTCCAGTTCGACATGCGCGGACAAGAATGGGTGGTGCTGACGCGTCCTGGCGCCGCCGATCCGAATCGCGCGCAGCTCGAGTTTCCGAAGGGGCTCAGCTTCTTGGTGATGGCCGGCAGCGAGCTGGGCGTCGTCATCGGCGAGGTGACGACCAGCGACGTCGGACGCAAGCTGAGCGTCCGTCCGGGGCGTTATTTCGTGCGCGGGCGCGCCAGCGACGCACTGCTCGAAGGCAGCCTCGACATCTCCGCCAAAGACGTGCGACTGGTGGACATCGCCGAGCTGAAGCGAATCAGCTACGCCCGTCTGGTCAGGAAGGGCGCGCGCGAGTCCGGACTCGCACACGGTCCCGAGGTCGGTCTCGCCGTGCGTACGGCGCTGCCCAACGCTGCGGGGCCTTGCTGGGGACCCGTGCTCGGCTATCGCATCGAGCTCGAGTCGCTGACCTTGGGCTCGAGCGTCGGTGTATGCACCGCGGGCTTCGAGAACAGCGCGATCGAGGCACGTACGAACGAGTACTCGTTGAGTCTGGGCGTCGGGCACGTTTGGGACCTCGCGAGCTTCAGCCTAGCCATCGGCGGCGGCGGGGGAGCCGTGCTGACCACCCAGAGCTTCGAGACGCGGGGCAGTGCTCCAGCGCGCACTTCGGCCTCTCCGCTTCTGTTTGCGGGGGTTGCGGTTGGCCATGACTTTTCGAGTCGCTTCTACGTGGCGCTCGACGCGCGCCCGGAGGCTCATCTGTTGCGACTGCAGGACGACGCTTCGGTCGAACCCAAGCTCCGATTGCGAGCGGTGTTGCGCACCGCAATGCTCGTGGGTATGCGCTTTTAGCCGCGAGGGTCAGCCGGCGCACCCATCGTTTGAAGCGCACGACGACGCCGGGCGTGAGGGCGGCCCGCTCGGCGCCTCACGCAGGACGGCCTTCGCCAGCTCGGCTGCGCGCGCTAATCGTCGCCGAAATTCGACTGCTTCCGTCGACGGGCATCATATCGTTCCTGAGAAAGCACGAGGGCAATCGGGTGTGCGCGACGCATCAGCTGCACCTCCTTCCCAGCTTCCACGTCATCGAGGATGTCCGGGCGCGGGCTCTATCTGGTGAGCCGAGCGATCAGGTCGCCGCCGACTGAAGGGGAAAGCAAGAATGAGACGCCCCAGGACTGAGAGAAGTCGACCGGCGCGCAAGCGGCGCCGCAGCGATTGGCCGGCGCGCCCGCCCCCAGCAGGATCCAGGGGGCGATGGCAAAACGGAAGTCGGCGTTGGCCAGACGCAGGGCGACGCCGACGGCCAATTCTAGCCGCGCCTCGGGCCGGGTGGTCACGAAGCGGGCATCGAAGTCGGGGACATCGCCCCCGGCGCTCTCGGGTCCCTCGATCGAGTGCTCGAAGACGCCGGAGCTGATCCCGGCCGCCAACATCAGGCGCAGCGGACCTTCGGTCGGCCCAACCGTCGTGAGCAGGGGGTCGATCTCGAAGCGTAACCGTCCTTGATAGGTCGGTCCGGGGTTGTTGTCGGAAATGCCGATGGCGACCGCGGCGCTGCGAACGCCGGCCCCGACTGTCCAGGGCCAGCGGCCGCGACCACCCGGTGTACCGACCCGCAATTCGAGACCCGAGTCGAGCCAACCGACGTCTCCGCTCATCTCGACGGAGCTGCCCAGTGCCTGGCGCAATCCGACCGAAATCGGAATGGACGCGCCGAGGTCGCCGCCGCGGCCCACGGTCTCGCCGTTTCCTGTGACGGTCGTGCCGCGCGAGGACCCCCTGGCCGAGCCGTAGGCGTACGCCCAGGTGGTCTGGCCGGCCGTGAATGTCTCGGGACGTAACGGTCCGCCGGGAACCGGCGCGGTCAGGGTGCAACCAGAGGTCGTCCCGATCAGGGCCATCACGATCGTCGCTGGAATCAACGTCCCAGCGAACCAGGCTCCGCGCATGGGCTCGCGCTGACGCAATCTCAGTGCCAGGCGCGAAGGGCGCGCCACGTCTGGGTCCTAGCGACGAGGCCGGTGAACCTTCACCGGCTTTCTGTTGGGACCTGTCCTCTTTCTCAATGGGCTCGTTTGCATAGCGACCCCAGGTGGTGTTAACCCTGAAGGGACATTCTACGCGGCGTGATCGAGTGCGGACTCGGCTCGTGT
>CAYUFS010000137.1:0-4315 GCA_964443975.1 uncultured Myxococcales bacterium | reverse complement strand
CCAGCCGCCCACGGTTCGCCCCAGATCCTCCTGCCCACCTGCCACGGAACAGTGTTGAGAACGCTTATTCACTAGTTGTCGGCGCCTGATGCAACGAGGCAACGCCCCTTGTTTGCACTGTCCCCACAGAGACGTAAGGGAGTGGCACGCGGCGTTGGTGGAGAAGATGGCGAAGGCCACGGCCAACAACGCGCTTCGCATGCTGAAGATGGTGCTGGGGGACGGGTGCGCGGAGTTCAACTTGTCGCGCTCAGCGGCGGAGAGGATCAGATCGTTTTCGATGCGGCTTTCGCCGGACGACGATCCGAACATCCTTTCACCGGAGGAGCTGGGCAGGGTGCTCGACGCGTTTCGGTCAACCGAGCCTGCCGACTATCCGCTGGCGATCACGCTGGCGCTCACCGGCCTCAGGTACGGTGAAGCGTCGGCGTTGCGCTGGTCCGACATTCGGGAGGACGAGGGGTTGATCCGCGTGGTGCGGGGCCAGTGGAAGGGACACGTGTCGACGACCAAGACGGGCGTCGTGCGGTCCGTGCCGCTGGTGACCGAGCTGGCGGTGACGCTTCGCGGGCACCGGGCGAAGCTGGTGGCGGCGCAGCATCCGGGTCTCACCGAAGGGTGGGTCTTCCCGGACGAGGGCGGTGGTCTTCTTGGGAAGAACTATCTCCGGCGCCCGGACCCCTTCAAGTGGGGGATCAGGTGGGGGATCGACAAAAGTCGCCGATCCCTCCGACGCGCGCGTGTCTCGTAACCCTTAGTAACTACAGTCTGTGCGAGGAAGAGGACTTGAACCCCCACTCCTTTCGGAACCAGATCCTAAGTGCCGGATTATAGTAGCTAGAAAACAGCCAGTTAGGTCAGAAAAACGCGGTCCGCAAAAGTCCGCAAACCCGCGCCGTCGTCGGAACCCCTATTTTTCTCGGGGAATTCGCGCAAGACGCGGTGCGCCGCCACTAGCCAGCGAGCCCGTCGCGCGGGGGAGTAATATCGCCCGATGGCCTTCAGGATGGACAGCGGTTCAGATCGATAGTGGCCTGTGCGGGATAACCGTGACCCATGCCCACCATGACCAATCACATCGCTTGCGCCGTTCGCGTCACCGTCAGGAACAACATCGCGATCCAAGTCCTCTTCTCGGTCCTGATCACGTGCTCCGTCGGATGCGCGTCCGCGCCCGAACGGCGTGCTCCCCGTCCCTCAGACGCCCCGGAAGAGGCACGCACGAGCGCCGCCTATGATCGAGCGTTTTCGGAAGTGCTTGAGGTGACAAATCCCCCTTCGGAGGAAGCGGCGGAGTTCCTCAGGATTACCTTCGACATGGCTTACAAATCGGGCATAGCGGATGCGTTGCCCGCGCAGTATTCTTTCCTCGCCGGGAACGCCGAGTTGGCCTGCACCAGTACCGTTGCTCGCCTTATTCACGGGAGTTCAACCCCACGTGTTGAAAGCCTCGGTCACTACGCTGTGACGGAGTGTCCGAAGTGGACAGGCGCCGTCGAAAAGGACGTGCCGATGCCCGGACCCAGTTACGGTCGATCCCGGCGAATCGTCCTGCAAAAGGTCGTGGGGTTCTCGAACGGCACTCGGGGATCCGCGCTCTCCGCGTTCGAGGCGGGCTACAAGGCAGGTTTGGACGATACGGCCAGACCGTCGCGAAAGGATCTTTCGCGGATCGTCGTCAAGAGCTGCACTGCCGTCATGCGGGTCTTCCCGCCGGAAGGTCCCGAGACGGCCGAGACTATTTGCGCCGCTGTCGCGACCGAGATCGCCCCGTGATACGCCGAGCGGCCTTCGGCTATCCTCCCGCCCCGACGATGCCCCTCGACGTCACCGCTTACCCGATCCTCCCGCACCGCCCCGCCCGCCCACGCATCGCCGGGATCAGCGGCGGCGCTTCGTCCGGAATGATGGCGGCTTTGATGAGCCCGGGCGCGGTGCTCGCCTTCCAGAACACCGCCCGCGAGGCGCCGCGGACCTACGAGTTCCTCGACCGGTGGCGCGCGCGCTTCGAGAAATCGCCCACCGGGAGCCCGGCACGAGCCGACAACATGGACCGCATGATCCGACTCCTCGATCGGATCTCGGATTCGCTTCACGAGCTGGCGCACCGCGAGCCGATCAAGGTGGTTTGCGAGTGCCGGGGCGGGGGTTAGGTCGGCACCTTCAAGGCCAAGCTCCGCCAAGGATCTAGGGCGGCCCGTGGGAGTGGCGTGTAAGGACGCGATTTGGTCAACTACACGACCATGATCTCAAACGTTTTGGTAGTGGTGGCGGCCCTCATATCTGGACCGTTGACCGCCTGGTTTCTAGGGTGGGAGCGGGACCGCGCTGCTGTCCGAATGGGCCGATTCGTCGACAAGCTCACGAAGTGGCGCGGCGACGGCGGGCGCGCCGTCAGCACGGATTCCATCAACAGGGCGGCCTATCTGAAAGCCAACCCCAAAGACGACCGACTCTTTGATCTCGCGATCGAAGGCGGACACCTGATCTCGTCTTTGGGCGATGACTACCTGCTCAGGGTCAGGATCGAAATGGACGCCTTCATGAATCGCTGGGCAGGACGCTGATCGCGACTAGCCTGCGCCGAGATGGATCGAGGACGTCCCGATACGGTAGAATTACGATCGCTCAAGCGCGGCTCGACTGTGGTCGCCGTCGTCACGGGGCTCCGTCAAAGACGTACGACCATGAACAGAATCCTTGCCCTGATCGCTCTGTTCTCCTCCGGTGGCTGTATCCCGTTGGTCGCAGGGGGCGCGTGCCTGTCGTCCTCCTCCAAGTGCAGCGCCGCAAAGCCGGAGGGCCCGCCCTGCAACCACACGTATGAGTGTGACTCGGGTCGGGTCTGTTGGGCGAAGAACGAGTCCGCGCCGGGCGTCTGCGTCAGCAACCCGCCGGGGGCCACTCGGTCCAGCCGCAACAACAACCTCTCCAACCTGGACGACTGGAACGGCGACGCGCTCGGTACGGCGGGCCAGTGACCAGACGCTGCTAGACCATCTTCGAGATCGGATCTACGCACCGCGAGCTGGCGCACCGCGAGCCGGTTCGGGTGATCTGCGAATGCAAGAGCGGGTAGTCGAACGGGCCGCGTGATATCGTCCCGCCTGTGAAAGCGGGCGAGCGTTTCCGAGCCGTGGCGATCTTCTTGATTTCTCTCGCGCCCCTGGCGTGCGAATCGAAGAACGAACCGAGCGCCGCGCCGCCTCCACCTCCGGCCGCTCCGGCCCTCGTCGTACCCAGCGGAGGATTCGACTTCACCCGAGTCCTAGGGAGAACGGAGAAGACCGCCCGGGAGGCGCTCCGGCCACTGAAAGCGGGCAAGCCCGACACCTATCGCGACCCAGCGCTCGCCGGCCGCGCGACCAAAACCCTGCCTTTCGAAGTTGATTCGCACTGGTCCCTAGAGCTAACCCTCGATCGAGGGGTCGTCGTCATGGCGTCGATCAAAACGGACAGCGGCGATCTGACCGCACCGAACGCGGACGTTCAGAAGATCCTACGGTGGGCATCTCTTCCGAGCGTCGCATTTCACTCGACGAAAATCCTAGATCCCGACGGAGTCGAAAGAACACTGCCCAACGATTTCCGCGGCTCAACGACTGTCGAGGGCCAGGACTACGAGGTTTCGTTCGGAAAGGGTGCGCTGATTTTGCGGAGCAAGAAGATCGCCGCCGAAGCGGATGGCCCGAACCCGCGGTTGCGTTAGGTAGATAGCTTTCGAAGGCGAGCGATCTCCCGTTCCAGATCGGCGCGGGCGCCTTCGACCGCGGGAGGTTCCTCGCCGCAGTTTTTACACCGTTGGGGGAAGCTCAAGAACTTCAGAACCTTGTCTGCGAGGGTCTCCACGGTCTTTCTGGCCTCGGCTTTTTCGTCATCGCTCATGATGCCGGATCTTAAGAGAAGCGCGGGGGCACCTGTCAAACTTCGGGCCGGCCCTATCGGAGTCCCCCGCGCGCTCACTCGGACGATGTCGCGATGAAGCTAACTCGTGAGTGGGTTGACGCGGCACGCGCCCACGCCAAGGCCCGAGAGAGGGAAACGAAGGCCGAGGCCGAGGCGCGCGAGGAGCGGAACGACGCCGACGGTGGCGACGGTTGGCACTGGTGGCGCCCCTTGGCCCGGGCGTGGGCTGTGACCTTGAGGGGAGCGGTTCCTGAACCCGCCGTGAACCCGGATCGAACCCCAGAAGAACCCGCCCCGGGTTCGTCGGCTACCAAAGGCCCCGCCCGGGGTTCGTCGCCGGCCGGCGAGGACCGCTGCTGGTGGCGCGCGGCGACGAGCGGACCGGACCGCGGAAGACGGGTCGGCTGAC
>CAYUFS010000136.1:0-4381 GCA_964443975.1 uncultured Myxococcales bacterium | reverse complement strand
CGGCGACGCCCTCGGCGATGTTGAACACCAGGTCGACCGGCGTCTCCATCAGCTGTCGGGGTAGCTCCGCGGTCGCCTCGAACATCATCACGTGATGACCGTGGCTCTCCAGCGCGTCGCGGATCGAGTCGATGGTCTCCGGCGCGTCGTACTCGGCCTCGGTGTCGTTGCCGCTCTTCGAGTCCACCCGCTTGACGTTGAAGGTGAACCCGATGCGCAACGGCTCGGGCGGGCGCCGCTTCTTGGCGCCCGTCTTCACGACCAGGCCCTGACGCTTCGCCGCGCTCTGGACGATGGCCTGCAGGGTGTCCGCGTAGTCGAGGCCCTCGCGCGCCGCCGCGGCGAACGTGCTCGCCCCTCGCTCCAGCGAGGGCAGCGCGTTCACCTCGAGGAGATAGATGCGGCCGTCCTCGCCGAACCGGAAGTCGACGCGCCCGAGATCCCGCACCCCCAGCGTCCGCACCGCGAGCTTGGTGAGCGCGCGGATCCGCGCCACGGCGTCCCGGGGCAGATCGGGCGGGCAACGCACGGAGACCAGGCTGGAGTCGGCGGACTTGAGGCGGTAGTCGTACAGGTTGAAGCGACTGCGCGCCTCGGGCTCCACCTCGTAGTCGACCGGCAACAGGACGCCCTCGTCTCCGTACCCCTCGAGGAACGGCACCGTGACGTCCGAACCCGGGACGAATTCCTCGACGAGGACGCCGTTCGGATAGTTGCGCAGCGCGCGCGGCAGCATGTCGGCGAGCTGGCGGGCGTCGCGCGCGACCGCGTCGTCGCCGATGCCCTTCGACGATCCCTCGTAGTTCGGCTTCACGAGGACCGGCATGGCGAGACCGAGGGTCCCCGGCTCCTTCATGCGGCGGAGATCGTCTGGTGTGACCAGTCGCGCCCGCGGCGTGTCGATGCCCTGTCGCTCGAGGACCAGCTTCGTCAGCCACTTGTCCAGCGTCACCGTGAGGACGTAGGCGTCCGAGCCCGTGTACGGAAATCCCAGCTCCTCGAACAAGGCGGGGTAGAACGCCTCCCGCGCCCGCCCACGCCGGCCCTCGGCGGTGTTGAAGATCAAGTCAGGTCCGATCGACTCGATTCGCGCTGCCAGGTGCGAAGCGGGCCCCGTGACCTCGACCTTCTCGACCTCGTGACCTCCTGCCCGCAGACCGTCCGCGATGGCGTCGACGGTCTCCACGGTGTCGAACTCGGCTTCCTCTTCGCTGTCGGTCAAACGAAGGTTGTGCGTAAACGCGATCCTCATGGGTGACCTGACGCGACCCTGCGCGTGGACGCTAACCCTAACAGGATCGGGCAGCAGGCATGAAAGCTTTTCACCACGCGCCCGGGCCGGTGCGCTTCATCCGAGCAGAATCCCGCCGCGGCCGCCGAGCGCTTCGCCAACTTTCTCGCCCAGCTTCTTGAGATCCTCGCTCGGGCGCACCAGGTAGGCGTCGACACCGCTGGCGAAGGCTTCCTTCACCGACTCGTAAGAGGGGTACGCGGTGTAGAGCACGGACGCGCAGTGAGGGAGCAGGCGCCGCGCGTGCTCGATGACGCGCAGGCCGGACACGCCCGGCAGGTGCCGGTCCGCCAGCACGAGATCGAAGTGCTCCTTTTGCAGCCGGTTCAACGCGTCGTCGCCATCCTCGGCGGCGATGACGACGTAGCTGCGGCCCAGGTAGTCGGCGATGAGACGGCGGCGCGCCCCCTCGGCCTCCACCAGCAACACGCGGCCCGCCCGCCCCGTCTGCGTGACGCGCGGTCGGGCGAGCTGCTCATCGCGGCGAGAGAGCGCGCGCCTGACCCGGGCCCTGAGATCCTCGACGTCGCGAATCGGCTTTTCGATGTAGTCCTGGGCGCCGGTGTCCATCGCCTCCACCGCGGAATCGAGCGACGAGTATCCGGTGATGAGCACGATGGCCGGCGCCGGCGTCAGCGCGCGGGCCGACCTAAGCACGTCGAGGCCCGAGGCTCCAGGGAGGTTCTTGTCGGTCAGCACCAGATCGAAGTGGCGCTTCTGCATCAAATCGATCGCCTCTTCCGCCGATGCCGCCGTGGTGACCCGGTAGCCTCCGCGGCGCAGCGCCTCGCGGAGCACGGTCAGCACCACCGCCTCGTCGTCGACCACCAGCACCTCGTGTCCGGTCGGCACGATCGGGGACGCGGGCTTGTCCAGGGCCGCGTCGGCGATCAAGCTTGCGTCGACGTCGTGGTTCCTCGCCGGGTTGTGGGTCGTCGGTTCGCCGGTCAGGATTCCGAAGCGCGTCAGGCACTCTGCCAGGCTCAAGCCGATCGACTCGGAGCGCCGCCGCGCCGCCACCGAGGCGGCGATCCTGCCGAGCAGGGCGACCTTGCTGCTTGGAAGGTACGCCCGCACGCCCCCGTAGATCGCGTCGCGCAGGCGCTCGACCGAGGGCGCGTCGTCGACGACGATCAACGCCGCTCCAGGCACGCGGTCGCGCGCCTCCTCCATCGTCTTTTCGACGGAGCCGTTCGCGGACAGGCTGGCGACCACGGCGTCGGGCGCGGCGGCCGTGGTCGAGCCGCCGAGGTGCCTACCGAGATCGCTCGCGCCCAGGATCGAGATGCTCGGCTCGGCGCGTGACAGGGCGAGCAGCTCTGAGAGCGCGGCGGTCAGCTCCGGGTGGGAGGCCGCGAGCGCCTCCCGAAATCCGTTGAACGCGTTGAGGACGAGCTGACCCCGCGTCCGGATCTGGCGCGACGCGACCAGTCGCTTGACGTGCGCTCGCAACAACACGTCCACCTCGGGCAGGGGCCGGGGGAAGACGGCGGCGACCTCCCGGCCAAACGCCTCCGCGCAGCGCTCGGGATCGCTGGACGCGATGAGGACCACGTCCGAGAAGGGCCGGAGCTCGCGCCAGGTGGCCAGCGGATCAGCGTCGGCGGCGCCGGCCGGCGGCTGTTGGCTCGAGCGCGGCGTGCGCTCCGCCCCTTCTCTCGTCTCCTCGATGGCCAGGAAGGCCAGGTCGAAGGATTCGTCGGCCAATCGCAACAGCGCCGTGGCCGTGGAGGTGGCTTCGACGACGGCGCCCTCGTCTTTCACGATGTCGGCGATGCGCTTTCGCTCGTCGTCGTCAGCCAGGCCCACCAGAAACCGCCGCTGGCTCCCACGGGCGGCATTGAGCAGATGCTCCAGTACCGCCTTGGGGTCCGCGCGTGGGGCCATGCGCCACGACTATTGTACCCTACAGGCCCCCACCCTGGAAGGTCTCCCCACCCTGGAAGGTCTCATGGATGGCAGGGTTGAGCCGGCGACCCATATCATCATCATCCGGCCTTCATGCTCATCTTTCGCACCTGACTTGTCGATCCTGTGGACGCATGGCAGAGAGCCCCTCGCTTCCCCCCGCCTCCGCCTCCGCTCTCGGAGCGGTCGTCGACGCCGTCGCGGACGATGCCGGCGCGGCCGCGGACTCCGAGCCGGTGGAGCGGGCCATGGCGACCACGAGGACGGGGCGGATGCGTCGCGGAATCGGCGCGTGGGTGGGCGCGCGCTTCGACTTTGCCGTGGCGAGAATTCTCGATCTGCGCGCGCGGCGAGGCGTGACGTTCGAGCACGAGGACGACACCACGCTGACCCGAAGCGGCGGCCCCATCGCGCGCTGGGTGTCGTTTCCGCGGGGCGTGAGAACGGTGACCGCCGCGATGTCGCTCTGCGCGGCCGCGCTCGGCGTGTCGGGCATCTTCGCCCTGGTTGGCAGCAACGCCGCGCTCGCGCTGGTGGTGGGCTCGGCCGGTCTGGCGCTGGCCTCCCTGGCGGGTCCGATCGGTGTCCGCATGGCGAATCGGCTACATCGCCTCATCTCCAGGCGGCGGCGGTTCCGCATCTCCGAGCTGAGGGGGGTGCCGGATCGGCGCGCCGTGGCGGTTCGAGGGGTGGTGCTGGGGAGGCGCGCCACGAAGTCGACCATGGACTCCCGCGCGGTGGTGTGGTCGCTGACGCGGTTTCGCCTGGGGCGATCCCCGCTCGCTCGGGCGTTCTTTCACGAGGTCGCCTTCGATTTTCTGATCGACGATGGCACCGACGAGCCAATCTGGGTCGAGGTCACCGGCGGGATGGTGATCGATCGCTTTCCAAATGACCGGCGCATCCAGTTTCAAAGCACCACGTTGCTCGACATCGATCATCCATTCTTGACCCACCTACGCATCAGGGACCGCAAGTTGCGCGCGGCCGAGATCGCCATCGCTCCGGGCGACATCGTCGACGTCGTGGGCCGTTTGTCTCGGCGCCTCGATCCGAGCGCCCCCTCGGATTCGGGCCGCGAGCCTCCTCAGCGACGGGCGCTGAGGTCGGGGACGCGGGTGCCCATCATGGTCAGGAAGGTCCTCGAACCGGACCTGGAGCTGGCGCGGGTTCGCCGACTCG
>CAYUFS010000135.1:0-4618 GCA_964443975.1 uncultured Myxococcales bacterium | reverse complement strand
GGACGCCACGTCCGCGAGCGCCTGATCGACGTAAGGGGGGATGAGCGTGTTCTCGGCGACCACGGTGGTGTTCCCGCACGACTTGTTGCCCGGCCCACGAATGATCGTCATGAGCACGATCTGCTTCACGTTGGGGTATCTGGCCTTGATGTTGTCGACGTCCTTCTGGACGTTGGTCTCCCAATCGGCCAGCGTGACGAGGGTCCAGCTGAGCGCGACGAGAACGACGCGGTCGGGGCTATTGGAGCTCTGCGTGCACGGTGACGTGGGGGCGATCCCCCAGAAGGCGCTGTTCGCGTTCGCCCACTCGTCGATGTACGCGTGATCCATCCACTTGAGCTGCCAACGGGCATCGTCGATCCCCGGCGCCTTTTCGAAACCGGCCGTGTACCATTGATCGGTCAGCATCAGGCCCATCACCTCGCTGCACGCGAACGTCTGCGACCCGCCCGCGCCGCCCGCGCTCGAGCCGCCCGCCGAGCCCCCGGCGGAGCCGCCCGCGGACGCGTCCGGTTCGCCAGCGCCCGAATCGGCGTTCGTGCCACCGGTGCCGGATCCTGAGTGCCCACCACCGGCTGATGCCGCTTGCCCACCGGTTCCACTGGTCCCGGCCCCGGGTCGACCCGCGGTGCCAGAGCCCCCACTACCCGGCGTTTGACCACCTGCCGCCGAGCCCCCGGTCGCTTGATTCTGGCCGCCGTCTCCGGCGCCGCCAGAGCCAGCGGCTGGCTGCCCGCCGCTGCCCGTCCCTCCGGAACCGGACGTGGCCGATCCTCCGCTGCCCGACACGCCCGTCGTCGTTGGGCCGTGTGCGGCGCCGGAGCTACAGGCGCCAGCCAGGACGGTCGCCAACAGCAGAAGCCCTAGCCCCAACACAGGCAGACCGGGATGTCGACGCCGGAACCGCTCGGTCAGGAGGCAGGAGGAGACGGGGCCAACCGCGATCGAGATGCGCATGGATCAGCAGATTGTACGCCCAACGCCCGCCCGGTGGCTCGAGCCCGAGCAGCCGCCGGTGTCTTGACGTTGCATACGAATCACATCATGTTGTATGCATGCGTACCACCCTGGATCTGGACGACACGCTGCTCCGCGACGCGACCAGCGCGATCGCATAGGTCGCTCTATCTCTCTTGCGCGCAGGAGGGATCGGCGAGTTGCTGGGTGGTGAGATCGCGCAGCACCTGTACGAGCGCGGCGACTCCGGCGGGCGTGGGGTTGCAGGTCGCGGACGGCGTAGCGCACGCGATTCCGACCGAGAAGCCCTGGCCACCTGGCAGGCCAAAGCCGAAGCTCGGTCCGTCAGCGACGCCGAGGGAGCCATACACGGGCGATGGGGTGCGAATGAGCGCCGCCTGCACGTCGGGATTCGCGATCGCCGCCTCGACGTCGGCGACGTCCACCTTGCTCGGGGTCCCGCAGGCCGGGAGCGCCGGTGAACACGAGATCGTCCCCGCGTCCGCGTAGAACGAAGTGACCTCGTAGAGAAACGTGTTGGGCGGCGAGAGCGTCGCGTGCTTCGCGACGGGCACGAAGCCGCCGCCGTCCGAGAACTTGTACGTCGTCGAGAACGCACAAACCGGTGCGTTGCCACCGGCTCCCCCGGTCCCGGGTGCGCCGGCGTTGCCGCCGCCACCACCAGCACCGGCTCCTCCTTTTCCGGCCCCGCCGCTCGAGCCCGCGTTGCCCCCGCCGCCGCCAGTGCCGGCTCCTCCGTTCCCGGCCCCGCCGCTGATCCCCGCGTGGCCGCCGCCGCCGCCGATCCCGCCGCCCCCACTGCCATTGCTACCTCCGCCGCCAGCGCCGCCGCGGGCGCCCGTGCCCCCCTGGCCACCGGTGGCGCCACCGGCGGCCCCGCCGCGGGGCGCGTCGGAGCCGCCGTCCACGGGTGATGAACCGCCGGAGCTGCACGCGGAGATCGCGACCGTCGCGAGGGAAAGCGCGAGCCAATTCTGTCGACGACGCTTGAACGAAGCTTGGTTCATGGAGAGCATTTGGAGCGCGACGTTATCACGATGTCCGGCCGCCCCTCGCTGGAGACGGGCCGCATCCGGACGGCGGCCGGCACGGCAAACCCTGGTTGTCAGGCGTCCCAGGACGCATGTACGCTGCGTTCGCATGAGACGCCCCCTCGCTCTTCACCTGTTGGTCTTGTTCGTGCTCGCCGCGTGGCAGGGGGCGCCGCCCCGCGCCAGGCCGGCAACCCCGGCCGCCGCGCCGTCCGAGCGCCCGCCCTACCGGGATCCGGCCCTCCCGGTAGCGGCGCGCGTGGCCGATCTCCTCGCGCGCATGACGCCCGCCGAGAAGGTGGCGCAGCTCATCTCCGTGAACTGGGAGCACACGCACCTCGACGACCCCAAGACCCACGCGCTGTCGCGGGACGCGGCCAAGACGCTGATTCCGAACGGCATCGGCGAGATCACACGACCGAGCGATCGTCACGACGTGCGCGGGGCGGTCGAGTTCGCGAACGCCATCCAGAAGTTCCTGGTGGAGCAGACCCGACTCGGTATTCCGGCGTTGCTGCACGAGGAGGCCTTGCACGGCTTCGTCGCGCCCGAGGGCACGAGCTTCCCGCAGGCCATCGCGCTCGCGGCCACCTTCGACCCCGACCTGGTCGAGAACATCTTCACCGTGGCGGCCCGCCAGTCGCGCGCGCGCGGCGTGCAACACGTTCTCGCTCCCGTCCTCGACGTGGCGCGCGATCCGCGCTGGGGCCGTATCGAGGAGACGTACGGCGAGGACACCTACCTGGTCACCCGCATGGGCGTCGCCGCCGTCCGGGGATTTCAGGGACGGCGCGCGCCGAACGCCCCCATCGACGGCGAACACGTGCTCGCGACGGCGAAGCACTTCACCGCGCACGGAACCCCCGAGGGGGGACGGAACACCGGTCCCGGGAACGTCTCGTCGCGCGTGCTGCGCGAGGTGTTCCTGCCGCCGTTCGAGGCCGCCGTGCGCGAGGCCAACGTCGAGACTGTGATGGCGAGCTACAACGAGCTCGACGGCGTGCCGTCGCACGCGAACCGCTGGCTGCTGCGCGACGTCCTGCGCGGCGAGTGGAGCTTCCCGGGGCTGGTGGTGTCGGACTACTTCGGCGTGGCGGAGCTCGAGCGAAAGCATCATGTCGTGGCGAATCTGCCCGACGCCGGACGGAGGGCGCTCGACGCGGGCGTCGATCTCGAGCTCCCCGAGGCGGAAGGGTACAAGCAGCTCGTGGACGACCTGCGGACGGGGAAGGTGGCACGCGAGGTCGTCGATCAGGCGGTGGCGCGCATGTTGCGCGCGAAGTTCTTGCTGGGACTGTTCGAGCACCCGTACGTCGACGCGGCGGCCCCGCAGACGGAGCGTCCCGCTGATCGGGCGCTCGCCTTGCGTGCGGCCCGCGAGGCCATCGTGCTGTTGAAGAACGACGGCGGCCTGCTGCCGCTCGACCCCGCGCGTATCAAGACGCTCGCGGTGCTCGGACCCAACGCCGCCGTCTGCCGTCTCGGGGGGTACAGCGGCGGGCCCGCGCGGCCCGTCAGCGTGGTGGACGGACTCAAGGCCAAGCTGGGCGATCGGGTCAAGGTGGTCACGGCGCCGGGGTGCGGGCTGACGACCGGCAACCGCGGCTGGATCGACGACAAGGTGGAGCTGTCCGATCCTGCGGACGATGCCAGGCTGGTCGACGAGGCCGCGAAGCTGGCGGCGTCTGCGGACGTCAACGTGCTGGTCCTGGGACAGAACGAGCAGCTGTCGCGCGAGGGATGGGCGGACAATCACCGGGGCGATCGCATGAGCCTCGACCTGGTCGGACGGCAGATGGATCTGGCGCGCGCGGTGCTCGCCGCAGGGCGTCCCACGATCCTGGTGCTGATCCACGGTAGCCCGCTGACCATCCCCGAGCTGACGCGCGCGGTGCCCGCGATCGTCGATGGCCTCTACCTGGGGGAGGAGACCGGGACCGCCGTGGCCGACGTGCTGTTCGGCGACGTCAGCCCCGCCGGGCGGCTGCCGGTCAGCGTCCCGCGGTCGGTGGGGACGCTGCCCGCCTACTACAACTACAAGCCGTCGGCGCGGCGCCTGTATTTATCCGAGGAGCCGGGACCCGCCTGGCCGTTCGGGTTCGGGCTGTCCTACACGACGTTTCGATACGATCACCTGACGGTGAAGCCCGAGCGCATCGCGCCGAACGGCCATGCCACGGTTACGGTCAGCGTGACGAACACGGGCAAGCGCGCGTCCGACGAGGTGGTCCAGCTCTACGTTCACGATGTCGTCAGCTCGATCACGCGGCCGGTCGAGGAGCTGAAGGGGTTCCGGCGAATCCACCTCGCCCCCGGCGAGACGAAGCGCGTCGACCTGCCCGTCGGCCCGGAAGAGCTCGCGTTCTACGACGGGAGCATGAAGCGCGTCGTCGAGCCCGGCCGGTTCGAGCTGATGGTGGGCGGCAGCTCGGCCGCGGCCGAGCTGCGCAAGGTGAACCTGGACGTCGTGTCGCCGTAGTGCGGATTCGCCGCTCGCGGCAGGGGCTTTCCCCTGGTGAAGGCATGGATCACTTGGTTAACGCCGTTTCTGATTCACCTCGCCCCGCTCGCGGGGAGAGCAACTGTGTCAAGCGCGTTCGCACAGGAGA
>CAYUFS010000134.1:0-4643 GCA_964443975.1 uncultured Myxococcales bacterium | reverse complement strand
TGGTGCCGTACATCGGCGCGGCCGGCGAGCTGAAGACGAAGCCCACGCAGCACTCGGTCATGAAGATGCGCGAGATCGGCATCCAGCCCGAGATCCTGCTGTGCCGCTCGGAGCGGCCCCTCGAGGTCGCGCTCCGCAAGAAGATCGCGCTGTTCACGAACGTCACCCCGGACGCAGTTTTCTCCGCCGAGGACGTCACGTGTATCTACGAGGTGCCCATTCGCTTTCATCAGCAGGGCGTGGACGACAAGATCTGCGAGATGCTCAACATCTGGTCGCGGGCCCCCGAGCTGACCGGCTGGGAGAAGGTGGTTCACCGCCTGAAGAGCCCGCAGACCGAGGTGGAGATTGGCCTCGTGGGCAAGTATGTCGACCTGACGGAGTCGTACAAGAGCCTGAACGAAGCGCTGATCCACGGCGGCATCGGCAACGACTGCCGGGTTCACCTGAAGCACATCGACTCCGAGGAGATCGAGCGCATCGGCGCCGCCGCTGTCCTCGACGGGTTGGACGGCATCCTGGTCGCGCCGGGCTTCGGGAGCCGGGGCATCGAAGGCAAGATCGAGGCGGTTCGCTATGCCCGAGAGCGCGGCAAGCCGTTCTTCGGCATCTGCCTCGGCATGCAGGTCGCGGTCATCGAGTTCTCACGCAACGTGGCCGGCATGAAGGGGGCAAACTCCACCGAGTTCGACAGCCGCAGCCCCTACCCCGTCGTGGACTTCCTGCCCGATCAGCGCAACGTCACCGAGAAGGGCGCCACCATGCGGCTGGGATCTTACCCCTGCATCCTCGGTGCGGGGACCGTGGCGGCCGCGGCCTACGGCACGAGGGAGATCCAGGAGCGCCACCGGCACCGCTACGAGGTCAACAACGAGTTTTGCGACACGCTGGTCGCCAAGGGATTGAGGATCTCCGGGACCTCGCCGGATAGACAGCTCGTCGAGATGATCGAGTTGCCGGATCATCCATACTTCGTGGGTTGCCAGTTTCACCCCGAGTTCAAGTCTCGCCCCCAGGCGCCGCATCCGCTGTTCCAGTCGTTCGTCGCGGCGGCCTTGCGCGAGCGGCTGTCCAAGGTGCCGCCGACCGAGCGATCGGTGGCGCAGGCCGCCGCGGTCGTCTGAGCGACCGGCCGCCGACCAGAGCGTTCGCCAGGTTGCGAAGGGCGAGGCGGCATAGCAGATGCGGCGTGCGTCTGCAAGTTGCGTACCATTTTTGACGACAGTCCTTTACCGGCCAGGACGCCGATGCTACAAGGGAGGTGCCGAAGGTCTTCGCGCGCCGAACCACCTTCCTGACGCCCGCCATGGAAATCAAGCAACACCTCAAGCTCTCCCAGCAGCTGGTCATGACCCCCCAGCTGCAGCAAGCCATCAAGCTGCTGCAATTGTCACGGATGGAGTTGGCCGACGTCGTCCGCGAAGAGATCCTCGAGAATCCGGTGCTCGAGGACGTCGGGGAGGCGGGGGCGGACGGGGCCAAGGCCGAGGCGGCCTCAATCGAAGCGGCGAGCGGGGCGGAGCGGGCCGGAGAGACGGAGCTACCCGTTCCCGACGCCCAGCCCGACGCGGCCCTGTCGACCGCGGAGGTCAAGGCCGATACGCGCGCGGGGGAGGCGGTCGCTGACTTCGACTGGGAGACATATCTGGAGAGCCAGTCGAATGCGGCGCCGATGCCTTCGTACAAGGCGAACAACGACGAGCTGCCGTCCATCGAATCGACGCTGACCCGGGGGGCCTCCCTGGCCGACCACCTGGAATGGCAGCTGAAGCTCGGGCATTTCACCCGGGAAGAAGACGGCATCGGGATGCTGATCATCGGCAACCTGACGCCTGACGGATACCTGGAGGAGCCCCTCGCGGATCTGGCCGAGGAGGCGGACGTGCCCCTGGAGCTGGCCGAGAGCGTGATCAAGCGGATCCAGGAGTTCGATCCCATCGGGGTGGCGGCCCGCTCGCTGAAGGAGTGCCTGCTGATTCAGGCCCGCCACTTCGGGGTGGACGACGACATCCTGGTCGGGATCATCGAGCGCCACCTCTCGAACCTCGAGAAGAAGAACTTTGGCGCGATCTCGAAGGATCTGAACCAGCCGCTCGAGGAGATCTACGAAGCGGCGAAGGTGATCCGGGACTTCGACCCCAAGCCCGGCAGGCAGTACACATCGGACGAGCCGACGTACATCACCCCTGACGTGTTCATTCACAAGGTGGGCGACAAGTACTTCGTCGTCGCGAATGACGACGGCCTGCCGAAGCTGAAGATCAGCGACTTTTACCGAACGGCCCTGGCCGGCGGAACGAAGGCGCGCGAGTACGTGCAGGAGAAGCTCCGCAGCGCACAGTGGTTGATCCGATCCATCCAGCAGCGCCAGCGCACCATCACGCGGGTGACCGAATCCATCCTGAAGTTTCAGCGGGAATTCTTCGACAAGGGGACCGCGTACTTGAAGCCGCTCATCCTCCGCGACGTGGCGGATGACATCGGCATGCACGAGTCGACGGTATCGCGCGTGACGACGAACAAGTACGTGCACACCCCGCAGGGAATCTTCGAGCTGAAGTACTTCTTCAATTCGGGCATCTCCCGGACCGACGGTGACGATCTGGCGTCCGAGGCGGTGAAGCTGAAGATCAAGCAGATCGTCGCCCAGGAGAGCCCAGACAACCCGCACTCCGATCAGCGCATCGTCGAGCTGCTTCGCGATCAGAACATCGAGATCGCCCGTCGCACCGTCGCGAAGTACCGCGAACAGCTGCGCATCCTGTCGAGCGGCAAGCGGCGTCAGGTGTACTAGTCCCCTGGAAAGGTGAATCCTCCCATATCTCGCTGGTCCTCTTCGTCCGTGGCTGCGTTGCTCCTCGGTTGAATACGTCGAGTATTCGCCCTCGTCGCGCCTTGCCAGGTACGAAGATGCCTCAGCGACATATGGAAGCCTTCAGCTTTCCAGGGGACTAGCAGCCTGCGGTTCGCGGTGGCGAGGCTGGCGTTGTCGAGGCAAGATCGTGTAGAAGCGGCGTCGTTCGCACCGTTCCTCTAGCAAGGACTTAGGCATGCAGCTGTCGACCACGTTCCGTCACATGGACGCCTCACAAGCGGTCCGTGAGTACTCGGAAGAAAAGCTCGAGAAGATTCGCAAGTACTTTCACAAGGAGCCTATCGCTGCCCACGCCGTGTTCTCGGTCGAGCGCGGGTTCAACCACGTCGCCGACATCAACATCACCCTCCCGAGCGGGTTGGTCATCAACGCCAAGGAGACGACCGAGGACATGTATTCGTCGATTGACCTGGCGGTGGCGCGGATCGAGCGGCAGGTGCGCAAGTGGAAGGAAAAGATTCGAGATCACAAGCCCCATGACGCCCAGATCTCCCTGCGCGAGCGGGTGATCATGGCAGACACCATCGAGCCCCAGGCGGGCGCGCCGCTCGAGGCGCAGGAAGGCCCCCGGTCATCGGCCGCTTCGCCACCCACCGCCCCGGCCTTCAACGTTGTCATGGAAGAGACGTTCACGGTCCGGACGATGAAGGTCCACGACGCCGTCATGCAGCTGAATCTGCTCGGTGATCAGTTCCTCGTCTTCACGGACGTCGAGTCGCGCGGGATTTCCGTCGTCTATCGGCGCAAGGACGGAAACTACGGGCTCATTCAGACGGGGCGCTCGTCCTCGGCGACCTGAAGTTTCGGGAATACCTTCATGAAAGTGACGGATTTCCTGGCGGCCGACATGATCGTGTCCGATCTTCGCTCTGACACGAAGTCCGGCGTGCTGGGCGAGTTGGCCACCCACCTGGCGAGCCGAATGGACGGCGTGGATGGGAAGGTCCTGAAGCGAGTGCTCGAGGAGCGCGAGCTGCTGGCGTCGACGGCGATCGGCGATGGGATCGCCATCCCACACGGCAAGATGGACGCCGTGGGGCGGCTGGTGGGGACCCTTGGGCGCGCCCGATCGGGCATCGAGTTCGAGTCGATCGACGGCAAGCCCACCCATCTCGTGTTCATGCTGGTCGCTCCCGCGAGCTCCACGGGCGTTCACCTCAAGGCGCTCGCCCGGCTGTCGAGATTGTTTCGAGACGCCGACTTTCGAGAGCGGCTGATGGCGGCGCCCGACGCCCCGGCCATGTACCAGGTCATCGTCGAGGAAGACGCGAAGTACTAGATAGCCCGGCGGCTTCGCCGAGGGCTTTATCGATAACGCGTCGGTCGCGGTAGACTCGCGCTCGATGAGCTCGAGCGGGAATGTTCCTCAGTTGACGGTTCGTTCGCTCCTCGACGAGCGGTCGGGGTTGCGCCTGGTCTTGCTCGCTGGAGAGGCGGGTCTCGCGCGCCGGATCGCCATCGCTCGAATCCAGAAGCCGGGGCTGGCGCTTGCCGGCTTCGTCCGGCAGGTCCATCCCGAGCGGGTGCAGGTCCTGGGGGCGACGGAGATCTCCTATCTGGCCAGCATGCAGGAGGCCGACGCGAAGAAGTCGGTCGCCGGTTTCGTGGGCCTCAACCCGGCGTGCATCGTGGTCACGAAGGGCCTGGAGGTGCCGCGCATCCTGATCGACGCCTGCGACGGCGGCGGCGTTCCGCTGCTGCGGACGCCGCTGGTGTCGTCGGTCGCGATCGATGCCCTGCAGAACCATCTCGAGCACGAGCTGGCGCC
>CAYUFS010000133.1:0-4722 GCA_964443975.1 uncultured Myxococcales bacterium | reverse complement strand
AGTCACCGTCCGCCCAATCGTCGGGCACCGCGAACAGGATCGACTGCTCCATGTCGCCTCCGGGCGGCGTCGCCATCGTGATCGCGTCGATGTCGGGCATGACCGTGCGGACATCGCTGGCGTAGGTGGCCGTGTCGGCGGTGTCGATGCACCCGGGAGACGAGGGGCATCGGGTGATGTCCCGGCGCGGTGGATAGAGCGAAACCAGATCGAGGGCCCGCTTGGCGGTGTCTCCGACGGGTTCGGCGTATCCGGCAGCGACGTCGGCGGGTCGAATGTAGCGACCCTTGTCGCTGTTGAACCCGCTGGCGCACGACACGGCGTCGAGAGCGTCCTTGGTGGTGGTCGCGTTGTTGAATGACAGACAGAAGTACTTCTCCGGAGTCGAATCCTCGCTGGTCCGGGACGCGTAGCCCTCAGAGTCCCTGTTCTGGAAGATGACGCGGCTGAACTGCGCCGCTCCCGGAGCGGCCGCGCGCCGGTGCGCCCAGATCGGGAGGGCGCCTTCCCGGCGACCGTAAGGCCAGTGAAAGCCGCTGTTCATCTCGGCGGCCCCTGGACGGTTGCCGATGCCGCGCAAAGCCACGGCCTGGGTCAGGCCAACCGTCTTGACGAAGGTCCCATCCGACTTCTCGATCCACAGGGCGATCTGGGCTCGCGACGTGGGCGTGTAGCGAAGCTCGATCACCCGCGATCCGGCGGCTGTCTGCGCAACCACGCGCGCCCCACCCCCCACGACCACACAGCCAACGAGGAGCAGCCTCCAGGGAGCGCGACGCATGATGGGCAGTATACGGCACGAACCCTGGCGTGCAGCCAGGAATTCCCGCACCCGATGCTCCCGAGGACGAGCACCGCGGCGCGGCGCGGAGGGGACGCCCTCGGGTCCGAGTCCCATGATAAAAGCGCGTCGTGCGCATCGGAATCGACCTGGGCGGGACGAAGATCGAGGGCGTATGTCTGGGCGGCGAGGGAGAGGAGCTCTGCCGGGATCGCGTCGCGACTCCCCGGCAGGATTATGGGGCGGTCCTCGACGCGATCGCGGTGCTTGTGGAGCGCCTGGAACACGCGGCGCGAGACCCGGCACCGGCGTCACCGCCTGACGGCAGCGACGCGATCCCGGTCGGCGTGGGGACTCCCGGGTTCCTCGGCCCTCGCGACGGCGTGCTCCGAAATTCGAACCTCGCGTCGCTGAACGGCCATGCGATGGATCGCGATCTCTCGGCCCGCCTCGGCCGGCCGGTCCGCCTCGCCAACGACGCCAACTGCTTCGTGCTCTCCGAGGCCACCGACGGCGCCGCGGCTCTTGCAGAAGGCCCCGCGGCCCCCGGACCCGACGTGGTGTTCGGGGCCACCCTCGGCACCGGCGTCGGTGGCGGCTTCGTCGTCGACGGGCGCGTCCAGAACGGGGCGAACGGCAGCGCCGGCCAGTGGAGCCACACCACCCTGCCGTTCCTTCGCGCCGACGACGGCAGCGGCGCCGCCTGCCCGTGCGGCCACCCGGCCTGCATCGAGGCGTTCCTCGCGGGCCGTGGCCTCGCATGGGACTTCGCGCACGCGTACGGCGAGGCGCTGCCCCCCGAGGAGATCGGCAGGCGCGAGCGCGCCGGCGACCCCAGGGCGGCCGCCACGTTCGCCCGCTACGAAGACCGGCTGGCGCGGGCGCTCGCCGCCGTGATCAACTTCGTCGATCCGCGCGTCATCGTGCTGGGTGGCGGTGTCTCGAACAACACGCGCCTGTTCGAGAACGTCCCCACCCTGCTCGAGCGCTACACCGTGGCCACGGGGCTGGCGACCAAGGTCGTACGCGCCCGCCACGGCGACGCCAGCGGCGTACGCGGCGCCGCCTGGCTGTGGCCCGCGACGTCTTAGGGCTGGTGTCTCCGTCTTTGAACCTTTCCTTCAAGGCAGCCGGAGCGCAGCGAACGTAGGCCCATGGCGGCGGTGGGGAGGGGACCGTGCCGGCGGGGCGTAAGGAGCCGCTCCGGCCGTCCGCGGCCGGTTGCCAGGCGACGCCCGAGCGAGCGATGGATGGCGAAGCCATCCGAACGCGACCGCCCCCGCCGACGTGGTCCCCCTCCCCGCCGCCCCCTGCCGGAGTGAACGGAGCGAGCTCCGCTACGCGGGCGACCACAACCCCGGCCACTCGGCGGGGGCGTTGGGGTCGAAGCGGACGGCGTCCAGCGTGACGACGAACGGCTTCATGTCGTCGGGGACCGACACACCCATCTCGCGCGCCACCTCCTTGTACAGGTCGTCGTGGAGCGTGCGATCGATCATGGCGGGGTTGGCGGGCGAAGGGAGCAGGCCGAACCGGGTCAGCAGGGCCAGATACAGCAAGGCGTCGGCGCGACGGGGCGCGTTCACGCGACCGCCGTGGTGGAAGAAGATCATGTCGTCCTCGAAGTCGCGCTCGCCCAGCTTGCAGCCGAGATCGTAGACATTGGCGAGGCGCGACCGAATCGGGCCCGAGTCGAGGTCGAGGTTCTGGTGGCGCGCCAGCACCTCGCCGATGGTGGGACGGGCGCGGTTCGCCGGCACGTCGAGCCACACCGACGTTTCGATGAGGGCCCGGACGACGGCCTTCAGCTCGGCGCGATGCTGGTCGAGCGCCCTCTCGGTGGTGACGAGCGCGCTGCGAGGGGCTGTCTGCCAGATGTCCTGAGCCGTGGCGAAGGTGAAACCGACGTCCTGCTGCACCGCCAGCGCGGACCACGGATCGGGCGCGGCGAACCCGACGATGCGCTCGTCGCGCAGCTCGGCGATCATGCGGTCCGCCGGCACGACCTCGATCTGCACGCGGGTCCGTGGAACCCCGGCCGCGGCCAGCAGGTATCGCAGCAACACGTCGTCCCCGCCGGCCGCGACCGGGACCGCGAACACGGCCGGCGCCGTCGAGGCGCGGCGCTGGATGGCCTTTCGCAGCGCCTCCAGCTCCAGGAACTTGACCCCCTCGCACAGATCGCGCGCCAGCGTCACCGCGGCGCCGTTCTGCGAGAGGATCATCAGCGTCACGAGATCCGAGGGCGCCGACGGCGTCCCCGCGCCCGCCAGCGCGATGGGCAGGCTGGCGGGAAGCTGCGCCGCGACCAATTCTCCCGAGGCCAAGCGCTCTCTCAGCTCGACGGGCGAAGCGGCGCGATGAAAGGTCGGCGACAGCGCCTGCTTCGCGTAGTAACCCAGCTCCTCCGCGAACAGCAGGGAGGCGGCGTCGGTCTGCCGGAGGAAGCCGAGGGCCGGTCGGGCCCGGTGCTTCTGCCGCGCCCCCGAGGTCCACGAGCACGACCAACCGCTCACCACCGTCGCTGCGACACCGGCCCCTCGCAGGAAGGACCGGCGCGTGGGGTGAGGACCCGTCACAGGTGAGGTTTTACACCGACCGCGGGGAGGGCCGATAGTGCGACCTCGCCACGGCCCCGAAATGTCTTGCTGGCCCGACGCCGCGCGCCCGCCGGAAGGCGGGGGCGCGACGTGGCCGCTGGCGCTGCCGCCTACTCCTCGGCGGCGGCGCGCGCCGCCGACTCGGCCGCCGCGGAGAGCGGCGCCGAGAGCTCGGGCTCGTCGGTGGGCGCGTCCACGTGGACCGACAGGCGCTTGTAGGCGCCGAGGCCCGTGCCGGCCGGAATCAAACGTCCCATGATGACGTTCTCCTTCAGCCCGCGCAGGTAGTCGACCTTGCCGCACACGGCGGCCTCGGTCAGCACCTTCGTGGTCTCCTGGAACGACGAAGCCGAGATGAAGCTCTCCGTCGACAGCGAGGCCTTGGTGATGCCGAGCAGCAACGGCTCGCCCTGGGCGGGCTTGCCGCCCTTGGCGATCACGCGCTCGTTCTCCTCCTCGAACACGTACTTCTCCACGTGCTCGTCGACGAGGAACGCGGTGTCGCCCACGTCGATGACGCGCACGCGGCGCAGCATCTGCCGCACGATCGTCTCGATGTGCTTGTCGTTGATCTTCACGCCCTGAAGTCGATAGACCTCTTGCACCTCGTCGACCAGGTACTTGGCAAGCGCCTTCTCGCCGAGGACCCGCAAGATGTCGTGCGGGTTCGACGAGCCGTCCATCAACGGCTCGCCGGCCTTCACCTTGTCGCCCTCGCGGACGCTGAGGTGCTTGCCCTTCGAGATGAGGTACTCCTTGGGATCGCCCAGCGTCGGCGTGATGATGACCTTGCGCTTGCCCTTCGTGTCCTTGCCGAACCCCACCGTCCCGTCGATGTCGGCGATGACGGCGTGCTCCTTGGGCTTGCGCGACTCGAAGAGCTCGGCCACGCGGGGCAGACCACCCGTGATGTCCTTCGTCTTCGTCGTCTCGCGCGGGATACGGGCGACGATGTCGCCGGCCTCCACGCGATCCCCCTCCGACACCGCGATGGTCGAGCCGACGGGCAGGAAGTAGCGCGCGTCGTTCTCGGCGTTCGGGATCTTCAGGGTCTTGTTGTGCTCGTCCTTCAGCGAGATGCGCGGGCGCAGATCCGCGTCCTTGCTCTCCGTGACGCTCTTGCGCGACAGGCCCGTTACCTCGTCGAGCTGCTCGGTCATCGTTACGCCCTCGATGACGTCGCCGAACTTCACGATTCCGGTCACCTCGGTGAGGATCGGGACCGAGAAGGGATCCCACTCGGACAGCAGCTGTCCGGCCTTCACCGGACCGCCGTCGCCGACAAACAGCTTGGCGCCGTAGGTCAGGCCGTAACGCTCGCGCTCGCGACCGGTCTCGTCC
>CAYUFS010000132.1:0-4922 GCA_964443975.1 uncultured Myxococcales bacterium | reverse complement strand
AAGGGGGCGAAACGGTTTCGACGGAGGTCTGCAAAGTTCGTGTCGCGTGCCGAGGCGCCCGAGGCCTCGTAAAAACGGGCAAAAAAAACAACTGCGAACGACAACGCGTTCGCCCTGGCCGCCTAAAGAACGGACCAGGCCGCGACCTGAGGAGGTGTCTGCGACCTCAGCGAGCGGTCATCTAGCAGGCTGGTGATCGCGCAGCGCCTTCCGGCGCGTTCATGAGACACAGGGAAAGCTAAGCATCGGGACGCCCCGCCGGTGGGCCACCCCGACGACTAAAACCAAATCGCCGGACACGCACGTAGTGACATAAACGGAGCACCTTCGGACCCGGGTTCGACTCCCGGCGCCTCCACAACAATTATGCCTAGTTACGCTTCATTTTCGATTTTGTGCCTTCCTTGTGCCCCGACGACCACCGTCGGGCATGTTCGGCGCCGACGCAGAGCCGGCTTGTTTCGCGGACTTCGCTCGCGAGGGTTTCGAGGCGGGGGCTCGTACGGGGGAAGGATTCCCGGCGCCGTCGATCCTTTTGGGGGGCCCGATGGTCGGCGATTCGAGCTCGATGCCGAAGAGAGCCGAAAGATTGGCTCCCTTGATCACCTTGCGCGCCTTCGCGCCAACCGTCAGAGCCGGGACGGCATCGGCGGCGCCGCCGACGAGATCGGTGTGGTCCACGCCGCGAAGTTGGAAAAGGAGTTCGGGCTTCTCCTCGAAACGCACGCCGACGCCGTAGAGCGCGGCGGCGACGTGTTTGCACATTCCGGCCCAGTCCGGGCACGAGCACTGGAATGCGATCTCCTTCGGCGCGGGGAACAGGCCGCCCGACTTTCGCGTGACCCGTTCCATGACCTGCGCTGGCAGCTTGCCGCGAAGTAGGTCGACCAGCGAATCGATCTGGCTGGTGCACTCGGACGCGAGCTGGCGCCAAATCTTCGCGGGCAGCGGCTGAATCGTCACGGTGACCTGGTAGGTTGACGTTCCGCTCACCACTGCCGCTACGCTGCCGGTGCCGACTTGCAGATCGATCACAGCGCCGTGGCGGACGTAGCTCCTGCCGCGTGGTAGGCGGTTTTCGTAGTCGCGGTACGACTCGAGGTTGTCGCACCACGCTTTGCCCCAGAAGGTGCGTACGAGCTTGGTCCCCGGCAGTGGGCCTACGGGCGCGAGGCTCCGCTTCTGCTTGCGCGAGACCTTCTCCGCCGCCGCGCGTGCACGGGACCGCCGTGTTGCCACGGACACGTACTCGGGAAATTCGAAGCCACCGCCGTACCAGGCCATCGACTTCAGCCTTCCGCGAGCGCACTGCGGATGTCAAGGGTCACCATCCGGAGGAGCTGGTCGTCGTCGAGCTCCGTCAGCGTGACCTCGTCGGTGCCCCCCAGAATCTGCCGCGCCAAGGCCTGCTTCGATTCGATCAGCGCGTCGATCTTCTCTTCGACGGTTCCCCGGCAGACGAACTTGTTCACCAGCACCCCGCCCCTCTGGCCGATGCGATAGGCGCGGTCGGTCGCCTGGCTCTCGACGGCGGGGTTCCACCAGCGATCGAAATGGATGACGTGCCGGGCCGCTGTCAGGTTCAGGCCCGTGCCGCCCGCCTTCAACGACAGGACGAAAAACGGCGGTCCATCGTCGCGCTGAAACTGCTCGACGAGGCCCGCGCGCTTCTTGACCTCCGTCTCGCCCGACAGCACCAGCCCCGGCCGCCCGAACGCGCCCGCGAGGAATTCCGCCAGCGGGCGCGTCAGCTCGCGAAACTGCGTGAAGACGAGGGCCTTCTCTTGCCGGGCCGCGATCTCCTCGGCAAGCTCGGCGAGCCGCGCGAACTTGCCACTGTCGCCGGGGGCCCATGAACCATCGCCCAGCCACTGCGATGGGTGATTGCAGATCTGTTTCAGCCGCATCAACGAACTTAGGACAATCCCGCGGCGCTTCATGCCGTCGCTGCCTTGCAGAGCCTGGCGCAGCTCCTCGACCGTCTGCTGATAGTGGGCGACCTGCTTCTTGGACAGGCTACAAAACGCGCGCACCTCGGTCTTGTCCGGCAGGTCCGCGATCACCCGCTTGTCGCTCTTGAGCCGCCGAAGGATGTATGGACGAACCAGATCGCGCAAGGGACCGTAGCCGCCGTGCGCGCGCTTCTCGGCCGCCTTGACGAACCGGCCAAACTCCTTGGACGAGCCGAGCAAGCCGGGGCACGTGAAGTCGAACAAAGACCAGAGATCGCCCAGCCGGTTCTCGACCGGCGTGCCGGTGAGCGCCAGGCGGAAGCGCGCGCGCAACGCCTTCGCGGCTCGCGTCTGCTTGGCCCCCGGGTTCTTGATCGCCTGCGCCTCGTCGAGGACCACAACGTTCCATGTTCGCGCGGTTAGGCTCGCCAGCCGCTGCAAGCTGCCGTACGTCGTGATGACCACGTCGAGCCCGGAGAGCGCCTCCGGCGCCAGCGAGCTGAGCTCGGCGGGCGAGACCTCCGACGGGTGGGCGACGAAGACGCTCAGGCTCGGCGCGAAGCGCGCCAGCTCGGCGCGCCAGTTCGCGATCAGCGACGCGGGAACGACCAACAGACTGGGCTGGTTCGCCGCGCCGTCCTTGTTCTTCAGTAGTACGAGCAGCGCGATGACCTGGATCGTCTTCCCGAGCCCCATGTCGTCTGCGAGGCATCCCCCGAGCCCGAGGCGCCGAAGCCACCAGAGCCACCGGAGGCCAACCGTCTGATAGGGGCGCAGCTCGGCGCGAAGCGACGGCCCGGGATCGAGCTCGGCAAGCGTCTCGGGGCTCCGGAGGCCCGCGAGCGCCGTCGCCAGCGCGTCGCCGGCGACGATCTTCGACCATTCGGCCACATCGGCCACGGGAAGCTTGACATCGCCGTCCCCTATGTCCGCCCCGGCGAGCAACCTCAATCCCTCGGCAACGGACAGACCGCCTCCCGCGTGAGCCGCCTCGAAGGTCGACCAGCGATCGAGCACCTGGCGCAGCCGTTCCCGATCGATCTCGACCCAGCGGCCCCGTACCAGCGCCAGGCCGTCCGTTCCCTCGAGGATCGCGCGAAGGTCGCGCTCGGTGAGCGTCTCGCCGTCGAGTGTCACGTCGATCGAGAAGTCGAGGATCGCGTCGGCGCCCACCCCTTTACCGGGAGCCTTGCCGACCGTCACCTGTACCTCCGGCCGCGGCGGCCGCTTCGCGCGCCACGAGGCCGGCATGCGCACGATCACGCCGGCGGCTTCGATCAGTGGGACGTCGATCAGAAACCGATGCGCCTCCACCGGGGTCCAGGCGAGCGTCTCGAAGACGGCGGCGCTGTCGACGAGATCCTTTGCAACGGTGCTGGTCCGCGCCGCCCTCTGCACCGGCTCGAGTAGAGCCAAGAGCGCTGACTTGTTGCGAACGCCCGCGTACTCGCGTAGCGCCTGCGCGAGAGGAAGATGCTGGGCTCTCGCGCGCGCCGACAACCGCGTGGTGTAGGTCGCGATGAATGCGAACGGCGCGTCGGGATCGTTCTTGTTCTCCGCGAGATGGAAACAGACGCGCCCAACGAGATTCCACGCGGGGCTCGCCTGCCTCAGGAAGGCCTCGACGGTGCCATCCCATGCGACGAGCTCATCCCGGACGGCGGCGGCCATCCGCGTGCACAGGTCCGCGAGGACGGTCGGCGTCAGGTACTCGCCGCCCGTCATCGGGGGCGCGGCGGCGACCAGCGCCGCCAGCTCGTTCGGCGGAACCTCGACTTTTACCTTTGCGCGCAACGCCTCGAGATCCTCTGTGGCGCAGAGCCGCACCACGAATGCTCGCCCCACGTCACGCCAGAAACCCAACGCACCAGGCAGCAGCGTATCCGGTTCAGTGGCTCCCAGTCGGAACACGCCGTGCCCGTCGCCGCGCTGGAACTGCTTCGCGATCGGCACGAGGTCAGAACCCGCGGGCAAGTCGACGTGCACGTGGCCTTGGGGGGACAGCGCGATGAACGACGTCGATGACGGCTGGCTCCCTTCCGAGTACCACGCCGCCGCCGCGGCGAGCTCCTGCTTCGCCTCCGGCTCAACCCGGACCGGCTTCACGGCCGCCGGAGCTTCGGTTCGATCTCGGCGCGAGCCGCCGACCAGTCCTGGCCGCCGTCAGGATCGGACAGCACACGCCGTGCGCGACGTTCGATCTCGGCGACCCAAGACTCCTCCGCGCGTCCGCTCATGACCTCGAATCTACCCGGAAGCGGCGCGCCAGGCCAAAACTCCTACCGAGAATGTGTACCCATTGTGCCCCGACTCTGCCGATGAAGCGCCGATCCGTCGGACTAGCGTCGGGTTGATCTTGTGCCGGACGCATTCACTATGAATAACAGTCGCTCCGCGGGAGGAGGCCTTCTGAGTGAACCTCCAGTCACCACGTCCACAGGGCATCCATGGGCCAGGCGGAGATCCTATCGCCCAGCGAGACGGTCTGCGGTCCGGAATGGAGAATCGCACCAAATCGGAATCGCGAGCCCAGCTTGTCACGCAGGAATCGCAGGCCGGCCCCGTCGCTGGCGGTGACCGCCCCGGAGGACTTGACCTCGATTCCCACGACGTCGCCGCGGTCGGATTCCAACACCACGTCCACCTCGAGTCCGTTTCGATCGCGGAAGTGATGCACGCGTGGCTGCGCCTCGGACCACGCCGTCTGGCGCAGGAACTCGCCGACCACGAACCCTTCCAAATACGGCGGCTCCTGGGTTTTGTTGTCAGCTCGTTGTCCGGGCGGCGTGAACGCGCCGCGAAAGGTGAAAAGATAGCGACACCCTGCCCAAATCACCGGCCGGACGCCAGTTGCGGGACGGCATCATCCACGCGATGGAGGGGCGACCGCGCCGATATCGTGACCAAGAGGAACAACACCGTCGCGTTCCTCGACTACGTCGCCGCGACGGACACCGGACCTTCGGTCGC
>CAYUFS010000131.1:0-5246 GCA_964443975.1 uncultured Myxococcales bacterium | reverse complement strand
GTGAAGCCCGCGGCTTGCGCGAGCGTGATCGTCGGGGGCATGGCGAGCTCCTGTCGGTTCACGACGACGTCGAGCAAGGCGGGTCCATCGTGCGCCAGCGCCCCTCGGACTGCGTCCGGGAGCTCCGCGGGATCCTCCACCCGAACGCCGTGAATCCCGATGGCTCGAGCCATCTGGCCAAAGTCGGGGTTGTCGAGGGTGGTTCCGCTGGTGAGAAGGCCGGCCGCCTTCATCTCGAGCTCGACGAAGCCGAGGGCGCCGTTGTTGTAGACGATGATCTTCACGGGAAGCTTGCGCTGCCGGATCGTGAGCAGATCGCCCATCAACATCGAGAACCCACCGTCGCCCGAGAGAGAGATGACCTGCCGATCCGGGCGCGTCAGCTGCGCCCCGATCGCCTGCGGCATCGCATTCGCCATCGAGCCGTGGCTGAATGATCCGAGCAGGCGTCGCTTTCCGTTCATCGAGAGGTAGCGGGCCGCCCACAGCGTGGGAGATCCAACGTCGCAAGTGAAGATGGCGTCGGGCGACGCGAGCTCGTCGACGACGCGGGTGAGATACTGGGGGTGAATTGGCTGTCGGCCCGGTACGCCGGTCGCGAGCGCGTCCAGGGACTTGCGCGCCTTCGCGTAATGGGCGACGGCGCGATCGAGGTGGGCGGTGTCGGTCTTCTGGGCCAGCATCGGGAGCAGCGCCGCGAGCGTCTCCTTGACGCCGCCCACGAGCCCGAGGTCGAGACGAGCGCGTCGTCCCAGGTTGTCGCCCCTGATGTCGATCTGCGCCACCACCGCCGCCTCGGGATAGAACTGCGTGTACGGGAAGTCGCTCCCCAACACGAACAGGACGTCGCAGTCCATGACAGCGTAGTAGCCGGACGCGAAGCCGAGCAGCCCCGTCATGCCGACGTCGAAGGGGTTGTCGTACTCCACGTGCTCCTTGCCGCGGAGCGCGTGGACGATCGGCGCTTGCAGGGCACCTGCGGTCGCGATCAGCTCGGCGTGGGCTCCCGCACAGCCCGCTCCCGCCAGGATGGTCACCTTCTTCCCCTTGTCCAGCAGGGCCGCGAGCTGGGCAAGCTGCGGGCCCCCGGGACGCACCTCCGGCTGGGCCTCGGCCAGCACGAACGGGCGCGCGTCCGGCGCATCCAGGAGGGCGACGTCGCCCGGAAGGGAGATGACCGAAACGCCCCGCTTGACGACGGCACTGCGGATCGCGAGCTCGAGAACGCGCGGCATCTGGCTCGCGTGGTCGATGGGCTCACAGTAGTGACTGCAATCCTTGAAGAGGATGTCTGGCCGCGTCTCCTGAAAATAGCTGCTGCCGCGCTCCCGACTGGGGACCTGCGCCGCGATCGCCAGCACGGGGACGCGGCTCCGGTGACAGTCGTACAGGCCGTTGATGAGATGCATGTTGCCGGGGCCGCAGCTTCCCGCGCACACCGCCAGCTTGCCCGTGAGATGCGCCTCCGCACCCGCCGCGAAGGCCGCAACCTCCTCGTGCCGCACGCCGATCCACTCGATTTGCTCCTGTGTGCGGAGGCACTCGGTCATGCCGTTGAGGGAGTCGCCCACGACGCCATAGATCCGCCTCACCCCTGCGCCGACAAGGGTATCGACCAAGAGCTTCGCGACGTTCGACCGTGCCATGAATTCCTCCCCTGCCGTGAGTGTCGGGTGGCATCAAACTAAGGTTCACCGAAGCTACTGCAATGGCATCGCGAGCTTCGGGCGACAGGGTGAGCGGGCTGCCCCACGAGCGCCCGGGATCTTGCTTGCTTCGACCGCGCGGATCGCTATCGTACGCTCTGTTCGGCGGTTGTTGGCAACTGGTGTCCGGTCTCTTTCACGGGGGTCTGTCATGCGCCTGGCGGAGTTCGTCGCGGCCACTGCATTGGTCGCCGGGTTTTGTGGGGTGGCGGCGTGTGGGGGGGATGGCTCCCACGCAAGAGGCGGGACCGGAGGGACGCCGAGCGGCAGCGGCGGCGCAACCTCGAGTGGTGGTCAAACGGCGAGCGGCGGTGCCAGTGGCGGCGGCGGCGCGCAAGCGAGTGGTGGTGGTACGCCTGGCACGGGTGGCGCGACCGGGAGCGGCGGCGCGACTGCAAGCGGCGGCGCCACAAGCAGCGGTGGCGCGACGGTCAGCGGGGGCTCGAGCGGGACCGGCGGGGCCAGCCCGACCGGCGGCGGGCCTGGCGGGACGCCGGCGACGGGTGGAACCACCGCCGGGGGCGGAAGCGGCGCCGTGGGTGGTGGCAGCGCCCCAGGCGGCGCGGGTGGTGGAGCGGGCACGCGACTGGTTCAGCCCATTGCCCGCGCGAGCGGAAAGTACGTCCTCGAATTTGGCGACATCTTCTTCGAGGTCGATTCCCTGGTCGGGGCGCGCGTGCTCACCTTGACCCTCGCAGGCGGTCCCAACTACTTGACGGGAAGCGCGCAGGATGCCGTCAACTACGGCTCCACGTTCCGCGTCAGCCCGCAGAGCGCTTGGCCAGGCACCTGGCCGCCACCGCCCGAGATCGATACCAGCGCCTACACCATGACCGTCTCGGGTCAGACCATCGTGGGCACGAGCCCCAACGCCGCGTCGATCGGCGCCATGGTCACCAAGAAGTTCACCCCGGGCCTGACCAATCAAAGCATCGTCGCGGAATACACGATCCAGAGCACGACCAGCGGGAAGAGTGTCGCCCCCTGGGAAGATACCCGCGTCTTCCCGGGTGGCCTGACCTTCTACCCGACGGGCGATCTCGCGCCGAGCGGCGGGACGTTCCCGCTCCCGACGACGCAGGCTGCCTTCGGCTGCACCTGGTTCCAGTATCCGGCGACCGTAAGCGCGTCTGCGCGCCTGATCGCGGATGGCAAGGAAGGCTGGATCGCGCACATCACCTCTGGCGGCGACGTCTTGGTCAAGAAATACCCCGACATCGCGTCGACGGCGCACGCACCGGGCGAGGGCGAGATTTCCATCTACGTCGATGGCGGGGGCAAGTTCATCGAGATCGAGACCCAGGGCGCTTACGCCGCCTTGCCCTCCGGCCAGTCCGTGACCTGGACGACCACCTGGTACGTGCGCAAGCTGCCAACCGGGATCAGCGCCACCCCGAACCAGGCGCTCGTCGACTGGGTTCGGGGCCTGATCCAGCAGTAGCGCTGTTGGCGTCATGCGCCCCGACAGGAACCTTCAGCGACGGCGAGGCCTTGGTCACTTGGAAAACAGGCGCGTACGGTGCAGGGTTACGCGATGGTCAAAGCTTGCTCTCGTGCCAGCAGCGATCGCCGTTGCTGGGCTGCCGTTCTCGCGCTCGGTTCCCTCGCCTCTCTGACCGCTTGCGGAAGCAGTGGGACGGCGGCTCATGGGTCCGGCGGGGCGCCAGCGACCGGCGCCGGCGGCGCGAATGGTAGCGGCGGCGGAAACGCGACCGGCGGGGCGGGCGCGGTCAATGGCGGCTCGGGCGGCGCGACGGGTGGCAGCGGCGGCGGGTTGGCGGGAACGGGCGGTGCTGGCGTCCCAGGCTCGGGGGGCTCGGCGGCGAGCGGTACCGGTGGGGCCGCAACCGGCGGCGCCGGCCTTGGTGGTTCTGGTCTCGGTGGTTCTGGTCTCGGAGGCTCCGGTCCAGGCGGCTCCGGTGGATCTGGCGGGACAGGCCCGAGCGGTGGCAAAGCGGGAGCGTCGTCCGCCTCTGGTGGCACTGCTGGCAAGGGCACTGGCGGAGCGGCCGGCGCCGCCGCGGCGTTGCTTCCAGGCGCGTGGGGCGATCAGGGCGATGGCACCTTCAAGAACCCGATGTTGTGGGCCGACTACAACAATCTGGACGTCATCGCCGCCGGCGGCGCGTTCTACATGATCGCGGCGTCGCACCACTTCATGGGCATGCCGGTGCTGCGTTCGGACGACATGGTCAACTGGACCCTGCTGACGCGCATCTACCGCCGGCTGGATCTCGATCCAAAGTACGACACGCCCGGCCAGGCGTATCAGGCGGGTACGTGGGCGCCGGCGATTCGCTATCAGGACGGTCGCTTCTGGGTCTACGTGACCACGCCGACCGAAGGGTTGATCATGACCTCGGCCGCCGACGCGGCCGGTCCCTGGGATCCCTGGACCGTGGTCATGCGCGTCGCCGGCTGGGAGGATCCGTGCCCGTTCTGGGACGACGTGCCCAATGCCGGCGGCGACGGTCCGAACGGTCGCAAGGCGTACCTCGTGCGGAGCCAGACGGGGGCAGGACCGCTCTTCGTCCAGCAGTTGAGCTGGGACGGCAAGACCCTGATAGGACCGACGACGATGGTGGCGAACGGCCCGACGCTGGAGGGGCCGAAGTTCCTCAAGCGCAACGGCTACTACTACATCTTCGCGCCCGAAGGCGGCATCGACGCGGGCTATCAGGTCGTGCTCCGGTCGACCAACATCCTCGGACCCTACGTCAGCAAGACGATCCTCGAGCGCGGGAGCACCAACACCAACGGCCCGCACCAGGGGTCGTGGATCGATCTGCCGAGCGGGGAGTCGTGGTTCTACCACTTCCAGCAGAACGGCGGCTGGGGCCGCATCGCGCACCTCGAGCCCGCCCAGTGGGGCGCCGACGACTGGCCCAAGGTGGGCGTCGATCTCGACGGCAACGGGATCGGCGAGCCCGTCGCGCGGCCCAAGAAGCCCAACGTCGGGACCACGTTCCCCATCACGGTCCCGCAGAGCTCGGATGAGTTCGACGGCGGCGCGCTGGGCGTGCAGTGGCTGTGGAACCACAATCCCGACGACACGAGCTGGTCGCTGACGGCGCGCCCGGGCTGGCTGCGCCTATCGGCCCGGCCGCTGGCCGCGAAAGGCGGCACGAGCGGCGCGGGCGCGGGCGTTCCGTTCGTCGAGGACAGCCTCGTGTTCGCGTACGACACGCTCGTCCAGCTGGCGATGGGCCAGGTGGCCTCCGCCGTCACCAACCTGGACACCACCGGCATCGTCGACGGACAACGCGCGGGGATCACGCTGTTCGGGCAAGCCTATGGCTGGATCGGCGTCGTCGGCGCCGGCGGTCAGGTCACGGTGCGGGCCAACATCAACGGCGCCTACACCCAGGGGCCCGCGGTGGCGGCGAAGACCGTGTTCTTGAAGGCGAGCATGAGCACCACCTCGCAGATCTCGTTCGCGTATTCGAACGACGGCGTGACGTTCACGCCGCTCGGCGGAAGCCTGACCGTGGGACGCACCTGGTTCGAAGGCATCAAGTTCGGTCTGTTCACCTACAACCT
>CAYUFS010000130.1:0-5324 GCA_964443975.1 uncultured Myxococcales bacterium | reverse complement strand
GAGCCCACGACCCGGATTGAACGGGTGACCTCGTCCTTACCAAGGACGCGCTCTGCCAACTGAGCTACGTGGGCGATCTCTTCCTTTGGTCGTTGGCTGCTGTTTCGTCGTCTGCCAGTCTCGGAGCGGGAGACGGGTCTCGAACCCGCGACAACCAGCTTGGAAGGCTGGAGCTCTACCAACTGAGCTACTCCCGCAAATTTGCTGTTCTCCTTTGGAAAAGATATCTGGTCATGTTGATGTCTGAAGCTGAAGGCGCTCGCTTGTGGAGGGGGAAGGATTCGAACCTTCGAAGCCAGTGGCGACAGATTTACAGTCTGTTCCCTTTGACCGCTCGGGAACCCCTCCGAGCTGAAACACCCGATCCGTGAAGACCAAGCGATTCGTGCTGTCTTGCCTGTCGTTTCTGTCTTTTTGATCGGGCCGGGATTGGCTGTCGGGTAGGGCTCTTGTTGCTCTTGCTTTCGCTTTTGCTTTCGCCTTCCAGCCAGCGAGCTGGCGATGGGAATCGAACCCGCAACCTGCTGATTACAAATCAGCTGCTCTACCATTGAGCTACGCCAGCACCGATTCTGATTCGTCCGCGCTCCCCCTTTTTAAGCTGATTTCGTGTGATTCTCGTTAGTTCGACTACCTGCGGGTGTCGGCATACCTTCCCCCGGCACGCGCAGAGCGCGGATGTATATTTCGAAGGCGGCCCCGTGTCAAGTGCAACAGCGTGGCGGCGGCAAGGGCGTCCCTACGTGCCAGGGCGGACAGGACGCGGCGGACCCCGGGCGGTCAGGGAAACCCTGGATATCGCGTGGCGTTAGAGGATCTGACGGCTGGGACCGGTGCCGGGGGTGGGCTTCTCGGGCCTGCGGTCGGAAGGCTCGCCATCATTAGAATTGGGCGCCTCCCGGGAATCCGGAGTCTCCCGAGCAGCGTCCTCGCTCCCCCCCCGCTGGGGCGTCGCGGGAACGGGCGGCAGCACCGTCGGGGCAAGATGAGGCCCGCCCAGACTCGACGACTCGGGGGGTTGAAAATCGGCTTTGTAGCTCGGGTCGAGCAGCTGCTGGATCTTCGCGTACGCGAGCTTCGACTTGTCCCTCCACTCGCCCCGGACGCCGAGTCGCTCCATCATCTTGAGGTTCTCGTCGTACCAGCGCATCGACTTTTCGAGCAACACCCGGATCTTCTTTCTCAGCTCTTCGTAGTACACCTCTCGCCTGTCGGCGGCGCGCGGGTTCAGGAGCTCCGGCGGAACGGGCGCGTGGATGAACGAGTCGTAGAGCTCCTCGTAGAGCGCGCCGACCTGGAACCCGGACGCGGCCGCCCACTCGGCGTTCCCCAGCTTCATCGCATCGATGTACTGCCGCTGGGACAGCAACAGGAGCCGCGCCTTTTCGTCGAGGTCAGCGCTCATCTGCCGTTCTGGTAGCCGGAGCGACACCGCGCGGAAGCGCTCGTGCGAGATCTCGCCGATGTGGTACAGGGCCAAGGCGAGGAAGAAGTCGGTCTCGAGGCGCTCCTCCTTCTCGATTTGATGAAAAAAGGCTACGGCCGAACGGAAGGTTCGCTCGGCGGTGTCGAGGTCGTGAACCTGAAACTGCGCGTACCCGCGCCGGCCGAGCGCCTCCAGGCGATCGTCCGCCGTCAGATCCCGGCGATCCAACACCCGCGCCAGCACCTCCGCCGACGCCGGCCAGTTGCCCATCTCGGCGTAGGTGGCCCCGAGCTGAAAGAGCCCGTCCTTCGCGTCACTCGAATCGCCGTACCCGTCCACCAGCGCCTTGAAGCGAGCGACCGCCCCCGGCCAATCCTTCTTGCCCTGACAGGCGAGGCCCATGTTGTACATCGCCGCGCGCGTGTAACGCCCGTCCTCGAACTCCTTCAGGAGGCGATCATAGGCGGCAATGGCGTCGTCGAACCGCTTCTCGCCGAGCGCCTTGCCCCCCTGCTCGAAGAGGTCCGCCGCGTCGAAGCTCTCTATGTGGACCCCGTCGGGCCCCTTGACCGCGGTTATCTTGATGGGCTCCATCTCCAGTTCGGTCACCGGTGCCCCGGGGGCGGTTCCCGGCGTGACCGGGCCGGTGGCCGCGCGGTGCGCGCAGCCGACGAGCGCCACCCAGACGAACAGGCAACCTTGCAGAACCCGACCGGGCATCGTGCGCGGCGATGACGAGGCCGAAACATCGTGGGGCATGGGCATGGAGGCTCCTTGATTCTGAACGACAACGCTTCCAGCGCCAGGTTCCCAATTGCGGCGCGGGCCCAAATATCGGAGGGTATCGGGGATGAATCTACCGGTCGAAATCATCTCGGCTCCCGCGATAGCGACCCGCATCCGGGAGCTTGCGCACGACGTGGACGCTCGCTTGCCGCCCGGACCGATCACCGTCATCGGCGTGTTGCGAGGCGCTTTCATCTTCATGGCCGACCTCGTGCGGGCGATCCCCCGCCCCGTGACGTGCGACTTCTTGGCCGTTCGGAGCTACGGCGACGCCACCGTGTCTTCGGGGGTGGTCGAGATAACCCGCGACATCGCGACGCCCATCGCCGACCGGCATGTCTTGCTGGTCGAAGACATCGTCGACACCGGCCTGACGCTGAAGTACTTGCTCGATTTTCTATCGGCCCGCGGTCCGGCCAGCCTGCACACGTGCGCGCTCCTTTCCAAACCCTCGCGGCGGCGCATCGAGGTCCCCGTGGACTTCACCGGGTTCGAGGTCCCCGACGAATTCGTCGTGGGCTATGGGCTCGACGCCGGGCAGCTCTACCGGAACCTGCCGTTCATCGGGGTCATCACGACCTGACGCGCCTTCGGCGCTCGTCCCCGTCCCCAAAGATCCTTGCGGGAGGGCCACGCCGAGCCACGCCCCCGCGGAGCGCAATCGCGCGGGCCTGAACCCCGAGCGAGCCGCGCCGTTCGAGCCCGCGCGAAACCGGGGCAATCGTCCGACAGAACCGGCTTCAGCGCACGTAACCAGCTGCCGCGCGGCTTGGAGCCCAGCGTTCGAATCGCGGCAACCGCCGCTTGGCGGCGGTCGGCGGGCGCGTGGCTCGGCGTGGCCTTCCCGCGGGGAACTCTTCGGTGGTCACTTGCTTCCGGGGCGCTGCACCTAGCAACTAGCAGCCGCAGCCGCTATTTCTTCTTGCTCGCGATGACGGCCTGGACCCGCTGCCGAACGTTGTTGTACCGGTTCAGAAACTCGAGGTGGTTCTGGCGGAAGATCTGCAGATAGCGGCGTTCTTTCAGTTTTTGGCGGATGCCTTCTCGAACCTCGGCGAGAGGGCCGACGAGTTGCTCGGGCCCGGTATATCCCGACAGCAAGAGCAGGGGCCGGCTGCCCTCGACCAGGGTCACCTCGCCGGGCGCGCCAGGGCGGTCGAGCTGGTAGACGATTGCGACTGAGTCCGGCGAGAGCTTCTTCGCGTTGCCGGTCACCATGCGCGCGGGCAGGTCAGGCAAGGGATCCTTCACGAGGACGATCTCGGGCCGAAACTCCGCCGCGAAGTCCAGGCCCTCACCCCCCGTGAGCGCCGCGGTGATTCGCCATCCCTTGGCCTCCGGGAACAGCGGCCCGAACGCCCGGGCGACGGCCGGATCGTCGTCGACCAGCAGGATCGAGCAGGCGTCGTCGTCCGAGGCCCGCGCGCTGGTCCTTCCCAGCAGGCGATCCTCGAGGTCCACGTTCTGACGGGCCATGTCGCGCATCCGCCGCAGAAACCCCTCGTGGAGCTCGAGCACCTCCTCCAGCAGCGTGTTGCGGTCGCTGGTCGCGAGCAGGTCGTTTGCCGCCGCGACGACGCGCTCCTTGAGGTAGGGGATGGAGTCCGGTTCCTTCAGCACCACGTCCGTCGCCCCGCCACGGAATCCGGCGACCCCCACGTCGAAGGCCTTGCGTGCCGTCATCAGCAGAATCGTCGTCAAGGGGGACTTGTCGCGCGCGAAGCGGAGCAGCTCCAGGCCCGCACCCGACGTGGGGGTGTCGATGTCGAACAGCGCCACCGCGAAGAACTTGTTGATCAGCAGGTCCTGCGCGCGAATGGGATCGGCGGTCCCCGTCACGACCAGGCCCAGCTTTCCCAGCACCGCCTCGAGCCCACGCGTGACCTTCTCATCCTTGTCTACGACGAGCACCTCCTGGCCCGATGCGAACTGAAGCGACGAATTGGTCACGCGGACAGGCTAGTACCACGCACGGGTGCTTGCCAACACGCCAGGTTCTGGCCGGAGGCGCGTGATATCGTGCCGTCAGTCTCGTGAGCTTCATCCTCGACCGTGTGCTCGCCGCAGCCCGAAAGCTCGGGGCCTCGGACGTACATCTGAAGGTCGGGCTCCCCCCCGTCTTCCGTATCAAGGGCGAGCTGCGCACGGTCCGCGACGTCCCCCCGATGTCGCCCGAGACCATGCGGGCGTTCGCGCTCAGCGTGATGAACGAGCACCAGCGGGAGATCTTCGAGACCCAGTGGGACGTGGACCTCGCCTACGCCGCGCCTGGTGGCGGCCGCTACCGGGTGAATGTCTTCCAGCAGCGCGGGCAGATTGGCCTCGCCCTGCGGGTGATCCCCCCCGACGTCCCGCCGTTCGACAAGCTCAACCTGCCCAAGGCGGTCCTCGACCTGACCGAGAGTGAGCGCGGCCTCGTGCTGGTCACGGGCATCACCGGCGCGGGCAAGTCCACCACGTTGGCCGCCATGGTCGACGCCATCAACACGCGGCGGGCGTGCCACATCGTGACCATCGAGGATCCGATCGAGTTCGCGTTTCGGGATCGGCGCAGCGTCGTCAACCAACGCGAGATCGGCTTCGACACGCTCACCTTCGCCCGCGCACTCCGCGCGGCCCTCCGACAGGATCCCGACGTCATCATGGTGGGCGAGATCCGCGACGTGGAGACGATGGAGATCGCGCTGCAGGCGGCCGAGACCGGTCACCTGGTGCTGTCGACCCTGCACACCGCCGACGCCGCCGACACAGTGAACAGGATCGTCTCGCTGTTCGCCCCCCATCAGCAGCAGCAGGCCCGCATCCAGCTCGCCAACGTCCTGAACGGCATCGTGTCGCAGCGCCTGCTGGCGCGGGCCGACGGCAAGGGGATGATCCCCGCCGCGGAGGTCCTGATCAACACGCCGCGCATGCGCGAGCTGCTGGTGGACGCGAAGCGAGGCGGCGAGATCCTCTCCGCGATCGAGAGCGGCGGCCAACCCTACGGGATGACCAGCTTCGACCAGTCCCTGAAGGAGCTCGTCGATCGCAACCTCGTGACCTACGAGGAGGCCCTGTCGCAGGCGACCCGGCGCGAGGATCTGGCGTTGCACCACCGGGGCGTGCGGCGCGG
>CAYUFS010000129.1:0-5420 GCA_964443975.1 uncultured Myxococcales bacterium | reverse complement strand
GCTTCAATGGGGCCGTCGCTGGTCAGCGACGGAAACGCCCCGCGGGGGAAACCCTGTAAAACTCGATACTTGAGGGCGGCTTTTCGAGCGGGCTCGGTCGGATGGGGTCAATGGGAGGACCGGGGCCGGCGAAGGTGCGGCGATCGGCGCCGTTCCTGCGAGTTTTGGCGCCGATTCGGTATCGCGAGCGGCCCGGTGCGGGAGGTCGCCACCGGACCGCTCGCTTCGGGAAATCATGGGATCTATTTGTTTGTCAGAGAACATTTGAACGGTATCAGACTACGACGGCGAGTCGTTCGGGCGGAGTATACGGCCTTCCGAGCGAGAAGAAACACTCCGATGCTCGGCCGTCCGGCGGACCGAGGTCGACGATCAGGACCTGATCGGCGGCGTGGTCGATGATGGCATCGATGGCTGCGATCATGTCCGCGCGTTCACGCGCCGAGAGGTCGCATCGGAAGACCGAATACTGCAAGTGGTCCCCGAAGCCTCGCATGGCCTTGAACACCCTGCGAAGGCGCTTGGCGTCCGACACGTCGTAGCTGACCAGGTACATCGTGCGCATCCGCGATCACCTCGTCGTGAAGCCCGGGTACACGGGAATTTCGCCGCCAAGGTGGCGCGCCAGCAGCCTTGCCTGGACCTCCAGCACGCGCCTGTAGCTGATGCGGTAGCCGAACAGCGGGTGGGTCACGAGCTCGTCCATTCGCCGTTCATAGGCGCGCAGGAATCTCGTCCTGCACGCCTCCGTCAAGCTGACCGCCCCGGCCCGGCGCACGAAGTCGGTCGCGCGGACGACCCCGGTATTGACGGCGGTGAGAACGACCGAATCCGCGATCAACGGCCGAAACTCTTCCATGAGATCCAGCGCCAGCGCCGGCCGGCCGTAGCGCGGGCGGTGAAAGAAGCCCAGGAACGGATCGAACCCCACCGCCAAAAGGGCGACGGTCAGATCCTTGACCAGGATGGCATATGCAAAGGAAAGCAGCGCGTTCATGGGATCGCGCGGAGGCCGCCGGTTCCGTCCCTCGAAGTCGAGTCCGGGCGCAAGACCAACGTCTGGCGAGCGGACCAACTGTGGGAAATGCGCGTAATAAACGCGGGCCGCCGAGCCCTCGATGCCGAGCAGGGACTCCGCCGCCTCTGCGGAATCGCAGTCAACGGCAAAGCGCTTGAGCCTGTCCAGATCCGGGGCGGGGATGTCGCCGTTGCGGCGCAAAAGTGTGCGGCAATTTCGAATCTTGGTCGCGACGAATTGCTTCGCCAGTCCGAGCGCAGCCACGCCATCCTCGGCCACCCGGTATTGCAGTCTGCGTAGCTCGACGTTCTTGTGCGTCATGCCTGTGGCCATCCCGTAGAACCAGCCCCCGTGCGAGAAAAAGCAGATTGGCAAACCGCGGCCCATCACCGACTGCATTGCCTGGGTCGAGATCTGCACCCCCCCGAACAACGAGATCTGTGAGGTCTGCCCGAGGCGTACGGCGACGGGCTTGCCCTCCCGTGGGCGGACGACCAGCTCCTCGTCACGCTTGCCCACGTACGCCCCAGCTTCCTGAACATACAGAGGCAGTGCGTCGTCGCGTGCCGGGAGAAGACGACGGATGTCCTCCTCCCGTACGTCGGGGGCACCGCGCCCCCCGACGCCTCCATGCGCAAGGTAGTTGACCTCGTCCGGCAAGCAGATCCCGACCAGGGAGCAACGCGGACACTTGGGGCTGTCCTCGAGCGGCGGGGGAATCGTCGCGCTGGCCGCCGACCGACGCAGGTCTTCCAGGAGATCGAGCGTACGCGTACGTAGCGCGTCGTCAAACACCACGCGAACGCGGCGCTTGGCGGCAACGAAGTAAAGGACGCCCTCGGCAACGGTGTAGCCGTTCTCTTCGAGGATGAGAGCCTGGGCGCACAGCTGCACGCGCTCGGGCTCCCACGCGCCCTCGGGGACGTCGGGGGGAGTGCCACGCTTGTAGTCGACCGGGGTGACCACGCCGCCCTCCGCTTCGACCAGATCGATCCGCGCGACCATGCCGACCCGCGGGGCCGAGAGCATGACCGAACGGGCATGGAGCTTCTCCTCGGGCTCGCTGGCGCCGAGTGCCGCGGCGTCGGGCAGGGCGCCCCGTTCGCGATCGACCCGCCGGTGCTGGTAGCGCCCGTCCACGGTGTCAACGCTGTCGGAAAAGTCACCCTGTACCCACTCGAGATAGGCGAGCCGTGGACAGTACGAATGCTCGTTCAACATTCGAGCCGGAACCAGCGGGGAAGATTCGGATGGATGGGCGTCGGAATCAGCCATGGCACGATCCAGGCTACGGCGAGGTGCTGTCACCGGGGGACAACCTTCTTGCGCGGGTTGGGGGGCGACCGAGGGGCGACCGTGGCCTGCGGTCGACGCCTCGGCGACGGTGGTAGACTCAGGCCTGCGATGTCCCGATTGCCCGCTCAGCGCGCCGCCACCTACGAGGATCTCCTGGCGGTGCCGGACAACCTGGTCGCCGAGATCATCGACGGCGAGCTGGTGACCAGCCCTCGCCCCGCGGCGCGACACGCGGCGGCGTCGTCGTCCTTGGGCGCGGATCTGCACACATCATTTGGGCGAAGCGGTGGGAGCGGCCCCGGCGGCTGGGTGATCTTGGACGAGCCCGAGCTGCACATCGTCGGACAGATCATGGTGCCGGACCTCGCCGGCTGGCGCCGCGCTCGCATGCCCGAGCTCCCTGACGTTGCGTTCTTCGAGCTGGCGCCCGACTGGATCTGCGAGGTGCTCTCGCCCAGCACCGCGGCTCTGGACCGGACCCGTAAGACCCATCACTACGCCACCGCCCAGGTGGGACATCTGTGGTTCGTCGACCCCCAGCTCCGCACGCTGGAGGTGTTTCGCCGCGAGGCAGGCGCCTGGCGCCTGGTGAGCAGCGTCGCCGGTGAAGTCAAGGTGCGCGCCGAACCGTTTGACGCGATCGAGCTGGATCTGGCGAGCGTTTGGGCACGGTAGGGCGGCGGCCAGGCGAGTCTGACCATTCGCTCGGGCGGATTTGGCAGCGTGGGATCGGCTGATCAATCGGACGAGGCGAACAGGCCGAGTCCAAAGTGAGAACCGTAACCAATTGCCACGGGGCCGCTGACTGGCCCGCCGAATACCAACTCCAGCATGAAACCACAGTCTACCGGGGGGCCGCTACGGATTCGTCGACGCCTGACAAAATGGCGACTCCTACGGACGAGCTCATCGTCGGCATGGGGATCGAGCCTGCGAATTGACACTGGCTCGGGAAAACCGCGCCCCTTCAATTCTGCCGCGATTTGCCCCTCGATGGTATTCCCGCCGCGCGGCTTCAGGAAACGAGGAGGAACGAACGGCGTAATAGAGCGCCAGGATGGGGAGCCAACAGGATTGCCGCCCAACAGTCGCCGTAGCCGATCGCCCCAGGGAGATGGCAACGTGAGCAGCTCGGAGCGAGAACCGGCGGCTGCCAGCGCCAGGCGCAACGGTTGTGTTCCACCCTTGGTGAATGTCCTGCGCACGGCTCGTACGATCTGTTGTGAGTCGGCGTCGAGTCCCATCGGCGCCCAGATCAACACATGGTCCAGGTGTCCATCTCCATCCAGATCGAGGTGAATCAAGTGCGCGTGGCGATGGGCGTGCTCGTCGTGCAGCGGTTTCCCTTCTACGTCGCGACCGCTCAGTACCTCTGGCGGCCTTTCACCCTTCGGCCCGCGCGAGAGCAGAGCGCGATGCATCAGCTCGCCCTGAGGGAGCGTTCGGGTGATGGGCGGCAAAGCGTGAAAGTTGCCGCTGGCCGTGGCCAGCGAAAGCAGCATGAGTTCGACAGGGGCGGGGCGCACAAGGCGGGGTCGAGACGGCGGGGCCGCCCCCTCGAGCGAGCTGGTTCGCCGCCAATAGAATACCTTGCGGGTGCCCGGCGGTTGGTTCCAGCCGAGCTCTTGTAACCAGGCGGTATCGGCGTGAAGACATGCAATGAGATCGGCCGGATAGCTTGCTTGGGTCTCGGCGATTCGCCGGTCCCGCGCCGCCTTCTTGAGTGGTCTTCCCTTGCTATCCACCACGGGGAGCGCCTCGATTGCTGTCTGCGCGGTCCGTTCACGCCACGTCAGATATTCGAGGGGCGGAAGAGGAGCGAGGAGTGACACCTGTTCCCATCCCGGTCCGGGACGATCCCATGCTTCGCCCGGCCGAATATCGAATTGCCCGACATCGACGTCATCCGCCAAGGTCCCCTCGACCCAGCTCTCGGAGCGGCCCAGATATCCAAGGTCGCGCGCGATGTCCCCGAACAGCCGTCGTTCAGCGGTGGTCAGCTCCACGTTCCAGTGAACGTCAATCGATCCGTCGTCGATCTGTGCCCACGTATCGAGCACCATTGTCGTCTCTTCGCGCCCATTCTTGAAACGGGCCACCGGCATGTAGTGCCGGCTGTGCGTTCCGACGGCCAAGGGCAGGCGATAGTGGGGAAGTACGGCGGCGAGCTTCTGGATCAACGAGCACGCGACCGGGGGTGGTCCTTCCTTCGGCCACCCCAGCTTGGTGTAGCCGGTCGCCAGAAAGCCTCGAAGGAGACGCCATGGTGAAGGCGGCCATTCGATGAGGCCCTCGTTGACATGGTGACCCCATGGGGTGGCGTGGTACCGCCGTCCAGGGAAGGCAAGGATCAGGGTCACGCCAAGGTGACCAAGGATTTCCTGGGCAGAAACCCGGTCCAGGTGGGCAGCAGCGGGGTTCATCCTTCAACCCTGCGGCTCTTCAGCGTCCTCTTGCTCCGACTCACCGGAGGCCGCCTTCCCCTCCTCCTTGCCCTTCTTGAGGTCATCGTCGAAGCGCACCTTGGTGGCGATCATCTGCCCTTTGCAGGCTTCGATGGCCTCGGCAAGCTCGCGCTCCAGAACCTTGGCCGTCAGTAGCTCGAACCCCTCTGGCCGGCGCGCGCGGATTGGAGAGCCTGTCTTTCTTGAATCGATCTCCAGGTCGCACGCCGTGCGAAGCCGCAAGGAGCCATCAACCAGCGCGCGCACCTTGTAGAGCGCGAGCAAGATCAACAAACGCTCCACTTTGGCGCCGAGGCCGTATCCTCGAATCTGACCGAGGTCTAGATTGACGTAGAGGGTGATCTGGTCCGCGGTGAACTCGTCACGCGCGAAGGGTACGTTGCCGAAACCAGATTTTGTTTCACCTTGCGGGTTGACATGATCGTTCTTGACGCCACCCGAGGCGGCGACACGCACCCCGTCTGCTTCGATGAAAGCCGACAGCGCCCGCGCGATTCGGAGACGCCCCCCCGCCAACTCCTTTTTCGCAAGAAAGACACCGTGGAGTAGCGACCCCACATCGTACTTGAGAAGCTTCTCCGCCAAGAGGCGGCGATCGATGGGGCCTGCGTCAAGCCCTCCGAGCTCTTCCTTGAGCGTGT
>CAYUFS010000128.1:0-5443 GCA_964443975.1 uncultured Myxococcales bacterium | reverse complement strand
TTCCAGTGTTTTTCACGCTTTCATGCGCTCGAAGAATGTCCCTTCAGGGCTAACTCGTGGACCGACGATATCCAGAGCGCTCGCGTGCCTCGAAGAGCCTCGACCATCTCGTCCGAGTCGAATGTCTGACGAGGCGCGGGACTCGCCGGTACAAAGCCCGCGTGCCGAATGATCGCCTCATAGAGAAAGTCCGCGCTTGCTCCTGGCGGACAGTCGATATGAACCGTCGACATGTGTGCTTGGCCCAAGGCCGTGTTTATGACCGCGCTTTTCCCGATTGATGGCAGACCGGTGATGACGGCGATGCAGCTCGTGGATTCTGACAAGGCGGTCAGGAGCGCGGAGATGTCCGGGCCTCGTCCAACCGGCGGTGGGGCAGAAGGAGGCGGCGTTCTTGCGCCCGTTCTGTCGTTGGACGACGTCGCGCACGATGCAAAAGTGTGGCGGGTCTGAACAAGCAGGCCGAGTTGTCGCGGGTCGGCAGATCTGCTCGCAGGATCGTCAATGATCTGCTGAATTTCACGCGCCGCACGGCCACAGAGATCCGCTCTGAGGGTCTCCAGCCTCGGCACGTCGATCACGAGCGGCATGCCGAGGATGGCAATCCAGTCGTCGTCGAGCGAGGCGTTCTCTGCCAGCTGAAGCAGTCGAGACCATCTCTGTCGTGCGACAACTGTCGCCTCTTGGTGACGATCAAGTTCGTTACACGCGACACGAAGGGCTGCAACGTTGCCGTTCCTCGCAGCGGCGAGCGCCGCCTGCTCCAAGGCCAGAATTGGATCATCCTTCGAATAGATTGAACACAGACGCCTGATGTGAACCCCTTGAGAGGGAGCTGCGGTGCCGACCTCGATGGCCTTTACTTCTGGGTCGAGATCGATCTCGAGGTAGGCCTCGCCCGTAGGTAACCGTCCATTCATGGGCGCGCCGAAAAACCATCGTCCGGAGGGTCGAGTGTCGACCAGACAGAACACGCCAGATCCGCCGTGACGAGCATCGTTCACGAAGATCACAGGCTGCTTGTTCCGCACGAAGGACTGAATCTCGTTATCAAATTGGGCAGGGTTCGGATCCCTTGCCACGATGCCAACGAGGGATGGCTTCGGGTGAAACTGAGGCCGTCGGAGTGCCTCGGCGCAGATAAGTGGGCCCACAGTCAGTTCACCCTGTAGTGGGAACACAGGGAGGTTTGTGAGGTCGGGTTCCTTGGTCGACGAGGCGCCCTCCGACTCCTCGAAGGGAGACCGGGCGACTTTCGGTCGCAGCGATGTGGTGCTGGCGGTGACGACGGGCATAAACGCTGCGGCAGAGGGTAGGCTGGCATGCACTTGGCCGGAAACCCCGGCCGCCTCATACAGCTTGTCGCCTGCGGGACTGAGCATCCGCGAATGCGTTCCGGCCAATACCACAGTCCCGGTCCTCCTTGAGAATGCTGCGACGTCCGGCAGACCCTCTTGAGGTACGAGACACTCGGGCAGCGCAAGGAGCGCCGGAGCACCCGAAGGTGACGAGGCAATAGCATCTAGCAGAGCGGCCGCCCGAGCTTTGGCCCAGTCGACGTACTTGGACCTCGTCGCGCGGAGTACGGGCCGCAGCTTCGGAAAGTTGAACTCGTGCTCAGCAAGATGAGGCAGCTCATCGCCAAGCGGTTCGGTCAGGAAATCGTGCCCATCGACCGCGAGGGCAGGATGGCCAGCAATTTGGAGAAGCGCTATCCTGAGCACCGCCACATTGGCATCTGAACACATGCGCAGCCCGGCGATCAAGGGTCAAAATAGGTAACGCGGCGCGCCGTATCCGGCAGTAGACGAGAGAGCCCAAGAAAGTGGGCTTCAGCAACGGACCGACCCTGGCACCGGGGGCTTGGCCAAGGCCGAGTCACAATGTCGAGGTACTGGACGTCGCGACCTCGCGGCTGATCGCGCGCTCCGTCTGCGGTCTCGCGATTCCGTTGGGTGTGGCAGGAACCGTGCGACGAGGTCGACTGCACGGAGTGTCGCCTTTGGTTCTGGCGTGATTGGCGAGCGCCGCCGCGGGCTCCGCCCTACGGAGTCACCAGATGGCGGGCGGACCAACCCAGAAGCAAGGCAATGCCGAAGCTCAGCATGGAGCCGATGAGTATGTACTCAGCGACCCGACGATTGCTTGCTTCTTTGATTTCAGCGAACCGTATGACCCCCTTGGCGACTACGAGCGCTGCGATAGCTTCAGGATGGTTGACGAGGACGAACGACACAGTGAGAAGACGTTCCAAGCGGCCTATCCACAGACCGCCCGCCTGCAGCCCCTTGGCTGCGTCGTCGTTTTGTATTTCAGCGAGCCACTGCCGCGTGAGGGCAGCGACCAAGGTACCCGCCGGCCAGAAGGCGACGGAATAGGTGAGGAGGACAACCCATACCGATGGCATCAGAGCGATGGCTTGGGGAATCCCCCAGGGTGCGACCGCGTCCGTGAGCGACCAGCAGACGAGAATGTCTGCTCCCAATTGGAGTACTTGCCAAAGAACGCGGGGAAACCATTGATAGAATACGGGCGACGATTTCTCGAGAGCTTTAAGAAGCCCCTTAGGCTTGTCAGGAAAGCCCCAGGAAATCTGTGCGATGAGGACGCCTACGCGCACGGCTATGATGCTGGCGAATCCAATGAGGGCACCGACCCATCTTGCGCTGATGTATGGCAGCAATGCAGCGGCCATGACAGCCGCGTATGCGATCGTGCTTGTCCTAAAGAGGGACAGTCGGAGGAGCTGGCGACCTCGTGCTTTCTCCTCGAAGCGATGCGGCCAAAGGATGGCGTCCACGACGACGTGGGCCAGTAGCACGCGGCACAGCGCTGGGTGAGGCATCATGTCAATGACCTTATAAATGCCTATTATTAGGTTTTTCTCGTCAGCTGGTCCGCCACGGTGTGCCATCGTTCGGCGGCCGCCTCGATAGCCCACCAGTGTGCAACGGCTAGTCTTTGATTTACGGCGGATTGGCTGATCTTGAGTTCGTCGGCGATTGCCTGTTGCTTCTTCCCGTGAAGACGTTTGGTCACGGTGACGATGGCGTTCGTGGACCAGCCATCGACTACGGCGTCAAGAAGGGCGGTTAAGGCATTCATCTCTGAGTTCACGGCATCATCCTGTGTGGCTATCACGAGGCGTCGTGGATCGCGCATCTCGTCCAGGGAATGGCCCGAGAGAGTGAAGGCTGGCCCGATTCCTTCCCCGACAGATTTTCGGGAACGATATTCCACGGAACCGACTCCGACCGCCAATCGCATATCCAACCCGACCTGCAGTAAGCACGAGCACCGCAGTAGTAGCGCCGTCTTGAGTGCGTGGGCGGGCTCCTCTAAGACGGTCTGGAAAGAGTCGCCCCGGAAGATCTGGAAATCCCCCAGCCCGGCGATGTCGGTCTCGACTGAACGAAAGACCGATCGCATCTCCTTAAGTACCCGATCGCGATCGGTGGCGGGGGCCTTGGACGAATCGACTAGGTCACCAGTCACCACGGCGTAGACATGCTTCCCGGCGCGTCGCATTAAAACCTTATAATACGAAATTATAAGGAATGGAAGTCCTAAGGGTGAACGCGCGATCGTCGGACGCGGATGGGGAGGTAGCTGCGGCAGTTGCGATGATCGCGAGGATGAAATCCTCCGGCTTGCCTCGGCTTCCGCGACGTTGTCACCACGTTGGCACGACCAACCGGGTCGAGCGGAATTCACCCGAACCGAAGCGACGCGAAACGGTGCCAACCTGGTGCCAACGACCATGACAGAGAATAAGGGCTCGCCAGGTACCCCAGCATCCCCCAGCATTACTATCCCCTCCAACGCCAATACCCCTTCGAGAAGGTATCTGCGTCGCCGGTTTTTCCGCCGTGGATGCCCCGGATGACGGTTCCGCTCATGTGGGCGGCATCTCACTCTTGGTTCGGCGGCCTTGGGCGCTCCGGATCCGAGGATGACGGGGCGGGTGGACCGCCTTAGTGTATCATCATTCGCCCCGTGGCCCCCCCGAATCCGTGGCCCCCCCGAATGCCACCCCCAGCATTCTCAGGGGATGGGTGTCAAAAGGTCGACGGGGGTGCCTACTGAGACTACCCTAAAAAGGGCATGGATTTAGTTCGCGAGGGGTTGTTGATCTGATGGCCAAGACACCGTTCGTCACGCTCGTCTTTCAGGGATCGCGCTTCGGAGGAGCCGCGATGCCCCTGGAGGCTCTGCCCGAACTCGCGGCCTATCGCGAGCTCGTGCTGGCGACAGCGAAGGCGCTCTATCAGGCCAAGAACCCGACTCGGCAGCGCCTGCCCAAGGGATTCGACGAGGGATTGCACCTGGTGCTCGAGCGGGTCGAGGCCGGTAGTACCGTGCCCTTGATCAGTCGCGTCGTAGACGGTTACGAGCAGTTGCCCCTTGTTCCCCCGGAAGGGGCGGCGGACTTCTTCGAGCAAGCGCGCGAGCTGGTTCAGAGCGGGATCGCGACGGGAGGCTTCGCGGCTGAGGCGTTGCCGCCAGAGCTGGCGAAGCAGGTTCTGGCGCGATTCAACTCCTTCGGCCGCACGCTCGCTTCCGACGAGGCGATCATTGTTGCTAGGCCGGGTACGAGGGAGGGCGCGAGGTACACCCGCGAGATCCGACGTCGTCTCGTGCTGCAAGCACAGGCGACCTACGAGGACGAGGTGAACCTCCTTGGAGAGGTGCGAGCCGCAGACAAGGACGCCGATGGATTCACCCTCAGGACGCCAGAGGGGGAAAAGATTCCGGTCCGGGCGCCGCCGTTATTCTTCCCGCTTGCACTGCGCTCGCTGGGGGAAGCGGCCTTGGTCCGGGTTCGCGGCACCGGCCTATTGGACGTCGACGGCAATATTCGCCGAATCACAGCGACGGAGGTCAGCCTGGCCGAGGAAGGCGTCGAGCGCCGGTTGCGCCCCGGCTGCCCGACGCCGATCGAACTGCAGGTGGAGGCCTTACGCGCTCTGCCAGCGGGCTGGTTCGACGAATCGAGCCCCTCCTTCGATCCGTCCTCACTTGAGTGGCTCACTCAGCTTTTCCGCGGCGTCTTGGACGGATTCGCGCTGCCTTCCCCATATCTCTACCCCACCCCAGAGGGCCTAGCTCGCGCGGAATGGCCGGGATCCCGGTGGGAGATTGTCGCCAACATCGACCTCAGCACCAAGCTTGCCGAGGTGCTCGCCGTTCGATTGGACTCGGATCGGGTCGACGAGGAGCACTTTCCGCTGGATCAGCCGGGCGGGGAGAGCAAGCTGGGTCGCTTCTTGACGGAACATCTCCAGGCAGCGTGATCCGTGGGCAAGTCCGGGAGGGAAGCGCTCGCAGACGCGGACGAGGCCTTGCTTCGGCAGGTTCATCCGAACTTCCTGCGAGATGGTAGGCCGAGTGTAGACGGCCAGGAAGATCCGAGGAAAATTGACCATGGAGGGCGGGGGGTCAC
>CAYUFS010000127.1:0-5787 GCA_964443975.1 uncultured Myxococcales bacterium | reverse complement strand
TAATCTAAGAAATGGCATTGAGGAGGCCGACGGTTCGATCCCGTTCAGCTCCACGCATTCGTTAGGGCCTATTTTCTCGAAAGGCGGTTTGAAGCGATTGGCGGTCCAAACGTTTCAAACGATTGGAAGTTTCAAGGTGAGGAGGCGATCTGCCCCCATCGAGCACGGTCAGGCCCCGGCGATTGCCTCGGGTTTTGCGTGGTGGGCGACGGATGTCGAGAACGACTCGTGGCCCAGAGACGAGGCGACGACGTGGCGGCCACGCACAGGCCGCAGGCGTGGCACTGGTGGGCGGTGGGCGTATACGCGGTTTGGCGTTTGTGGGCGACGCTCTTGAGGCGACCGAGCAGCGACAGCCGCCCGAAGTCGGCGTCGTCGATGCGGCGGACTTCGAACACGCTGTACGGGCAGACGTCCGATCAGGATGGCGGTGCCGCCAGACGCTCGCCGCAAATCCGCCGCCCGCTTCATGGCGGCATCGGAAGCACCAGACGATCGTGATGATCGCGCTGCCAGACCCTGGCGCCGGGATTGGCCGAGCGATAGCTTTTCGGCATGAAGCCGCCAGTGGCGCGAGCCGCGCGAGGTGCCCAGCGCCGGGGCGCACCTCCAGATCCGCGACAAGAGCCGCGACCAGGTTCGCAACGCCCGCGTATTCCCCGTCGCAAAGCACTGAGCCCGACCGATTCCGCGCTGGCCGATCTGCGCGCTTTCGGGCTCGCGTACCCGGGCGCCCACACCAAGAGCCCCTGGCCTGGCCACCTCGATCTGGCCGTCAACGACAAGACGTTCGCGTACCTGAGCGTCGAGGGAGAGCCCTTCCGCATCTCCTGCAAGCTGCCGTCGTCGGGCCTCGCGGCGCTGCTGCTGCCCTTCGCCAAGCCGACCGCCTATGGGCTCGGGAAGAGCGGCTGGGTCTCGGCCGAGCTTGCAAGCGGCGAGAGGCCGCCGGTCGAGCTCTTCAAGGCGTGGATCGACGAGAGCTACCGGGCCCAGGCTCCCCGGAGGCTGGCCGCCAGCCTGCCGCCGGCGGGAGAGGCGCTCGCGGCGGCGCCGGTGGCCGGAAGCGCCGGCAGATCCCGGGTTCGCCGTCCGCGAGGCGCCTCGTCGCACCCTCTGGCCGAGCCCGGCTCATCACGACGATGAACGTTCGCGACGCCGCTGCCGCCGTCTTGCTCGACACCAGTCCTTTGACACCTTGCCGTCGTCCACCAACATCATGACGGCCGCCGCGGTAAACTGATTGGTGATCGAGCCGATGCGGAAGATCATCTCGGGTCGCATGGGACCCCCAGCTCGACCCCGGCCATGCCGTAGCCTTTGCGCAGCGGCACTTGGTCGCCTTTGCGAACCAGGATCGCGGCAGGACTGTTCCGGTTCATCGGGTTTTCAGTGGGAATGTTTGTACGCCCGAAATGCCGGACACGCCCAAGCTTGGAGGTACCACATGCAACCCGATGGCCAAATCACCGAAGCCAACAAAGCCGGTCCGTCGGTCGGCCGTGGCTCGTCCGACCGGTCGGTCGGTCGACCGGTTCGGATCGGCTCGTGGTCCGCGAGCACATTCTGTCTACGGCTCTGGATCTCGCCCGAACAACACTCCCACCTCGATCTCGATGGCCTCGAACGGCTCCGCGCGCACACGATCCCCTGCCTGAGCGGTGAGCGCGACCAGGTACCCCTCGGAGGTCCAGCGGAAGACGCGTAAGGTCAACTGCATCGGATCGGCGATCCAGTAGTGTGGGATGCCGCTGCGCCGGTACGTTTCGAACTTGGTGAACTGATCGTCTTTCGCGCTCGACGCGGACAGGATCTCGCAGACCCAGTCAGGGCGCAGACGGATCGGAGTGCCCCCGGGTCGTTGAGGAGAGCGCTCGCGGCGCCAGCCGACCACGTCAGGACGATAGACCTCATGAGTTTCGAATTCGATCTCAACCTCGGATTCGAACCACCACCCACCGGGGAGGCGACCGCCGGGCGGGCGCGAAAATGATCCAAACAGGGTTGCCCCGAGAGCCACCTGGGCCGCCCCGTGCTCACCGCTCGGTGCGACCTTCTGCACCAGCTCTCCCGCAACGACCTCATGAAAGCGTGTCGCCTCAGGAAGCAAGAGCAAGTCGGCTACCGTGGCGAGGGGATGCGCGCGGGCTGGCTTGGACATGACCTGTTCGAGGATAGCGCAAGCGAAGGATGGTCATGGCAGGCCCCGTCACCGGAGCGCTCGAGAGGAAGAGGAGCCCCGGCGGGGCGAGCGTTGATCTTGGAACCGTTTCAAATGCATCTGCGCGAAACTGCTGACGTTCCGCCTTCCCTTGAAATGTTTCTGTTCTGTAAGTACCTGCGAAGACGCATACTCGGTCAGGCAGCGTTGATACTTCCGATGAACTCGAGGAGAGCCGTTGCAAGGTTCTCGGGCGCCTCCATGGCGGCGTAGTGTCCGACGCCGTCGAGCAAGACTGAGCGAACTTCGGTCCTCGCAACCTGGGACATGGTGCCGACCGTAAAGGGCCCTCCGCCGGCGCCCACCGCAAGCACCGGCACGGTCAGCCCGTGATTCTCGGCAAGAGCCTTGATTTCAGCGCCCTCCTTCAGCATCGACTGATACAGGCCAATTGCTCCGCGCCACCCGTCACGCCGCGAGTAGGTACGGACGAACTCTTCGATGTCGTCTTCGGAAATTGCTCCAGGGGTTGCGCTCATGGTTCGGAACGCAAACTGTCCCAGGAATTCGCGCTCGCGGCCCGCGAGCAGCATCTCTGGGATTCCGGGTGCGGCAAGAACGCCGATATGCCAGGCGCCCCCATGGGTAATATCGGCCAGGGCCTCCAAACCGAATCCCGGCAAGCCCATCTCGATCGCGGTCAAACTGAGCACGTCCTGCGGGTGTGTGGTTGCGAGCCGGAAGACGGTCGCTCCGCTGATGTCCTGCCCTGTCAGGTGGACCGGGCCAACCTCGAGCTGCTCGATGAGAAGGTGCAGGTCTTCGGCCGAAGTCTTGCTGCTGTACTCACCCGGCTTGTTCGCCGAGTCGCCGAAGCCACGCAGATCGACTGCGAAGACCCGGTGCTTCGCCGCGAGCAAAGGGATGAGCTTTCGAAAAGTCCACCAAGTCTCGGGAAAGCCGTGGACCAGAAGGATCGGCGAGCCGCTCTTTCCGGCAGCCACGTAGTGCAGGTCGGTTCCGTTGACCTTTGCGTGGTGATGGGTGATGCCAGCGACAGTGGGGCCCTTCGACCTTGCGATGACGGAGCCTGTTTGTCCGGTGCTCATTGTGTCCTCCTTGAATCGACGACAAGACTTGGTCAGCTCAACGTAGACATACCTGGTGGTCCCGGCCAGGCCCTGTCGTATGCTTGTGACTCGCTCTGAGCCGATTTCGCCATGCTCCTGCTCGGAGGCTTCCGCTTGCCCCGGGCAGGGTCAGATACCAGATCCGACGGCGTGAGGTGGCCAGTGGTGGATCGGTGTGGAGGGGCTCAGATCGGCGGAGTGGCGATCAGGCGAGCCAGGGGCGAGCCAGGGCCGGCCAGGTGATCGACCGATAGACGCCAGGTGCGCAAGGTGCACGCGTCGGTCGTTCTCCTGCGCCGCGGCTGCCCGGGCGCCCACCGAGAGAGGCCTCGCCGGCCCCAGGCGCAGCGGTCCGTCGGCCGAGTACGTGAGGGGCGACCAGAGCCCCCCTAAGGGTCCCTAAGGGGGATCGGCGAGATCGAAGACTCGGTGGCCATCCTCAGTGGCTATCCCCAGTTGCTATCCCCAGTTGCTATCATGGCGTCGGGACCACGCCGAGCTGGCGCAGCAAGGTCAACATGTCGAAGTTGAACCAAGACTCGACGATCTTGCCTTCGGCCAGGCGCGCCACGTTGGCGCCGGTCACGCGCACCGTCTTGCCGGTGGGGGGCATGCCATGCAGAGATCCCGCGTTGGTCCCGGTCGCGCTCCAGCGCGTGACGACCTTGTCGCCCTCGGCGATCTGATCCTCGATGGTGATCTCGAGATCGGGAAAGCCGGCGCGAAACGGGGCGGCGATCTTCTTGAGGCTCTCCGGGCCGTTGGCCCAGCCGCCCGGGGGCGCGTGCGGATCATGGACCACGTGGTGCGGAGCGAAGATCTCGTCGGCCACCGACAGCTTTCCTTGGGCGATGATGTCGGTGAACCAACGGCGGGCGGTGGCCTTGCTCTTCTCGATGGACGGTTCGATGGACATGACGGTCTCCTTTCCTGGCGCGATCGAGGGGGTCGCGTGCATCGCGACCTTGACCCTGACCTCGAGGATGAGAGGCAAGCTACCCGCCCCGGCCGCCGCGCGAATCGGTCGAATGGCCTATTTTGCGTGTGCGCCCCGGGGGGCGGCCGGCTCGGGCGACGCGGAGGTTTCGGTGGCGCCGACCAGGCCGTGGCGCACGGCGAACAGGGCCGCCGCGGCCCGGGTCCGGGCGTCCGTCTTGTCGTAGATGTGCGCGAGGTGATGGCCCACGGTCCGCGGCGAGATGAAGAGCTTGCGGCCGATCTGCGGGTTGGTGAGGCCGCGCGCGACCCACAGCAGCACCTCGACCTCGCGCTCGGAGAGCTGGCATGGCAACGAGTCCCGGCGCTTCACGCGGGCGCCCGCGGCGCGCAGGACCGCGTGGGCGGCGTCGCGATCCAGCCGGCCGGCCTTGACCTCCTCGAGCAGGGTGCGCACGACCTGATCGTTCGAGCAGGCCGGCCGGGTCGGACGCTCCTCGCCGAGCGCGGCCATCACGTCGGCCACCGCCAGCACCCGCGACAGCGGGTCGAGCTCGCCGACCCGGGCCCGGCGCGGATAGCCGCTGCCGTCGGCGCGCTCGTGGTGGGCGCCCACCACCGGCGCGTAGGTGGCCAGAAGCGGGGAGCGCGCCAGGATGCGCTCGGATTCGGTGACGTGACGCTCGATGCGCTGCCGCTCGAACGGCGAGAGCCTGGCCGTCTTGTCCCAGATTCCATTGGGGACGCTGGCGCGCCCGAGATCGTGAAGCAGCCCCACCACCCGGGCCCGGAGCTGGTCCTCGGCGCCCCCGCCGTCGCCCGCCACGGCGGCCTGGCACAGCTCTGCCACCCGCTGCGAGTGCCCGAGCAAGAAGGGTGACTTGAGGTCGACGCAGGTCGCGAAGGCGGCCGCCACCTCGGCGATGCGCGCCGCTGTGGCGCCCTGAACCGGCGCCGGCTCGCAACCGAGGAGCTGGTCCCACTGGCCGGCCACGAGGATGCGCTCCAGGAGCTCCCGGGCTCGGGGCAGGATGGCATCGACCATCGCGGGATCGAGCTCGCCGGCGCGGCGGGCCCGCAGCATCGTCACGCCGGCGGCCGGACCTTCGATGGCGCCGTGGAGCACCATCGCGTAGGCCACCTTGAGCACCCGCGCCAGCACGCCGATTCGCTCGCCGGCCAGCCCCCGGGGGCCACCCTTGCCGTCCCAGCGCTCGTAGATTCCGCCCAGGGCGTCGAGCACACCCTCGGAGAGGCGCAGCTCGCGGGCCAGCGCCACGGCTTGCGCACAGTGGGCCTCGGCCAGGCGCCGGGGGACAGTGCGTTCAAGCGCCCTTTCCACCCCGACATTTTTCGCCGATAAGAAATCTTACGTCCACTTTCGCGGCCTCGATCCGGCCCCTCCCCCCGCGCTTCGCGGGGGAACACAAGGACGGAACCCCGTCGCGCCCAAGGGGCCCCCTTTCCCGTGACGAAGCAGCGTCGCGGTAGCTTGGCGCGGATCCGGGCCCCACTGTCGCTGGCATCACCCATCACCACGCAAAGGTCAACGGAACCGAC
>CAYUFS010000126.1:0-5791 GCA_964443975.1 uncultured Myxococcales bacterium | reverse complement strand
GGCCACTCGGGGGCGGACTGGTACGAGGACTACGTCGGCAACTACCTGATCGCCGGGCCGGCGGCCGTTGCGAATTTCTTCACGTTCTACACGAACACCGATCACGCCTATCAGGTCGGCAACATGGTCGACGTGAACCGGGACGGCCAGCTCAATGGAAGGCCAGTGGTCACCACGGATTTCATGGGCACCTCGCCGCCGACGTTCGAGACCGCGGCGCACAGCAAACCGCCCGTCCCCGTCACGGTGCTGAGCGCGGAGGATGCCTACGCGCGCGTGATGGCTCAGGCCGGGACGTGTCTGCACCGGGATGCCGTCGAGTTGCGACTGATTGGCCAGCTTGGCTCGCTCGGAACGAAGGGTGCCATCATCTCGGACGAGAGCACCGTCGGCGGCCAGCCAACCGTGACCCAGGTGACGCGACCCGCGGGATTTGACACGGACGGCGACGGCATGCCCGATGCCTGGGAGACGGCGCACGGGCTCGACCCGAACAGCGGCAGCGATGGCAACGGCGATAGCAACGGCGATGGCTACACCAACGTCGAGGAGTACCTGAACGCGCAGGCCGATCTCGCTTGTCCGGGCGGCGCGACAACGCCGCCCGCGGACGCCGGAGCTCCCGATTCAGCCGACGCCGCCGTCCCTCCGGTCGACGCTGGCGGCACATCCGGAAGTGGCGGCATGACGGGTGCCGGCGGCGGAGCCGTCGCCAGCGGGGGCGTGACGGGCGCTGGTTCCGGCGGCGGCGGAGCGGGTGGCGCGGCTGCCACGGGCGGGCGGGGCGGATCGGGTGGCGCCCTTGGCACCGGCAACAGCGGCACCGGCAACAGCGTCGCCACCGGTGGAGTCGTGGGAACCGGCGGAGTGTCCGCGAGCGGTGGTGTCACTAGTCCTGGCGCGACGGGCTCCGGCGGCAGCGCCAGCACCGGGGGAGCTCCGGGAGCTGGCGCGGCACAGGCCGGCAGCGGCGGCTGCTCGTGTCGCGTTTCCCAGCTCGACACCGGGAGCTACCCGGCGTTGGCGTTGCTTGGTCTCGTGATGCTCGCACTTCGGGTGCGCAACCGGCGTTGAGCAAGGGTCGATCAGCTGAGTCGTCGTGGCTCAGGGCTCGTCTCGTCACCGGGGGCACGACAGCGCCTGCGTCTCCAGCAGGCCGAGCGTGCTGCTCTTCGTTCCTCTGAAACGCGCGATGGTCTTGCCCCGCTCCGACGAGGCGGCCGTGTCGACCTTGTCGCCCTTGACCACGTACGCCAGTCGTTCCTCACCGGTGTCCGGGTCCCAGAACGTCGCCTGCGCGGCGGTCACGGTGCAGGCGACGGGGGCCTTGACGCTCGCGCGGGAAAGCTCGAGCGACCGCGCCTCTCCCTCGCAGCGTGCGTGGATGCCGATCGCGCTGGCGCTGATGTCGACACGATCCTCGGGCGCGTCTTGGAAGCGGAGCGTGTCGCCTGCCGACGGTGCGGCGATCAGCGTGCACGGCAGCTTCTTGCCGGTCTTCGGTCCGAAGGAGATCGCCCAGGCGTCCTCGACGGCCAGGATCGTGACGTCGCCGTAGACGCCCGACGGATCGGGCAGCGCCGGCAGCGTGGCCAGCGTCGCGACCGCGCCGCCCGGCGCGGCGAGCGGCCCGACGGCCGCGACCCGGAGCACGCCCTGCACGCTGCCCATGGCGAAGTTGTCGAACAGGTTCAACACCACCACGGCAGCGCGCGTGAGGAAGAAATCGCGCTCGCGCTTCTTGTCGATGGGACCGGCCTGCGCGGCCAGCCTCGCCTCGATCTTGCCGTACGCGTCCTGCTTGAACAACGAGCGCCACCCGACCTGCTTGCCGTCGGCGAGCGAGACGGTGAGGCCGTGGTACAGCTTGGTGGGATGCGCGCCCTCCGGGTCGCCGTTGTCGCCGACCGCGGACTCGAGGCCAGAGTAGCGAATCGACAACAAGCCGGCGTCCTCGAGCCCGATCGAGTACGAGGCCTCGATCGCCGTGCGCTGCGCGTCCGTCGCGGGCGCGCAGTCCGCCCGGAATGGACGCTCGCTCAGGAAGGACGCCTCGATGGCCTGATTGATCGCGGCCTCGGCGGGAACGCCGCTGACCTTCGGGTAGGTCACGTCGAAGGAGCACACCTTCCCCTTCGAGGTCCAGGTCTTGTGCGCGGGCGTGATGCGGGGACGCAAAACCACGGCAGGTGCAGCCGCGGGTGCAGGCGCGGCTGCGGGCCCGGACGCGAGCACAGCCGCCACGGCAATGGAAGCGAGCATCGAGCTACCTTACCCGACGAGCTGTTGACATATGAAGTCTCGGAGCCGAAGTTTCTCCGCGCTCACGGTGACGGCACGCGGAGGCAAACGTGGCGGGTTCAATCTCGAACGAAGTCGTTCTGGACGCGGCGACACCGGGTGACGCCGGGTTGCTGGCCAATCTTCTCGAGCTTTATATTCATGACCTGAGCGAGGTGTTTCCCGGCATCGAGCTCGGCGCCGATGGTCGCTTCGGGTACGGCAAGCTGCCGCTGTACTGGTCGGAGCCCGAGGCGCGGTTCCCGTTTCTCATCAAGTGCGACGGCCGCGTCGTGGGCTTCGCGCTGGCGACCCGTGGCTCGCCGGCGACGGCCGACCCCAGCGTCCTCGACGTCGCCGAGTTCTTCGTGCTTCGCCGCTACCGTCGCACCGGCGTCGGTTGCCGGGCGGCCGAGCTCCTGTGGAGTCGCCTTCCCGGCAAGTGGACCGTTCGCGTGTTGGAGGGAAACCCGGGCGCGCTTCGGTTCTGGGCCGGCGTCATCGCCAAGCACACCGGCGGCGCCGCTACGGAGCGGGTGTCCCCCGGTGATCCGCTCACGTGGCGCGTGTTCTCCTTCGAGAGCGTGCCCGGGCGCGGTTCATGAGCGCGGCCCAGACGGCTGTGGATGGGCGCTCCTATTCACCGCGCTCCTACTCACCGAGGATGCGCACGTCCAGCTCGGCGAGGCGCGCCGGATCGGCGGTCACCTCGACCTCGACGATCTTGCCCCCGGCGATGACGAAGCCGAAGACCGCGCGCGGCTGTCCGCCGGGCGCCCAGGCGGCTCCCGCGGCGCCGTCGACCAGCGCCGGCTGTGCGCCGCGCGCGCGTCCCCGGAACACCTCGGCGACCGCGGTGGCGCCTTGCACCGCGCGCGCGAGCGGCGGGGCGCCGCGAGACTGGTTCGCCTCCGCCGCGGCGACGGCGACGCTGTCGGCGCGCAGCACCACGTCTGGATCGAGCACGGCCAGTAGCGCCTGAAGGTCGCCGTCGCGAGCGGCGGCGAGGAAGGCGCCGACCAAGGCCCGCTGTTGGGTCACGTCGGCGTCGGTGGCCGCCCCCCCGAGCTGCACGCGGCGACGCGCGCGGCTCGCGAGCTGCCGGGTCGCCACCGCCGAGCGCCCCACTATGGGGGCGATGTCGTCGAAGGAGAGGTCGAACATGTCGTGGAGGACGAACGCCACCCGCTCGGCCGGCGCCAGCGCCTCCAGCACCACGAGCAATGCCACGCCGACCGAGTCAGCGAGCAGCAGCTCTCTCTCGGGCTCCGGCGCCATGTCGGGCCGCGCCACCAGGTCCGCCGCGTGGCGCTCCGCGGGCTCCTCGCGCCGGGATTTGCGCGCGCGCAACGTGTCCAGGCAGACGCGCGCCACCACGGTCGTGAGCCAGCCGCCGAGATTGTCGACAGCGCCGGTCTCCGACCGGCTGAGCCGCAGCCAGGCCTCCTGGACCGCGTCGTCCGCCTCGCCGACCGAGCCCAGCATGCGATGGGCCACCCGGCGCAGGTGGTCTCGGTGGGCTTCGAAGCGCTCCGCCAGCTCATTTTCGGCCATCGTCACAGTTCTCCTTTGCGATCCGTCATGGGAGTGACGGATCGACACAAGACGATGTGACCAGCACAGGAGCAAAACATGCAAGCACGAATGCAGAACCCCGCGTTCATCATCCCGGAAGCCATGGCGGCGCTGCAGGCGCTGGGCGCCGCCATCGAGAGCGCCGGGTTACCGGCGGCGACCCTCAGCCTCATCGACGCGCGCGCCAGCCAGATCAACGAGTGCAGCGTCTGCCTCGACGGCCACTGCAGGATCATGAGGCGCAGGGGGGAGGATGTCGATCGGATCATCTCGCTTCCCGGCTGGCGGCACGCCCCCTACTACACCGACGCCGAGCGCGCGGCCCTCGCGCTGACCGAGGCGCTCACCCGCCTCGGCACCGGCGCCGATCCGGTGCCCGACGCGGTCTGGAACGAGGCGGCCCGCCACTACGACGAGACCAAGCTGGCGGCCCTGATCCTGGCGATCGCCCAGATCAACGTCTGGAACCGGCTGAACATCGGGGCGGGCGTGCTGGCCGGGGAGTGGAAACCGTAGGTCGGCGGTGAGGGGCTTTCGTCAGCGAACCTTCGCCGCCTGGGCGGCCGCCTCCTGCTTCACGCGCCGCTCCTCGGGCGCGTCGTACCGGCCGACCGGCGCGGCGGCGATCTCCGCGAGCAGCGCCCTGGCCTCGGCGGGGCGTCCCTCGTCCGCGGCGATGCGCGCCAGGTACAGCCGCGCGCGCAGGCTCGCGGGGTTGAACGCGAGCGCGCGCCGCAGCTCGCGGGACGCCTTCTCGCGGTCGCGCTTCGGCCAGGGCAGCTCGAGGTAGTACGCCGCCCAGACGACGGGGATGTTGCCGTGGTCGTATCGCTCGTCGAGCGCGGTGGCGCGTTCGAGCGGCCGCTTGAACTTGCCCTCGATGCCTTTCGCGAGCGCGCTCAGGACGCCCATCCCCTCCGCGTAGCTGCCGATGCTGAGCGCGGCCCAGTAGGGGGCGGCGGCGTCGTTCGGGTTGGCGGCGATCGCGCGCTCGGCCAGCTCGTAGGCCTGCTTCCCCAGACGCGAGCGCTCTTCGGGGGCGCGGGTCGGCTCGTCGCTGATCGTGAAGAGCACTCGCGCGGCGCGCCACAGCGCTCCGTAGTCGTTGGGTGCTAGCGCGAGCGCGGTGTCGGCGAGCCGGCGCGCTTCGGCCAGCGCGCCGGGCTCGTCGCGCCGAGGGTGAAGCGCGTCCAGCCGCGACAAGAGCTCGGGCAACGGCGGCGCCGTTCCTCCCGCCGCCGTCGAGCTCCCGCCGGACATCAGCATGAACAACGGAACGATGCAGACGGCCGAGACGACAGAGACGGCTGGAGACGACACGGCGGCGATTCCTCCTCGTGAGCATAGCCGAGCCGACGCATACGCACGTCAGGCCCGTTTCTCTTCGCCCCTCACGAGGCGCCGGATGTTTTCGCGATGGCGGAGGGTCACGAGGACCGCCACGACCACCGACAGCGCGACATACTCGCGGGGAAGGCCGCCACGCAGCGTGGCGATGACGGGGAACGCCCAGATCCCCAGCAGCGATCCCAGCGACGACAGCCGGGTGAGGGCGTAGGTCGCTGCGTAGACGCCGAGGCAGGCCAGGCCGATCGCGGGCGACAGTCCCAGCGACACCCCCAGCGACGTGGCGACCCCCTTGCCACCCTTGCCGCGAAGAAAGATCGTGAACATGTGCCCGACGATGGTCGCGAGCCCTGCCATCGCGACGAGGCCCGCCCCGCCCGCGGGATCGAGCGCGCGCGCCGCCGCCACCGGCACGAAGCCCTTCAGGGCATCGCAGACGAGCACGAAGATCGCCCACCGCTTGCCGAGCGCGCGGGCGACGTTGGTCGCGCCGATGTTGCCGCTGCCCACGGCGCGAACATCGACGCCCCGCGCGCGCCCGACCAGCAGACCGGTCGGCACGGAGCCGAGCACGTAGGCGGCGGCGCAG
>CAYUFS010000125.1:0-6022 GCA_964443975.1 uncultured Myxococcales bacterium | reverse complement strand
TAAATCCCCCGCGGTACGGCGCGAGCGAGCAGAGCTCGCACGCGCCAACGCGAATGACAAAAGCACCCTCAGAGGGTCCTTTAAATCCCCCGCGGTACGGCGCGAGCGAGCAGAGCTCGCACGCGCCAACGCGAATACCGTCAGAGGGTCCTTTGGATCGCCCGCGGGAACTTGCCTCGGCAAGGGCGCACTAGAGGATGCTCGCGGTCACGGGAATAGGGATGGTCTCACCCCTCGGTCTCGACGCCGTGACCAGTTGCGCGGCGGCCCGCGCCGGGCTGCGGCGCGCGGAAGAGCTGGACGACTTCTTCCAGGCGGAAGAAGAGGGCGGCGAGCCCGTTCCCATCGTCGGGCACCGCGTCCCGCTGGTGGCCCATGGACTCTTCGGATTCGCCCGCCTCGCGCAGATCGCGGCCGCGGGGCTGGATGACCTGAAGAGCCGTACGCCCCGCCTCGGCGAGGGGCGGCTCGGGTTCATTCTCCTGGCGGGATCGGCGGTTTATTCCGCCGCGGCCATCGAGCAGGCGCGCAATTCCCCGGACACGGATCCGCTGGAGCTCGAGTCGCTGGTGGCGCGCGAGAAGGCCCTGGACGAGCGAATCACGGAAGCATTGCTCGCGACCATCGTGCGCCGGTCCGCGCTCTCCGTGGAGCCATCGCTCAGGGCAACTATTCGCTCGACATGTGTCGGCCTCGTTCCGGCGCTGGTCCAGGCGCAGGAATGGCTGTCGAGTCGAGCCTGCGATCGCTGTGTCATCGGGGCCGTCGACTCGCTGGTGGATCCGAGCACGCTCGAAGCCCTGCTCGATCTGCGCATGGTGAAGACCGCGGCGATTCCTGTCGGGATGATTCCAGGCGAGGCGGCGGCGTTCTTCGTGCTGGAGCCCGCTCGCGGTGTCACCGCGCGGGGCTCGGAGGTCGGGGCACTCCTGGTGGCGCAGACGACCGCCACCGGCCGGCCATCCTTCGCGTCGAACGGCACGCAAGCCGATGGCGAAGGTGCGTTCGCGGGCGCAGTCGCGCAGACCCTCGCGACGTCGGCCGGCGAACCGTTTCGCGGCCCCCTGGTCACGAACCTCAACGGTGACGAACATCGCGCGCGCGTCTGGTCCGACATGCTGCTGCGGCTTCGCCCCACGAACGACATCACCGGTGTTCCCGTGTGGCTCCCCTGCCTCGCCTTCGGCGATACGGGCGCCGCGACGGGATGTATCTCCATCGCAATGTTGGCGCACGCCTGGGCCCGCCGGTATTCCCCGGCGCCGCGAGCGCTCGTTTGCCTGCAGGACGACGCCGGCGGCCGGGCCGTGATCGCGGTCCGCGCGCCCTCGAGCTGAGGAAGATGTTCCATGGCCAAGAAGCACGGTCCACCGCTGGGCGTCAGCAAGAAGAAGACGTTCAAGGACATCAAGAGCGACAACTACCGCAACAACTGCAAGACCGGGTACAAGGGCCCGAAGAACAACGCACACCACGTCGTCCCCTGCACTTCGCTACGAATGTCGCTCATTACTTACTTGAAGGGCAAGCCCCCCGAATACAAGCGCGCGCTCGCTTTCTTCACGAACTGGGACGTCAACGCCGGGAAAAACCTCCTCGGGATGCCTGTCTTCGAATCGTACCAAATGGTATTCCGGAGCATGGATCGGCGAGGAATCGACGTGGGACGCCCAGCCTGGATAAAGCCGCCCTGGAAGAACATGACCACACCCAAGTACCCCATTCATATCCCGGCGGCTACCTGGGGACACAACGTCTACAACGGTCAGGTCGAGGCTGATCTCAATGACGTGTGGGCGGATCTCGAGGTGGAGCACGAGAATCACGAACCGACCAGCGCAACCGATCTGGGCGCGGCCATCCAGGCAATCAGCGACACCTACCGCGGCAAGCTACAAGCGAAGGTCGGGCAGACCATCGAGGACTGGAAAGCGCGCCGGTTCGCTCAATTCAAGATGGCATAACGCGAACCTACCGACCCGCGGAGGAGTGTCACCGACGATGAAATACTTGATCCTGAGGACCGAAGCCACCAATGGCGCGTGCCAGCTGCGCGCGATCGACAACGTCCCGCGCGATCACCGACTCAAAGTCGGCGTCTCCTGCATCGAGGGGTTTCCGGACGACGCTTCGTTCACCATGAACGAGACGTTTCCGGACGACATTCGCCTGGTCGATTCGCTCGCCAACACCAGCTCGTTGCTGGTGGTGTCGGCTCGGTTCAAGGCGGCGCTCGAGTCGACCCCGGGCGCCCTGTTCCAGAACGAAGTGCTCCCCGTGAAGATCATCAATCACCGCGGGCGCACCGAGAAGGCGCCGTACTACGTCATCAATCAGCTGAACCACCCACCCTGCCTCGACGAAAAGAAGTCGAAGGGCTCCCGCAGCCCCATCAATCCGGCGATCTTTCAGTTCATGAAGAAGATGGTCCTCGACCCCGCCCTCATCCCCGCCGAGCTCATGCTGTTCAGGCCCGCTCAGTACCGCAGGTACCCCCTGGTCCGCGCCGACCTCGCGGAGGCCCTGGGCAAGCTCGAGCTGACGGGCTTCGAGCTCCGCGAGATCGCTGGCTATGAATTCTGAGCCCACGACCCCCGATGTCCTCGGGCCAAAGATCGTGTCCTATCTGGACTGGCTCACCGAGAGCGCGGAGAGCCCCGCGGGACAGGCGGAGCTCGGCCCAATCATCGAGGACATGTGCCTCCACTATCGAGCCCTGGCGATCTGCCTGTTCGCCGACGACGGCAACACCGATGACTTCTTCCACTGGTTGCTGCACTCGCCGCTGGCCCGCAAGCACTACCTCGGCACCCTCACCGGCGGCGCCCGGGCGGCGACTCGCGCGCGACGCGCCAGCTTCATCGCCCCGGTCCAGGACGCCATCGTCGCGCGGCAATGGCCGCTCGCTGAACAGCTGTGCGCCCTCGCGTCGGACAGCTGGGTCGAGGGCGAGGAGTACGAGGACGACTTCTGTTACGGGATGTTCCTTGGCTGCGTGCTTCGCCAGGTGAATCCGGCCGGGGTGCTGACGCGGTGGCGCAAGGCGCTGGAGGGCGGCAAGGACCTGCGCCTCGATGTCGCCTCCGCCCTCGCGGGCGGAGACGCGGCCGAGCTGGAGGAGGCGCTGCTGGCATTGCTGCGGGCCAACGAGGAGCGAGCGCGCAAGATGACCGATCCCAACACCCCGTCCATCCTGGCGTCCAACTACTGGTTCGCGCCGAACCGCTGGGTCTCCGTCGAGGGGCTTGCCTTCCTGGCGCTCGCCGAGCGAGCTGGAATCTCGACGGACTACGAGCTCCAGGGGTGCCCAGGGCCCTTGCGGAGCGGAGCGTACGCACCGTTTCGGCCGCGAGCCTACCCTCACCTTCCCCTGGCCTGAGCGCCTCACAGCTTGCATAGGGTGGGCAGCGACGAGTCGAAACGCATCGGGGACAGCGGTCGGCTGACCACCTCCTTTTGATGTCGTGCCCACCCCTCTGCATCGACGTAGCCCCCGCCGCGCATCGCCACCTCGAGACACCAGGCGCGCCTTCTCCACGTCGGGCCCGCCGCAATGGCGTGCTGTAGCACCTCGGTCGTGATCGGCGTGCCGTACGCGAAACGGATGTCCGGATCAAACCCGGGTTTGGCCTGCTTCCACCACGCCCCGACCGCCGCGGCGTTCGGAGCGGGCAAGTGTTCCTCCGGCTCGATCGCGGGTAGGGGCCCCTCGTCATCCTCGTCCGCGTCGGTTGGGGCGGCATTGTCGGTGCTTCCGATCTGAGCGAACCGACCCACCACTCGGAGGCCGGTTATCGTGGCCAGGGATTCGCCCGCCAGCCTCCCGAGCGCTTCGTCCGCCACGAAGCCCACCACCGCCTCGGCGGCCTCGGCGCTTCCGGAGAAGCCGAGCGCCCACAGGGCGTCACGGCGCATCGAATCGACCTCGAGCCTGTGAATGACCGCTTTCAGATCAACGGGTTCGCCGCCCAGTGCCAGCAGCGCCAGCGGCAGTCGCGTGCCCATCGCGTTCCGGGCGACCAGCTTGCTGCAGATCTTCCATGCGTCGCGCATCCCAAGCAGCATTCCCGTCTCGATGGCCGCGTCGCGAATCGCGACGTAAGGCGACGCGAGCGACCTCGCCACGAAGCGCGCATAGGCGGGATCCGGCGCCCGGCCCAACGCGCGCAACCCGGCGATGAGCAATTCTGGATGGCGTGTCTCGAGGACAGCCTCCAGCGGGAAGTCAGCAGGCGCAGGCCGCCCCCGCTCGAGCCACGCCCACCGTATCGACAGCACGTTGACGACGACCGCCTGAATCTCCGGCGCGCCCGCCGCCAGGAGCGGCAGCAGGCGCTCCCGCAAATCGCCGCGGTGGCTCAACTCGAAGGCCCGCCCAATCGCGGCCCGCGCCTCCCTCTTTTCGGCCTTGGCAAGGGCGTCGACCACGAGATCGAGGGAGTCGCCGTCCTCGGCATGCACGAGCGCCCAGGCGGCGGCCCACACCTTCCCTGGATCCTCGTCCGCCAACGCCGGGATCAGGAACCTGTCCGCCACGCGCTTGCCGCCGAGCACCAACCCGTCGAGGTGCGCGAGCAACCGATCCTCCGGGCCGTCGATGACCTCGTCGAGGGTGTAGTTCGCGGCGTTCATGGCCCGCTCCCATTGCCCGAACAGGAACGCCGCCTCGTCGAGGTGCTCCTCGAAGATGCCCCAGATGATCGGTCTCGCGGTCGGCATTGGGTCAGTTGATCTTCACGGAGCCACCTTTGATGCGGTTGAGGCCCTTCGCGTAGGTCTCGACGTGGGCCCCGCGGAGCACCATCCTACCGTCGCTGCGCAGGGTGATGCTGGCCTCACCACACTTCAGGATGACCTCCCGCTTCGCTTCCAGAACGACGCGGTCGCCGTCCAGCCGGGCCTCGAACGGCGCCTTCGCGCCGCGGGACGCCTCCGACGCCGCGCGCGGCGACACCAGCAGCTCCTGAAAAGGCGTGACCACCTGCCCCGACCAGATCAGCCCGGTGACGATGGGAAGCCGCACGTCGCCGTTCTCGAACACCAGCACGACGCCCTGGCCGGTCACCACCGCCCGATCGATGACGGCCGCTTCGATCGCCAACGTCGTTCGCGCGCGCACGGGCCCGGCGGCGTTGCCCGGGAAGTCAACCAACGGCGACGCCGGCGTGCTGCCCGCCAGCAAGCGCCCCACGAGGACCGGCGATGCTCCAGCCTGGGCTTGCGACGCGCCCGCCGACGGTGCGTGCTTGGTGGGCGCGCGCTCGGCCCGAGGCGCCGCTTCTCTTCGTTTCGCTGCCACGATGCTGGGATCCTATCGTAGGGCGATCAGTTGCCCGAGATCTTGCTGCCCTTGACGATGACGTCGCCGCTGGCCTTGATGTTGATCTTTCCGCTGCCATCGAGCGCGATGTTCTTGCCCTTGATCGTGATGTCGCCGTTCTTCTTCAAGACGATGCTGGCGTCGCCGCTCTTGATGGTCAGCTCGTCGCCTGCGTCGATCAGCATCTTCTTGCCGACGGTCAGCGTCCCATCCTTGGAAATGTTCTCGGTGTATCGCCCGTCGATGGTCACGCTGTCGTCCTTGGCGATGGTCAGCGCCCTGCCGCCCCCGATCGTGACCGCTTGATCGCTGCCCACGTCCAGGGTCTGGCTTCCACCGACTGCCAGGCTCTGACTCCCACCAACGCTCACGCTCTGCGACCCGCCCACGCTCGTCGATTCGTTGGCGCCCACCGACACTGACCGCGCTCCCCCGACGCTGAGAGACTCCGCCACCCCGACCGTGTGGCCGCGCGAGAGGGACACGGTCACCGTCTCGCTCTTGCTCACCGTCTCCTCCCGGTCGCCGTCGATGGTGATGCTCTCGTTCTTGCCCACCGTCTCCGTCCGATTCCCCCCGATCGACGTCGTCTCGTCGTTCGTGACCTCCTTGACCCTGTCGTGGCCGACCTGGCGGCGCTCATCGTGCTCCACCAGGATCAGCAGGTCCTTCTCGGCGTGCAGGTAGACGTGCTCGGAGCCC
>CAYUFS010000124.1:0-6041 GCA_964443975.1 uncultured Myxococcales bacterium | reverse complement strand
CCCTTCTGCGTCTGATCAACTCAGGCCACAACGATCTCACCCGGCTCCTACCTCGGGCGGCGGTCCAACCGTGAAGTCGCGCGGCAACGTGGCCGCAGCGCTACCTGAGAACCGTGTGAACTCGAATCGGAGGAGTCATAACCATCACAATCGATGACATCGAAGCGCGAGCAACCAGCCAAGACAGGTCAACAAACAAGAGGCTGTTATCTTGCTCGCCTGCGAGCTCGGCGCCGCGAGGCAACGCGGGGCACTCCCCGGAAGAGCTCTCGCGGCTCATGTCGAGCAGGGAATTTCCATCAACGTCGCGGCGCTGCGAGGCTACCTTAGGCGGAAGCGAGGAAGCCGGAAAGGGCGGCGCGGCGCACCCACGGCGCTGTGGCGAAGGCCATATAAACGGCCCAATCCGCGAGCGGTGCCACGACGGCCCGCCCTGCCGCCCCCGTACCGTCTCCTCCGATCGCGCGCAGTGCCCAACTAACTAACTAACTAACTAACTAAACTAACTAATTCGGGGGGGGGCTGGAACGAAACGATCGCGCCTCGGGTGGGCGGAGCGGCGGATTCGAGGTGACAGAGCCCGCGCGGCAGGCTCGGCGATAGGTTTCACCGTGAAGGAAGGGCGACCGCGATGGCGGCCGACACGATGACGAGGGCCGTCAGCAGGGCCGCCTGTCGGCGGTTGACGCGGCGAAGCAATGGCCCCTGTCTGCACTGCCCTCGGACGGTCACGCGATTGGACGAAACCAACCACCCAGCCGGCGCCTCCATCGATCCCGGCTGGCACGCCGATGTTTCAACGGTAATGCATTGCCGAAGAGGCCGGCCCTTTGTTACACTACACCCCGTCTCTTGTGAAGAAGCCACTCCTACTGTTCTGCGCCGTCTGGTCTCTTGCCGGCTGTGGCGGGCCCGAGGCGCCCACGCAGATGTTGAGCACTCTGAAAGACAAGGGGTTAGGGGTGATAGTCGACCTCGTTCCTTCCCCAGGCCAGGCTCCGGCCATCATCGCCGACTTTGTCTATCAGTATCTTGCTACGCCGTGCCCGAAGCTCGACCTCGCTGCCGACGTGGACGGTGCGGCCATGCAATTGTCACCGAACGCTACGGGAAGCCTCGGCAATGATTGCCAGGTGGGATATTACTTGTATCCGCTGCCGGCCCCAGCGCCGGCGTCGCGCCTTACGATCACCGACAAGAGCGGCAGCGTTTCCTTGACGGCGAATCTTCTTACGCCGCGCGAAATCCATTGGGATCAAACCGACGGGGTGACGCTCCCATCGGGAACTACGCTGTCATTCGCCTGGTCGGAGCCGACAGACACTCTAGTCCTGGCCGGCGCAGTCTTCACCGATGGAACCACGAAGCAGAGTGTGCCCCCAGACGTACAGGGAAACATCGCTCGGGTGGTGATTCCCGACCTGACCGCGGGGGTTTGGGAAATCCTGGTGTCGGCGACGGTATCGGTACCGATGATGTCGTGTGGTGGTGTCAAGTCCTGTGCCGTGACGATGTTGTCCCAACGCACGTTCATGCTCACTGTTCTCTAGGACGGGCTCGTGCGCGCGGTGAGTAACCGTAGCGCTCTTGGTACAGATCAGAGGGGGAGACAAAATGAAGCGAGCGATCCTATTGGTGTGTCTGTATGTCGCGGCGGCGCCCGGATGTAGTAATCCAATTCCGCTAGGGCCCGACTTGGTGGCATGCAATTGCCAGTGCGCTACGACCATTGCCACGGGAGCCGCAAATCAGACGAGCGGGTGCAGCTCGGGCGGGGCGTGTGAGGCCCCTTGTCCGAATGGCATGATCTGTGATACCCGCGGCGGGTGCAACGCGCAATGCGTGACTTCGCCGATGCCGAGCGTCATTACCCAAGCCGACAGCGTCACGCTTTATGCCTGTGTCAATTCAAGCAACGCCGCGGCCGCTTGCGAGGCCCGGTGTGGCGGCTTTGCCAGCGGGAGCATCATCACCTGCGCCAGTTCCGTCTTGCAAGCTCTGGGGCTGGGTGATCTCGTCACCACAATCCAGGATGAAGTGCCATCGTCGTTTCAGGCCACGCTGAAGGAGAAGCTGCAGCCGAACGATGCCGAGTCCGTTGCCGGTGTTCTGATTGAGGAATGTGGAACGTGGTTCGCTGACAAGATCACGGGGACTTGCGGCGTGGACAGCACGGGCGCTGGCGCCACGCTTGGCGACCTCCTGCTCTGTATCTGGTCACCGCTCTCGATCGCGTCAGTAAATGGAGATTCCGGCTCGGGATTCACGTCCATCAGAACGTGCGCCGCGACCAACGGCTCGAACGGTCAAACCTACAGAGTTCAGCAGATCAATGGCTGTCCGGCCAACGCTCCAGACGGTGGCGTGGATGGTGGCGGCGGGAGCACGGGGACGACGACGGGCGGTGATCCCATGCCAGCTACGTCGATGATCGTGCCTGGGTCGTCGATGGTGTCGATATCGGGGTCTGACGTCAGTGCCATGGGGGCCCAGCCCACTGGCACCGCGTCGACGGGGCGCCTGGGACCGATTCTGATGTTGTCACAATTGAACGTGTCGTTGCCCGACAGCACGGTGAACGTCCAGGGCAACGATGTGAGCTTGACGGGGGCCTTCCTGCTTCTCAGCGGCCCCCTCGCGGCGGCCATCGACGACAACGCGCTGTTTACGATTCCCGCGGGTCGCTTTCGGGGGATGGTTACCGGCTCTGTCGCTGGCCAGGAGACTTCGGTCGGGGCCGTGAATAGCTCGTCTCTGACCGGGCAGTACGACGAAGAGGGAGGATTCTTCCAGTTGTCCGGTAGTGTGGCTCTGCAGAATGTGAACGCCACCGTGCAGATTCAGCTCGTCTTCAACTTCAGCAATCGACCCCCGATCGCAAAAGCCGGTTCTGATCAGGTGGTCGAGTGCACCCTTCCGACGCGCGAGGGTGTCGTTCAGTTGTCGGCTGCGGGCTCGATCGATCCTGACGCTGGAGATGCCATCGCGAACTATGCGTGGTCAATCGGTCGTCAGTCGGTCGCCCAGGGCCCATCGGTGGCGCAGGCCACGGCGCTGGTGGGGCTGGGAACGCGGGTCGTGAGCCTCTCCACGACTGATACCCACGGTAGCATGTCGCGCGACACCGCCCTCGTCACCGTCGTGGACACCAAACCGCCGGTGTTCGGAACGCTGCCGGCGCTGACAGTCAGCGTCTGTGCGCCCACTCTGCAGACGATCTCCGTGGCGATACCGAAGCCCACGGACGCATGCACACCGACGGCCGTTTCGGTGTCCGGCCAGATCGTGTCAAGCAACGGCAAGACCCTTGCGACGCCGATACCTCTGAACAACGGTGTTGTGACCTTACCGGTCGGCAGCCACGTGATTCGCTGGACGGCCAAGGATCAGGCTGGTAACACGTCGACGGCCACCCAGGCACTGAACGTTCGCACGGGAATCGAGGCGTCGAATTCGGTCACGCTGGACGATCGTGCTCAGGTGCGGGTCTCGGGCGGACAGTTCGCGACCATCGCGAACTCGGGACATGGCCTGACCACCGGTGTGCAGGCCCAGTCGGGAACCATCGTCAGCGTCGGAGGCGTGTTTCTGCGGGATCGGGCCATTGTCAATGGAGACGTCGTGACGGCGGGTAGATTGACCAGTCAGAACTCATACACGGTGACGGGTACGGTTACCGAGAACGCAACAGTCTCGATACCGGCTGGGCGTTCGCTCGCGGGCGTCACCTTCCCGAGGTCGAACGCTGGGCCTGTGTCGATTCCGCCGAACACGCTCAGGACGCTGACTCCGGGAGCCTACGCTTCGGTTACGGCCTTCTCCGGCGCGACGCTGTCGCTCAGCTCCGGGACCTACTTCTTCGACAGCCTCGATTTAGAGCCGCAATCACATTTGAACCTGAACCAGGCGGCGGGGCCGGTCAAACTGTTCGTCAAGAGCTCCATGATCGATCGAGGGCAGATCGCCACCACGGCAGGATTGGCGGATGGCTTCGTCCTGGGCATCGCGGGATCGTCCGCGTTTTCCGTACAGAGTCCTTTCCCGGCGGGAACATTGATTGCGCCGAGTTCGTCGGTGACGATTACGTCCCTGGGAGCGAACGCATTCAGAGGGCAGGTGTTCGCGAAGGACATCGAGATCCAACCGGACGCCGTCTTCACATGCACCAGCGTCCCGGACTCATCGCCCTAGCGTCGTAGCTGGGGGATCCGAGAACAGGAAGCACCATGATCAGCCGAGGCCCCGGTCAGAGGCGGGGCCTCGGCTGATCACAGCTGGAGTCCCAGGATGACTCCGGGAAAAAGCCGGAACGCCGTGTCGCTCTGCTGCCAACTCGTAGCGAGGTGACCTAGGGACGGTTGGTCGGTGGTAGCCGACGTTGTCAGGCCGAGGCCAACGCCGGCTAGCAAAGACAGGTGATCGGTCAGCCGAACCGCACCCGTGAGGCGTAGGGTGTAGAACGACGGGCCGTCGTGCAGGAGATCCGCGCTGTCACCGCGAAGCCGGTTTACGGTGAGCTGGAGCTCCAGGAAGGTGAGCCGCCTCCAATCGATGGGGAAACGCCAGCCGAGACCAAGTCCGATGGCGATCCTGCGGGTGTCTGAGGGGATCTGCTTTGAGTCCGCAGGCGGGACATGTCCCGGTTGGAGTGACCCTGTGATGACGGTGAACAGATGCCTGGAGCCAAGCTTGAGATCCGCGTTCAGCAGCATCGTGTCTGTGGCATAGAGCGCCAGTTCATGAATGCCGGTTCGGGTGAGGCTGACGAGGGCCAGTGACTCTCCCTCGTCGTTCCAGATCAGATTGACGAGGCCGACGTGAAGGCCCCGACCTTCTGCAGCGACGTTCAACAGCGCGAGATCGAAGCCGGACATGGCGTGAGCGACGTTCACTGCACCAACCGAGGCTCCCGAGATGTCGCGATGCAGGTTCGCGCAGTCGCTGGCGAGCGGAAGGCAGGGCAGGTTCATCAGTCCGACCTGGAAGCCTTTAAGGGAGCCACCGAAATTCAGCAGTCCAACCTCCGCGCCTTCGAACTCCTCGGAGCCGTTGACGACACCAATGCGGCCGCCCAAGAAACGAAGCGCGCCGTTCAGGATCCCCACCTGAAGACCTCGCCCGTCATCGGCAGAATTCGCGAAGCCCCCTTGGAAGCCCTCGAGATTGTCGGTCCGATTCATCCCGATACCGACTTGCCAACCTCGGGTGACAGTGGAGAAGTTGGCCAGTCCCGCCAGTTGGCCGCCGCGGAGTTGACCGTCGACGAAGTTGAAACCAAGGCTGAGTTGAAGCCCGGTCAGCGAACGTGTGGCATCGAGAAAGACCAGACCGAATTGCAACCCGGCGACGCTCCGGACGCGATCCGCGATCAGTCCGAACGAGAACCCTGAGACGTCCACGGAGGCATCATCGTCGGATGGGACGAGGACCAGTCTGATGCGGGCGCGCTCGTCGCCGGTCGAAGGAGCCGCCGCGGCTGGCGCCGGCGAGAGCGCCGCCAGCAAGAGTGCGGCAACAGTGGCGACCGCAGGGCCACTGACTGGCGCTAAAGATGTCACGCCCAACCTGTAACACCGGCGGATGAAAGCTCCAATTTACGGGTGTTCCCCCGTTCGGCGTCGCTGGTCGACCTTTCGAATCTGGAGCGGGCTCTTGTGCTGGCGAAGGGGTCGAAGCGGAGGGCCTTCTCCAGGTCATGGACATCGGGTGGAAGGGCAACCCAGGCCGGCCGTTCGTATTGAACGGTGAGCGGTTCGAGGAGGTCCCGGTGGGCAGCCTGGTGGACGGGAGCAAGCTGCTGCGGGTTCAAGAGGGCGTCTTCAAGTTTTAAGCTCGGGTGATAGACGGCGAGAGCGGGGAGATCGTGGTCAGCATCGACCTGGCCCAGACCACCACCCCGGGCGATTCCCGAGCCGAGGACGATCTCGATGACGTCGGAGGCACCGAGGGGATTCCGGACATCAGCACGGACGATCCCTTAAGGCGGGGCATCGGGGTGTAGGAAGAACCGTTCAGGAGCCACGGACGATGTCGTCGAGTTC
>CAYUFS010000123.1:0-6049 GCA_964443975.1 uncultured Myxococcales bacterium | reverse complement strand
AGACCCTCCTTGTTCTTGGAGGTCTTCTTCCCCATCTTGCCTTCTTCGCCCTTGTGGCGCTTGCCCTTGCCACCTTGCTCTTCGGGCTTCTTCGACTTGAGGAAGTCGGGGATGTCCTCCTCCTTCTCCTCGGGCGGCTTGATCAGGAACTTCACGAACCGGTTGTCGGAGTTGAAGAGATCGAGCGAGAGTGACTTGGGATCCGGCGGCACGGAGAAGATCATGAGGAGGAAGAGCAAAAGCGCGATCGCGGAGCCGACCGTGTAGACCTGCTCGTTCCAACGCCAGGTCAGGAACGGCACTTCCAGCACCCGCGGCCTGTTCGTCGCCGTGACGAGGAAGGTCGTCTCGCCGCAGTCGAGCCGCGCGTAGCCGCTCGGAGGCAGGGAGAAGCTCGAGCCCCGCTGCTGGACGAACTGAGCCAGCGGATACGACTGGCCGTCGACGACGATCTCGCCGCCCATCCGGGGCGTGACATTGACGACGTAGTCCGTGCCTTGCGCTGCGACCAGCGGATGCGCCGGCGAGGGCACGTACTCGGGATCGACGGGCGCGTCCACGCCCGCCTCCGAACCGACGACGAAGTTGGGATTGCTCTTGACCCGCCGCTTCAGCCCCATGTAGGCCAGCGCGGTGGCGCCGATCAGGCCGCCGAAGACCACCACGTCCATCGCGGGATTGCGGCGCTTCCAGGCGAAGTTCTTCGCCTCTTTCCCGCTCGTCTGCCAGTCTTCGTAAGCCTGCTTCTCGGAGCCTACGTCCATCGCCGTGACGATGAACGTGACGAGCGCGATGGCGGCCACCACGACTCCCGCGTAGACCATTCCGGTGCCGACACCGTTCGTCGTCTTGGCTCCCGGATTCGCGAGAACGCGCGCGTTCGTGACGACGCCGCGAAACACCGTCTGCACCTCTACCGCCCGGGTTCCATCCGCTACCTCCACCTCTCCGGCGGCGGCGTTGGCCCCGCCCGCGTAGCCCGAAGGGCCGCTGAAGGCGGGCGGCGCGTACCCGGCCTGGGGCGCCGCAGGCTGCTCGGCGAATGGGGCCGGGGCGAAGCGCGGCTGGGGGGCCGGAGCTTGGGCACGAACCCGACTTGGCTGGGGCGGTGCCACCTCGGCGGGGGCGGCCAGGAAGGTCACCACCACCCGGGCGTCTCCGAACGTCACCTCGTCGCCCGACTGCAGCCGGGTCTTGGTGATTCGCTCGCCGTTGACCGTCGTTCCGCGGGTGGAGCCGAGGTCAATCAACGACACGTCATCCGGGCCGGCGATCTCTATGACCGCGTGCATGCGCGAGACGGTTTCGTCGTCGATCCGGAGGTGCGACGAGGCGAGCTTACCCACCTTGATCACGTCCTGGGCCAGAACCTCCTCGCGGACCAATTCGTCCCCTTTGAAGATTTGAAAGCGAAGGGGAACTTTGGTGTCGGACATGGACACTTCTCCTGGTTCGTGTGCTGGATTTCGGCGGGGTCAGAACGAAGTCAGCGCGTGAGCCCGAGCTCCTGACGCGCGCGGGCCGGGAAGCAGTTCGCAGGGGGTCGGTCGGAGCGGTCGGGCGGTCAGACGACCATCAAATATCTTCGAGCGACTTCAGCATCTCCGGGATGAAGTCCTTCCGGATCTCGATCAGGCTCGAGTGTTCGGTCTTCTTGAGGGCGTTGACCAGCTCTCCGTCCGGGCGCTGCAGGTCGCCCTCCACCATATCGTCCTCGAAGTCGTAGACGGTCTTCGCCTTGTAGGAGGTGTTGGCGTCGTCGCCGCCGCCGGCAGCGGCGCCTCCGGCGGGTGCCTTGTCGTCCGCCGCCAGGAGCGGCCGGGCGACCAGGGCTGACACGATGACGGCGAGCGCGGCTACGAGCTTCATGTTGATTCTCTCCTTGCGATGTCCTGGTACGAGTGACCTGGACGCGATGTAGGACAACCGATCGGGGCTGAGGTTCCCGGTTTCTTGGATTTTCCTATGAGGAACCCTCAGAGGGCTCCTGCGACCTTTTCCGTGGGAACGGGAGGCAACCTCGTCGGATGAGCCCGTCCGCTTACTCGGACTTCTTACCCTTCTTCTTCTTCTTCTTCCCCTTGGTATCGTCCGCGGCGGCAGCATCGGCGGCGGGTTTTGCGTCGGCCCCGGGGGTGGTGGCGGCGGCACCAGCAGGCGGCGGGGCCGCCCCATTCACGGGCGGGGGCTCGGTCCCGGGCGCCGTGTCCTTGCCCGCGCCCGTATCCTTCGCCCCTTCCTTGCCGGGGCCGGGGCCTGGACCGGACGCCGGGGTGGTGCCCCCCTTGACGTCCGGGGCGTCCTTGCCCGCGGACTGGGCCTTCGCCGCGGCCTCTGCCGCGTCCTGCTTCTTCATCTCCTCTTCCATCTTCTTTTGCTGCTCTTCCGCCTTCTTCTGCATCTCCTCGGCCTCGGCCTGCATCTTGGCCGCCTCCGCGAGGGCGACGAAGGTCTCGTCGATGTCCTTGATGCGCTTTTCGGCCTCCCGCTTCAGGTTGTCGGGCGTGCTTCCGTTCACCTTCGTGAGAAACTGGCGGTAATAGTCCTGCGCCTTTTGCAGGACGGGCTTATCGCCGCCCTTGTAGTCCTGATAGAGCAGACCGAGGTTGAAGTAGCTGGACGGGTTTCCGGAGTCGAGCTTCTGGGCGGCGTTGTACTGCGCCTCCGCCTCGTCGATCTTCTTGTTGCCACGCAAGGCAACGCCCAGGCCGATCACGGCTTCGTAGTTCTTCGGCTGCATCCCGAGCACGGCGCGAAAGTTCTCCTCGGCCGTCTTGTAATCCCGGTTGTTGAGGGACAGCGCCGCCAGGTTCATGCGGGCCTCGGCCAGCTTCGGATTCATCTCGACGGCCTTGCGGAATTGACCGATGGCCGGGCTGATCTTCTTTCGCTTCAACTCGACCAGGCCCATCGTGTTGTACACGAGCGCCAGGTTGTCCTTCATCGTGTCGGTGTAGCCGGTCCCTGCGCCTTGGACATTCTCTTCCTTCGCGAGCTTCCCGTCGTCCGACGCCGAATCTGACTTCCGGCCCTTCTTCCCCTTCTTGCCGCCCTTTTCGCCGCCCTTGTCCTCGGTCTTCTCCTCGTCGAACTTGCCGGTCGCGATCTCCTCGCCCTTCTTGATGGCCTGGTTGCCGACCAACTTGGCCATCTCCAGCATGTTCAAGTCGTAGTAGATGAACGCCAGCGTCGAGAACGCTTGCAGGTTGTCGCTGTCGAGCGCCAGGACGGTTCGCAGGTGGGTGACGGCCTGGTTGACGTAGGCCTTCTTGTCGCCGTCGGACGACGCGCGCCGCGCCTTGTCTCGCAGCAGTTGGGCCAGGTTGTTCCGCGCCTCGATGGTATGCAGGGGGTCCGTCTCGACGGCGCGATTGAACAGGGACTCGGCGCGGCTGGTGTCGCCCTTGCGCCAGGCCACGTAGCCGAGGTTCGTGATCGCGGGCCCGTACTTGGGCATGTTCTCCCAGATCCGGACCGCGTCATCCTCCTTGTCGCACTCTTGCAGCACCGCGCCCTGGTTGAAGCGCGCCTCGAGGAGGCCTGGGCTCGAGTCCGCGAGCTTGGAGAAAGACCTCGCCAAGCTGCTGCAGTCGTCTTCCACCTTTCCGGCCTTCCGAGCGGCGAGGTAGCGAGCGAGGACCTTCTGGAACTCCGCGCGGTCGTCGTCCGAGATGTCCCGCTTGGCGGCCTTGGGGATCAGCTGATCGCCCCCCCCCGAGAGCTTCGGAGAGGCTGCTCCCGCGAGTCCCTTCTCGGGGACCCCTTCTTTGACCTCTTCCCCGGCGGAGCCGGCGGATTCGGCGGACGGCGTTTGCGTCCCTCCACATCCGGCGAGGAGGCCGCCGGCGAGGAAGGACGTCACGAGGGCGAGGCTGCTTTTCTTCACGGTCATCATGTTCGCGTCTCCTGGCCGCTTACTGCTTCGGGGTGGCGGCGACTTCGGTGCTCAGCTCCGAGATCACCGGCGTCGGGGACATCGCCGTGGACACATAGCCAGCCTCGGGCTTCACCTCCGAAGACAGCGGGTACTCCGAGGGCTTCATCTGGTTCAGCTCACGCTCGCAGAGACGAGACCACTCGTTGTACCAGGACTGCTCTGTCGCGGCCTGCAGGCACTTCTCGAAGCCGTCTACGGCCTTGCCCTCGATGGGCTCGGCCTTGTCCTCGAGCTGGTCGCAGTAGATCTGCTTGGGCTGATTGCCCCACTGGTCCACCTCTTTCAGGTCCTTGGGGATCTCGGCGGTGTAGAGCTGACCGGCGAAGTCCTGGTAGATCTGACCGACCCGTGCTGCGGAGGCGATGGTCCACTGGGCTTGCTTCATCTTGAAGACGTCGAGGTACATCGTTCGCGCCTTGTCGAGCTGCTTCGACTTGGTGTCGAGGTAGGCGGTGAACTTCTTGACCGACTCCTCCATCTTCTTCTTGGTGCTGTCCTGCTTGCGCTTGCTGTCGTACTGGCTCGGCTGCTGGAAATCGAGGCCCTCCGGGAACTTGATCTTCAGGAAGTCCTCGTACTGCTTCTCCGCGATGTGGAAGGCCGCGCCCGCGACCGCGTAGGCGGCGGCCGACGCGCGCGCGTCGACGTCCTTGCCGGTGATCGACTTGGCGGCGTCCCCGCCCTTCCAGATCTTCAGCACCGTCTGGAAGTGATCCTGGCCCTTGGCGGCCTGGGCCTTGTTGCGCTCGAAGAGGAGGATCTTCGACTTCGTGGGCGGTCCGCACTGGGTCTTGACCTCCTTGATCTTCTTCCCCTTCTTCAGCTTCTTGTTGAGCTCGGCGAAGACCTTCTGCCGGCCCGTCGCCGCGACGCGCTTCACCTCCAGGCAGGCGCCGTCCTCGGCGGCGTGCGAACACGAGGCCTTCCACTGCATCTCGCCGAGCCGGAAGTGCGCCAGCACCTGGCGGTCCGGCCCGCCCTCCTTGCCCCAGGTCTTGAGGTAGCTCTCGAGGTGCTTCGCCAGCTCGTCGTACTTCTTGTCCTTCTCGTAGACCTCGGCCATCTGGAAGTTCACGCCCGCGGCGTCCTGTGGCTTGCGCTTGCCGTAGTACTCGACGAACGATCGCATGTCGGCGATCGCCTTCTCGGACTCACCGAGGCCGATCCGGAAGGTGGTCGCGTTGCCGAGCGCGTCCGTGGCCTTGCTCTCGCCAGGGAACTTCTTCGCGAACTCCTCGTAGTTGTCGGCGGCCTTCGTGTAGTACGCGAGCTGGTGGTAACCGGCCGCCACGCGGAACAGCGCCTTCTGGGCGAGCGGATCACCCGCGTGGTCCTTGATGAGCTGCTGACGGGCCTTCAAGGCCTGACCGACCAGGTGCGCGTTCTGGAAGCACTGCCCCGCGTTCCAGAGCCGCTCGGCGTGCTTCGGATGGTCCGGAAGCGCGTCCGCGGCAGCCAGCAATGAACGGCCGCACTCCTTGTAGTTCTTGTTCTTCTCGTACTCGCGGCCTTCCAGGTCGTAGGTGTCGCTCTTGAGCGAGATCATCTGCTTGCCGAACTCCGGATCCTTCATCAGGTTCGGCATCTCCAGGAACTTGTCGACCCAGGAGACAACCTCCTTGGTCTTGCCGAGCGCGTTGAGCGAGTCCAGCAGCAAGTTCGCCGAGTAGATCGCCAGCTCGTGGTTGGGGTGCTTCTCCACCACGTCCTGGAACAGCTTGGCCGCCTCCTCGAAGTGGTTGTACTCGTAGTAGATGCGGGCCTTGCGGTAGCGGATCACCGGCAGCTCGGGGGCGTCCGGGACGTACTTGATGTAGGTGTCGAAGGCCGCGATCATCTTGCCCTGGTACTCGGGGATGGGCCGCGGCTCCATCTTCTTGTTCGACTTCTCCTCCTTCTCGTGCTCCGCGTGGGCGCTCTTCGCGTCGGGCCCGAGTCCCTCGTCGTCGACCTGCAGGGCGTTCTTCCAGCCGAGCACGGCGGCGTAGGCGGAGTCCTTGGCGAACTTGCCCTTGGGGTTCATCTCGACGACCTTGGTGTACTGCTCGGCGGCGTCCTTCCACCGCTCGAGCGTCCACAGCAGCTCGCCGTAGTAGAAGTTCATGTCGTACG
>CAYUFS010000122.1:0-6377 GCA_964443975.1 uncultured Myxococcales bacterium | reverse complement strand
TCCGGCAGATCGGCGGAGACGCCCCCGATGCGCAAGTAACTGTGCGTGAGGCGCGCGCCCGAGATCTCCTCCAGGAGCTCGTAGAGCCACTCGCGCGCCTTGAGCAGATAAAGGAACACCGTGAACGCGCCCAGCTCCATCGCGCCGGCGCCGAGGCAGGTCATGTGATCGGTGAGGCGGGACATCTCGCCGACGATGACCCTGATGAATTGCGCCCGCTCGGGCACCAGCTTGTCGATCTCCAGCAGCTTCTCGACCGCTATCGCGTACCCGACGTTGTTCAACATCGGAGACACGTAGTTCAGCCGGTCCGTGTACGGGAAGATCTGCGTGTAGGTGGCGTGCTCGGACTCCTTCTCGAAGCAGCGGTGGAGGTACCCGATCTGGATGTCCACGGTGCTGATCTTCTCGCCCTCGACGTCGAGCACCATCCGCACCGTGCCGTGCATCGCGGGGTGCGACGGGCCCATGTTCAACGGGATGGGATCGGTCGGAAGATCCATGTCCTCCGGCTCCTGCACACCCAGAACGAGGCGGCGGGATGGGGGGGGACCGGAGGCGGGGGTCGGTGCGAGGGTGCTGTCCATGGCGGTCTTGTCGTCCCTGTTCCGTTGCTACTTGCTTTGCTCTTGCCAGGCCGCGGTCACTCGGGCGTTCCCGGAAAGCCGCTGCGACGAATCAGCGGTTGCCGCTTCTCTTTCGGGTAGTCCTTGCGCAGCGGGTGGCCCACGAACTCGGGATACATGAGGATGCGGCGGAGGTCCGGGTGGCCCTTGAACCGCACGCCATACAGATCGTAGGCCTCGCGCTCGAACCACTCGAGCCCGGGCCACACGGGGACCAGGCTGTCGAGGGTGCAGTCATCCTCGGGGACACCGGCGTAGAGGCGCACCCGGTGCTTCTTCGTCACGGAGTAGAGGTGAACGACCACGTCGAAGCGGGGCTCACGCGCCAGGCGATCGACGGCCGTCAGGTCCGTCGGCATCTTCAGATCGGTGACCGCATCGTCGCGCAGGAACGCAGCCACCGTCCGCCAGGACTCCCGGCGAACACGCGCCCATTCATTGCCATGCTGCGACCCGATCTGCTCGATCTCGCCGCCCGTGAACGTCGCAACCAGGCGGTCCAGGATGATTTGGGCCATGGTCCGGTTCCTTTACTTGCCCGCGGCCGGCGTCGCGCCTGGGTGCGGCGTCGCCGGCGCCGCGTGCGGAGCCTTGTCGCGCGGTCGGATCGCCGCGATGGGGACGTCGTGTCCCGCCTCGGACCTGAGCGTGATCTGGCTGTGGCCCTCGCCGCGCTGGATGCGCTCCTGAAGGAGGATGAGGCCATCCAGCACCTGCTCGGGGCGGGGCGGGCAGCCAGGGATGTAGACGTCGACCGGGATGATCTGGTCAGCGCCCGGGACCGTCGAGTAGTTCTGGTAGAAGCCGCCGGTTGACGCGCACACGCCGAACGCCACCACCCACTTGGGCTCGCACATCTGGTCGTAGATGCGACGCAGGGCCGGCGCCTGGCGCTCCGTGATCGTGCCGACGATGATCAGCAGATCGGCCTGTCGGGGCGAGAAGCGCGGGAACTCGGCGCCGAAGCGGGCGAGGTCGTACTTCGGCGCCGCCGTGGACATGAACTCCATCCCACAACAGGCGGTCACGAAGGGATACTGAAACAGCGAAAATTTTCGCGCCCAGTTCACCGCCGCCTGGACCGTGGAGTTGTAGATCTCGAGGCCCATGGCGTTACTCCCAGCCCACCGCGCGCTTCCGCCAGACGTAGGCGAGCGCGACAATCAAGATGCCCATGAACACCAGGATCTCCGACAGGCCGAAGAATGAGCCGCCGCCCGTGCATACGCCCGCCGCGTCGAGCGCGCCCGCGCAGGACAGCGCCCGATAGCGCAACGCCCAGGGATAGAGGAACGCCGTCTCGATGTCGAACACCAGGAACAAGATGGCCACCTGATAGAACTTGATCTCGAACCGCGCCCGGGGACTCCCGATGACGTCCGAGCCGCATTCGTAGGGATAGTCCTTCGCCTTGCTCTTCCGCCCGGGGCCGAGGTACTTGGCGGCGGCGGTCAGGGCCAGCGCGAATCCGACGCTGACCAGGATCATGAGAGCGGCAGAAATATAGTCGGATGACATCGTGGTTTGGCGGCGAGGTGCCGACGGCGTTTATAGTGGCCGCAGCCCTGCACGTCAACGGCAAGCCTGTGGTCCGTCTCCGGTCCTGGCGTCCCGCGACGCTCGTGGTGGCGGAGCGGCGTCGACCCACGGTTGACTCGGTCGACGGCAATTCCTATATCTAGCGCGCATGCGCCCCGCGAGACAGGTCAGGACCCTCGTTCGTGCCGCCGTGCTCGTGCTCGCCGCCGGGGCGCCCGCGTGCGCGAAGAGCCCGCCCGAGGCTCGCTCGGCTCCCGCCACCACCGCGCCAGCCCCGGGGCCGGCGGCCGCGTCGGACAAGCCGGCGAAGGCTGAAGGCGAGACCGCCGACAGCACACCGCCGCCAGGCGTGGACGTGTCGAAGCTGGACGAGCTGGCGAAGAAGATCTTCTTTCGCGTCGTCAACGGCGAGGCGTCGGTGTGCGGCAAGGGCGAGAGCCTGCTGTCATCGGCGAAGAAGGATCAGAGCTGCCGCCGCTCGCTGAACGCGGTCAAGTACGTCGCCCGGCTGGCGGATCAGGGATACACGCAGACCGAGATCGCCGAGTCGCTGGAGAAGCGATATCGCTCCACCGACACCAAGTTCATCGACGTCGCTGAGGCCCCGATGGAGGGCAACCCGAGCGCGAAGGTCACCCTGGTGGAGTTCGCCGACTACGAGTGCCCCCATTGCAAGCGGTTCCAGCCGGTCCTGCGCCAGATCCTGGACGAGTTTCGCAAGGAAGTTCGCATCTACTTCAAGCACTATCCGCTGCCCCAGCACACGAATGCCCGTCTGGCCGCCGAGGCGGCGGTGGCGGCCCAGAAGCAGGGGAAGTTCTGGCCGTTCCAGGACAAGCTCTGGGAGAACCAGGAGAGCTTGAGCCCGGCCGACATGGAGAAGTTCGCCAAGGAGGCCGGCCTCGACGTGACGAAGTTCCGCAACGACCTGGACGACGTCAAGACGAAGGCCCGCGTGCAGAAAGACCGCGCGGACGGCACGACCCTGGGGCTGTCGTCCACGCCGACGCTGTTCATAAACGGCCGCGAATACACCGACGCCAAGGACACCGAGAGCCTCCGCGAGTGGATCAAGGAAGAGCTGGCGAAGTGACGACCCGCGAGGCGGGGGCAGGTCGGACGCTGGTCTCGGCGCTTGCCCTGGGATGTTTGGCTTTGGCCCTGGCCGTGTCCGCCTGCGCCACGGGTGGCAGCGCGGGGGGCGGCGTGGGCGGCAAGGAGACAGCGGGACAGGGGGTCGGCCATCCGGCGCCCGAGATCGTCGTCGACCGCCTGGACGGCGGCAGCCTGGCGCTGTCCTCGTTGCGCGGCAAGGTGGTGCTGCTCGACGTCTGGGCGTCGTGGTGCGTCCCCTGCAAGCGCGAGCTGCCCATGCTGGACGCCATCGCGAGCCGGCTGCACCGGCGTGGCGTCGAGGTCCTGGCGGTCTCGGTCGACCAGGAGCGCGAGAACGTGGACAAGTTTCTGGGTGCCCGCCCGCGCTGGACCCTGACGGTCGCGCACGACTCGAAGGGCGCGATCGCCGACATCCTGCAGCCCGAGAAGATGCCCACCTCTTACGTCATCGATCGGGCCGGGATCATTCGCTACGTGAACAGCGGCTTCGAGCCGGCTGACGCGCCAGAGATCGAGCGTCGGCTCGCCGAGCTGGCGGACGAGGGAGCCGCCGGCAAGGCCAAGGCGCCCGGCCCTTGAGGCGTCGGAGGGCGCCACGGTGAACAACCTGAGGGCTCGCGAGGATTCACCCCGACTTCGTCGCGCCGCGAGCGGGGTGCGGCGAGACGCATGAGGGGAGGGCTGCCGGCGATCGTCGTGGCGTACGCGGTCTCCGCGATCACCGGGGTGATCGCCTCGCTCACGAACCACCGGCGCCTGCTCTGGTTCGCCAAGCCGCTGACCACGGCGCTGCTGTTCGGGGTGGTCGGTCCGCCGCGCTCGGGGTTCGCCCGCCTCATCGACGTTGGAATCGCCTTCTCGCTGGTGGGCGACGTCGCGTTGTTGGTGCCCGCGAAGCAGGCGTTCCTGATCGGCCTCGGCATATTCTTGGGCGCTCACCTGGCATACATCGCGGCGTTTCTCGCGGTGGCTGGCGCCGACGCGATCTCGGCTCCAACGGCGGTGGCGGGGGCGTTCATGGCGGGGGTCACGGCGCTGCTGCTCCGGCGCCTGTGGCCCCGCACGGCAGGGATGCGCGCGCCGCTCGTCGTCTACGGTGTGGCGCTTGCGGGCATGGTGACGGCGGCGGTCGCCGCGGCGTCCACGCCGGCCGCCCCGTTGTCGCCCGTGGTTCCGATCGGCGCGGCCCTGTTCTACGTGGGCGATGCCAGCCTGGCCGTCGACAAGTTCGACCGGCGAATCCAGGGGGCGCCGCTGCTCACGCTCGGCGTGTACTGGCTCGGGCAGCTCGCGATCGCGCTCGGCGCCCGCTTCGCGTCGTCCTGACCGCGCGGCCCGTCACGCCGGCGGTCCGCTGCCCCGCACCAGCACCGTGTCCTTGGCGAAGCTCGGATCGTGTTCCAGGTGATCGAGGTTGTAGTGCAGGCCCCGGCTCTCCCGGCGCCGGATCGCGCTCTCGATGATCAAGTCGGCGACGAGCGCTATGTTGCGGAGCTCGATGAGGTCGCCGTTCACCAGCACATTCCAGTAGTATTCGCGGATCTCCTTGCGGATGACGTCGATGCGGTGGCGGGCGCGCGCGAGGCGTCGGTCCGTGCGAACAATGCCCACGTAGTTCCACATCAGGCGGCGGATCTCATCCCAGTTGTGGGTGACCACGACCGCCTCGTCTGAGGTGGTCGCCTCGCCCGCCGTCCAGGGGGCCACCCGGGCGGGGCGGGTCGTGCCTGCGGTTCGCACCGCCTCCGCCGCGTGGGCGGCGTAGACCATGGCCTCGAGCAGCGAGTTCGAGGCCAGCCGGCAGGCGCCGTGAAGCCCCGTCATGGCCACCTCGCCCACCGCGTACAGGTTGGGGACGTTGGTGCGTCCGTGCTCGTCGACCACGACCCCGCCGCAGCTGTAATGCGCCGCCGGCACGACGGGGATGGGCTGGCGACGCATGTCGATGCCGAGCTCGAGGCAGCGCTGGTGAATCGTCGGGAAGCGCTCCGCCAGATACGCCGGGGCCAGGTGCGTCATGTCGAGCAACACGAAGTCGTCACCCGTGCGCTTCAGCTCGGCGTCGATGGCCCGCGCCACGATGTCGCGCGGGGCCAGATCCTTCATCTCGTGGTAGCGCGGCATGAACGCGGTCCCGTCGCGCAGGCGCAGGATCCCACCCTCGCCGCGCAGCGCCTCCGAGATCAGGAAGGACTTGGCGGCGGGGTGAAACAGGCACGTCGGGTGGAACTGGAAGAACTCCATGTTCGCGATGGCCGCCCCCACGCGGTAGGCCATCGCGATGCCGTCGCCCGTCGCGACGTCCGGGTTCGTGGTGTAGAGGTAGACCTTTCCGGCGCCCCCCGTCGCCAGGATCACGGCACGTGCCAGGATGGTCTTGATGGCGCCCGTTCGCTGATCGTAGACGTAGGCGCCGAACACGGCGTTCGGGCCGCCATACTTGGCCGTGGTCAGCAGGTCGATGGCCATGTGATCGGGGAGCATTTGGATGCGCTCGCCACGCTCGGCCACGCGTTCCAGCAGCGCGGTCTCGATCGCCCGCCCGGTCATGTCCTTCACGTGCACGATGCGGCGGGCGGTGTGCCCACCCTCGCGGCCGAGGACGAAGTTGCCACCGTCGTCGCGATCGAAGGCCACCCCGATCTCCTCGGCGAAGCGCCGTATGTGCCCGGGGGCTTCCCGCACGCAGCGTTCGACCACCTCGGGGTGGCAGAGGCCGTCGCCGACGCGGAGGGTGTCCTCGACGTGCGTGTCGGCGGTGTCCGTGGGGTCGAGCACCGCAGCCACGCCTCCTTGCGCGTAGCTGGTGTTGGACTCGCCAGGGGCCCGCTTGGTCACGATCATGACCCTGCCGTGGCGAGAGGCCGCGAGCGCGAAGCCGAGGCCGGCCAGGCCCGAGCCGATGACGAGGTAGTCGGTCTCGAGATACTCGGATTCAGGCATCGCGGTGGCTCGAGCGTCTGGCACGGTGGGAATCTAAACCGTCGGGTTGCCTCCGGCGACCCGAATGCGACGGGCACGACAGAATGTAATCGCGTTGGCGCGTGCGAGCTTTGCTCGCTCGCGCCGTCCCGCGGGGGATCTAAAGGACCCTGT
>CAYUFS010000121.1:0-6543 GCA_964443975.1 uncultured Myxococcales bacterium | reverse complement strand
CAACGAGGCGCTCCGCGCCGGCGCCGGCGGCCCCGCGTGGCGAGTCGAGATGCCCCCGCCGTCACGCAGCGCGCGCACCTCGCGAAGCGCCCAGGCCCCGCCGAGGCCGGCCCCGGCGAGCAACGCGCCCGCCAACGCCATCTCGATCATCAGACACCCGGCCAGACGCATCGCCAAATTGTATCGCGCGCGCGGCCCCCGGCGCGGCGCAAATTCGACGGCGCGCACGTCACTTTTGGTGACCCGGACGAAAACAACTCGTGCGATAAGGAGTCCCGCGATGTCTTTCACCCCCGCTTTCGTCTGTTCGATGTGTCGCAAGCCCATCGCCGTGGGCGCGAAGGTCATTCGGTGTTCCGTCAGCACCTGCAACTCCGGTCGGGTCAAGCTGGTGTTCTGCTCCGCCGGGTGCTGGGACAGCCACCTGCCGAACGCCCGCCACCGAAGCGCCTACTTCGTCGAGGAGATTGCGCGCCGCGAATGAGCACGGCGCGCGCGCCCGCGTTCACAACGCTAGCGTCGCCTCGATGGTCCTCTTCATGGTTCCCTTCGAGGTCAGCCCGGTGAGGACCCGGGCAATTCGCCCGTCCTTCGCGATGAACACCAGCGTGGGGAGCGCCTTCACGCGGTACAAATCGTTCGCCACTCCCTCATCGTAGACGACGGGGTAGGGAGCTCCGTGCTCCGCCAGAAAACGGGTCACCTCCCCCGGCGCCGTCTGCGGGCCGTCGGAATCGACTCCCAGGAACGCGACGCCGCGTGGCCCGAATTCCTCCGCCAGCTCGTGCATGGTGGGCAACATGGCCAGGCACGGCGGGCACCAGGTGGCCCAAAAATCCAGCACCACCACCTGCCCACGAAACGAGGACAAGGCGATGCCGCCCGGCTTGCCATCGACCCTCGGCAACGCGAAATCGGGCGCCGGCGCGCCCCGGGACACGGGTCCGAGGGCGCTCGCGTGACGCGCCGTCCAGGCGATGCCCCCGCCGAGGCCGGCGCCGAGGACCGCGACGGCCGCCCAGCCGGCGACGCGGGCACGTCGCGCGACCTCGGGTCCCTCGGCCGCGGCGCGGCCCCTCGGCCGCCCCCGGGCGATGCGGATCGCGAGTACGGCCAGCGCTGCCGCCCAGGCGCCCGCGACCACATACGAACCCTGTGACCAGCTGTGAGGCGGCTCTCTCTCGGTGACGATCACCGCGGCGCGAAACACGGCCCGCGCCACCATGAAAGGGACGGCGGCGGCGCACCCGAGCTCGAGATCGACGGCGGGGTCCCGCTTCGCCCCGGCGCCGATGACGATGGCGAGCGCCACCGCGAGGGCCACAGGGACTGCCTCGGTCAGCTCGCCCACCATGACCGAGACGAGCCGCATTCCGCCCCCGTCCTCCATCCCGGCGAACGCATCGGCCAGATTGACGAAGCGGAGGGTCAGCCCCGCCAGCAGGCACCAGGCCACCAGCAAGAAGAAGCCCCCCCTCTCGGCGGCCTCGATCTCACGCAGACTCCGCCCCGGCGCGACCAGGAGCCCCCCCAGCGTGCGGGGAAACCGGAGCACCTGCGCGGCCAGCTCACTCCTCGGCATCGTCACCGGTTCCGCTCGTATAGCAGGCGCAACCCATCCAAGGTCAGCATGTCGTCACACTCGTCGATGGTCGTGGCCTCTGCGGCGACGAGCGGCGCCAGTCCGCCGGTCGCCACCACCCGCGGCCTGAAGTCGATTTCGGCGCGGATGCGCGTCACCAGGGCGTCGACGAGTCCGGCGTAACCGAAGAGCAGCCCAGACTGGAGGCTGGCGACGGTGTTCTTGCCGATGGCCGCGCGCGGCCTCGCGATCTCCACGCGCGGCAGCTTGGCGGTTCGGCTGTAGAGCGCGTCCGCGGACACCATCAGCCCCGGCGCGATCGCGCCGCCAGCGTAGTCGCCCCGCGGGGTGATGACGTCGAAGGTGGTGGCGGTCCCGAAGTCGACGATGATCGCGCCTTCGGGCCAGCGGGCGTGCGCCGCCACGGCATTGACGATGCGATCGGCCCCGACCTCGCGGGGGTTGTCGCACAGGATGGAGATGCCCGTCTTGATGCCGGGCCCGACCCACAGCGGCGCGTGGTGCAGGTAGTCCTCGGAGAAGCGCTGCAGCGGAAACTGGGCCGCGGGCACCACGGTCGAGATCATGACCGCGCTGACATCCGCGAACGCGATGCTCGCCATCTGAAAGAGAGGCGCCAGCAGAGCCGCATACTCGTCGCTGGTGCGGCTGTGGCGCGTGTCGAGCCGGAAGTGGGCCTGCAATCCATTCTTGCCTCCCTTGCCGACGGCGCCCGCGGGCACGGCGCCGCCGCCCCCAGCGTCGAGAGCGTAGACCCCGACGACGATATTCGTGTTCCCAACGTCTATGGCTAACAGCATGGCCGCGACCAAGCAGGTTATCATCCCGGCCGGATGGTTTCGGATCGGAACCGGTGGCGCCGGACATTGCTAGGTACGCTCGCGCTCCTCGCGAGTATCTCGGTCTTCGTGTTCGGCGCGTCCTGGCTGTTCGATTTCTTCTACCTGCACCGCCACGCGGCGCCCGGCGAAGGCCCCATGGCGCGCCTGCTCGACTTCGATCCAGACACCCTCCAGAACGCCCTCGGCAGCCTGGCGCAGATCATCGCGGCCGTGCTGGGCATCGCCATCACGGTCGTCTCCATCGTCGTGCAACTGGCCGCCAATCGCTACACCTCGCGCGTGGCCGACATGTTCTTCCGGGACAAGACCAACCTGGCCGTCATGGGCTTCTTCGTCGTCTCGTGCATCAACGCCGTGTGGGTCAGCCTGGCCGTCAGCCGCGCCTACGTCCCCACCGCCACGGTCGTGGTCACGATCATGATCGTGACCGCCAGCCTGCTCGCCCTGATCCCCTACTTCGCCTACGTCTTCGACTTCCTCGATCCGCAGAAGGTGATCGATCGAATTGGGCAGCAGACGCTGCGCAACGCCCTTCATGACGACGGGCGCTCCCCCGCGGACACGGCCACCCGGCAAGGTCAGACGGTGACCAGCATGGAGCAACTGGCCGACATCGCGGTGAACGCGCTGGCGCAGAAGGACAAGGTCATCGCCTCCGACGCCATCCGCGCCTTGCGTGGGGTCCTCGTCAGGTACCTCCCCGAGAAGCGGCACCTCCCGCCCGCCTGGTTCGCCATCGGGAGCGCGCTGCGGGACAACCCGGATTTCGTGGCGCTCGCGCCGGTGTCACTCGACGACCTGGCCCGGGAACGGACGTGGCTCGAGTGGAAGGGATTGCGCCAGATTCGGGCCGTGTTCGGCGAGGCCCAGAAGGACATGCCCGAGATGGCGCACGTGGTGGCCATCGAGACGCGCTACGTGGGCGAGGCGGCGCTGGCGGCCGGAGACGTCCCCGTCGCCGCGCTCGCGGTCAAGTTCATGAACACCTATCTGCGCACGGCGCTGAACGCCCGAGACGTGAGGACAGCCTACAACGTATTGAACCAATACCGGCAGCTCGCCGAGGCCATGCTGCGCGCCCCGGGCCCCGACGCCGTCGAGCGCCTCGGCGAGATCGCCAGCCGCTTCAAGTACTACGCGCAGCTGGCGCAGGGCATGGGCCTCGGTTTCGTGGCGGAGACGGCCGCCTATGACCTATGCACGCTCTGCGAGCTGGCGGCCGAAGGGGCCTCGCCGGTCCACGATCGGCTCCTCGCGACCTTCCTGGACATCGACAAGGAGGCCGAGGACTCGACCCAGGAAAGAGCCCTGCGAGGCATTCGGAAGGCGCAAGCCAAGCTCGCGGCGTATTATCTGCTGCGCCGCATGCTCGAGCACGCCAAAAAAATCTTCGCCGACATGTCCCTCGAGACCACCGAGCGCCTTCGATCGATCCGAGACGAGCTCCTCTCGATCACCTCGAAGGACTTCTGGGAGGTCACCGATCGTGGGACGAACTTCGACTTCGTCGACGAGGCCCGCAAGGAGCGGCTTCGCGAATTCTTCGGTTGGTTCCCCAATCTCGGGGAGCCGAGCGTCCCCATCCGAACCACGACGGCGCCTTCGGGGCCGGCGGGAGGTCCCTCATGAATCGTGTCCCCGGTCTCAGGCGCGCCCCGGCCCGGATCACCGGCGGGGGTCTGCTGCCGCTCGCCCTTGCCCTCCTCCTCCCTCTCGCCACCTCGGCCTGCGGGGGCGGCCTGAAGTACACCATTGACGACGCGGCGCTGGACGCCATTCCACCCGGCGATCGGGCCAACGTCTTCGAGGCGGGCAAGGAGCTCGAGATCGCGACCAGCGAGCACCGCGCCGCGGTGAGCCAGCTCGAGGCGCTGGATCGGGATACGGATATCGCCAGCAAGGAGAAGGAGCAAGCGCGGCTGGAGATCGAGAAGGCCGTCGCCGAACAGGAGGGCGCCAAGGCCTCGCGCGACGAGAACCAGGCCAATGCCGCCGCCCACAACAAGGACGTCGCCGACATGGGCCTGAAGGTGTCCGAGGCGAAGCTGGAATGGCTGGAACAGAAGCAGGAGTGGCTCAAGCAGAACCGCGTGGCCTCCGAGGCGCACATCCAGGAGGCGAAGGCGCGGATCGAGCTGGAGAAGGCCAAGGTGGCGCAACAAAAAGGCATGAAGCCAAGCAGCGATTTCCAGGTCTCCGACTACGAGAGCCAGTGGAAGAGCAAGAACTCGGACTGGGAGTCGGAGAAGAAGGACGCCACCTCCGAGGAGAAGGACACGAAGAAGAAGGAACAGCAGTGGCGCGACTTGCAGACGCAGTATCAGAAGACGAAAGGGTGACGTCGCCCGCCGTGCTCACGCGACCTCGGGCCAACGGGTTTGGCTGGCGTCGGCCCGGGCGCTAGACTGAGCTTGGTTCGCGATGCCTGACCCGAGTCTTTCTCCGTCGAAGTGCGTGGCCCCTTGAGCGGTCCGATCAATCACGGCTCGCACGACGCGGTCCGCGAGGCGGTGGCCGAGAAGCTGGCCGCCGAGGCGACCGAGCCGTTGTCGTACAACCTGCATCCAGACAACCCCCGCATCCTGGTGGTCGACGACGAGAAGGTGATCCGCGACATTCTGGCCGACTTTCTGAAGGAAGAAGGCTACGTCGTTCACACGGTGGAAGACGGCGCGCAAGCCATCGAGGAGCTGCGCAAGGCCAGCTACAACCTGGTCATCTCGGATCTGAAGATGCCCAAGATGGGCGGCCTCGAGCTGGTGCAGAAGATCGCCGAGGAGAGCATCCCCGTCCTCACCGTCATCATGACGGGCTTCGGCACGGTGGAGACCGCCATCGAGGCGATGAAGCGCGGCGCCTACGACTACATCCTCAAGCCCTTCAAGGTCGAGGAGGTCGTCCACATCGTGCAACGCGGGCTCGATCGCCAGCGCCTCCAGCACGAGAACATCCGCCTCAAGGACGCGCTGTCGATCTACCGGATCAGCGAGGCGATCGCGACCTCGTTGTCGGTGGACACCGTCCTCGATCTGGTCCTCGACGCGACCCTCGACGCGGTGGGGGCAGACGTGGTCAGCTTGCTGATGGAGGACCCCCACCGCGAGGGGCGGTTCACAGAGCGGATGCGAAAGGTGTCCGAACGGTTCGCTCCCGACACGGCGGCACCCATGCTGAACCTCGACGAGGTTCTCCCGGTGTTCCGCGAGGACCGGCCGCTCCTGGTCCACGGCAGCCGCGCCAACCAGTACCTGGACCAGGCCCTCGCGGCGGTGTCGCAGCAGCTCGTCAGCTTCTGCTCGATCCCCCTCAAGCTGAAGGGTCGGATCATCGGCATGCTCAACGTCTACAGCTACACCCGCGGCGCGAAGTTCAGCGAGGGCCAGCGCAAGATGCTGTACGTCCTCGGCAGCCGGGCCGCGGTCTCGATCGAGAACGCGCGCCTCTACGAGAACCTGGTCGACGCGAACAAGGATCTCACCGCCGCGAACGTCTCGCTCGAGGAGAACTTCCAGCAGACCATCATCGGCTTCGCGCACGCCCTCGAGGAGTCGGATCGCTACACGCGCGGCCACTCCGAACGCGTCTCGCTCTATGCGCGCCTGATCGCCATCGGGCTGCGGCTGTCCGAGCCCGACATCGCGACCGTGGTCAAGGTGGGCCTGATGCACGACGTCGGCAAGATCGGCATCCGAAACGACAAGCTGAACAAGCCCGGCAAGCTGACGCCCGAGGAGCTGGCCATGTTTCGTTCGCACCCGGCGAAGGGCAAGCGGATCCTCGAGCCGATCCCCTTCATGCGCGACATCGTGCCCGGTTGCTATTGCCACCACGAGGCATGGGACGGCTCCGGCTATCCCCAGGGCCTCATGTCGGACCACATCCCGTTGATTGGCCGCATCGTCGCCATCGCGGACGCCTACGACGCCATGACGTCGGACCGCGCCTATCGCAAGGCCCTCCCGCACGAAATCGCCTGTGGTGAGCTCGAGCGCTGCTCCGGGGCGCAGTTCGATCCCGAGATCGTGCCGGTGTTCCTCGTGCAGATCGAGGACTTCAGGAGACTCGAGGCCGCCGCGGGCCGCTTCATCCCGCGCTGAG
>CAYUFS010000120.1:0-6826 GCA_964443975.1 uncultured Myxococcales bacterium | reverse complement strand
CCACATGACACCGAAGATTCGAATTCGATTGAAGGCATATGACCACCGGCTGCTGGACCAGTCGGCGGGCGAGATCGTCGATACGGCGAAGCGGACCGGCGCGAACATCGCTGGCCCCGTGCCGCTGCCGACCAAGATCAACAAGTTCACCGTGCTGCGCTCTCCTCACGTCGACAAGAAGTCACGCGAGCAGTTCGAGATTCGCACGCACAAGCGCCTGCTCGACATCCTGGACCCCACGCAGCAGACGCTGGACGCGCTGATGAAGCTGGACCTGTCGGCGGGTGTCGACGTCGAGATCAAGACCTGAGCCCCCGCCCGAGACGACTCAAAAGCTCCCGAAAGAGATCGCCATGCAAATCGACCTCATGAACATCGAAGGCCAGAAGGTGGGCAACATCGAGCTCGCCGACGCCGTCTTCGGAGCGCCGGTGAAAGACTACCTCCTGTGGGAGGTGGTGAACGCGCAGCGTGCGGCGAAGCGCGCCGGTACCCACGCGACGAAGACGCGCGAGCACGTGCGCGGCGGCGGCAAGAAGCCGTACAAGCAGAAGGGGACGGGCAGCGCGCGCCAGGGCTCGACCCGCGCTCCCAACTACGTCGGCGGCGGCAAGGTCTTCGGGCCGCATCCCCGCGACTACTCCTACACCGTGCCGAAGAAGGTCCGCCGGGCGGCCCTCGCGTCGGCGCTCTCCCTGCGCGTCCAGGAGAAGAAGCTGGTCGTGCTGGACAAGCTGCCGTTCGATGCGCCGAAGACGAAGCGCCTCGTGGGCATCCTGAAGGCGCTGGGCATTCCCTCCGCCGTGGTCGTCGATGGCAAGGAGAACGTCCAGCTGTCGAAGTCGGCGCGGAACCTGCCGCTGTCGAAGTATATCGCCCCCGAGGGGTTGAACGTGTACGACATCCTCGATCACGAGGGCCTGATCATGACCGAGGGCGCCGTCCGCGCCATCGAGGCGCGCGTCCAGGCGACGGCCCCCGAAGCGGCATAAGGAGCGAAGGAGCGATCGATGCGTTCACCAGAAGAGATCATCAAGCGCCCGCTTCTGACCGAGAAGGGGACCCGTCTGAAGGAGACCGGTGGCCAGGCGGGCGACGAGCTCGATCCGGACACCATCAAGTCGCAGTTGCTGTTCGAGGTCGCCCGCGACGCGAACAAGGTGGAGATCCGCCACGCCGTCCAGAAGCTGTGGAACGTCGACGTCATCGACGTCCGCACCAGCGTCGTGCGCGGCAAGGAGAAGCGCGTGGGCCGATTCGTCGGGCGCACGTCGCACTGGAAGAAGGCGATCGTCACGCTCGCCGCCGGCCAAAACGTCGAATTCTTCGAAGGGGTGTAAACGATCATGGGCCTCAGGCAACACAATCCCATCACGCCGGGTAGCCGCGGTCGCGTCTCGCCGGACTTCTCCGAGCTGACCAAGGGGAACGAGCCGGTCCGCGCGCTCACCGAGAAGACCAGCAGCTCGGGTGGCCGCAACAACAACGGTCGCATCACCTCGCGCTTCCGGGGCGGCGGCCACAAGCGCCGCTTCCGCATCGTCGACTTCAAGCGCAACAAGATCGGCGTGCCGGCCCTGGTGGCGAGCATCGAGTACGACCCGAACCGGACGGCGCGCCTCGCGCTCCTGCACTACGAGGACGGAGAGAAGCGCTACATCCTGGCCCCCGACGGGTTGAAGGTCGGCGACAAGGTCTCGTCGTCCCGTCACGCGGACATCAAGCCTGGCAACAACTTGCCCATCCGCTTCGTTCCGCTCGGTACCACGATTCACAACATCGAGATGAAGATCAACGGCGGTGCCCAGCTCTGCCGCTCGGCGGGCGTCGGCGCGCAGCTGATGGCCAAGGAGGGCGACTGGGGCCAGGTGCGGCTGCCGTCGGGCGAGGTTCGCCGCGTCCACCTCGATTGCCGGGCCACCATCGGTCAGGTCGGCAACATCGAGCACGGCAGCGTCCACGTCGGCAAGGCCGGGCGCACCCGTTGGCGCGGCCGCCGTCCTCACAACCGCGGCGTCACCATGAACCCCGTCGATCACCCCATGGGCGGCGGCGAGGGTCGTTCGTCGGGTGGTCGCCACCCTTGTTCTCCCTGGGGCCAGCTCTCGAAGGGCCTCAAGACCCGTGAAAACCAGCGGACCGATCGCATGATCGTCAAGCGCCGCGGCAAAAAGTCGTAACGAAAGCGCGAGAGGGAACCCATGGCTCGTTCAATAAAGAAAGGTCCGTTCGTGGATGCCCACCTGATGAAGAAGGTGGTCGACATGCAGCGGCAGAAGTCGAAGAAGGTCCTCAAGACCTGGTCGCGCCGTTCGACCATCATCCCCGAGATGGTGGGCCTGACCTTCGCGGTTCACAACGGCAAGAAGTTCGTGCCCGTGTTCGTCAACGAGAACATGGTCGGCCACAAGCTGGGCGAGTTCTCGCCCACCCGGACGTTCCACGGGCACTCGGGCGATCGCAAGGCCGCCAGCGGTCCCGGCGCGGCCCCCGCCGCCCCGGCGAAGAAGTAGGAAAGGACTTACCCCATGGCACGCGCCGTTTTGAGAGGTTTTCGTGAGTCCCCCCGCAAGGTCCGCGTCGTGGCGGACATGATCCGCGGCCGGCCCGTGGCCGAGGCGCTGTCGATCCTTCGCGCCCAGCGCCGCAAGGCCGCCGACATGCTCCACAAGGTGCTCGGGTCCGCAATCGCGAACGCATCGGAGAACGACAAGGCCGACGCCGACACGCTGGTGGTGACCCAGGTCGCCATCGACTGCGGTCCGGTGCAGAAGCGCTTCATGCCCCGTTCGATGGGGCGGTCCAACCGAATCAACAAGCGGACCTCGCACGTCACCGTTGTCGTCGACGTGGCCTCTTAGGAACCCAAGGAAAAGGTCGAAGACATGGGACAGAAGACACATCCGGTAGGCTTTCGCCTCGGCGTGATCCGCGGCTGGACCTCGAAGTGGTACTCCGAGAAGGACTTCGCGAAGTGGTTGCACGAGGACGTGCGGCTGAAGAAGTTCGTCAAGGAGAAGCTCGGGCACGCCGGCGTCTCGGCGGTCGAGGTCGAGCGCGCCGCCAACAAGGTCAAGATCAACATCTTCACCGCCCGCCCCGGTATCGTCATCGGGAAGCGCGGCGCCGGCGTCGAGACCTTGAAGAAGGAGGTCCAGGCGCTGACCACGAACGAGGTGTTCCTGAACATCCAGGAGGTCCGGAAGGCCGAGACCAACGCCCAGCTCGTGGCGGAGAACGTCGCCACGCAGCTCGAGCGCCGGGTGGCGTTCCGGCGCGCCATGAAGAAGGCCGTGCAGACCGCCATGAAGTTCGGCGCGAAGGGTATCCGCCTCGCCTGCTCTGGCCGCCTGGGCGGCGCCGAGATGGCGCGCTACGAGTGGTACCACGAGGGTCGCGTGCCGCTGCACACGCTGCGGGCCGACATCGAGTACGGGTTCACCGAGGCGCACACGACTTACGGCGCCATCGGCGTCAAATGCTGGATCTTCCGCGGCGAGGTGCTTCCTCAGCGCGGTCAAAAGCTCGCGTAGAAAGGCTGACGAACGATGCTCGCTCCCAAGAAAGTCAAATGGCGCAAGCAAATGAAGGGCAAGATGCGCGGCCAGTCCAAGGGCGCGACCACGGTCGCGTTCGGGGAGTACGGCCTGCAGGCGCTGTCTTGTGGCTTCGTGACGTCGCGCCAGATCGAGGCGGCCCGTATCGCGATCTCGCGTCACGTGAAGCGCGGCGGAAAGCTGTACATCCGTATCTTCCCCGACAAGCCGCTGTCGAAGAAGCCGGCCGAGACCCGCATGGGTAAGGGCAAGGGCAACCCGGAGGAATGGGTGGCCGTGGTTCGCCCCGGGCGCGTGATGTACGAGCTCGAGGGCGTCGACGAGACGCTGGCGCGCCAGGCGTTTCACCTCGCGGAGCACAAGCTCTCGGTTCAGACCCGCGTTGTCGCTCGGGAGCAAATCCTATGAGCCAGCTCACCGCCAAGGACCTGCGGGGCAACGAGCCGGACGAGCTCCGTCGCACCGTGAAGAAGTTGCAAGAGGACATCTTCAAGCACCGAATGAAGCAGGTGACGAACCAGCTGGAGAACACCATGTTGCTGCGTCACGCCCGCCGCGACATCGCTCGGGTGAACACCGTCCTCTCCGAGAAGCTTCGCGCCGCCGGCGGCGCCGCGTCCCCGTCCCCCTCATCTGTCCCATCCGGTAAGGAGAAGTAATCGTGGCCGAGGCTGAAACGAATCAAGAGGCGAGCGGTCGCGCGGTGTCGCGCCGCCGAGAGCTGGTGGGGGTGGTGACCAGCGACAAGATGCAGAAGACGCGCGTCGTGCTGGTCGAGCGCCGGCTGTCCCACGCCAAGTACGGCAAGTTCATGACGAGCCGGAAGAAGTACAAGGCTCACGACGAGAAGAACGAGTACAAGGTGGGCGACCGCGTCTTGATCGTCGAGGCGCGCCCCCTTTCCCGCGACAAGCGCTGGCGCGTGGAAAAACTGATCGAGCGCCCCCAGGAGGCGTGAGCGGGAACTTCGGCTCCCAACCTCACGGACGAATATGGTTCAGACGACGACAACTCTCGACGTGGCCGACAACTCGGGCGCGAAGAAGCTGATGTGCATCCGCGTCTTGGGCGGCACCAAGCGCAAGTACGCGTCGCTCGGCGACGTGATCGTGGTTTCCATCAAGGAGGCGATCCCCAACGCCAAGGTGAAGAAGGGTGACGTGGCCAAGGCCGTCATCGTTCGCACCCGCAAGGAGGTCTCGCGGCAAGACGGCTCGTACATCCGCTTCGACGTGAACTCGGCGGTGCTGGTGGACAAGGACAACGAGCCGATCGGAACCCGCATCTTCGGGCCCGTCGCGCGCGAGCTGCGGGCCAAGAAGTTCATGAAGATCATCTCGCTCGCTCCGGAGGTTCTGTGATGCACGTTCGCAAGGGCGATCAGGTCGTCGTCGTCGCCGGCAAGGAGAAGGGCAAGCGCGGTCGCGTTCTTCGCCTGGCGACCGCGAAGAACCGAGTGTTGGTCGAACGGATCAACATGGTCAAGCGGCACACCAAGCCGACGCAACGGAGCCCGCGCGGCGGCATCGTGGAGAAGGAAGCCGGCTTGCCGGCGTCGAACGTGGCCCTGTGGTGCGCCAAGTGCAGCGCGCCGCGCCGGGCGAAGCACGAGCTCGACGGCAATCAGAAGAAGCGGCGCGTGTGCGTGAAGTGCGGCACCGCCTTCGAGACGTCGTAACAAGTAATGGCAGCGCAGACGGGAAGACGACATGGCCGAGACAACTGACAAAACCGACAAGAAGCGCCCGGCGCTGACGCCCGAGCAGGAAGCCGAGGCGGCGAAGAAGAAGGCGGCGCGCGCCGAATCGAAGGCCAAGGGTGGCGGCAAGCGCGGCAGCGGCAGCGTGGCGGCCGTCGCCGAGGACCGGGTCCGTCGCGACGGCCCGTCGCGGCTCCGCAAGCTCTACGACACGGAGATCCGCGCGAAGCTGAAGCAGGAGTTCAGCTTCAGCAACGTGATGGAGGTCCCGCGCCTCGACAAGGTCACCATCAACATGGGCCTCGGCGAGGCGGTCACCAACCCCAAGCTGCTCGATACGGCGGTGGAGGAGCTGGCGGCGATCACCGGGCAGAAGCCAGTGGTGACGAAGGCGAAGAAGTCCATCGCCATCTTCAAGCTACGCGCGGGCCAGAAGATCGGCGTCATGGTGACGTTGCGGCGCGATCAGATGTACGAGTTCGTCGATCGCCTGGTCAACTTCGCGCTGCCGCGGGTGCGCGACTTCAAGGGCGTCTCCCCCAAGGCGTTCGACGGTCGCGGCAACTACACGCTCGGCGTTCGCGAGGACATCATTTTCCCGGAGATCAACTACGAGCGGATGGACAAGCCGAAGGGTATGAACATCACTTTCACCACCAATGCTCGCACCGACGAGCAGGGTCGCGCGTTGCTGCGCCACCTGGGAATGCCGTTCAGGACGTAATCATGGCAAAAACCGTCGACATGCACCGTAAGCCGCCGAAGTGGCGGGTTCGTCACCGGAATCGATGCAAGCAGTGTGGGCGTTCGCGCGCATTTTTGCGAAAGTTCGAAATGTGCCGCATCTGTTTTCGTGGGCTCGCCTTGCGGGGCGACATCCCGGGCGTCATCAAATCGAGCTGGTAGGTGAGGAAACATGACTGACCCGATTGCAGATTTTCTCGCGCGAATTCGCAACGCCATCATGGCTCGGCACGCCGAGGTGGTGGCGCCTTCGTCAAAGCTCAAGGTCCGCATAGCGGACGTGCTGAAGGACGAGGGCTTCATCAACGGCTACGACGTCAGGGAGACGGGCACCTTCCCCGAGCTGGTGGTGCGCCTGCGCTGGGCCGACCCGCGCAAGAACGCCATCACCGAGATGCGCCGCCGCTCCCGCCCCGGGCAGCGCACCTACGTGGCGAAGGATCAGATCCCCAAGGTCCGCTCCGGCCTTGGCATCGCCATCCTCTCCACCTCCCGGGGCCTGATGACCGATCGCGCCGCCCGCAAGGCCGGCGTGGGCGGCGAGCTCCTCTGCGAGGTGTGGTGATGTCGAGGATCGGACGAAAGCCATTGCCCTTGCCGAAGGGCGTCACCGTGTCGCCGAGCCCCGGCAAGGTCTCGGTCAAGGGGCCGAAGGGCGAGCTCAGCCGGGCCATGCCCTCCGGCGTCAGCTTCAAGGTCGAGGCTGGCAAGCTCACCGTCGAGCGCGCCGACGACTCCCGCGAAAATCGAGCGAAGCACGGCCTGATGCGGGCGCACCTGGCCAACATGGTCAAGGGCGTCACCGATGGCTGGACCCGCGAGCTCG
>CAYUFS010000119.1:0-7104 GCA_964443975.1 uncultured Myxococcales bacterium | reverse complement strand
GAGGAGTCCCGCAGCGGCAGGACCCGCGCAGCGAGCGCAACGCCGCCCCGCTTAGAACCAAGCAGCGGCGATGTGACGAGGCGAGGTGCAGATCCGACTCCTGACGAACGCCCGAGGCTGCCCGAGGCCGGCCGGCGTTGTTGCTGGCCTGCGTGGCACGCAAAATGAAAACGGCCCGTCACCGCGGCGCTTACCGCGGTGACGGGCCGAGAAACCGAACCCGCTCTCTTACTGCTGGACCAGGAACTTCAGGTTGTTGATGCAGAAGCTGTACGGCGCAGGATACGCGGACGACGTGCCGGCCGGGACGTGGAACTGGACCGACTCGATCTTGTTCGCGTCGAACGGCACCGTCGGCGCGGACCCCGGAGGGGTGACGCCCTTCAGCGGGGGCGTCATCGAGGCCAGCGTGGTCGGATCCGCGAAGTAGATGGTGTTGGTTCCCATCATGACCGGCGAGTTCGTATAGCTCGCGTCGCCGCCCCAGTAGTCCGAGCCGTTCTTGGTGCCGTCGGTAGCGGGGATCGGGAACTCGACCCGCAAGCCCACGGCCGGAACCATGTCGATGTCGAACTTGATTCCGATGACGTGCTTGTCCGTGGCCGGGAACGTTCCCTTCGTGTCACAGGCTGACGCCGCCTTCGCCGCGGCGAGATCGAGGCCGATGCCCGCGCCCCAGACGTTGCTGTAGTCGGGGGTGCCGACCGCGCCGACGGCAGCGTTGATGATGTTCGCCACCTTGGCCACCGTTCCCGAGGTGCACATGCCCTTCCCAGACATCGGCGGGAAGCCGTCCGAGCCCGCCGGCACGGTCGGTGTGTTGATCTTCGAACAGTCTCCCGTCGGATGATTGCCCACCGCCGGATCGTTGCACTTCATTCCGCTGTACTTCGGGTCCGCGCACATCTCGCCGTACTGGTCGCCGTAGCCGTACCAGGCGCCCTGAATCCCGAGGGTGTTGCCGTCGGCGGCCATGTCGACCCAGCCGGTGTTGTCCGGGGTGATGAGCACCTCCGTCACGTTTCCAGTGCCGGAGCCGCCGGTCCCGCCACCGCTCGTGCCGCCCGTGCCGTGATTCACCGACGACGAGCCACAGCCCGCGAGCGCCGCCGCGCCGAGCAAACCGAGAAGCAAATTGTTACCGAGTCTTTTCATGTTCGAGGCCTCGCATCCTGCATTTTTGAGATCTGGGAGATGAACGGCCACCCAGACGGTTAGGGGAAATCGGGGCCGTGCCCAATGAAGTTCCGAAGTATCGGCAGTCGTTTCGACCTGTCAAGTCTGCAGCAAGGGCGCCGCCCTCAGTTTACGACCACGCAGAAGCTGGTCGATTCGAGGTTGAGGCCGCCCCTCCAGATCTCGAACCCGGCGAACACGTTCGTCAGGTACCAGCTGCTCTGAATGGTATTGGGGCGGTTCTTCACCGCGTCCTGGATGAAGTTGTTGAGGTCGTACGAGAAGCTCTTGAGGTCCTGCTGGCTCACGTACGAGATGACCTGCTTCCCCGCGTTCGGACCGATCCAGACGTCCCAGAAGCCCGGCACGCCCGCGATGGTCACGCTCGAGAACATTCGGCTGCCGACCGGCTGAGCGTCGCTCGGCTTGTGATACCAGACCATCAAGAATCCCCCCGAGGGCGAGCCAGAATCTCCCGCCGACGACGTGCTGAACCAGACGTCGTAGGCGACGTTGTAGCTGTTGTTCGTGGGATCGGCCAGCGTCCCGGCGTCGTTCCAGGTCCACGAGGTCGGGATGGTCGTGAGCGCGGTCACGGCCTTGGGCAGGTTGCTCCTCACGGTCACGTGGCCCGCGTTCGAGCCGATGAAGTGCGACGGGTACCCGGCCGGCGCCCCCGTCGTCGCGACCTTGGCGTCCTGCCGGGTCATCTTGAAGAAGAAGTTGCCCCCGTAGGTCATCGTCTGGGCGGCCGTGTTGTTCCACTCATTCACTTGCAGAAAATACTCGCGGCCATCGGGCGCCTGCGTCGTCACGGGCATGGCATCGAACGGGCTGAACAACGTCCCGGCCGGAACCTTGCCTGGCGTGCAGCTGCCGGCGCTCGTGCCGCTTCCACCCGTGCCCGTCGCGCCGCCGCTCCCCTTCGCGCCACCGGTGCCCGTGCTTCCCCCGCTGCTGGCGTGGCTCCCGCCGCTGGCGGTTCCGTTCCCGTCGGGGGGCGTGGCAGCACAGGCCCCCACGGCCAGCGTCAAGACCATCAGACAGCGACCTGCACGGCACATCATTCGAGAATCTGCTCCTTGGCTGGAATCAACACGCGCACGTGACACTAACGGCGACCGACCCCTGATCGGGAACGGCCCGCCCAGCAATGAAGCCGGCACGGGCCGAGGCACTTCGACACGCCTCTCGCGCTACCACCACATCGTGGCCGAGACCGCGAACAGGTTCGCGTCGGCCTTCGGGACCCACTGGTTCGGGTAGATGGGATAGGCCTGGCTGCTGAGGATGTACCGCTGGTACTGGAACGTGATGGCCTCGTGGGTCACGAACGCGGTCTTGATCACCACGCGAGGCGTGATGACCTGGAAGTTCTCGTGGCTGCCGCCGAACGCCGCGTCCAGATCCGGCTGGACGTTGTCGTAGCGCAGGCCAAAGCCCAGCACCGCGAGGGGCGTATAGGCGACGTCGGCGCCGAACTTCAGTTTCTTCGTCTTGATGTTCCAGCAGCCGTAGCCGCCGTTCGGCGCCACGGGTCCGCTGCAGCTGGTGTTGGCGCCGCCTGCCGAGCTCGGGGCCTCATAGGGGGCGGGCGAATTGACCATCGACAGCATTCCAAACGCCGTCACCGCCAGATCCGGTCCCTGGCCCCAGAACGCCGCGGGATAGCGCGCCAGCGCGCCGAACGACAGCGTGTACTGCCCCTCGATGGTCTGCACGGTGCCGGTCTCGTTCTCGGGGCCGCGGTACTCGCCGGTCTGCGGGTTGAAGCCCACGCCGAAGAAGTTCTCCTTGAACTGCCAGCCGCCGAACGAGTGCTGCACCTCGACGGCGTCCGCGAGCGCGTTGATGTTCTTCGCGTTGATGTAGGCGTAGCCGATGTAACCGTCACCGAACGCGCCCAGGCTCAAGCGAAGGTCAGCCCCCGTGATCAGCATGCTGCCCTGGATGGGACCGAAGTAGCGCGGCACGTGGTCCGAGACATTCGGCTGCTGGGAATTGCCACCGGGCAGACCACCGGGAATCATGCCGGTGACGGGGTTGGGCTTCGTGCCGCTCCAGTTGTCATCGGGCGTCCAGGTGTAGAGGAAGTGATAACCGAGGGTCACCATCTTGCGGTAGGACGCGCCGAGGTGGCCGTGAACCAGGAACGTCGAGCCCTGGGGCACGGGGCCCGAGTACGGCAGGTACTCCGCGTCGCGATCGGAGAGGTAATTCTGGTAGCCGAAGCCCTGATTGACGCCGGTAGTAGAATTGGAATTGGGGCCGCTGGCCGCGCCCTTGAACACCTGGAAGAGCTGGTTGTTCATGAACGGAATGACCTCGATCTTCGAGCCGCCGCCCCCCTCCGCCGTGACGCCGATCTCCGGCGTGGCGTCCACGTTCGCGGTCGCGGTCAAGCCCGCGACGTGCGTTCGCCCGAACAGGTAGGTCTCGTACATGCCGCCGTCGTACTTGCCGGCCGTGCCATAGCGGTTCTGGAACGAGCCCGCGTTCAGCACCAGCCCGCCGCGATCACCGAAGGCCTCGGGGAAGTTCAGCGTCAGGAACGCCTGGTCGATGCCCTGCTGCGCCTGCAGATTCCGGTAGCCCGCCGAGGTCTGCGAGTAGCTGTCGACGATGATTGTCATCATCGCGCGCGAGTTGCCGTACGAGAAGTTGAGCTGCGCCCATGGCCCCGGCACGGTGTTCGTATAGTCCCAGGTGACGTAGTTGACGCCTGGCACGCGCGGGAAGCCGTGCAACTGCGTTCCCGACCCGATGCTCCCCGTACACATGGGGTCGGCCATGCAGCCCGGTCCCGTGTTGGCCGGCTGCGACGTCGGCGACGGGGGCCCGAACGAGACCCGCAGCGGCGCGCGCATGTACCCGTGAAAATCGAACTTCCACTCATCGGCGCTGGCCGCGGTCGTCGTCGGCGTCAGCGACTCGGCCTCTTGCGCGCTGAGGTTCGTGCCGCCCGTGAGCTGCGGGGTGTTCGGATTCAGGCCGATCCCCGCGCCACCGCCGTGGGCCTTGGCCGCGTCAGGGGCAGGCGCGGGCGCGGCGAGGCTCGGGGCGGCGGCGGCGGTGTCTGTGGTGGCCGTCAGCGACGCAGGCTCCGCGGCGCGCGCCGGGACGCCCACCGACATTCCACCCAGAACCAGAGCGACCGTGGCGAGTGCAGGACGTTTCATCCGTTCTTTTCCTTCATCTAGGGGAGGTGAGAGGAGGGAGGACGCGGGGGCATGCGCGCTTGCGTCCGTCATGAGGAGTCTCGACGTGACCGTGACAGCGCGGGAAAACGGAAAACTTTTTGAATTCGTCACGGCACAGGCAACACAAAAGGCGGCCGGAGTGTCGGCCTTTCCTCGGGGTGTGTCAAGGTCGGGCGGTCAGGTCGCGCCGGGCGGTGGGTCGGGCGGTCGCGCGGATGTTGTGCCGCGGGCGCCGCGTTGAGACTCCACTCAACTCGAGGCCGGCGCGAACGCACGGCCGATCACGGCAGCGGCCTTCGTGTGGTACGAAGACCCACATTGACTATCTCCGTCAGGAACGGATATCAACCCGCCGTGGTCTAACCGCCTTCCCCCCTGGGAGAGATCCATGAAGAGACACGCGCTTCTGTCCATGTTCGCCATCGCCACGGGCGTCACCGCCGCCTCCGGTTGCCTCGTGCCTCCTCCCGAAGGGCCGAAGGGCAGCGGGATGAAGGAATGTGGCCCGACCGGCCAGATCGACGACTTCGAGGACAACAACAACCAGAACAACGTGGTCGATAACCGCGGCGGCTACTGGTACACGTTCGTGGACAAGGTCGGCTCGACGGTGTGGCCCGAGGCCGGCGAGGCGGGCGGGACGTTCACCCCTTCCGAGGGCGGCTACAACTCCAAGTACGCGGCCGAGGTGAAGGGCAAGATCGGAACGGCCGCCATCGTGTTCGGCGCGCTGGGCATGAACTTCCAGGACCCGAAGGAGGCGTACGACGCCTCGAAGTACGAGGGCGTTACCTTCTTCGCCAAGCGCGGCGCCGCCTCGACGGGTAAGGTTCGCCTCAAGGTGCCGGACGTCAACACCGACCCCGACGGCAAGATCTGCAGCGAGTGCTTCAACGACTTCGGCACGGATCTGAACCTGAGCGAGACGTGGCAGCGCTTCGTGATCCCGTTCCGCGACATGAAGCAGATGGAGGGCTGGGGCGCCCCGCGCCGGGCCCACATCGACCCGTCGAAGATCTACGGCATGCAGTGGCAGGTGAACGTGCAGGGCGCCGACTACGATATCTTCGTCGACAACGTCGGCTTCATCTGCAAAGGCTGATCGCTCGTTGGAGACTCACGCGCCCCCCTCTCCACTCCTGAAAGGCGGAGACCCCATGCCGGGATCGTCGATCGATGCGCTCGCGAACGATGCGGTGATGCCGGCGACCGCCGAACGCGCCGGGACCTACAAGAACCCGTTCTTGTGGGTCCCGTCGAGCTACCTGGCCATGGGCCTCGTGTACGTGACGGTGGGAAGCGTCGCGAACATCATGTTCAAGAACATGGGCATGCCGAACGACCAGGCTGCGTTCTGGTCGAGCATCCTCGGCTTCCCGTACACCTTCAAGTTCCTGTGGGCCCCGGCGCTGGAGCTGTACAACACGAAGAAGTTCTTCGTTGTCCTCATGCAATTCGCGATCGCCGCGGCGCTGGCGGGGGTCGCGTTCGGGCTGAAGCTCCCGGGCACGACCTGGATCGGTCCCGTGCTGACGCTGATCGCGATCACGGCCGTCTTGGGGGCCACGCAGGACATCGGCACGGACGGTGTGTACGTGACGACGCTGGCGCCGAAGGACCAAGCCAAGTACCTCGGGTTCCAGAGCATGTGCTGGAACGGCGGTGCGCTGCTCGCCAAGGGGCCGTTCGTGGCCGTCAGCGGCGTGCTGAAGGACAGCACCCAGAGCTATGCGACGGCCTGGATGATCATCATGCTCGCGATGGGGGCGGCGGTCTTCCTGGCCGGCGTCTATCACAGCCGCATTCTTCCCCCCGGGGCGAAGGCCCCTGGCGCGCCGAAGAGCTTCGGCGAGGCGATGGGCACCTACGGGAACGCCTTCGCCACGTTCTTCAAGAAGCGCGACGTGCTCCGGCTGGTAGCGTTCGCGTTCTTCTATCGCTTCGGCTACGGGCTGCTCGACAAGATGGGTCCGCTGTTCCTCATCGACAGCCGGGCCAACCACGGGCTGGGCCTCTCCAACCAGGCGATCGGGGGCGTGTACGGCACGTTCGGCACGGGCGCGTTCATCATCGGCTCGCTCGTCGGGGGCTGGATCGTCTCGCGCTCCGGGCTCAAGAAGACGCTGCTCTTTCTTTGCCTGTGCATCAACGTGCCCAACGTGACGTTCTTGTTCCTGAGTCAGACGATGCCGACGAACATGGTGCTCATCACCGTGATCGTCACCATCGAGCAACTCGGCTGGGGCATCGGCGCGGTTGGCCACATGATCTACATGATGCAGCAGATCGCGCCGGGGCCGTACAAGACCGCGCACTACACGTTCGCCACGGCGCTGATGGGCGCGTGCATGATGACCACGGGCGCGGTCAGCGGTTACATTCAGAAGGCGCTCGGCTACCAGTGGTTCTTCGTGGTCGTCCTCATCGCAGCGGCCCCCTCGCTGCTGGCCACGCTGTTCGCCCCCTTCCACCACGAAGACGTCACGAAGCGCGAGCTGTCCAAGGCCTGAGGGCGAATAGCAAAACGCCGCCGAATCCGGAGATTCGACGGCGTAAGGTCAGCTACAGCTCCGATCAGGGAGGCGCGGCTTCGCCGGCTCCGTGCTTGATTACTCGAGCTCGTTGGTGACGATCGGAATCTTGCTGCCCGAGACGTCGCCGTTCGCGTCGACAGCGCCCAGGCGCTTGAAGTTCGACTCGGTGCCGTTGCAGTCCAGGTCGCCGATGG
>CAYUFS010000118.1:0-7170 GCA_964443975.1 uncultured Myxococcales bacterium | reverse complement strand
GCGAGGGTGCATCCCGCGCCCAATCACCGCCAGACGTCGCGAGTCGGACGGTTACGTCCTTACGCCGATCCGTCGCTTGACTTGCCTGCCGCTCCCGCCGTCGACCGAGGCCAGCCGACGATGTGACAGAGGAGTTTCATCCGCAACTTCGACTACGCTCGGGGTAGCCAATCAGGCAGGACCTAGTCCGCATGTTCCTGTGCAGTTTCATGCGGATGGACATGGTAGCCAGCACGGCCCCCACCCAACCCCGTCGCCGCGCTATCATTCCGCGCGCATGGTCGAAGGCGACGCTTCCGACTGGATGGCGATGGAAGACGCGATTGCGAGCGTCCTTCCGCGCGGAGGCGTCTCGCCCGATCGCCCTCGCCTGCTTCGCGAGATCGCTGCCTACGCCGTGGCCGTCGTAGCCGAGGCCCGGCGCCTGGGCGCGCTCTCGCCCACGCCCGCCGAGTGCGGGCGTGCTCTGGAGTGGCTCGATCGCCCCGTGTTCGTTTGTGGGCACCACCGCACGGGCACGACCCTCCTGCTCGACCTCCTCGATGGCCACCCGGCGATCCGCGTCCTGCCAAACGAGGGGACGTACCTCACCATGTTGCGCTATGCCGCCCGCAGCGACGCCTCCCCGCGGGACACCGACCGCTTCACCGCCGAGTGGATCTCCCGTCTTGTCGATCCCAACTTCGAACCACATTTCTTGCTCGGGCGGAGCAGCGCCGATGACAACCCTTCTCTTTGCTTCGCGCGACGTTTGTTGGGCTGGCAGGCGGCGCTGCTCGCTGCCTGGCCGGGGCGTTCCCCGTTCGCGCTGCTGATGGCTCTGGTCGCTGCTTTTGGCGACGTCGTTTCACCGGGGGCCAAACCGACGATGTGGGCCGAGAAGACCCCGCTCAACGAACGGTACGTGGACAGGCTGGCCCGCACCTTTCCCGAAGCGCGCTTCATCCAATTGGTTCGGGACCCCTTCATGACGTTGGCCTCCGTGGTTGAGGCTTACCGTTCCCCAGGAAGCGGGCGCCCGGGTCCGCCGAGCTGCTTCAGCCATGTTCGATCGATCCGGCGCTCGCTCCGGCTCGCCATCAGGAACCGCCGGCTGTGGTCCGGTCGCTACCTGGTCATTCGCTACGAGGACCTGACGCGGGAGCCGCAAGCGGTGATGGAACTCGTCCTCGCACATCTGGCTATCGCCGGCAGCCCGGCGCTCGGCACGCCGACGGTACTCGGCCAACCGGTCCGATCCAACTCCTCGTTCGAACGCGGCGCCGCCGGTGTCATCGTCGCACCGCGGTCCAAGCCGGACCTGACCACGGACGTGACCGAGATCGTCCAGGCGGTCGCGGCCGCGGCCGCCCGCGCGCTCGGATACGATGTCGCGACGCTCCCGCTCGTCCGTCGGATAACCGTCCTCGCGCGTGGGCTTCCGGGGCACGCTCGCAGCCGGATTGGCGATGGTCTGAGACGGATTCGTTCCCAATGACCAGAGCCATCGCCGCCGTCGAGAGCGAGGAGCGACAGCGCAGGAATGGCCATCGCAGCGCTGTCGTGTGGCTGACTGGGTTGTCGGCGGCAGGGAAATCCACGATCGCCAGAGGCGTCGAAGCAGCTCTGTTCGCGCGAGGCGTACAGGTCTACGGGCTCGACGGAGACGACCTGCGCCGCGGCCTGTGCCGAGATCTCGGGTTTTCGCCCGAGGACCGGTCCGAGAACCTGCGCCGGGTGGGTGAACTGGCGGCGGTGTTGGCCGACGCCGGTCTGGTCGTGATCGCCTCCTTCATCTCCCCCTATCGGCGCGAGCGTGCGACCGCGGGCGCGGCGGCCGTGCCAGCGCCGTTCATCGAGGTGTTCGTGGATTGCCCACTCGACGAGTGCGTCCGCCGCGATCCGAAGGGCCTGTACCTGCGCGCCCTTTCGGGGGAGCTCCCTGAGTTCACCGGCGTCTCGGCCCCCTATGAGCCGCCGGAGCGCCCGCAGATCCACCTCAGGACCGATCGCCTTCCGGTGGTTCAATCGGTGGACCTCGTCGTGCAATATCTGGAGCAGACGGGCATCCTGACTCGCTGAGCACGCGCTCGACGAGCTCGAACAGGGCCTCCGGCGACACCACGAAGTACATTTCATTGGGTCGCGGCGCCCGCCGCAGCAGCGTCGTCGGATGAAGGCCCAACCCCGCGAGGTACGCCCCGACCTCCCGGCGGATGGCCCTCACGAGCTCAAGAGGGCGGCGGGGCGCGCCCTGCCCGTGGGCGCGTACGTCGTGCATGGCCTCGACCGCGAAGTACTTTGCTCGCCGCGCATCGGCCGTCAGCAGGTGAGAATAGAGCGCCTCGGCGATCCACCCTTCACGTCGCCAGGGAGGCAACCCGACCAGCGCGTCCGACGGTCCGAAGGGGAATGTCGGCGCGCCCTGATTGTGGACGGCATACAGGAACACGGACCGGGGCTGGTCCGGCAGATCGCGCAAGGCCTGAGCGACGGCCACCGTGGCGAAGACATGATCGCCGTGGATTTCCAGCGCCGGATGGGGACAGATCACGATGTCCGGGCGTGCGCGCGCCAGCAGCGAACGCAGGTCCGAGACGAGATCGCTCCAGCTGCAATCCGGGCCGCAGCGCTGGAACGCCTCGAGCCGGTTCCGGGCGCGCAGCCTGGAACGCGGCAGAGTCTCCTCGCAGGCCAGCCGGTTCCTTTTCCCAGGGTCGCGGAACATCGCTTCGAGTCGGCCGTCAGGATAGACCAGGTTCACGCAACGTTCGGGCGGCACGTTGCCGAGCTGAGGGACGGTCAGGCTGTCCTGAACACGAAGGAAGGCCTGCCAGCGCGCGGCCTCGTCGGTGGGCACGACCGGTGCGAGATCGGCCACGCCCTTCTCGCCCGCGGTCACGGTCACCACCCACGATGACCGGTTCTCGTACATCCCGAACGCCGCAATCTCCGCGTCGTCCGGGTGCGGCGCCAGGACGAAGACCCCGGCGCCGTCGACAGCCGCCGGAGCAAACAGCCAGAGCGACGCCTCGGGCGCCCAGCGGAGCCCTCTGCCGCGCAGGCCGATGCGGCGCGGGAGCGGTCCGGCCTCCGCCCGAAACGCCGGTGAGAGGTCCAAGTACCTGAGACCGCGCACGCCCCGCTCGAAGTACTGCCGGTAGGTGCCGCGTGCGTCTTGGATCTCGATGAACGGATCCACCAACCATCCGATCGGCCTTACCCGAAGGCGCAAGCGCATGAGGGCGGTTTGACCCTGCCGCTCGAGCCCGGGTGGAACATTCAATCCGTCGGGCCCCAGCGACAAGGGCAGCCCTTCATCCCGCCCCCGAAATACCAATCTGTCATCGCGATGCCGCGGGCTGCGAATCCAGGAGCCATATCGCCGCATCCGGAAGACGAAAGCCAGGACGGCGATCAGCGCCACGGCTCCGGCGAGCGCGCTCACGTCACCGACCAGCGCGGCCATGGTCTGGCGCCGCCCGATAGAAGTGTAAGCACCTGTCTGCGCCATGGGTCGCAGCCCCCAGACGGCCACCGCGCGCCGATGAGCGGAGAAGCCGGGCATGAGTCCCCGAGATGCGATTCATATCGCGCTCGCGCTTCGTCGCCGCTTGTACGCCTTTATCACCGCCACGGGGACGACGGGGCGGGCGATCCTCTTCAGCGCCCCCAACCACCAACCGGGGTAACGCCAGGAGAACGCCGACGCCTTCGCCAGCGTCCGCCAGACGCCGCGATAGTCCCCGTTGCGTTCCCTGAGACTGGCCAGGTCAAGCGACGCGTCCGCTCGCAGCCGGCGGCAGCGTGACCGGACCCGGTCATTGGGAGCTAAAGCCGCCATCTTGCGATAAAGGTCGTCCCAACTTTCCCGGGCGGCGATCCGATCGCCGCTGTAGTGCTGGCGATGACTGCGAACCGAGCACAGAGCCTCGCCGAGCGACACCACCTCGCTGCGCATCGCGAGCCGCACGCAGAAGTCATGAAACTCCCCGAAGCGCTGCCGCTCGTCGAAACCTCGAATCCGCGTCACCAGCGTGCGCTCGGCGACGACCGTCGGCATGGCGATGGAGAGCTCGAGCGTGAGCAAGGGCTCCAGGATCCAGCCGTCGGGCGTCGGTCGTTTCGAAGTGGGCACGCGGTCCAGCGGTCGACCGTCCTCGTCGATGCGATCGCACCCCGTGTAACTCCAGCCGCGGCCGGCGTGCGCGGCCATGGCCTTGGTCTGCTTCTCGAGCTTCGTCGGCGCCCAGACGTCGTCGGAGTCCAGGAATGCCAGATATCGGCCCGCGGCAACCGCGATCCCCGCGTTGCGCGCCCGCGCGGGATTCCCAGAGTGGGAGAGCCACAGCGTCCTCACCCTGGGCGCCGGGAGCCCGCGGAGGTACGCCCTGGTCTCCTCGGTCGAGCCATCATCCGCGATAACTAGCTCCCAATCATCGAATGTCTGCGCGAATACCGACTCGACCGCGGACCGAAGGTAGTCGGAGCGGTTGAAGGTCGGCAGGATCACGGAGACGGCTGGCATGGTCGACCTGGGGAGCCACGAAGTCACGAAACCGCCGCGCTCCGAGCAGGCTTTTGAAGACTACCCCACCCTCGGGGCGCTCGTCACCCGAGCCCAGGCGACGTGGAGAGAATCCTGTGACAGGCTCCCGCTCGTGAGACGGCGGCTGTGGCGGGCGCTCGTTCGCGCGGGCGCCCTCAAGGAACGAGCGCTCGGAACGCTGATGCCATCGCGCATGCGCTTCGTTCACTTCGACTGGCCCCTGCGGCCTGAGGTCTGCCCCTGCGACGTTCACTGCTGTGAATACCTGGCCGAGCGAGACATCAGGGGTCGGTCCGTCTTCCATTTCGGCACCGGCGGGCACCACGTCGTCGGGATAACGAACCGAGACCGTGGCCTCGACAACGAGATTCTCGGCATCACGGCGTCGCCACCCGAACACTCGCGCTACGTGCGTCTCGTGATTCGCTCCCCCTCGCTGGGCAAGCACTATAAGGTTCTGTTCGCCGACATCTACGACCTGGGCAACGCAGGCCTGCCCACCTTCGACTTGGTGACGTTGTTTCACCTTTGCGAATTCTCCAGCCCTGCGGATCCTCGTCGGCGAATGGATGACGCCGGTGTCCTCGACCTCTTCCTGTCGAAGCTGTCTCCCGGCGGCAGGATCCTCTTCTACCGCGGATCGTTCGGCTACCAGGCCGCGACTCCCCTGATCGAGCGCGCGGTTGGCGGCGGCAAGATGTCATTCGTGGAGTGCTACAAGAGCCTGGACGTCTATCAGGTCCCCGAACGCAACCCGCACCGACGTTGACCTGCCAACCTGCAACCCGCACCAGCCCGATTCTCGCCGTTTTGACGACGGATTTCGCCGTTGCACCCTGCTCAAGCGCATGATCTATCGGGAGAAATCGTCGATCGGTTTCTGGTACAGGACGGCATCCGCAGATCGTCTGCATTGCCGCTGAAGTGTCACCTATGAAACCAGTCTGTTTGTCACCCATGAAGCCGGTCCGTACAAGGGGGCACGGCGCTTGAACGCACTGTCCCCTGACCATTCTCATCGACCTGGGCCTCGTGGCGACTCGCGAACACCGCCTGCCCTCGAGAGCGAAGGCGCTGCAAGCGTCTCGGTCACGGGGAGGCGCGGAACAATAGCGCGTTCTTGCCGTGGGTCACGGTCAGGGCCGCCTCTTTGATCGTGTATGTGACCGGCGAACCATCGAGCACGAGCAAGACATGATCCGACGTTCGTTGGAAGGTCGGATCTGCGCAGGGCGCGCCGTCGTACGTCAGGGCGCCGAAGGTGACCGTCGTGGCGCTCGGGGTGAACGAGCCCGCGCCGGCCTGGCAGCTCGTGGTGACGGCGACGTGGCCATCGCTGCCGAGCGACAGGGTGACGCTGCCTGAACCAGGACCAGAACTATCGATCATGCCGTCGCTGAAGCCCTCTCCGAGCCACTGCGTGCCCACCAGCGGTTGGTCGGGAATCGCGATCTTGCGATCGAGCAGATGCATCCGCGCGGCCGCCATGGTCATCACCAGTCTGGGGTCGTTGAGCTCGAGGGTCGGGCCCGCGAGCACAAACGCCGCCAACCATTCGTCTTGAGCCTCGAGCGGCGCAGGGCAGCCGATCGCCGTCGAGCCGAGCATCGACACCCGCAAGGTGACGCCCTCGATCTCGCCCGTCCCGAAAAACGAATTGCAGCCCGCTTGCGCGCCCACACCCGTGCTGTCGAAGGACACGCTCACCTGGGTGCCCGTCACCAACTGCCAGCCCTCCACCGACTCCGAGACGAAGCTGCGGCCCGTGAGCTGCGCACGTAGCGACAAGGCGGTCGTGCCGCCCTCGCAACCGCAAACGATGCCAGCCTCGAGCAGGGTCACGACAAGGAGGACCTTCACGGCTCTCCGTAGACAGCGAGCTCGGTCTGCGTTCCCACGTGGATGCGACAGTTGGCCACTGTCGGCACGAGGAACTTGCTCGTGGGGCCCGCCACGTCGCGCTTGGCTTCCCCTGCGTAGTGTTTGTAGAGCTCTTCCATCAAGTCGAAGAATACGGCACGAGGACTGGGCTTCAAAACCGCGCTTGTAACCCAATGCACTCGCCGTGAGAAGCCGAGGAGACCCAGGATGGGCTTGTCGATTACGAGACCTGCGCTATCGCCGCTCTCTGAGCAGATGAGCTACTTGCCGGACCTCGGGCCACCGGCGACGTATTCCGCCAGATCCTTTATCCGGATCCGGATCGAATTGACTACGCGCAGGTGGGGTAGTTCGCCGATCTCGCACAGGCGGTAGACGGTGGCGTTGCATACGCCCAGTTGCTCGGCAACATCCGCCACACGGAGGAGCTGTCCACGCCCGCCGTGGAGGCCACCCAGGTCGGCCAGCGTGGGCGTGATTGCCACGCGTGCCACCGGTCCTGACCCGCTCCGAGCTCCAGATGCCTCCGCCTTCATCGGCTCGACACGGCCCGCTTGAGTGGCCGTCGCAGAGTTGGGTAGTAAACGGGTAGTAAAATTCCTGATATTCGGTGCGAATGGCTGCGATGGCTGGACTGACTCCCCTCCCCCGTCTGTAGTCTTCTCGCTAACTTGCGAACCATTCGCACCGTCTGCGACGGTCCCCATGCCGTTTCGGGACCGAAAGGTCGGAGGTTCAAATCCTCTCGCCCCGACAACTTC
>CAYUFS010000117.1:0-7282 GCA_964443975.1 uncultured Myxococcales bacterium | reverse complement strand
CTTTAAATCCCCCGCGGGACGGTGCGAGCGAGCAAAGCTCGCGCGCACCAACGCGATTACTGAGCGGGTCCGGTACCGGCGACGTAGGCGATGACTCCGTGCTCGCGCTCGAAGGCCGACTTCGCGACCGTTGCTTCCTTCAGGTTCCCGTAGCTCCCGACGCGCACGCGGTACCACAGGCCCTTCCCCGGGACCTCACTGGCGATGACGTAGGCATTTTGAGCCGAGAAGCGACGGGCAAAGGCGTCGGCCTCGGCTCGGTCTTGAAATGAGCTCAACTGCAGCAGGAAGTTCGCCTTCGTCTTGTCCGGGCGGGCGGGCATCGCGGGCGCCTTCGCGGCCACGGTTGGGGTTGCCTTCGAGCCAACGGGGTAACCTCGGGGCGATGAGACCCTCGGCGTGGTGGTGGCCGGAGCTTTCGTCGACGACGCGACGGCAACCCCTGTCCCGGCGGCCGCAGCGGCCACCGGTCGGGGCAAGAGGGCCGTCCTTTTCACGCTCTCGGGGCTGGGCAGCGCGCTCGGCGCCGCGGCTGTCGTCGGGAGACCGGTCGTCAGGGTCGACCTGCCGGCCGCCCGCTCGAGGCGCCCGCTCTTCGCCGGCGTCGTGTTGTTCCCAAGCAACGCATGGGGAAACGTGAGCGGCGCCGGGGTCACGGCAGGCTGGGGGGTGATCCCGAATCGATCCAGGGCCGCCAGCGGGTCTTCGATCACGGGCGCCTCTGCGCGGCCACGGGACTCCAGACGCTTCCCCACGATGACGCCGAGCACGAACAGCATGCAGGCCACCATGGCGCTGCCGAAAAAGAGAAAGAAAACCTGTCTGTTATCGAGCCGCACCTCGATCTTGTCCTTCCATCGCTCGACATCCCGAAGAGCGGGTTCGTCCATCGTGGCTTCGCCAGTGTATCTGAGGCTCATGATTCGTCCTCTTTCGTGAGGTTTATGTTCTCTTTACGTGGACGCGCGCAGGCCCCAGACGCGGGCGAATACAAAATACTACATGTAGTTATCAGTCTTACAGTGGCGGGCGTCAAGTTTTGGAGAGCCCGAGCGATGACGCAAGGACTCCGCGCCGCTCCCGGTCGGTTCGTGTCCCGAACCGCGACCGGAACCCGTGCTGGCTGCGGCTACTGGATCGGGAAGTAGCTGTTGCTGTCGACCGCCGACTGATAGCTCGGCACCGGGCTCGTGTCCGAGAGCCGGGGCGCGATCCTCAATAGCTGGCCCCGCGTTGCGGCGCGGCCGGTGGCGCTCGTGCGCTGGTCGACCACGAAGAGAAACGGCATGTCGGACGGAAAGGAACTGTCCCCGGGCACGGTGAGCGGCATCGTCTGGTCGAAGGCGGGAACCGGCCCCACCTTGATTCGAGCGGGCAAGCCTATCGACGAGTCGGCCCCCACCGCGACCGTCTGTCCCACCATGCCACCGTCGACGCCGAAGCGAATCTGCACGGCGTCGCCCACGAGCGTCTCGAGGTTCGTCAGGACGAAGCGGATCTCGCGATTCTGAAACAGCGCCGAATAGGTCGGCCCCGCGGGTTGCCCGCTCGCGCCGCCCGCCCCCCCTGCCCCGCTGGAACCGCTCGTGGATGGTCCGAATTCGATGAGACAGGGGTTCGGCGTCGGCAGCGTCGAATCGGTGAAGATGGCTCTGTACTGGTCGGCCGAGGGCACCAGCGCGGGCTTCCCGTTCACGTCCGTCCCCGGATTGAACATGGTCAGTTGTGGGGCAGTGCAGTGGGCGAGGTCGAGGGGAATCCGGGCCACGAGGTTCGGGCTCGCCGATCGATCGCGGGAGCATTGCCACCGGCCGCTGCCCCCGCCGTTGCCTCCCGTGCCCGCGCCGGCTCCCCCGGCACCGCTGGCGCCTGCGAGGCCCCCCGCTCCTCCGACCCCACCCGCGCCACCCGCCCCCGCGAGCGGAAGCTCGAGGGACGTGCCCGGGTCCGTTCGCCCGGCGGCGCTGCCCACCACCACGAAGGACTTGCCGGCAGAGATCGAATACGGGAAGAGCTGATCGAAGCCGCACGACTCCGACCTGCCAGGCAGGGGCGCCCCGTCGGCGCAGAAGAAGTGACCGTCGGTGGCGCGAAAATCGACGCAGACACTGCCGCGCCGCTGCGCGCAGATGCCGGGGACGGCCGCGCTCATGTCGTCCGTCTCGCACTTCATCAGGCAACGGCCTCCGACGCAGCTGAATCCGGCAAGATCGGGCCGCCCTTCCGGCTGACAGGCGTGCGCGACGGCCGGGTTGCACGGCGTGATGACCGGAATCTCGGACTTCTTGGGGACGATGACAACCGTCGATTGGGGCTGGCCGCTGTCGCCGAACTGGCTCAGCTCTGCCGAGATCTCGTAGCGCCGGAAGCTTCCCAACAGGTCGCTGCATTCGTCCAGCACGGCGGGGTTCGCCGCGTCAGCGTTCGTCAGGCAGAGGCCGTTGATGGAGTAGCCGCTCGACGCCGACGGCGCGTCGGGGTTGTGAACGCACACGCGCCCCGGCCCGCAGTTGCCGTCGACCGAACATCCCGTCAAGGTGACGATGTCGCCCGGAAAGATTCCGGCCGAGCAGAACGACGCGCCGTAGTCCGTGATCGCGAGGGCCAGGCCGTTGGGATCGTCCACGGCGCGGGTGCGGACGAGATCGAGGTCGCCGGCGTTGCGCACACCCGTCAGGTCGCCCTCCCACTGGATGGACCAGGTTTGAGGGAGCACGGTCGCCCGGTTGGGAAAATAGACGTACGTCTGCACGGGGACCCCCGGTGGGGTCGCGACGCCGTTCTGAAGGAAGGGAATGATGGTGGCGTTCTCGCGCGTCGTGGTGGCGAGGAAAGTTCCGAGGACGGGACCGCTCGAGGTCGTTATCGGCAGGGCGGTGTCCACCCTTGGCGGTCCGACCTGCGGCAAGAGGCCGGATGAAAACGTGATCACGTTAGCGTCGCGCGGGGTGTTCGGCAGCGGCAGCGGCGCCTCGGGCTGCGTCCCCGCCGCCAGCACGAGGCCGGCCGAATTGGGAGGCGGGGGCTGAATGGCCGAGACGATCGCCTTCGGCATCGCCTGATCATTGGGATCGCCATAGTAGACCTGCTGCGTCTGGCGCGGGGTCGGGTCCACGTTCACGACGTAGACGCCCCCGCCGCCGGTCAGCACGAAGGCGAACGCGCCGTTGAGGATCTGCTCGTTCACTGCGGTCGCCGTGAGGTCTACCGGAGCGCTCCAGTAGTACGCGAAGGCGACGTCCTGGGGGGGGCTCGGAAAGTGGAGGCCGGCCAGGTAGGGAATCTGCGGCAGGCGCGGCGGGTTGTCGGTCGCGTTGACGGGAAAGCACTTTCGTCGCGGGTCGGCCGGATCGACCGCCGTCGGGTCGATGCCCACGTCGCACTCCGTCGGGTCGGGTCGGGAGACATCCACGATCCGGATGCTGGCGTCGCGCCCGATGGCGTAGAGGTACTGCAGATCCGTGACGTCGGTCCGGGCCACGAAGCGCCCGAGCTCGGGCTTGGTTGGATCGTTCGGGTCCGTCCCGTCCGCGGCCTTCGGGAGGTGTCCGTTGGCGTATGAGAATGGGTCGACCGACAGGCGCAGACGGACGACGCCGCCGGCGTTCGCGATCGGCGTGCTCTTGCCCTGCGCGGGCTCCGCCAGCGTGTCGCCCACGATGTCGAGCGCGCCGACCACCGGGGCGTTGGTCGCTCCGAAGTAGACGCGCGTGCCCTCGGGACGGATGGCGAGCGGCTGCACGTCGAGGGGAACGCCCGTCCCGGGCGCGCTCCCGCCCGCGCCGCCGGCGCCGCCCGCCCCGCCCGCGCCTGCGTCGGGGAACGTCCCGGCGCCCACGCCGCAATCGATCCGCGCGCAGGTAGGCTCGGCGCCGGTGTGAGTGTAGGCGTAGCTCCTGCCGTCGGGCGACGAGACCTGGAACGAGTCCAGGATGGTCTCGCTCATCAGGTCGACGAGCGCGATGAGATCGCACGAGGGGAAGGTGACCACGGCGTGCCAGGAGGCGCGCGTGGTCGGCGTCGCCGGAGGGTCTCCGACGGGCGCGGCCAAGGTTCCGTCCGCCGTGCAGAGCGTGGCCGGCCCGCGCAGCTCTCCCAGGTTGGTCTGTTGCGGCACGAACGCGACCTCGCCCGGCGCCACGGCCAGCGGTGTGCCCGATCCGGTGCGCACCATGAACGTCTTCGCGTAGTCCGGCGAAAGGGCGGTCCCGACCAGCTTCGGAGACAGCAGGGCCGCCGGATTGATCAAGGTCAGATCGCACGAACCGCGATTCGCGGTGACCAGGCGGCAGCCGTCCTGGCTCGCGTCGATCACCTCGGGGAATCGGCCGACGGGCACCGAGCCATATCCGATCGAGTTGGGATCCAGATCGACGAGCGACGCCCCGGGTTGCAGGCTCTTGTCGAGACAGTTGCCGTCACCGCTGCGGCAGTAGCTCATGTCCACCACCGTGACGTCGCCCTGTCCCGAGTTCGTCACGAACGCGTACGTCTTGTAGGTGTTGCCATCGCTGAAGGGTTTCCCGATCAAGGGGTCGTCGGCGCCGGATGGGTGACAGACGTCCATCGGCTGGCCACCGGCGATCGCGGCCACTGGCGTGGCGGAGGAATCGGCCGCCACCTCCACGCAGGCGAAGGCCACGTCGGTGGGCCGATCAAAGTCGTGCGACGGCAGGTAGACGGGCTGCTGGCTGCAGGCCACGAGCGTCGAAACCAACCACAGCGCGCAGACGGGCGCCGCGGCCGGGCAAGGCGCGCGCCGGGCGCTCGGCCGGAAGCCGCGCGAGGCGGTCATAGCGAAGGCCCCACTTCCCTCGGGATGGCGTTGGGAAAACCGATCCGCTGAACGACGCGGTCGTGGGTCGGGCTGAGGGGATCGAGGTCGACGACCGAGACGTTGTTCGCGCCGAAGCCGATGACGTACGCCCGCGTGGGGTCCGTGGGATCGAAAACGGTGTTGATGGGCCCGCGGCCCACCGGGATGATGGAGCGAATCTGCGGCACGGACGGATCGACGACGTACATCTCACCGGAGTCGAAGCAGGTGATGAACAGCATCGGGACGCCGAACAATGGATGTCCTTCGTTGTTCGTCGGCTGGACCAGGTTGGTCGGGCCCTGGCAGATCTCCATGGTCGAAAGCGGGAGCCGCGTCGACAGATCGAGGCCGACGAGCGCAGGTGGGTTTCGCTGAATCAAGAAGGCCCTGTCGGGCGACGAGTCTTGATTCTGCGACGATGGCGGCAAGATCGAGCCCGGGGGGAGGTACTTGCTGTTCACGAATTGAATTCCCCGCGTGTCGCTTCCGCTGACCCCCGTCGACAGGGCGGAGCCGGTGGGGACGATGACCAAGCCTTCCCCGCCCCCGCCGCTCGTCCCCAGGTCGCCGTTGCACCGGTCCTGGGTGAGGCCGTAGACCACGAAGGAGCTCGCCAGCGGGCGAAACCGCGACGTGGCGAAGACCTCCTTGCCGCAACCGGAGGTGCTGGGATGGATGGTCAGGCTGGTCACGCCCACCGAGCCGTTGGCGTCCCCGGGCAGCACGCTGGAGTTGCGATCGAGCAGGCTGGGGTTCAACGTCGGGTCGTCCAGGCTGATGTCGATCAGGCTGACGAAGCCGCGCAGGTGTCCGACGAAGAGCAGGTTCGTGTCGGGGTCCAGCGTGAGGGCGTAGGGCTCGTCCGGGAGCGTGAGCACCTGGCTGTCGGGGACATTGCTGAACGTCGTGTCCTCGAGCGGATCGTGCTGGCGGGTGACCCTCCAGGTGTCTTCACAGGACGCGAACCTCGTCTGCGGCGACGCACCGTCGCTTCCGGGAGACGGCAGCACGCGGTCTCCCGTGCACAGGAACTTCGGCCCCTGGGCGGGCACCCCGCGCGCCAGGTTCATGAACGTGATCGAGGTGTCACCCCGGACGGGCACGAACATGCGGCGATCGAGCACGTCGCCCGCTGCGTCGGTCGGGGTCTGGATCACGGGGGTTCCGCCGAAGCTGCCGATCCTGATGGTCCAGTCGCGGTTGATCAGCGCCTGGTCGTCGCAGTTGAGAATCGAGGGATCGAGGTTGTCCCAGCAACAGAGGTGAGGCAGGTTGGCGGCCGGGACGTAACGGGGATCTGTCGAGCAATCTTGCCAAGTTTCGCGCGGTGCCCCCGTCTGCCGGGGATCGTCGGTGCGCACCGCGTTCAGATCGATGGCGACGACGGTTCCTTCGTTGTAGCGCAGGTCAGAGTTCGAGTTCACGACGTACAGCCACCGGCCGTCGGGGTCGACGGCGCCCCCACTCGGGAAGAAGACGCGGTTATCCGGCGGCGTGACGCCCGCCTGGTGCAGACTGCACCCGCCGAGCGCCAGGCCACCGAGCAACCCGACGAGGCACGCGGCTCGCCGGGAACCGCCGACCTGTCCCATGATCCCGCTTTGGACTCGGCCCGGACGCCTCAGGATGCCTTCAACGCCGCCTGCGCGGCCGCCAGGCGGGCGATCGGAAGGCGGTACGGAGAGCAAGAGACGTAGTCGAGGCCGATCTCATGGCAGAACTCGACCGACGCCGGATCCCCGCCGTGCTCGCCGCAGATGCCCAGCTTGAGCTTGGGCTTCTTGGCCCGGCCCCCGGCGACGGCGATCTTCATCAAGGCCCCCACGCCGTTCCGATCGATGCTGACGAAGGGATCGCCCGGGTACACCTCGTGCTGCAGGTAGGCGGCGAGGACGCGGGGCACGTCATCGCGAGACAGGCCGTAGGTCGTCTGGGTGAGATCGTTCGTGCCGAACGAGAAGAAGTCGGCCGACTCGACGATCTCGCCCGCGGTCATCGCGGCTCGCGGCACCTCGATCATGGTGCCGATGGTGTAGGCGACCTTCCGGCCCTTCTCCGCGAATACGGCGTCCGCGGTCTTGCGCACCACCGCGGCCTGCAGGTCGAGCTCCTTCTTGATGCCGACGAGCGGGATCATGATCTCCGGGTATACCTGAACCCCCTCGGCCGCCACCTCGACCGCCGCCTCGATGATGGCGCGGGCCTGCATCTCGGTGATCTCCGGGTAGGTGATTCCCAGCCGACAGCCGCGGTGACCGAGCATCGGGTTGGATTCCTTCAGCTCCTCGATCCGCTGGTGGATCTGCTCCACCGTGCGGCCCGTCGACTTGGCCAGATCGCGGACGCCGGCCTCGTCGTGGGGCAGGAACTCGTGCAACGGGGGATCGAGGGTGCGGATGGTCACCGGTCGCCCCTTCATCGCCCGGAAGATCCCGGCGAAGTCCTCGCGCTGCAAGGGCAGCA
>CAYUFS010000116.1:0-7300 GCA_964443975.1 uncultured Myxococcales bacterium | reverse complement strand
TGCCGTTTCGGGACCGAAAGGTCGGAGGTTCAAATCCTCTCGCCCCGACAACTTCAATTCTTCCTCGCCGGGTCGAGGGTGCACGGGCGATCGGGGGGGCCGGTACCAAATGGGTACCAAACGGAGCCGCAAGCGCAGCACGGTGGCTGTGGCGGCGGGCTGCTTCGGACTAGATCTCCTCCTCGGGTACCGAGCATTCGCGAAGGACGTTCGCGAGACCAGCCTTGTCGAGCTGATGCGTCCCGATGGCGATCATCGCGTCGTAGAGGCGGTCCTCGTCCCGCGACAGGCTGTAGCCGTTCAGCGCGAGGAACACGTATGCGACGGCGAGGCCCGTCCGCTTATTGCCGTCCACAAATGCCTGGCTCTCCGCGAGGTGAAAGGCGTAGGCAGCGGCCATCTCGAAGAGCTCAGAGTGCAGGAACTGCCCGCCGAATGACTGCCGCGGCATCGCGACAGCGGCCTCGATCAGACCGCGATCGCGGATGCCGAGATCTCCGCCGTAGCGTTCAATCTGGTCCCGGTGAAGCTCAAGGACGTCGTCGACCGTGAGGAACTCCGGATCTTCGATCACCTAGCGAGCTTCCGGAGGGCCGTGCCGATGTGCGCGTGCATGCGCGCCTTCGCCTTGTCGATCTTCGCCCGATGTTTGTCGGCGGCACCGACCTCGGCGCGCTCGATGATGAGGGTGTGCTTCTCGATGCGAAGCTGCACCTCGTCTCCTCTGTCGAGGCCCAAGAGATCGAGCAGCGGGCGATCGATGACTATCCCCGTGCTATCTCCGATCTTGGTCAGCCGCTTGGTGAGCATGCCCATAATATTAGTATACGCGATAGACCCGAGCAACCGCCGACGCTCCCTCTCTAGCCCCTAGCCGTCGCCCTTCATGGTAGCGGATTGGGCAGAATGAAGACGCGGAGGCTTGGAAGCCTGGAGGTCTCGGTAATAGGGGCGGGATGCATGAGCATCAGCGCGAACTTGAACGAGAACCCCGGCGCGGCCAATGTTCGACTAACGCCAGCCGATCTTCGCGAGCTCGACACTGCGTTCTCCCCGGGCGCCGGCGCCGCGTACGTGACCTTCGAGGCCTGCGCGCGCAGCGACTGGCACACGCACCCGCTCGGACAGACGCTGATCGTCACGTTCGGCTGTGGGCTTCACCAGCGGTGGGGCGGACCGGTCGAGGAGATTCGACCCGGTGATGTCGTCAGCGTCGAGCCGAACGAGAAGCACTGGCACGGCGCCTCGCCCACGACGGCGATGACGCACATCGCGATCCATGGGTCGCTCGACGGGAAGGCCGTCGACTGGCTCGAGAAGGTCACCGACGAGCAGTACCAGGGCAATGCGTGAGGAGGCTGCGGACATGAGCGAGACGAAGGCACGAGGCAAGAGCGTCGTTGTGGTCATCGGGGCGGGATCGATCGGCCAGGCGATCGCCCGGCGGGTCAGCGCCGGCAAGCACGTCCTGCTGGCGGACCTCCGTCAGGAGAACGCCGCAGCCGCGGCCGAGGTTCTCCGCAACGCCGGATTCGAGGTGAGCACCACGACCGTCGATGTCTCCTCACGCGAGTCGATTCAGAAGCTCGTCGGCGCGGCCACGACTGTCGGCGAGGTCACAGGCGTCATTCACGCCGCGGGCGTCTCCCCCTCGCAGGCCTCGCCCGCGACTATCTTGAAGGTCGATCTGTTCGGCACCGCAGTCGTGCTCGAAGAGCTCGGCAAGGTGATCGCACGCGGCGGTGCCGGTGTCGTCATCGCCTCCCAGTCCGGCCATCGCCTAGGCGCGCTGACTGCAGAGGAGGACAACGCCCTCGCGACGACGCCTGCTGACGAACTGCTCGCTCTGCCCATGCTCCAGCCGGACAAGGTGAAGGACTCGCTCCACGCATATCAGCTCGCGAAGCGTGGCAACTCGTTGCGGGTCATGGCCGAAGCGGTGCGGTGGGGCAAGCGCGGTGGTCGGGTCAACACGATCAGTCCTGGCATTATCATCACGCCACTCGCCAACGACGAGCTGAGCGGCCCACGCGGCGAAGGGTATCGCCGGATGATCTCGCTCTGTCCGGTCGGCCGGCCGGGCACTCCGGATGAAGTCGGAAACGTCGGAGCGCTCCTGATGGGCCCGGACGGAGCCTTCATCACCGGCAGCGACTTCCTCATGGATGGCGGGGTCACCGCCTCGTACCGGTTCGGTGAGCTCGCCCCGAAGTGACCAAGCTAGGACGTCACGTCGGCGACGACGTGCGAGGTCGCGTTCAAGCGGTGGGTGCCCGGCCGCGCTGCCATTTTTGCCAGGCGTCGACGGCCGCCATGCCGTCGGCGATCAGGCCCGCGGTCATCGCCTGCGCCGATCCCTCGTCGATGGGCAACTGGCTCACGGCATCAAGCAGGCCCGAGACTCGACCGAGGCGGTTCAGGAGATCGGCCGGTGCGCGCGCGACGATCGCCAGCTCGAGCGACGTCTTCAGGGTGCGCAGCAGATGCCTCACCTCGCTCTGCTTGTCTATGTATGTGTTCGTCTCGTTCATCGCAGTGCCTCCGAATCTGAGATCGAAGTTAGCCACCCCGGCGATCAGGGCGGATCCGACGCCGGAGCGGCCGTAGACCGAACTCTTCCATGTTCGAGACCGGGAACCACGCGGCGCCCGAATTTCATCCCGCTCCATCGTCGCCTGGGAGGCGCCTGGGAAGAATGGTCGATCCGATGGCTGCGGTTCCCGCGCCTGCCAGGGCGGGTCAGGATCGGTCGAGCGGCGACCTGACGGCTGAGCCGGATCGACGAACCTCGCTCTTGACGCTCAAACGGCGGTGCTTCTAGCTCTGCCGCGACGACGCAATTTCCATATAAACCCGACACTTAGCCCCAGGAGGTCGATCATGCTCGTACGACGAGTTTGGCCGTCGAGGCCGACGTTCGAAGGCTCCCTCTCCGACTTCGACCAGATACGACGCGAGATGTTGCGCCTGCTCGACACCGCCACCGGCGACGGCACGCCAGAGCCAGGAGCCGGCGTTTTCCCGCCGTTGAACATCTCGCAGGACGACGACAATTTCTATCTCCGCGCCGAGGTTCCCGGTATCAAGCCGGCGGAGCTTTCAATCTCCGCGCTGCGGAACCGCGTCTCGATCTCGGGTAGGCGGGAGATCCCGCGCGAGCACGAGCGCGTGAGCTACCACCGCAAGGAGCGACCCGAAGGAGCCTTCAATCGGGCGGTCACTCTGCCCGTGGAGGTCGATCCGGAGCGCGTCGATGCGCGCTACGCCGACGGAATCCTCACGCTGACTCTGCCGAAGGCGGAGCAGGCCAAGCCGCGACAGATCGCGGTGCGAACCTGAACGACGACGACACAAACCACAGGAGGAAGAACACCATGGCCACCGAAGCTGCCACGGATATCCAGAAAGCGGAGACGTCGAACGTCGCGACGGTCCCCGAGCAAACTCGCACGGGTCCGGTCTATTCGCCCGCTGTAGACATCTTCGAGAACGATGGTTCGATCACGCTGCTCGCGGACATGCCCGGTGTCAGGCCGTCGGATCTGGAGATCGATCTGCGCGAGAACCTGCTCACGCTGACCGGTCGGGTCACGCCGACCGGGACGTCGAATGAATCGAACGTCCTTCGCGAATACCGCCCGGGGACGTTCTTCCGGCAGTTCACGCTGTCGGAAGCGATCGATCAGCCGAAGATCGACGCGCAGCTGATCGACGGTGTGTTGAGGCTCGAGCTGCCGAAGGTGGCGAAGGCGCGGCCGCGGCAGATCACGGTGCGGTCGGGCTGAAAGCCTCCGTCGTCCGGGTGCTCGTCAGGTCGAGGAGGTCATTTAGGGCTAGGGCGCCCTGGGGAGATCAACCGTGAATACGCACCCGGTGCCGGGCAGGTCGCGAACATGGATCTTGCCGCCACTCGCTTCCACACCCTTGAGGCTGATCGAGAGCCCGAGGCCCAGGCCCGTCTTGTTGACGCTCCGCTGCTCGAACGGGCGGAACAAATCCTCGGCCTTCCCGGGCGGGAGTCCACCGCACTCGTCCTGCACGTCGATCAAGACCCTGTCGCTCGCCGTGTGAGCGCGGATCGTGATGTGGCCGCTCGGGCGGGTGAACTTGAAGGCGTTCTGGACGAGGTTCGCGATGACCGAAGCGAGGATCTGATGGTCGGCCACGACAGACACGTCGTGCGGACCGGCATCGATCGATAGCTGGACCTTGTGGTCTTTCGCTTCAATTGTCGCGACGATCTCGATCTCCTCGATCAACTCCGCAATCGACACGCGCTCGGGGTTCTCGCCGCCAGCCCCGAGGCGGACTTCCGTCAACGTGCGGTCTATGAGGACGCGCATCCGGCGAAGGCTTCGGCCATGCACGCCACCCGTGCTTCCCTGAACACCCACCCTTCCGCTCGCGAGGGCACCCCAGGTCAGCATCGACGTACCGAGCAGGTTTCGCATCTCATGCGCCAGATAACCTAGGTGCGCCGCGCCCGCCCCTCCCACCGTCCGGTCGCGCTGATGCTCGTACTCAGTGACGGCCTGCGCGATCGCGTCGTCGAGACAGCGGTTGAAGGTGTGGAACTCGTCGGCGGAAATCGCGAAATGATGTTCGTCGGCGAGCTCGGTGACGCTCTGGCAGATGCTCCCGTAGTCCTGGACCACCTGGCCAACGGAGAATCCCTTCTGAAGCAGCTTCCCACCGTGTAGGGCGGCGCTCGCGGAGACGCTTCTTCGCCCCGCGCCGCGGTCTCCCTTCGCCGCGCGCAGAATTGTGACCAGTTGATCCAGGAACAGCGGCAATCCATCGGCGATCTCGGACTCTGTCGGCGTGGGAACGTGCCGCCCAGCGAGCTTCGCGCGCGACCGGTCGAGAATCTCGTCCCGATTCGCGATGAGGAAATCGTGGAGCATGTTCGGGAGGATACAGCCCAGTCGAGGCCCACGCACCTTGTCCGGCCCCTCGCCTCCGTCTGCGCGTTCCGGCCCGATGCCCAGCGTGAGGTGGCTCATCGCCACCGGCGGGGCCGGCGTCGTCATCGCCTCTCAGTCCGGCCATCGCCTGGGCGCGCTGACCGCCGAGCAAGACAATAGCTGGCCCCGAAATGAGCCCACTCAGGGTCCCCCAGCCTTGACGAAGGCATAGGCCTCTCGTGCGAGCGCGACCCATGGCGCCGCCTGGTCCACCACCGCGACCCACTCCTTCATCAGCCTTCCGTGGCCGGGGTCGAAGTACGTACCGGTGCCTGTGCGCACCAGCTCCGCGACGCGTTCCTTCGGCAGCTTCGCCACGAACTTGCCCTTCACGAACATCGCGAAGATCTTGCCGCTGACGCTCAACACCGAATTGGAGCTGAACATCCGCCCGAGCCCAACCTGGGGATCCTTCGCGAAAGCGGCCGCCACCGGCTGGAAAGGAGGATCTATGGCAGGCGCTGACGCTTGGGGCTTGGTCACGCGCGGGCCCGTCCGCGATCGCGGTTTGGCCGCTGGCCGCTTCGCCCGTGCCGTCGTCGTCGGCCTCTTCATCAGGATCTTCAGCGCGACGGGGTCCGGCGCCGGGTGGCGGCCTCGAACTGCGTCAGGTCGCGGACCGCGCCGCGGGCGGCGCTGGTGGTCATGAGGGCGTAGCCGCGGAGCGCCTCCGAGACCACGCGGTCGCGGTTCGGACGCCAGGCGTCGGCGCCGCGCGCCTCCATCGCCGCCCGCCGTCTTCCGAGGGTGGCCGCGTCGACCAGCACGTCGATGCGGCGGGCCGGGATGTCGATGCGGATGCGGTCGGCCTCCTCGATCAGCCCGATCGCGCCCCCCTCGCCCGCCTCGGGCGACACGTGTCCGATGCTTAGCCCGGAGGTCCCGCCCGAGAAGCGGCCGTCGGTGATGAGCGCACAGGCCTTGCCCAACCCCTTTCCCTTGAGGAACGACGTCGGATACAGCATCTCCTGCATGCCGGGCCCCCCCTTCGGCCCCTCGTAGACGATCACCACCACGTCGCCCGCCCGGATCTGATCGCCCGTGATCGCCTCGCACGCGGCCTCCTGCGAGTGGAAGATCCGCGCCGGGCCCTCGAACTTCCAGCACGACTCGTCGACCCCTGCGGTCTTCACGATGCAGCCGTCCTCGGCGAGATTTCCGTAGAGCACGGCCAGCCCGCCCTCCTTGCTGTACGCGTGCGCGACGTCGCGGACGCAGCCCTTCTCGACGTCGGTGTCGGCAGCGGCGAAGTACTTGTCTTGCGAGAAGGCGACCTTCGTCGCCACGCCACCCGGCGCGGCGAGCGCGCGCTGGTGCGCCTCCGCGGTCGCGGTCGCGCGCCGGATGTCGCTCGCGTCGAGGGCGGCACCGACGGTGGGCGCGTGCACTGTCCTCGCCTCGCGGTGGATGAGCCCGGCGCGATCGAGCTCGCCCAGGATCGCGAAGACGCCTCCCGCGCGGTGCACGTCCTCGACGTGATAGTGGGACGAAGGGGCGACCTTGCAGATGTTGGGCACCCGGCGGGACAGCCGATCGATGTCCGCCATCGTGAAGCGAACCCCCGCCTCGTGGGCGATGGCGAGGATGTGCAGCACCGTGTTCGTCGAGCCCCCCATCGCGATGTCCAGCGCCATGGCGTTCTCGAACGCCTCGAACGTGGCGACGCCCCGGGGAAGGATCGAGGCGTCGCCGTCGATGTAGTGCTGGTTGGCGAGCGCGACGATCCGCTTCCCCGCCGCCTCGAACAGCTCCCAGCGCCGCGCGTGGGTGGCGAGCAGCGTACCGTTCCCGGGGAGCGCCAGCCCGAGCGCCTCGTTGAGGCAGTTCATGCTGTTCGCCGTGAACATCCCCGAACAGGAGCCGCAGGTCGGGCAAGCCGAACGTTCCATCTCGCCCAGCTCCGCGTCCGACACGTTCGAGTCGGTGGCCGCGATCATCGAGTCGATGAGGTCCAGCTTGCGAACGATCGGCTTGCCGTCCCGTCCATGGGTACCCACCATCTTCCCGGCCTCCATCGGGCCCCCGGACACGAAGATGGTGGGGATGTTGAGGCGCATCGCCGCCATCAGCATGCCGGGCGTGATCTTGTCGCAGTTGGAGATGCAGACCAGCGCATCGGCGCAGTGGCCGTTGACCATGTACTCGACGCTATCGGCGATGAGGTCGCGACTTGGCAACGAATACAGCATCCCGCCGTGACCCATCGCGATGCCATCGTCGATCGCGATGGTGTTGAACTCGACGCCCCAGCCCCCGGCCGCGTCGATCACGGTCTTCACCTTCTGCCCGACGTCGTGAAGGTGCACGTGCCCGGGGACGAACTGCGTGAAGCTGTT
>CAYUFS010000115.1:0-7635 GCA_964443975.1 uncultured Myxococcales bacterium | reverse complement strand
GCGAGGGCGGCAAGACCGTCGGCGCCGGTGTCGTGACGAAGATCCTGGAATAGCCCCGCCCCCACCCGACCCCCCTCCCGCTCGCGGGAGAGGGGCTTCATTCGTAGAACGTCCGATCAACAGGCACTGGAAGGTAAGTCATGGCAGCCACGCGGGTCATCATCACTCTCGAATGCACCGTTTGTCGGGAGCGGAACTACTCCACGACGAAGAACAAGCGCGCGAACGCCGAGAAGTTGGAGCTCTCGAAGTTTTGCTCCCGTTGCCGGAAGCATACGAATCACAAGGAAACGAAATAACGGAAACCACCTAGGGCAGTAGCTCTAATGGTAGAGCAGCGGACTCCAAATCCGCGGGTTGGGGGTTCGAGTCCCTCCTGCCCTGCATCGGATCGGAAGACATGGGCGCAAACAAGTTCATTCATTTGACGTTCGCACTGGCGGGGCTGCTTGCGGCCTTCGTGCTCGCGCGCGCGACCGATTGGGTCTGGAGCTACTTCGCAAAGCCGAACGACCTCATGGTCAATGGCTTCGCGGTGGTGGGCGCCGCCCTCGCGGCCTTCATCGCGTACCGGAACGAGCGCGTGTTCGCGACGATTCACGACATCACGCGCGAGCTCGAGAAGGTCTCGTGGCCAACCCGAAAGGAGACCTCGGCGGCGACGATTGTCGTTCTGGTCACGGTGTCGATATCGGCGATTATCTTGAGCGGTTTCGACGCGATCTGGGCCTTTTTCACCAACTGGTTTTTGCGCTGAGACGGACGGGACCAACTGATGGCGATGAAGTGGTACGTCGTGCACACCTACTCGGGGCACGAGAACAAAGCGAAGCTTTCCCTCCAGGATCGCGTGCGTCAGCACAACCTGCAGGCGAAGTTCGGTGACGTCTTGATCCCGACCGACACCGTGGTGGAGCTGGTGAAGGGTCAGAAGCGCTCGACGACGCGAAAGTTCTTCCCTGGCTACATCTTCGTCCAGATGGACCTGGATCAGGAGTCCTTTCACCTCGTCAAGAACACGCCCAAGATCACGGGCTTCCTGGGGGGCACGAACCCGCAGCCGGTCAAGGAGACGGAGATCAAGAACCTCCACGTCGCGATGACCGAGGGAGCCTCCCGACCGAAGCCGCGCATCTCCTTCGAGGAGACGGAGACGGTTCGGGTGATCGACGGCCCGTTCGCGAACTTCACGGGCACGGTGGTCGAGGTGAAGCCGGAGAAGCAAAAGGTCCGGGTGAATGTCTCAATCTTCGGCCGGGCGACCCCGGTCGAGCTCGACTTCGCGCAGGTCGAGAAGTCGTAACCGGCGACCCCTCAGCCGGAATCCAATCAGCTCTTTCGCCAGTTGGTCTTGGCCCGTCGTTCGTAAGGAAAGCAAATGAAGAAAGTCACAGGGTTCATCAAACTCCAGGTCCCGGCGGGCAAAGCCAACCCGTCGCCGCCCATCGGGCCCGCGTTGGGCCAGCACGGCGTCAACATCATGGAGTTCTGCAAGCAGTTCAACGCCCGGACCCAGGACAAGGTCAAGGATGACCTGATCATCCCGGTCGAGATCACCGTGTTCTCCGACCGCTCGTTCACCTTCATCACGAAGACGCCCCCCGCGGCGGTGTTGATCAAGAAGGCCGCGAGCCTCGCGACCGCGAAGAAACCCGGCTCGGGCTCGAAGGAACCGAACAAGGTCAAAGTTGGCAAGATTACGAAAAAGCAGTTGCGCGAGATTGCGACGGTCAAACTTCCAGACCTGAACACCACCGACCTGGAAGCTGCGATGCGAACGGTAGCCGGAACGGCGAAATCGCTCGGCATCGAAGTCGTCGACTGACGGGAGTGTGGCTCGCCCAGCTGAGCCACGGTGGTAGGCCCAACAGGCCGAAAAGGAACAAGAAAAATGTCGGAAGGCAAGAAGTACCGTAGCTCGGCGGCGAAAGTCGATCGGGCAAAGAAGTATTCGCTGGAGGAGGCCTGCAAGCTGTTGCCGCAGACCAAGGTGGCGAAGTTCGACGAGAGCGTCGACATCGCCGTGCGGTTGGGCGTCGATCCCAAGCACGCCGACCAGATGGTCCGCGGCGCCATCGTGCTGCCGCACGGAACCGGCAAGAGCCAGCGGGTCGCCGTGGTGGCCAAGGGCGACAAGGCCAACGAGGCGAGGGCGGCGGGTGCCGATTTCGTTGGCGCCGAGGACCTCGTCGAGCGGATCCAGAAGGAGAACTGGACCGACTTCGACTCGATGGTTGCCACCCCCGACATGATGGGGCTCGTCGGACGCCTCGGGCGGGTGCTCGGGCCCAAGGGCCTGATGCCGAACCCGAAGGTGGGCACGGTCACGACCGACGTGGCCAAGGCCGTCCGTGAGCTGAAGGCGGGCCGCGTGGAGTTCCGGGTCGAAAAGGCGGGAATCGTCCATGCCCGCATCGGCAAGGCGTCGTTTGGCCCCGAAAAGCTGAAGGAGAACGCGCAGACGATGGTGGACACGCTCTTGCGCGCGAAGCCCGCGTCCGCCAAGGGCACGTACATGCGATCGGTGACGCTGTCGACGACCATGGGCCCCGGGATCAGGGTCGACACCCTGCCCTTGGTGGCCGACTACGAGACCAAATAGGTAACGGAAGCAGGCGAAAGACATGGAAAGAACACAAAAAGAAGAATCCATTGGCGCCCTCAAGGCCGATCTGGCCAAGGCCGCCAGCCTGGTTCTCGCGGACTTTCGTGGCCTGACGGTCAACGTGGACAGCAACCTGCGCCGCGAGTTCCGCGCCGCGGGTTGCCGTTACCAGGTCGTCAAGAACACCCTCCTCGGCTTGGCCGTCAAGGGGACGCCAATGGAGGGGATCGCCTCCCTGCTGGCGGGCCCGACGGCCATCGCGTACTCCTTCGAGGACCCGGCCACGCCGGCGAAGGTCGCCACGAAGATAGCCAAGGCGCAAGAGAAGTTCGTCATCAAGGGCGGCTTCGTGGATGGCAAGGCGCTGGACCTGAAGGGGGTCGAGGCGCTGTCGAATCTGCCGGGCAAGGACGAGCTCCGTGCAACTTTCCTTGCAACCTTGCAGGCGGTGCCTCAGAACTTCCTCCGTTTGCTGAACGCCGCGCCGCAGAACTTCGTCTATCTGCTCTCGGCCCGCGAAGATGCCGTCAAGGGGTCCGGGGAGTCATGAGCAGGTCCGCGCGGGCGCGAGCTCGGGCGGCGTTTGACGTTTCCAGTAACCAAAAGTCTTTTCACCGAATCGATACGTAGATCTCAAAAGGGAGCATTGAAATGGCCGATGTGACGAAGGAACAGGTAGTCGATTTTCTCTCCAAGATGTCCGTGCTGGACCTCTCCTCCTTGACCAAGGAGCTGGAGGACAAGTGGGGCGTCAAGGCGGCTCCCGTCGCGGTGGCCGGCGCGGCGGCTCCTGCGGCCGCGGCCGCAGCTCCGGCGGCGGAACAGACCGAGTTCACGGTGGTCCTCACCGACGCGGGCGCCAACAAGATCGGCGTCATCAAGGCGGTTCGCGAGGTCACCAACCTGGGCTTGAAGGAAGCCAAGGATCTGGTCGACGGCGCCCCCAAGAGCGTCAAAGAGGGTGTTTCGAAGGCCGACGCGGAGACCATCAAGAAGAAGCTGACCGAGGCGGGAGCGAAGGTCGACGTCAAGTAAAGAACTTCACCATCACATTCGCACGTACATTCGGAGAAAGGTCCTTTGCCGGGCGCTTCCTGGAACAGGGAGCGTCGCGGCGTTGGGCTGTTCCATCGTTGGGAAAATGCTTTTCCGGCGGTGGTCGAGATTTGAAGCTGCAGTCGTCGTGAAGGAGATTCGATGGTGCCTGTGATTCAGAATAATTTTCGAGCTCGGAAAAGCTTCGCCAAGATCGGGAAGATTATCGATATCCCGAACTTGATCGACATTCAGAAGCAGAGCTACGAGAAGTTCCTGCAGAAGGACGTCCCGCTCGACAAGCGGGAAGACGTTGGTCTGCAGGGCGTCTTCAAGAGCGTCTTTCCCATCAAGGACTTCTCCGAGACGTCATCACTGGAATTCGTCTCATACACGCTCGACAAACCCAAGTACGACGTGGACGAGTGCCGCCAGCGCGGCATGACGTTCGCGGCGCCGATCAAGGTCGTCGTTCGTCTGGTCGTCTGGGACACCAACGAGGAGACCGGCTCGCAGTCGATCCGCGACGTCAAGGAGCAGGAGGTCTTCTTCGGCGAGATCCCGCTCATGACCGAGAACGGCACCTTCATCATCAACGGCACCGAGCGCGTCGTGGTGAGCCAGCTGCACCGCAGCCCCGGCGTCTTCTACGATCACGACAAGGGCAAGACCCATTCCTCGGGCAAGCTGCTGTACAGCGCCCGCATCATTCCCTACCGCGGCTCGTGGCTGGACTTCGAGTTCGATCCCAAGGATCTCCTCTACGTTCGCATCGACCGGCGCCGCAAGCTGCACGCGACGGTGCTGCTGCGCGCGCTCGCCTACTCGACGGAAGAGCTGCTGAACTACTACTACGACACCGAGGTCGTGTTCCTCGAGGCGGGGAAGAAGTACGCGAAGTCGGTGGAGTACGATCTGCTGCCCGGCCAGCGCGCCAGCCGCGACATTCGCCACCCGGAGACGCGCGAGATCCTGGTCAAGAAGAACCGCAAGTTCACCAAGCTCGCGATCAAGAAGCTGCAGGACTCGAAGATCGATCGCCTGGCCATCGAGGTGTCGGATCTCGTCGGCAAGGTCGCCGCCACCGACGTCATCGACGAGCAGACCGGCGAGGTCATCCTGCAGTGCAACGAGGAGATCTCCGAGTCGAAGCTGGACGAGCTGCGCGATCACGGCATCGCCCAGTTCAAGATCCTGTTCATCGACAACCTGAACGTCGGGTCGTACCTGCGGGACACCTTGATCGCCGACAAGCTGCAGTCGTCCGACGAGGCCATCCTGGAGATCTACCGCCGCCTGCGCCCCGGCGATCCGCCGACGCTGGAGACCGCCCAGAACCTGTTCAACAATTTGTTCTTCAACCCCGAGCGCTACGACCTGTCCAAGGTCGGTAGGTTGAAGCTGAACTACAAGTTCAAGCTGGACGAGGCCCTCGACACGGTGGTCCTCACCAAGCGCGACATCCTCGAGACTGTCCGCTACCTGATCGACCTGAAGAACGGCAAGGGCTCGATCGACGACATCGATCACCTCGGTAATCGGCGCGTCCGCGCCGTCGGCGAGCTGATGGAGAATCAGTACCGCATCGGGCTGGTCCGCATGGAGCGCGCCATCAAGGAGCGCATGAGCATGTCTCAGGAGATCGAGACGCTGATGCCGCACGACCTGATCAACGCGAAGCCCGTGTCGGCCGTGGTGAAGGAGTACTTCGGGTCGTCGCAGCTCTCGCAGTTCATGGATCAGACGAACCCGCTGTCCGAGGTCACGCACAAGCGCCGCCTGTCGGCGCTCGGGCCCGGCGGCCTCACCCGCGAGCGCGCGGGCTTCGAGGTGCGCGACGTGCACACGACGCACTACGGACGCATCTGCCCCATCGAGACGCCGGAGGGGCCGAACATCGGCCTCATCGCGTCGTTGTCGACGTACGCTCGCGTGAACGAGTTCGGCTTCATCGAGACGCCCTACCGGAAGGTCGCGGAAGGCCGCGCCAGCGACGCCGTCGAGTTCTACTCGGCGTTGCAGGAGGAGGGGCACTACATCGCGCAGTCGAACACCCTGCTCGACAAGAAGGGCAAGTTCCTCGACGAGCTGATCTCCTGCCGTCACAACGGCGAGTTCGTGATGACGAAGCCGGAGGAGGTCACGTTGATGGACGTGTCTCCGAACCAGTTGGTGTCCGTGGCCGCGTCGCTGATCCCGTTCCTCGAGAACGACGACGCGAACCGCGCGCTCATGGGCTCGAACATGCAGCGGCAGGCGGTGCCGCTCATCCGCACCCATTCGCCGCTGATCGGCACCGGCATCGAGGGCATCGTGGCCCGCGACTCGGGCGTCACGGTGGTGGCGAAGCGCGAGGGTATCGTCGAGTCGGTCGACGCCGCCCGCATCGTGGTGCGTCCCATCAGCGAGGACGAGTCGGACGCGATGGCCGCCAAGCCGGACATCTACAACCTGACCAAGTTCCAGCGGTCGAACCAGAACACCTGCTTCAACCAGAAGCCCATCATCGAGCGTGGTGATCGGGTGAGGGTGGGCGACGTCATCGCCGATGGTCCCGCCACCGAGCGCGGCGAGCTGGCGCTCGGCGAGAACATCCTGGTCGCGTTCATGCCCTGGGGTGGCTACAACTTCGAGGACTCCATCCTCGTGTCCGAGCGGCTGACGAAGAACGACTACTTCACCTCGATTCACATCGAGGAGTTCGAGTGCGTCGCGCGCGACACGAAGCTCGGCAAGGAAGAGATCACCTGCGACATTCCCAACGTCGGTGAGGAGGCGCTGAAGGATCTCGACGAGGCGGGCATCGTGCGCATCGGCGCCGAGGTCAAGCCCGGCGACATCCTCGTCGGCAAGATCACGCCCAAGGGCGAGACGCAGCTCTCCCCCGAGGAGAAGCTGCTGCGCGCGATCTTCGGCGAGAAGGCCGGCGACGTCCGCGACAGCTCACTGCGCGTGCCGCCAGGCGTGCAGGGCATCGTCATCAGCGCCCGCGTGTTCTCGCGCAAGGGCACGGAGAAGGACGAGCGGTCGAAGGACATCGAGGACGCCGAGAAGGAGAAGCTGCTCGCCGATCAGCGCGACGAGGTGAAGATCGTATCGGAGTCGTACCACGCGCGCATGCGGAAGCTGCTGCTGGGAAAGACCACCGCGGTGCGCCTGGTGGACGACAAGGGCAAGGTCCTGGTGGCCAAGGGGCAGAAGATCGACAACCCGACGCTCGACGAGATCCCGGCGCGCTACTGGCCGGCGGTGCAGGTCGAGGGCGGGAACGGCAAGACCGAGGAAGCGGTCGAGCAGATCAACGCCAAGCTGCAGGAGGACATCCAGGTCATCGAGGCCGTCTACCGCGACAAGATCGGCAAGCTGACCAAGGGGGACGAGCTGCCTCCGGGCGTCATCAAGATGGTCAAGGTCTACGTGGCCATCAAGCGCAAGATGTCGGTCGGCGACAAGATGGCCGGACGCCACGGAAACAAGGGCGTCGTGTCGCGCGTGCTGCCCGAGGAGGACATGCCCTACCTCGAGGACGGGACGCCCGTCGACATCGTGCTCAACCCGCTCGGCGTGCCGTCGCGCATGAACGTCGGTCAGATCCTCGAGACCCACCTCGGCGGCGCCGCCCGCTCGGTGGGCAAGCAGATCGAGGCGATGATCCAGCGGAACTACTCCGCGGACGCCCTGCGCACGAAGCTGAAGAAGGTGTTCACCGAGGAGCACCACCAGAAGGTGCTGGACTCGCTGGACGAGGAGGGCCTCAAGCGCTTCGGGATGACCTGCGCCGAGGGCGTGCACCTCGCGACCCCCGTGTTCGACGGGGCCAAGGAGGTCGACATCAAGGCGTTGCTGGCGCTGGCCGAGGAGTCGAGCAACGGGCAGCACACGCTGTTCGACGGCAAGACCGGCGACGCGTTCGACCACGACGTCACCGTGGGCGTCATGTACATGCTGAAGCTGCACCACCTGGTCGACGACAAGATCCACGCGCGGTCGATCGG
>CAYUFS010000114.1:0-7803 GCA_964443975.1 uncultured Myxococcales bacterium | reverse complement strand
GTGCCCGACCCGTGCGCCCTTGCCGCCCACGAGCGACTTTCGCCACGGGCTGCTAACTCCCGTCCTATGTCCTCCAACTGGGCCCAAGACCGCGGCATCCGCCCTTCCACTGTGCCGGTATCACTCACCGGTGGGGCAGTCGGGGCCGCCCTCGTGCATGCCATCACGCACGTCGCAAAGACAAGGCACGAACGGGAAGCGTTGGGCGAAGTAGGTCGGATGTTCCCTGGGTGTGGCAACTTCATCTGCCCCCAGGACCATCGAGTTGGGACTTGGGGATGGGGTCGCCCTTCCGCCAGGCGAAGTGGCGTCGAAATGAGCCGTTGCAGTCAAACTCCCGTGCCATTCCTTCGCGATGAAACTCGCCCATGAACGCATCGGTGACAGTGATCCCTCCGATCGTGACCGACTTTCCGGCGTCCCAGTTGTAGCGGTCGTAGAACCTGTATTCAAAGTCGAGGTCATATTGTCTCCCGCCCGACCCTTCGGAGACCACGGTTGTGCCCCTACCCCAAGTCGAATAACCGCCAATCGCGAAGAACCAGTTCGCATTCTCGCTCTTGCGGTTGTAGCCGTTGTTCGCCCTCTGCGAGGTGATCCTGTAGTTGCCCGGAGATAGCATTTCCACAAACTCCTTTGCCTGAGCGACCTCGTCTTCGTAACGACGGCGTGCCGAAGGCACCTCCGCAACCATTCCTTCGAGATCAATGCCAAAAATGCCCTGATCGAAGCAGATCGACTCATCATCGTGGGATACAGCTTCCCAGCCAGTGATCCGGCCGCACAGTATCGCCTCCTAAACGCGTTCGCAGGGGGGAATAAACTTCCTCAAGGGCGATCCGTTCATATCATCCTCGGCCCTGACGTCACCTCGACCACCCGCCGGATGCTTTCTCTCGTTCGGTCGACGGCCCCTCTCCATGGCCTCGTCTGCATTGCCGAGTGGATGTTGGCACGTCCGGCGTCAAGCTGTTCATCGTCCAGCACCCGCTTGGAGCGCAGGACTTCATTGGGCGCCATGGTGAATTTACGCTGCCACGAGCGGAGCCGCGCTGGGGGGAGGCCCTACCTCCCCAGCGCCCCGCAACAAGCGTCAGATAGGCCGACCGCGGTACATGCGCGCGGTGGGCGCGGCCGCCGTCGCGGTGGACGAGGACGATGGCGGCGGCGGTGGCGGCGGTGGCACCGCGAAACCACCTGACGAGGCGCGCGGGACCACGGCCGACGGCACCGCGGTTTGCGACGACGCGGGCGAGGCGAGGCGGGACATCTCGGGCGCGACCTTGCGCGCGACGAGGTTCGCCGCCATGCGGAGCGCGGGCAGGCTGATCTCGCTGCCGGTGACGATGCAGAGCACACCCGCCGGCAGCGTCTTCACGTACAGCCTGTGCTCGGCGTATCTGACGACGCACAGGTCCGGGCTGACGCCGATGGTCTCGAACGTGTCACCGAGGCGAATGATGCGCCCGCCGACCTCGGACAAGGTGGCGTCGTCGAGGATCTCCGGGATGGCCCGCGCCGCCACGTTGCCCGCGGGCGTCACCAGGAAGCTCCCGTAGACGCCGGGCAGATCGAACAGGCTGCCGAGGCCCGCTCCGAGTGTGCTCGTCGCCTGGCCGGTCACAGGCCCAGCCGTTCGCGCAGGATGCTGACGTCCGCCGCGGCGGGAACACGCCCCGCCACGAGCCCGCCATCCTCCTCGGTGTAGATCACGACGCGCTCGTCCTTCGAGGCGCACTCGAGGGCACGAAAGCCCTCGAGGCCCAGAAGCTCGCCGATGAGGCCCGCAAGCCGGCCCGCATACGCGACGGCGTCGGCGAGATCGTCGTCGACGGCCTCGATGATGGTGCCGTTCGGCGCCACGCGCGCGGCGATCGGCAAGTCGATGACGGCGCCCGAATCGCGGCGATTCGCGTCGAACCCCAATCCGATGCTCGGTCCAGCAGGTCTTGTCACTTCACTCTCCCAGTCTTTGTCGTCCACGAGCAGGGGAGACTCGGAGCCAGGTCCGTTCACTGTCGCGAGCGCACCCCCGCGCCCCGGGAAAGCGACCAAATTGGAGGACCGTCGTCCTTCGTCACGTCCCTGAGCCGCTTTCAACAATAAACCCTCGGTTGCTGTCGTGATAGTCGGCGAGCGGGGCCAGGCCGATTGGCAAGGATCGAACGAGCCGCTTTGCCACGACAAGATCTCCATGGCGGCCGTTTCACCGAACGCGAGAGCGGTCTCGGCGTGAATCACGCGCCCGGCGTCGAAGAACAACACCCCCGTCTGGGCTCCGTTCGTGACACGGACCGCGCGATGGGTGCGGGCGAGACACTCCATTTGCACCAGATCCCAGAGGCTTGCGCCTTGCAGGCGAGCCGAGAACCCCCCCGTCCCCGGCTCGTCCGCTAAGGCCAAATCCTCGGAAGCCATACTTGCCACGAGGCTGATTGTGGCCGGCCGCTCGTTTCAGCGGCATTTCCGGTTGGCCAAAAATAGGTTACGCCAGGGCCCCACGCGGGTCTGGGCGTTTCGCCTTCACGCCCCCCATGGCCGACGTTTCCGCTTGACCTGAACTTATGTTCAGTCACACACTGAGCGTCATGGGGCTTCGCCTGGGACTCATCGATGACGCGCTGGCGGCGCACCTGATCCCCGCTTCCCGCTTGGAGCACGAGCCCCCCCGCGCCCGGCTGGCGACGGGCCTCGCGCCGCTGGACGCCGCGCTCGGCGGGGGGTGGCCGGCGGCCTCGCTGGCGGAGCTGTGCGGGCGGCGCTCGGCGGGCCGCACGTCCGTGCTTCATGCAACCTTGGCCGCTGCCATCGCGCGCGGCCAGACGGTGGCCTTGGTCGATACCGCCGGCGCCTTCGACCCGCGCTCGGCGGAGGGGGCGGGCGTGACGCTGTCCCGGCTGTTGTGGGTCCGGGCCGGGGCGCGGCTGGGACTGCAGGCGGCGGACGTCTTGATCGCCGCGGGGGGATTCGGATTGGTTGCCATCGACTTCGGCGAGCACGCTCCGCGCGCGCCCACCGCCGCGTGGCTGCGCTTGCGTCACGCGGCCGAGCGGCAGGGAACGACGGCCCTGGTCGTGGCCCTGTCCCGCAGCGCAGGCGCCGCGGCCACCACCGCCATCGTCATGCAGGGGCCGCACCCGCGCTTCATCATGACCGGCTGTCCGCTGCTGGCGGCGCTCGGGACCCGCATCGCCGTCGAGCGGGCGATCGGCGTTTCGCCCGCGCCCGCCAATGAATGCGGGGACGAGCCCGCGCGGAGCCTGTGTTTCACCATGCGGCCTTCGGGGCCGCACGAGCGATGAGGTCGGCGGCGCATGCGTCTGGCGTGTGTTCATGTCCCGCAGCTCGCGTTGCAAGCGGCGTTGCGACGCGCGCCCGCGCTGCGGGGAACGCCGGTCGCGCTCTGCGAATCGAAATCGAAATCGACGGCGGCAGGGGGCGACGGACGTGCCGGGCACGCGCGGGTGACCATGCTCAGCGCCGAGGCCCGGCGCGCCGGCGTTCGCGTCGGCCTGACCGCGGCGCAAGCGGCCGCGGTGTGCCCCGGCCTGACGCTGTGTCCGCGAACTGACGCCGACACCGAGGCAGCCGAGGCGGCGCTCGCCGATCTGGGGTTCGCGTTCGCCGCCCGCATCGATCGCGAACCGGGGCGGGTGTTCTTCGAGATCGGCGACCTCGGGCAGCTGTATCCGTCGGAGGCGGCCATCGCGCAGGTGATCCAGGCGCGGGCCGTGCACCTCGGCCTCGGCGTGCGGGTGGCCATCGCTGACCACAAGGCCACGGCGCGCGTCGCCACCCGCGCCCACGAGCGCGCCATCGTTCCACCGGGAGGGGGAGGCGGCTTCCTGGCGCCGCTGGCGCTCGCCGTGCTGGGCGAGCCGCTGTCCGGCGAGCTGGCGGAGACGTTCAACCGCTGGGGCATCCAGACGGTGGGGGCGTTCGCGGCGTTGCCGGCCGCCGACGTGGGCCTGCGCCTCGGCGCCGAGGGGGCCCGCCTGCACCGCCTGGCGCGTGGCCAAGACGACGAGCCCTTCATGCCGGCGCTGCCGCCGGATGCCGTGGAAGAAGGGCTCGCGCTCGACGACGCGATCGCCGAGCTGGAGCCGCTGGCCTTCCTGCTGCGTGGGCTTTGCGACCGCTTGCTGGCGCGGCTCGCCTGCCGGAGCCTGGCGTGCGCGGGCATCACGCTGCGTTTGCAGCTGGAGACGCGCACGTTCGATGTCCGCGAGATCAATCTGGCGGCGCCGTCGCGCGAGGTCGCGCCGCTGCTGCAACTGGCGCGCCTGGAGCTGACGCGCAAGCCCCCCGAGGCCCCCATCGTGGGCCTGTTGATCGTCGCGCGTCCGGCGCGGGTGCGGAGCGCCCAGCTCGATTTCTTGCGCCCCACGGGACCGGCGCCCGAGCGACTGGCCGCCACGATCGCCAGGCTGGCGGCGATGGTCGGACCCGAGAACATCGGGGCCCCACGCACCGAGGACACCTGGCGCGAGGAGGCCGTCGCCCTGACCGCGTTTGCCATGCCCGCGCACACGGGGCTCCCCGACGCAGCGCCGCCCGAAGCTGCCCCTGCGCCTTCGCCGCCTTCGCCGCCCCACCCCATCACCATGCGGCGCTTTCGGCCGCCCGAGGAGATCGAGGTGATGCTGGGTCCCGAGGGACCGGCGGCCTTACGCGGAAAGGCCACCACCGCCCGCGTCACCGTCGCCGCCGGCCCCTACCGGTTGAGCGGCGAGTGGTGGCGGCGCGACGAACACGGCGAAACGGGCTTCTCGCGCGATTACTGGGACGTGCACGCCTCGGACGGCGCACTATATCGCCTGCATCACGATCGGGTCGGCGATCGCTGGTACCTCGACGGATATTACGACTGACGCGCGCCCGGCGCGCGCGTCCACGTCGTGGGCGTCATCATTGGCAGGTCATCGTGATCGTGTTCGCCACGGGCGGCACGGCCAGGAGATAGGTCCCGATGTCGGTCGCGTCGCTCGGGGTCATGTTCGCGAGCGCCCGCATCCCGCAAATCGCGACGCCGCTCTTGTCCTTGGCCGTGGTGATCGCCGCGGCCACCTGGGTGACATTCCAGCTCATGAGCCCCGTGGCGTCAGGCGTGAGGTTCGACGTCTGGACCATCTTGGCCACGTTCGCCACGGTGGTGTTGACGATCTTGCCGCCCTGGAAGGCCTTCGTCGCGTCGATGATCTTCGGGGTGGTCGCCGCGGTATCCACGGTGTGGCAGGTGACACAGACCAAGGTGGCCAGGTACTTGCCGTTCGTCGGGCCGGCGACCGGGCTCGCCCCTGGCAGGTTGGCGGGATTGACAGGGGCATTTTGCGGCGCGGCCGGCTGGACCGCGTAGATTCCCGCGTTCGCTTGCGGCTCGTGCACCACGGCGGGGAGCGTCCTCAGGAAGGCGACGATCGCGTCGGCGTCATCGTTGCTGAGGTTCGCGAACTGATAGTAGGGCATCGTCGCGAACAGATACTTCGTGGCGTCCTCCGGATCCTTGCCCAGCCGGAACGCGTCCTCGATCTGTTGCTTCGTGAAGTTCTTCAGCCCGGTGGTGTCGTCGGTCAGGTTCGGGCTGCTCAAGCAGTCGGCGCCGTTGTTGGCATTGACGAAGCAATCGACGCCCGAGAACTGCGCGCCACCCATCGGGGTATGGCAGCCGACGCAACCGAGGACGCTCTTCGCGAGATACTCGCCGCGCGCGACCACCGGATCGGGCGCGCCTCCCGCGCCTCCCGCGCCAGCCGCGCCACCTGCTCCGCCGCCGGCATGACCTCCCGAGGGAGATCCGCCGGCGCCGCCGGCGCCCGCCGAGCCCCCTGCCCCGCCTGCCGCTCCGGCGACACCGCCAGCGGCGCCGCCCACGGCGCCGCCGCCGTGCCCTGCCGTGCCTGGCGTGCCTGCGACGCCTGCGGCTCCGGCAACGCCGCCGGCTCCGGCGACGCCGCCGGCTCCGGCGACGCCGCCGGCTCCGGCAACGCTCCCGGCAGAGCCTCCGCCACCGGCCGCTCCACCCGTGCTCGATCCGCCTGCGCCCCCGGCTGCGCCGCCCGTGCCCGGCGACGTTCCTCCGCTACCGATCGCACCGCCCGTGCCCGAGGTTCCACCCGTGCCCGAGATCCCACCCGTGCCCGAGATTCCACCCGTACCGGCCTTGCCGCCCGTGGACGTCGCCCCCCCCGCCCCGGCGCCGCCGCCGTGCCCTCCCGTCCCCGTGGAGTTGGAATTCGAGTCGGAGCTACACGCGGACACGGCCAGGCCACCCGCCAACACCACCAGCGCCAGACGCACGAGATTCGACCTTTGCATGATCCCCACCCCTGAAAAGAGTTGTTGCCGGCGAAGCACCGTCGGCGGAGGCACTATATCCGGGGGCCCCGTGCCGTCGTCAAGAATCTCCGTTGCTGCCGGCGACGATTTTCTACGTCATCCGTCCGTCACCTGTGTCGGCGGTAACATCTTGTTGCCGAGGTAAAGGGTTCTGCCCCCGCTGGCGATCACCTGCCGGTACCAATCGAAGGAGTCCTTCGGGATCCGCTTCTGCGTCTGATAGTCGACGTACACGAGGCCGAAGCGCTGCTTGTAGCCGTCGGCCCACTCGAAGTTGTCGAGGATGGACCAGGCGTAGTAGCCGGTGATGGGAAGGCCCTCCCGCACCGCGCGCCCGAGCTCGAGCAACGACCGGTGCATGAAATCGATGCGCTGCGGATCGTGGACCTTGCCGTCGAGGAACACCTGATCGCGCGTCGAGAGCCCGTTCTCGGTGACCGACATCGGCAGCTTGTACTTCTCGTGGAAGTAGCGCGGCCCCCAGTACATGCAGCCGGGCGAGATCGGCTGCCAGTCGACGGCGGAGCGCGGATACCCGGGCGGCAGCGTCACCTGCTCGGGCTTGCCGTCCTTGCCCTGCCGCCAGGTGTCCGCCTTGTAGATGTTCATCCCGATGAAGTCGAGGGGCTGCTTCATCTCGTCGAGGTCCGCGGCCGGGAAGGCGGGCATGTCCTTGCCGAACAGCTTCAGGCCGTCCTCGGGGTAGCGTCCGAGCAGCACGGGATCCATCCACCAGCTGTTGTTCCACGGGTTGCGATCGCGCACCGCGAACACCGCCGCGCGCGCCGCCTCGATGTCGCCGGGCATCTCGCTTTGCGGCTGGGTCAACTGCGTCGACCACGCGAAGCCGATCTTCGCGTCCGGCTTCGCGTGCGCGCGCAGCGCCTGGACGGCCTTGCCGTGGGCGCGCATCGAGTTGTGCGCCGCCGTCAGGTACTGCGGATCTTTCAGCCTGTCACCGGGCGCGTGCACGCCGTCGCGCATCCCGAGCCCGATGAAACATTGCGGCTCGTTCTGCGTCAGCCAGTGCTTCACGCGATCGCCGAGCTTGCTGGCGACGAGGGCGGCGTAGTCGGCGAACCAACCGGCGACGTCGCGGTTCAACCAGCCGCCGCGCGTGTAGAGCGCCTGCGGGAAGTCCCAGTGGAAGAGCGTGCAGAGCGGCTGGATCCCCACCTTGCCGAGCTCGTCGAGCAGGCGGTTGTAGAAGTCGAAGCCCTTGGGGTTGGGCGCGCCGGCGCCCTCGGGCAGCACGCGCGTCCACGACACGCTGAAGCGGTACGCCTTCGCGCCCAGCGTCTTCATCAACGCCACGTCCTCCTTGTAGCGGTGATAGTGATCGCAGGCGACGTCGCCGGTGTGCCCCTCGAACACCGCGCCCGGCTTCCTGGAAAAGACATCCCATACGGACGGTCCGCGGCCGTCCTCGGTGGCGGCGCCCTCGACCTGGTAGGCGGCGGTGGCCAC
>CAYUFS010000113.1:0-7944 GCA_964443975.1 uncultured Myxococcales bacterium | reverse complement strand
AGGCCGTCGATCTCGATGGGATCCTTGCGCAGCTCGGTCAGCGGGTCGAACTGCGCCAGCAGGTAGGGCTTCTCCTGCGGAAAGCCAACGACGCGGCGGCGCTCGAGACCGCGCAGGACCGCGGTCACGCGGTTCTCGGCGGCCTTGACGATGCGCACCACTTCGCCTTCGACGCAGATGGTGTAAAGGTCAGCCCCGGAAGGCTCCTCGATGTCGGCGTCCTTCTGGGTGCCGACCAGCAGGTGCGCGCCCTTGCCACCGAGCGCGTCGATCAACCGAAGCGAGCTTGGCCGACCAATCTCCACGGGCATCACGGCGCCCGGGAACAAGACCAGATTTCGGAGTGAGAGCAGCGGAAGGGTTCGGGGATTTTCGGTGGTCATCGGGTTCTCCTCGTCGGTCGAGAACGCTTGGGATCGTGATTAACGCGGCGCCGGCTTTTTTTCCAGCGCCCGCGGCAGGCAGGGTCACCTCGTTCAGAAATCGCGCACCGCCTTGCCGCCCGTGCGCCGGGCGAGGTCTTCGAACAAACGCCGAAGCTCCGGATCGTCGGCGGCCCCTTTGGGGACGACGATTTCCACCCGGCAGATCTGATCTCCACGCGTTCCATCAGCTCTTTTGATGCCACGGCCGCGCAAACGTAGCTTGGCGCCGCTGGAAGTGCCGGGCGGCACCGTTACGGTGACGGACCCTTCGATCGTCGGAACTTGAACCTTGGCGCCGAGCGCCGCCTCGGCGAGGCTGACCGGCAGCGTGAGCTCGACGTCGCCGTCGCTGCGACGCAGGTGCTTGTCCGGCGCCACGGCGATGTCGAGGTACAGGTCGCCCGGCACGCCTCCCTTGCCGGGCGCGGGCGCTCCCTTGCCTCCCACGCGCAGCCGCGCGCCCGATTCGACCCCCGCAGGGATCGAAACCTCGACCTTGTCTCCGCCTCCGGCTCGAATGGTTCGTCGTGTGCCGAGCGCCGCCTCGGCGAACGTCACCTCGAGGCTTCCGGCCACGTCGGACCCTCGGGGCTGCTGAGCCCGCCCTTGCCGGCCCCAGGCCCCCCCACCTGCACCGCCGCCACGAGCGCCCCGCGCGTCACCGAACAAGCTGGCGAACATGTCGCCCAGGTCCACGCCGCCCCCCGAGCTGAAGTGCACGCCGCCTTGCCCGCCGAACGTCTGCGCGAAGGTCTCGGGATCGAAGCCCTCGGGCATCCCGTCAGGGCGAACCGGGGCGTTCTTGAGGCGCATGTAGGCCGCACGCTTCTCCTTGTCGGAGAGGACATCGTACGCTTCGTTGATCTCCTTGAAGCGCTCGGTCTTCTTCTTGTCGCCGCCGGTGACGTCGGGGTGAAATTCCTTGGCCAGCTTGCGATAGGCCTTCTTGATGGTGGCGTCGTCCGCGGTCTCCGGGACACCTATGATCTTGAAGAGGTCTTTCATTTTGTTCTTGGGGGCCCCGGGATCAGCACCCCAGTCCGATCATGATACCGCCGCCACGGCCGAACGGCGCTTCTTGCTGAAGGTGAAATCCACCTCCTTCGGGGTTCTGTCGACCAGGATCGTGTCGCCGGGGGCGAATGCCCCCTTCAGGAGGTGAGCGGCGAGCGGATCCTGGATCCGGCGCATGATGGCCCGCTTGAGCGGCCGGGCCCCATAGACCGGGTCGTAACCCTCGTCGCCGAGGGCGCGGAGGGCGTCAGCCGTGAGCTCGATCTCCAGGCCGCGCTCGGCGAGCAGCTTGCGCAGCCGGCCGAGCTGAACATCGACGATCCGGTCGATCTCGTGCCGCGCGAGGCGGTGAAAGACCACGATGTCGTCGATGCGGTTCAGGAATTCGGGGCGGAATGTCCGCCGCAGCTCGGTCATCATCGCGTCGCTGACGCTCCGGTCGCCGACGCCCGCCTTCTGGCTGGAGGCCCCTGGGGGGCTGTCGTCCCAGGCGTCGGAGGGCAGCTGGCTGCCCACGTTGGAGGTCATGATGATGACGGTGTTGCGGAAGTCGACCGTCCGTCCCTGGCCGTCCGTCAGCCGCCCGTCGTCGAGGAGCTGCAGCAGCACGTTGAACACGTCGGGGTGCGCCTTCTCGATCTCGTCGAACAGGATGACCGCGTAGGGCCGGCGCCGCACCGCCTCCGTGAGCTGGCCGCCCTCCTCGTAGCCCACGTATCCCGGGGGCGCCCCGACCAGGCGGGCCACCGCGTGCTTCTCCATGTACTCGGACATGTCGATGCGGACCATGTGGGACTCGTCGTCGAACAGGAAGTCGGCGAGCGAGCGCGCCAGCTCCGTCTTCCCGACCCCCGTGGGGCCGAGGAAGATGAAGGAGCCCATGGGGCGGTTGGGATCCTGAAGCCCGGCGCGGGCGCGCCGAACCGCGTTGGCGATGGCGGTGACCGCCTGGTCCTGGCCGATTACCCGGTTGTGCAGCCGCTCTTCCATGTGGATGAGGCGCGCCTGCTCGCTCTCGAGCATCTTGTCCACCGGGATCCCCGTCCACTTCGACACCACCGCGGCGATGTCCTCCTCGGTCACCTCCTCGCGGAGGAACGACCCGTCGCCCTGCGCGGACTTCAGCTCGAGGTTCTTCTTCGCGAGCGACTTCTCGAGCTCGGGGGTGCGCCCGAAGCGCAGCTCGGCGGCGCGGTTCAGGTCCCCGCGTCGTTGCGCCAGCTCCGCCTCGGTGCGGGCCTTCTCGATCTCCTCCTTCAGGTTGCGGATCTCGGTGATGATCGCCTTCTCGCGCTGCCAGACACTCTTCATCCCGTCGACCCGCTCGCGCAGCTCCGAGATCTCCTTCGCGACGGCGACGATGCGCTTCGAGCTCGCCTCGTCCTTTTCCTTGCCGAGGGCCTGCTCCTCGATGGCCAGGGAGGTGAGCCGGCGTTCGATGTGATCGATCGGCTCGGGCAGCGAATCGATCTGCATCTTCAGACGGCTGGCCGCCTCGTCGACGAGATCGATCGCCTTGTCGGGTAGCTGGCGGCCCGAGATGTAGCGCTCCGAGAGCTTGACCGCGGCGACCAGCGCGGCGTCGCGAATGCGGATGCCGTGGTGCACCTCGTAGCGTTCCTTCAACCCGCGCAAGATCGCCACCGCGTCCACGATCGACGGCTCGCCCACGAAGACCGGCTGGAACCGCCGCTCGAGCGCCTTGTCCTTCTCGATCCGCTTTCGGTACTCGTCGAGGGTGGTCGCGCCGACGCAGCGAAGCTCCCCGCGCGCCAGCGCTGGCTTCAGCATGTTGGCGGCGTCGACGGCCCCCTCGGCGCCGCCCGCCCCGACCAGCGTGTGCAGCTCGTCGATGAACAGGATGATGCGCCCTTCGGCGGCTGCGATCTCCTTCAACACCGACTTCAGGCGGTCCTCGAACTCGCCGCGGTACTTGGTGCCGGCGATGAGCGCGCCGAGATCGAGCGACAGAATCTTCTTGTCCTTCAACGACTCGGGCACGTCGCCGGCGGCGATCCGCTGGGCGATGCCCTCGACGACCGCGGTCTTGCCGACGCCGGGCTCGCCGATGAGCACCGGGTTGTTCTTCGTTCGGCGCGACAGGACCTGCATCGACCGCCGAATCTCTTCGTCACGGCCGATCACGGGATCCAGCTTGCCTTCCCGGGCCTGCTCGGTGAGATCACGCGTGTACTTCGCCAGCGCCTGGTACTTGCCCTCGGCCTCCGGATCCGTGACCCGCTGCGTTCCGCGCACCTCCGCCAGCGCCGTCAGCAACGCGCTCTCCTTCACGCCCGCGTCCTTCAGGGCCCGCGTGGCCGCGCCGTGATTGCCGCCGACGAGCGCGAGCAGCAGGTGCTCGCTGGAGGTGTACTCGTCCTTGAAGTCCTTCGAGCGCTTCTCCGCGTCCTGAATCAGCTCCTTCAGGCGGCGGCCCATGTAAATCTCGGCCGCGGCGCCCTTGACCTGCGGCTGCTCGTCGAGCGCCCGCGCGACCTCCTGTTCCACGACGTCGAGGGGGACACCCATCTTCCTCAACAACGCCGCCGCGATGCCCTGTTCCTGCGTGAGCAACGCGGAGAGGACATGCTCGGGCGTCAGCTCCTGGTGATTGCGTTGCTCGGCGAGATCGTTCGCCGCCCGCAACGCCTCCTGAGCCTTCACGGTCATCTTGTCGAGTCTCATGCGTGGTTTGTCTCCGCACAGCGAGGTAAGCACGTCACCCCGTCCGACAAGCACCAGGCCCGGGCGCGCGGGCGGGGAGGCCGTGGTATGGAATGGGGGAGGCGGACTAGTTGGAGGAGCCGGACGCGGCGGCCACTTTGGCGCGCTCGAGGGCAGACGAACGCAGCTCGTGGCCGGTCTTGCCGGCGCCGAGCTTCTCACGCAGCCGAGGACCGTGCCCGGGGCCGACGATGTCGCGCAGATAAGCCTGGTAGGCGAACGTGTCCGAGTGCTGCTCGGTGTGACAGCCGAGACAAACGGTCTCGGGGGTGTCGCGCTTGATCGCGAGCGGCTGTTCGTTGCCCTCGCCGACCACGTGCAAGGATCCGGGGCCGTGGCAAGTCTCGCACTGGACGGCCTCCAGGCGCTTCGTGAAACCGAGGCTGGACCCACCCACCTGGCCGAAGCCAGTGACGTGGCACCCGATGCACTTGTAGTCGGCCTGCTTGCCGCCATCGACGAGCGTCTTCCAGGCTTGCGCGTGCACCGTGTGGCTCCAGAACGCGGTGGCTGCCTTGTGGCAGCTCGCGCAGCGGCTCATCCCGACGAACGTGGCCCGGCCAGGCTCGGCGGCGGGGGGAGGCGTCGCGTGCTTCAGGTTCGACGCGGCGATGGCCTTGTCGAGGGCGCCCATGCGCGCGGCGACGACGGGATCGCGCTTCAGGCTCCGCCGCATGGCAACGAGGGCGTTGACGACGTAGCTTCCGGTCGCGGGAGGCTTCCAGGGAACGTTCAGCTTGGCGCGCTCGGCTTCGAGGTCGAGCTGCTCGCGTCGCTTCGAGGCGACGAACGTGGTGTCGGCCTGGCCGCCCGAGCCCCCGCCCGGACCGGTCCACGACTGAAGGCCCACGCGAATTCGCTCGAGCGCGCGCGAGATCTCCTCGCGGCGGAGCCTGTCCGCCTCGGGCCCGCCCGCGTCGACGAGCTCGACGGAGGCGGCGGGCGTGCCACGGTCGCGCAGGACGAGCTCGAGACGGCCGACCCGCTGCAGCTCGTCGGCGGAGGCCACGAGGAACGCGCGGCCCACGCGTTCCGGGCGGGCCATGCCCTCACCGACGCGTCTTCCGAGCACCACGACGTCGGCGCCCGCCTCGCGCGCCAGCTTGCGCGCCACGTTCTTCTCGACGGGAGCCAGCAGGACGACCACCTCCGCGCCCTGGCTGCGCAGCAGCTCGACGTCCCGGTGCGCCGCCTTGTTCATGTCGTCCTCCGCCTTGCCACCGACGGTGGTCGCCAGCGACGGATCGGCTACCCCCAGCACACCGACCGTTACCGCGCCCAATCTCTGAAGCACGGGCGGCCGAATCGCGTTGGGCGCGCCGACGATGTTCGAGGCGAGCCGCTTCGGCGCGAGGTGCGCAGCGCCGCTCGTGAGATCGGTGTCGGCCAGCCCCGCGCCGACGAGGCCCAGTTTCTCGTACTCGCGCGCAAGGAAGGCGGCGCGCAGATCTGCGGACGGCCGCTCCTTCGCCGAGAGCGCCCCCTCGGGATAAAGGAGGCCCCCGGCGTCGACCAGCGCGACGGCGGCGCCGCCGCGACGGGCGTCCGCGACGATCGCCGCGAAGCGCGAGATGTCCCCGAGCGGATCGCTCGTGCAGCCGCATGGCTCGACGGTGCCGTGCACCTCGGCGGTGTAGAAGAGCACGAGGTGGCGATCTGTCCCCGTTGCGGCTGGGCCGGGGGCGCCGCCAGCGGGAAGGACGGCAGCAGACAGCCCGAGCGTGGCGGCCAGCACGGCAAGCCGCCGCGAGAAGCGCGTCGTTCGATCAGCCACGGGTGGGGACTATGCAACCCGACGACCCGATTGCCAATTCATCGAGCCGGCGTCTCCACGTGACGACGGGCCTTCCGCCGGGTAGTATCCGCTCGCCTCGCGACGAATGGAACGAGGCCTCGGGGCGTAGCGCAGCCTGGTAGCGCGCCTGCTTTGGGAGCAGGATGTCGGAGGTTCGAATCCTCTCGCCCCGACCAATCTCAAGTACTTGCGACGATTCAGTTTCGAGATGGGCCGGGGAGAGGGCTTTTCCCCCGGGTGCCGCCTCCGGGAGCAAAATAGGAGCAAACCGAGCCGAAATCGTAGCGACTACTTGCGCTTCGCTGCTAGCGACGGTCTCGAAACGGCCCGGCCCGGGGCCGAAAGAGAGCCGGTCGATCTGCACGCGCAGGTAATCTGGAACCAGGTGCCCGTAGGTCTCGGTCGTCAGGCGAGGGTCGGAGTGGCGGAGGATCCTCTGCACCGCCGCGACGTCGGCTCCGCGCATGAGCAGGAGCGAGGCCGTCGTGTGACGAAGGTGGTGGAAGCGGATCGGCCGAACTTGTCCGGAGGGCCAGAGCTTCATCTGGCAGCGCGGGCAGCGGCGAAGCTGGTCGTCTGACGCCGCCTCGACGTGTCGGCACCCCTTGCGTCGACACTTGTGCAGCCACGTTTGCACGATCCCGGCGCGGTGAAGCGCCCGGCGCAGCACCCGCTCGAGTTGCACACCCTCGGACGTCATCGCGCCATCTGGTGCGGGGAAGACAAGGCCCGAGGGCGAGCGCGCGATTGCTTCCGCGAGGTAAGGCTGGAGCTCGGTCGCGATCGGGATGACGTCCGCGTGCCCGCCCTTGGTCGTGTCGCGGCGGTAGGAGCGGGCCACGGTGAGGAGCCGGTTCACGAGATCGACGTCGACCTTGCGCAGACCCAGCAACTCGCCCTTTCGGAGCCCCGTGTAAAGGGCCGTCGCGAAGAGTGAGCGCCACCGGTCCGACAGCGCGGCGAGGACGAGGGGCACCTCCTCAGCCCGGAGAAAGTCCGGCACGGTTTTCGGGATCCGGCGTTTCTTCACGTCCGTGACGGGGTTCTGACCGTGGAAGCGCTCGGTCTTCCGACCAGCATTGAATGCGCGGCTCAGGTAGCCGCGGAGATGGTTCAAGGTCTGAGGCGCGCAGAGGTCCACCTTCGCCTGGAGGAACGCTTCGATCTTTCCCGGGGTCAGCTCGACCAGCCGCAGACGGCCGAGCTTCGAGCCGATGAGGTGCTTCCGAATCGTGCCGACGGCTCGACTGTACCCGGGTGACTTCGAGAGATACGCGTCGATCCACCACTCCAGAAGAGCATCGACGGTGCCGCCACCGTCCTCCGGGGGAGCCTCTTCGATTCCGAGGCGGATGCGCTCCTCGCGTCGCTGAAGCTCGCCTGCAAGGCGCCGCGCCTCGGTCTTTGTCTGCGCGTCGCTTGGCTGCTGCCGCCAGCGCCCGTGCGCGTCCTTGTACCGAAGATACCAGCGTTCATTCTTGCGGAACGGTTCGGCCATGACTTCCTCACAGTACGCCGACGGACGGCGTCGAGATGTGTCGTCGATTACCTTCTGCTCTTCTTCGCGAACGCGACCACTGGCTTGTTCGGCATCGCGGCGCCGCGCACCGAGGCGCAAATCGCTGATGGATCGAACCTGAGGAGCCCCCCAACACGGACGCAGGGGAGCTGCCCGGCTTCGGCCCGATGGTAGACCCACGAACGACTGACCTTTAAGTACTCGGCGACGTCGTTCGCGTCCCAGAGCCGATCGTCATGGATTTTCGGCGGGGGAGGGGCGGGTGTCCTGCTCGGAGGCGCAAAGACACCGGTGGTCGCGTCCTCGTCGACGAATTGGTCGTGATTCCTCATGGGCCTTCTCCATTGGTCCTGGCGCCGCCAGCCGGTACGGGCCAGCGCGCTATTGTTCTTCCTCGCTCGGACAGGACGGCGCACCAGCCATCGCGCGACACCATCCCGCGGCCTGTACACCGGGCCACCTCGCTC
>CAYUFS010000112.1:0-8104 GCA_964443975.1 uncultured Myxococcales bacterium | reverse complement strand
CTTCCAGCTTTTTCAACCGCTCACGCCTCCGCGGAATGTCCCTTCAGGGTTAACACCACGGGGGCCTGCCTGAGCGAGAGCGGTTTGGCCTCGACCACGGGCGCGGCCTTGCCGTCCGCTCTTTCCCGGCGAAACGGGCGGCGCCACGGACGCGGGCGCGGCGGCGGGGCGAGGCGGGTGGCCCGGCAGCTCGTTCACGATGCTGACGAGCCCGAATCCCTCTGGCTTCGGAGTTGACGCAAGATTTCTTGTCGGCAAGATTGTAAGCCGGCGATCAGTGGCCCTTGAACTCACTGACCACCATCACAAACATGGCCCCCACTTCGATGTCCTCGCGGTCCTGTGCCGTTCTGATGTTGCTGTGCCTCTTGCCGGTAGGGTTCGGCGGTTGCTCGGGGAACGGCGCCACGTCGGGGCAAAACACCGGGACCGGCGGCTCCGGACCCGGCGGCATTGGAACGGGCGGTGGTGGGACCGGTGGCGTGAGCGGAGGGGGCGGAACGACCGCCTCGGGCGGAGACAAAGGAACCGGCGGCGCGGGACTCGGATCCGGTGGGACGTCCACCGGCGGGGCCTCGACGGGCGGCGCTCAAGGCGCGGGCGGCGTCCAGGGTGTGGGCGGGAGCGGGGCAACCGGCGGCATCGGCGGAGCGTCGGGGGGAGCTGGCGCGCGCGGCCAAGGCGGTGCGGCCGGTGGCGGAGGGATACGTGGCGTAGGAACCGGTGGTGACTCTCTGGGCACGGGTGGCGCCGGCGCGGGTGGGATGGCCGGAGCCCAGGCGGACCCGCTCATCGCGGCGGCGGTTCTCGATGGGCTCGCGCTCCTCAAACCCTGCTTTTCGGCGCCCGGAAGCTGTGCGGGGTGCACGTGCGACGAGAATGCCTCCAATATCTTGAATTCGGGGGCGGCACCAGAAAATCAGCACATCACCAAACAACTTGGCGGTGAGGTCGGCGTGACCTACAACGTCAAGCTTCGCGTCGCCGGCGTTTCGGAACGCTATTGGTACACCGGAGGAACGCTTGATCCGACCGGCAAGGTTTTCTACACCGGCGGCCTTCCCACCATTCACAGCACGCAGGCACCCAACAAGAACCTGAATGCCGGCCAGGGAGCGTGCAAGATACATCCCCCGCAAACGGATGCGTCATCGTATGACTTTCCGATTCCGTTCGCAGTGCCGCCCGAGGTTGCGCCCGCCGACGGTTGTTACAATGGCTTCAACGTGTTCGCGATAACCGTTTCATCGCCGAAGCAAACCTACTTTCTGAATTACACGACGGACTACGACGGCGTCGATCGGCAACCCCACGCCGTGTACCAGACTGACTACACGGTGACGATTCCGATCGCCGGCCAGGCGACGATTGACTTCTACATCATCGACGGTGACCACCATCAAGTGGCCAACACGACCATGACGGTTCCCACCCTCAAGAACGCGCAGATCAAGCAGCCGTATTCGGGAAACTTCTTGGAGTTCGAGGTCGTGGACGTCACCGCCTCGCGATAGGTCGTCTTTTTCAGTGGTGGTGCCGCTGCCGCGCCTGGGAGCGATCGCCGGAACGGACTTTCGCGGACGGGTCACTAGGCCGGGCGGCGGCGCCTACAGCTCGGTGGCCTCGATGCGGCGGTTCTGCTGGCGGCCAACGTCGGTGGCGTTCGTGGCGATGGGGCGTTCGTCGCCATAACCGGCGGTGACGATGCGGCTGGCATCAATGCCCTTCTTGACCAGATAGTCGCGGACCGTCTGCGCGCGCTTCTGGGACAGGATCTTGTTCGCCTCCTTCTTGCCCACGTTGTCGGTGTGGCCTGAGATCTCGATGCGCGCGCTCTTCTTGTTCGCCAGGAAATCGAACACGTACTCGAGCCGGGCGAAGGACTCGGGGCGCAGGGTGGCCTTGGCCGTATCGAACTCTACACCCAGCAAGATGAAGCGCTGGGCGGGGGGGGCCGGCACCAACAGGGGCGGCGGCGCAGGCGGGCTCTTGTAGCGTAGGGTGAGGCGGACGCTCTGGTTCGGTTCGTCGGTGACCGTGACGTTCGTGGCGATGTTGCGCTGGGCGAGCGAAACGTATACGAGCTCGTACTTCTGCCCCACGGGGACCAGCACCTCGGCGTAACCGTCGGCGTCCGTCTCGCCGGTGAAGTACTTGGTGCCGTCCGGCGCGGTCAACGCGACGACCACGCCCTTCATGGGGCCCTTGTCCTTGTCGACGACGGTGAACCGCACCGCCGCCTCGGTCTTCGTCGGCTTGAGCTTGGCGCGCTTCGCCGCCTCGGCCTTCGCCGCGTCGTCCGACTTGTGCAGCGCGAACCCGTTGCTGTCGCGGATGACGTGCGCCGCCCCGGCGTCCGCGGGGGCGCCGGCAGCGGGCCCTGCGCCGGCACGAGGCTGGAGCCCGGCCGTCATGGCGCCCACGGCTGTCGCCGTCAGAAGAAGGACCTGCCGCATGGTCATTTGTCGGTTCCTCGGCCACCGACGGTATCACACGTCCGGCTGATGCCGCCGGCGGGCTTGTCAGGGACGGCCGGTGCGCGGTTGGCAATTTTTCCAGTGCCGGATCGAAAGTTGCTTTGAACGGCATCGCCATCGCACCGGTGGCGTGTTGCCGCGGAATCAATCCAAGAGGGGACCATGGACCTGATCTCGCTGTCGCGATCGTGTCGTCGGGGTTCGTGGGCCGCGCTCGTCTTCGTGGTGGCTTGCGGCGGCCAGAAGGCGCTGCCACCCGGTCCTGACGCGGGCGGTGGAGCAGGGACGGGCGGGACCAGCGCGACCGGGGGAAAGGGCGCGGGTGGCCAGGGCGTCGCGGGGGCATCGCCCTTTGGGGGCAGCAAAGGAACCGGCGGCCTGCCGGGAACAGGAGGATGGCTCGGGACCGGTGGCATGGTGGGCAACGGCGGGGTCCTGGGCAGCGGCGGCGTGCTGGGAGGCGGCGGTGTCGTCGGGAGCGGCGGCTTGCTGGGCGGCGGCGGGATCGGGAGCGGCGGGATCGGGAGGGGCGGCGATCGGGGCAGCGGTGGTGTGTCGGTGGTGTCGGGCCCGTGCCCACCGCTCGATCTCCACCCCGGCGTGGTGAGCGCGTGTGGTCTCACCACCGCGGTCGCGTACGCGCCGGATGCGAAGACCTTGGTGTCGGCCGAGGCAACCAACACGGGCAGCGGGGCGGTGCTCCTCGATTTCTGGGATCCGAAGGACGGGACGTTGAAGAGCCAGATCGCCTCGACATCGGAAATCGTGTACGCGATCGCTTTTTCACCCGATGGAGGCACGCTGGTGGTGGCAGGGCGTCCGCCGACGCCCGCGACGGGGACCGGGACGGGCGGTCATGCGGAGTCGGGGACTGGCGGGACGACGGGGTTCAGCGCGGTGAGTCTGGCGTCCGGCTCCGGAGGCGCGGCGCCGGCGCCCGGCTGCGCCACCTGTCTGCAAGAATTCGACGCCGCGACCGGAAAGTTGGTGAGAACGCTGCGCACTCCGGGAGATTACGTATCCGGCGTCGCCTTCTCTCACGACGGAACCTTGCTGGCGGCCGCGGGGGAGAGCACCAGCGTATCGCTCTTCGACACAGCCAGCGGCACGCTCGTGAGAAACCTGGCCGGGATCGCCGGGACCTACTACGACGTCGTCTTCTCGCCCGACGACAAGCAGATCGCCGCCGGCAGCCCCGCGGACACGATCATCTGGAACGTGGCGGATGGCTCCGTGTCCATGTCCCTTCCCAGCGCGCCCGACGAGGTGAGCGCGGTGGCCTTCTCGCCTGACGGCCAGACGTTGCTGGCCAGCGCCGCCAACGGCAAGCTGCAGGTCATCGACCTGCGGGCCGGCCAGAGGGGACAGCTCCTCGACACGCTGGCGGTGGACGCGGCCTCGTCGTTTCCGGGGAACGACGTCACCTCCGTGGCCTGGGTGACGAACGACGTGTTCTTCGCGGCGGCCTGGTCGGGGATCGGGGCGCGCTTCGTTCGCACCGCCACCGGGCACTTCGCGCCGGCCGCCGGCTTCTCCATCGGGACGACGGCCGCGGGCGCGCAGCGCTCCCAGGTGTGGGACATCGCGGTCGCCAGCACGCTGCAGCAGGCGGTGATCGCAGGCGACGACGGGATCGAGTTTCTGTCGCTCCAGTGAGCGCGGCCGGCGCCCCTTACCGGGCACCGCAGGCGCTCACGACGAGACATGAGGTCCTCCGGGGGTCGGTTGAGAGATCGCCGCCAGAAGAACGGACTCAGCGCAGCGAAATCATCACTCCTGCCACCGGAAGGCGGCCTGACCGGGCTCGTCGACCTCTTGGTACAGGACAGGGTATCCTCACCGCCATGCGCACCTTCGCGGTCAGCGATGTCTCGCCCGCGGTCGATCCGCTTCCCACCGTCGAGCCGCGGGCCGTGTTCGAAGTGCTCGCGGGTGGGCCGCTCGAAGCGGTCTGGCGGCCATCATCACCGCTCGCGCGGGCCTGGACGTCGCACGCCGTCGTCACAAGGGGCGCCCCAGGGTCCAGAAAAGAGGCCCCGTTTCATGGCTTCGTTGCGGCTGTTCATGCGGCTTTTGACGATCATCGACCGCTGGTGCTGACACCGGATGCCGTGTGGCTCGCGATAGCGCAGGGCTTCGCGGCGCACGTGGTCGCGAACGCGCAGACGCTTCGTTCGCGCATGGTCTCGCATTCGGGGCGTGAGATCATCGCGGTCAGGCGAGACGACTTCGTGAAGGGGTCGCCGGAGAACCCTTGGCCAGACCTGTTTGCCGCATTTGCGTCCGAGGTCGCTGCTCGGACTGGCGAGCTGCACGGCCTGGTCGTCGCCGACTTCTCGACGACAGACGCCACGGCTCGTGCCGCCAGCGAAATTGTTCTCCTTTCGGCGGCGCAGCCCTACTTCAGTTACGAGTTCCACTCGCTGTGCGGGATCCCCGAGATCACCCTTGATGGCACCACCGAGGACTGGCTCGCCCTTGGTCGGCGCGCGGAGCGTCTGATTCACTACGACGCTAGCGCCTGGATCACCGAGCTTCTGCCCGTGCTGCACCAGTTCGTCGAGGCGCACGAAGGCAGGGTGGACGTGGAGTTCTGGCGCTCGTTCTACAAGGTGAACAGCGGCTCGGGAGGACCCTACATCACGGGATGGATAAACGTGCTCCTCCCGTACGTCTTCAACCGCGAGCGCACAATGGCTGCAAATCCGGCGGTGAAGTCCTGGCGCGAAGGCCTTCATGGGGCGTCCGGCGGCGGGCCGACCACGGAGCAATTGCCCTCGGGCCTTTCTCGCGTGCCGTTCCTGTGGAAGTTCCTTCAACATGAGTTCCAGATGGAGCTCCTCGGCGGTTTCGCCGGCGTCGCACAGGATCCGCACACACTCGCGCTGCGGCCCGAGATCGGCTGGGCCGTCCGGGAGAAGGTGAGCTGATCGGCGTTCGCCGGACGCACCGGGCGAATTCGACCGCCGGCCGAGGACCAACGGATCTGGCGGGAGCTTTCGTCGACGTGATGGTTCGGATCGCTCTGGACTAGAATGACGCGACAGGAACGTCGACTCTGGGCGGCCGCACAGTGGGAGGGAACGACATGCACGACGATCCATACACCCCGCCGAAGGCAGAACTGGATGGCGAGACCCCTCGGGCGGCGGGGCCCCGGCTCTATGCGAAGTTGAGGCCCCGCATGTACGCTTTTCTCATCGACTATCTTCTCGTGGTTTGCAGCTTCGTGTTGGTTGGCGTGGCGGGTTCGCATCTCGAGAACATCCGTGGAGCGGGGGCTCTGTTGTTCCTGCTCTGGGCCGCCTGCGCGCTCTTGTACGAACCCGTGACTGTTTGGCGGACGGGTGGAACGTTGGGCCACCACCTGACGAATATTCGCGTCGTCTCCCGGAGAACCGGCGGCAATCCGACCTTCTTCGCGGCTCTCGTGCGAAGCCTCATCAAGGCGTTCCTCGGCGGCGTCTCGTTCCTGTGGATGTTGGTCTCGGAGCGGCGGCAAGCCATTCACGATGCGGTCGTGGGAGTGACCGTCGAGATTCGGAATGAGACCGTGGCGCGGCGACGAGACTACGTCCAGGGCCCGATGTGAGGTTCGCACATCGAGCCTCTTGGAAGCACGCCACAAGTGCGCCCCGGAGGACATCGTTGGAATGAGGCACTCGCCTTCGGGCCTGTCCGTTCTTAGGTAGTGGGGATGGCTGCTACATCGATGGGTCCGGCTGACGGCGATGCGCCCGGGGAACGCCCGCATCGCAGGGTCACTGTTTGCGGGGGCACGAACGTCGGCTCGAAGCCCGAGCAGAATCAAGACACGTTCGTCATCGCCGATCTCGGGTCCGGCCGCGCCAGTCGGCCCTGTATCAAGACGGACGTGTGGGTGTCTCGGCCGGGGGTCCTCATGGTGGTTTGCGACGGCGCCGGGGGCCTGGCGGCCGGCGACGTGGCGGCGCAGCTGGCGGCCGCGTCCATCAAGCAGGGATTACAGGCCGAGGGCGAAAACGTGGGACAAGCGCCAGACCACGCGTTGAAGCGCGCGGTCGTCGGTGCCAACCAGGCCATTCGCGACGAGGTCGAGGCGCACCCCGAAGAGGCGGGCATCGGAACCACGTGCACCGCCGCCATCGTTTCGCCTGAGCGGCTGGCGGTGGCGCAGGTGGGTGACTCCCGTGCGTATTTGTTACGGGACGGGCGCCTGCGCACCCTGACGCGCGACCAGACGCTGGCGTCGGGCCACGTCGATGCCGGCGACCTGCGACCCGACGAGCTCGAATCCTCTCCATATCGCCACGTCCTTGCCCAGGCGCTGGGGACGCGTGGGAGCGTCATTCCCGTCATCACCGACGTCGACCTGCGAGAGGGCGACCGCGTGTTGCTGTGCTCCGACGGGCTACACGGTCCGGTCTCCGACGAGTCCATCGCCGCGATCATGACCGGCACGACGGACATCGCCGAGGTGTCGGACGCCCTGATCGCGGCCGCCCTGGAGGCCGGCGGCCCTGACAACGTCACCGTCGTCGTCGCGGACTGCGGCCCGCTCAGGGCTTCCGGTTCTGGTGGCGCCTCGCAGAATTGAATCAGACGTGAGATTGTCAGCCCTGCCGACTGTCAGCGCGTCGTGAGAGGGGCGATGAACAGCAGGACCTCGTCCCAAAGAACGTGAGCGATCATAGGCGCGATGAGGCCTGCCGTCGTGGCGCACAGGGCGCCCCAGACCAGCCCGCACCCGACCGCCGCCATGATCAGCACCGGCGCCCCGATTGGCGCGTGGCAGATTGCGTAGAGCGCGGCGCCGGCCAGGATCGCCACGGTGGTCCCGAATCGGGCGGTCAGCGCCGCCTGCACGGCGCCCCGCCAGACCACCTCCTCCGCAATGGCGATCGGCACCAGCAGCAGGCCGAAGGCGAGGCGGGGCCGCGACGCGGTCTCGAGGTAGAGCTGGGCCGTTCCGGTCTTCACGAAGGGAACGAGCGCGCTGATGGGACCGTAGGAGAGATGCGTCGCGAGGGCCATCAGCAGCCCGGCCGCGAGCCCGATCACGATCGGCTTCGGATGCGGGCGTAGCATCTCGCGCAGCGCCTGCCATCGGGTCGCCAGCACGCCGAGCCCGACGACCACCGCCGTCGTGCCCATCCCGGACCACAGCCCCAGGGACGCCGCGATCGCGGCGCCCGCGATCCACGCCACGACGGCGACGAGGGCGACGGGCTCCGCCCCGAATCGGCTCGAGGATCTCCCTTCGGCACCCGCGGCGGTGCGCGGCTCAGGACGCGGCTTGATGATGGCCTCCGCGACGCAGCCGCTCGACCAGGCCCCAGGCCCCGGGCGAGTGGACCTCGTCGTGTTCGGCGGCAAGCGCCCGCCGCGCGGCCTCGGGCAGGGAGATGAGCGTAGGGTGTCCGATCGCACGCCAGAAGGCGTCGTCACGGGCCAGCAGATCCTGCGTCAACCCGACCACGACCTCGCGCGCGACCGACCACTCGGCGCGGGTCACGAAGCGAACCCAGTGGGACGAGAGGCGCGGCGTGAGGATCGGCAGCTCGAGCATGCGCGGCACGGGCAAGCCCATGGTCCGCGCCGCCACCTCGAGGATCTCGCGGCAAGACACCACCTGCGGACCAGGGAGA
>CAYUFS010000111.1:0-8196 GCA_964443975.1 uncultured Myxococcales bacterium | reverse complement strand
CGCCGCTTGGCGGCGCTCGGCGGGCGCGTGGCTCGGCGTGGCCCTCCCGCGGCGAACTGTTGTGCTGTCACTTACTGCCGGGGCGCTGGACTAACCGTCCGAGGTCCGAGGTCCGAGGTCCGAGGTCCGAGGCCCGACGTCCGAGGTCCGAGGTCCGAGGCGGGACGAGGCCTCCGAACCGGCCGGCCTCGGGCGCTCAATTCGTGCCGGGGTTCGGCCGATGAGGGGTCCGTGATAGAGGCGCACGTCGTCAAACCCCAACGATTTGGGCGTTACATTCTGCTCGATCGCATCGGAGCGGGCGGAATGGCGGAGGTGTTTCGCGCCGTCATGCCGGGCGCCGAAGGGTTCAAGCGGACGCTGGTCATCAAGCGGATCCTGGGACAGCTGTCGGAGAGCGCTGACTTCGTGGAGATGTTCGTCCGCGAGGCCCGCATCGTGGCGCTGCTCAACCATCCCAACATCGTTCAGGTTTACGACTTCGGCAGCGTCGATGGGAACTACTTCCTGGCGATGGAGTACCTGCGCGGACGGGACCTCATGGCGATCATGCGCCGCCTGCGCGAGATGGACCGCCCGTTTCCCATCCCGGTGGCGGCGTTCGTCGCGCACCAGGTCGCGGGCTGTCTCGCGTACGCCCACGCCCTTTCGGCGCCGGATGGGCGGTCTCTGGACATCATTCATCGCGACGTCAGCCCGTCCAACGTGATGTGCCTGCGCACCGGCGGCGTCAAGCTGCTGGACTTCGGGATCGCCACGGCCGCGGACACGGCGGTAGGCCCCGAGAACAGCGAGCAGGGCGCGTTCAAGGGCAAGATCGCCTACATCGCGCCCGAGCGCGTGAAGAACGAGCCTTTCGACGGGCGCGCCGATCTGTTCTCCCTTGGCGTGGTCCTGTGGGAGATGTTGACCTGCCGGCGGCTGTTCCGCGGCGCGAACGAGATCGAGACCTGGAAGAAGGTCATCGAGATGCCCATCCCGCTGCCGTCTTCGCTTCGCCCGGATATCCCGGCGTCGCTCGAGGCGGTCGTGATGCGGGCGCTCGAGCGCGATCCCGCGAGGCGCTACGCCACGGGGCAGGCGATGGTGGACGACCTGGAAGCCGTGCTACGCGAGACGAGGATCGAGGCCCGGATGCTCCCGAGCATGCTCGTCGACCTGTTCGGCCTGGGGACGCATTCGAGTCAGATCGCGATGGCGGGGATCACGCCCGAGCTCCTCGGCGCGGTCGAGCGCGGCACCGACATGATCCCGGCGGGCAATTCCATTCCCCTGGCGTTGCCACCACAGCTTCCGGCCATCGACGTCACGTATCGCCCCTCGCGGCGCGCGTGGGGCCTTGGCGCCGGGGTCGTCGGCGTGGCAGCCCTCGCGGGCGTTCTCTTCGGTCGCGTCGGGGGCGCAAAGCCGCGCGCCGCGACGGCACCGCAGGCGCCCATCTCAGCGGCGGCAGGTTCGCGCGCCCCCGCCGCCAGCGCGGCGGCCCCCACGGCGCCGTCCACCACCGGCGCACCGCCGGCAATCGCCGTGGCGCCACGGCCTCGCAAGCCCGTCATCGTGCGAAAGGTGGCCGTGGCGCGCTCTCGCATCGACACGCAGCGCATCGCGAGTGGCCTTTCGATCGATCCGTTCGCCGCCACGCCGAGCCGGGGGAGGCCATGAAGATCAAGCGTCGGGTGCCGTCGATGTTGCTCGCGTTCACGATGTCGTTCGCGCTCTTGCGACCCGAGCTCGCCGTCGCGGAGCCCGCGCCCGCCGAGGCCGAGCGTCAGGCGCGCCGCTCGTTCGAGGCGGCGGAGGCCCATTTTCGGGCTGGCCTCTTCGCGGAGGCCCTGGCCGAATACCAGGCGGGCTACGACACGGAGCCACTGCCGGGCTTCCTGATCAACATCGGGCAGTGTCACCGACGCCTCGGCGATCTGAGGCGCGCGCGCGCCTACTATCGAAAGTTCATCCTGGTCGCGCCCGACTCGCCGCTCGTTCCGCAGGTCAACGTCCTCATCGCCGAGCTCGACAAGCTGGCCGATGACCTCGCGGAAGAGTCCGAGAAGAAAATAGTGACGGACGCGGCAGCGGCGAGGCCGCCCCTGCCCGCGCTTCACGGGGCACCCGACGCGACAGGGGACCAAACCTCCGCCCCGCTGTTGAGCGCACCTGTGGTGGGCGCCACGGCACGCGCGTCCGACCACAAGGCGACGACGCGATGGTGGCTGTGGGGCGTGATCGGAACGGCCGTCGCCGTCGCCGCGACCACGGCCATCTTCGCGTTCCGGGCGCCCGACCCGACCACGCTACACGACGGAACGCTCGGAACCCTACGACGCTGAGGGAGGCCAAATGGCAAGGACGCGAATCAGATTGTTGCCGCTATGCCTGCTGGCGCTCGGCGCGTTCGATTGTGCCGGCCCGAATGCCGTGCCCGAGCCGGGTGCCGCGCTGGTTCGCGTGACGCTGACGTCGGCCGCCCCGCGGCCCGACGAGTTGCGGGTGTGGGCCTACGACGACACCGGCCGGCTGTGGGATGCTGTTCGCGTTCCAGGGACGGGGGCACTCCCGAGCGGCAGTGGCGTCGAGCTCGGGACCATCTTGATTCAGCCAGGCCCCCTGACCGGCGCGCTGCGCGTGCACGTCCGCGCCTTCATGACGGGCGTTCGGGTGCTCGACGGCGTCCTGACGATACCGCCAGCCGATCTGGGTCACAAGATGGTCCCGATCGCGCTCGATGCCGCGATCCTCGCGGACGACGACGCGGACGACGTTCCGGATGTCATCGACGACTGTGAGGGCTTGCCCAATCCCGCCCAGGGTGGTTGCCCTGTCGCGGCGGACGCGGGCGCAAGCGACGATGCCGCCGACGCCGATGCGACTGCCCTCGACGGGCCCGACGATGCCGGTCTGGGCGGCGCGGGCGGTGGTGGCACGGACGCGAACGGAGATGTCCCGGGTGAGCAGGGCGCGGGTGGCGCGCGAGGTGCAGGTGGCGCCGGTGGCGGGGCTGGCCGCGACGCCGGCGCGGACGCTGCCGCTGGCGCGATGGGCGACGCCGGGATGGCCCCCGATGCCGCGGACGCCGGGGACGCCGGGGACGCGAGTGACGCCCGGACGGGAACCACCGACGCGGGCGCTTCAGACGGCGGAGCTGGTGGATGCGGCGGCGCCGGCGCTTGCGGCAAGGCGCAGGGAGCGACGTGCACGAGGAACACGGACTGCGCGTCCGGCGCTTGCGCCGACGGAGTTTGCTGCACGAACGCCTGCACGGGACCGTGCCGCTCCTGCAACCAGCCGAGCGCGACGGGAGTATGCCAGCCTTATGCGATGGGCACGGATCCCGAGACCAACTGCACGAACGGAGCGACTTGCAACGGCGCCGGCGCCTGCGGCAACCCCCCTCCCCCGAGCAAGGGGAACGGCCAGACCTGTGGCGGCGTCACCGAGTGCAGGTCCGGCTTCTGCAAGGACGGCGTCTGCTGCGACACCGCGTGCACCGGCCAGTGCCTGAACTGCGCGACGGGCACCTGCAAGGCCGTCACGAAGGCGCCGGATCCTCCCGAGTGCTCGGGCTTCCTCAGCTGCAACAGCAAGGGCTACTGCATCTAGCGCCGACGCAGGGGGCCTCGGAAGGCCCCCTACGAGACCCCCTACGAGACCCCCTCGGACCCCTCGGATCGTGCTGAGTGGGCCGGCGCGGCGAAGCCGCGCCTCCCGGTGAAGGACCCGCTCGCTACGCTCGCTCTGGCGCTTCGACGAAAAGGATCTCCTCACGACGCGACGAGGGGACGATGGTGGGGAGAGGGCGCTCGCGTGGGCTCAGGGACCGGCGGGGGGCGGGGTCGTCGGCGGCGCGGTCGGCACGGGCGTCCAGGTGCCCGTGCCGTCGTCCTCGAGGCGAAACGTCGTGTGCGTGAAGTCTCGCGCCACGAGCTCGAGCTGACCCTCGATCGCCTCGTGGAGGTGGGGAAGCCCGAAGGTCTTGGGCGCGTCCGCCACGATCTCGGAGACCCAGGAGGCTCCCGTCTGCGACCAGTGGCCCGGGAGATATGACGTCGTCAAGGCCGCCACGTCGAAGCGGGTGTCGTCGGCGGCGCGAATCATGACGGGATCGGTGATGACGACCACGCCCAGGGATTCCACCGTCCACTCCGAGCCGACCTTAACCGCGTGAATGAGTCGATCGAGGGGATCGCGCGCGAAGACCTCGTAGCCCCCGACACCGAGTGGCGCCCAGCTCGGGGCGCCGACGATCGCGATTCCCGTGTCCTCGACGTCGCCCGCGGCGCCCGTGCGTAGCAGCGTCCCCGCCGTGCTCCTCATGAAGCTGCCGGCCAATGGGGTCGGCGTCGGGGCGGTGGGGGCAGCGGGCAGGTTTGCCGTTCCTGCCACGCGCGCCACGCGCGCGGTCGTGTCGCCTTTCAATTCAGCGAGAATGATGGAGGCGATGGTGTTCCACGAGATCATGTGGGCCGGAGCGGCCTCGTCGATCTCCAATTGAAACGATCCCTCCCCGAGCCGCGCCAGCACCTTGCGCACGTCGAGCTCGTACGCGCGAACCGACGTGTCGAACGAGCGACCGGTCCCCTCGTCGCTGTACTCGGCCGGGCTCTCGCCGAAGCAGCAATCGTCATGTCGATTCAGGACCTGCACCTGCCGGCGGTTCGCGCCGAACGAGCCCAGGGCGTAAAGATCGGGGTAGTCGGCGATCGCGTAAAACGCGGGATAAAATTGCTCCTCGTCGCCCACCGCGTTTCTCATGGGCAGAGGGAGCGAGCCCGCGACCGGGATGCTGAGCGTGATGCGCGGATCGATCGCCGCATAGACGGTCGTCGTCCAACCTCCCCCCGAGAGGCCGACCATCGCGAAGTCGTCGTAGGCGGTGAAGCCGTCGGTGGCGGCCTGGGTCGCCAGGTAGTTGAGGCCGCGCGCCACGGGCTCGAGGAAGAACTTGATGCCGTTGCCCACCGTGGGCAGCTCGACGATCTGCGCGTGCGGGATGTCGCAGGCCGTGGCAGGCGGCAGGCAACCCGGCATGAACATCGCGAGCACGCCGTACCCCTCCACCAGAAGATTGTCGATGGCGCGCTGCAACCCGTACGACACGTCCGCGAGCGAATGGTCGTCGTCGAGCACCGGCGAGTGCCCCTGGTGCAAGATGACCGCCCGCGTTTGGTTCCCCGAGGCCGGAATGAAGTGATACGCGAACGTCTCGACGCCCGCGTCCATCTCGAAGTGCAGCTCGTCGACGCGCCCGAGGTTCGAGAGACCGGTTACGGGGCTCGTGATATTCAGGTCGACGGAGGTCGGGAGCTTGGTCGACGGAAATCCGTCGCTGCCCCAGAGATACTCGATCAGCGCCTGACGACGCGCCATGGCTTCCTCCGGGCTGTGCAGCGTGACGAGATCTCCGGCGGAGAACGTCGCCGCGGGACCCTGCGCGGCGGCGGGAATCGCGAAGGCCGGGGGAGCGGCGGCCGGCGGCGGCGCCGGCGCATTCGCGGGAGGCGTGGGTGCGGGAGCGCCCGCCGCGGACGGGTCCGCGGGCTTGGCCGTCTCGGGGTTCGCGATGATGGCCCCGGTGCAGCCGAGCAGCGCCAGCGCCAGGGCAGGCGCGAAGCGGACTCTCACCTCGGCTCTCGCGCGGAGAGTCCTCACGCGTCGTCGTCGCCTCGGAAGAGCGTGCTTCATTGGTTCGCGATCGATCGGCCAAACCTGCTGACACGGCCGACTTTCGAAAGATAGGGGCCTCGCCGCACGGCCGTCATCAACTTGAACGAGGGAAACGAGCGGTTTCGTCGGGGAGCGTGAGAGCGCGCACGGACGCGAGCGCGGCCGTCAAGATCAACGCGCGCGAGATCACGAACCGCGAGCGATCGCGGGCGACGTCCGCCAGGTTCGACGCTCAGGGCAACGTCACGTGAACGTCGTCGAAGGCCACCACGGCGTCGGTCACCCCGAGCGCGATCCCGCCGGAGGCGGGGCCGGGCTGGGGCGTGAGCGTCGAGAACGTCACGGGGGTGCCACCCAGCGTCGCCGCGACCACGGGCGCGGTCGCCGGACCCGAGATTGACAGGCCGACGGTGACCCAGCTGCCGACGGTGAGGGGAACACGGGTCTTGCTGTCGTTCGTGGCGATGTCGCTCGAGCTGCCGTTCGCGCGCACGCGCAGCTTGATCTTGCCGTCCAGGGTGAGCTCGAGGAGGAAGTAGTTCTTGGCGTCCTGATAGCGGCCCGCGAGGGTGATGCGCGCGCTGCTGGTGCTGCTGCTCGACACCACCTTCACGCGCGTCTCGACCTTCAGGTCGGTCCAGTTGACGTTGCCGCCGACGGCCAGGCTGAGGCTGCTGTACTGGGTCTGCTCTTCGAAGACCTTGCCCGCGCCATCGGCCGCCACGAGCCACATGCCGGGCATGCCCGCCACCGCGGGATCGGGATCGGTGATCCAGGTCTTCGCGACCTGGCCGGCGGTGTCTGACTCGAAGTCATCGGTGTAGTTCGGGACGACCGAGATGCCACCCGAGCCGGACGAGCTCGCGCCGCCTGACCCCACCATCGTGACGGCTCCGCCTGTGCCAGGCAGCGCCGCGGATCCGCCGGCGCCGCCCGTCGACGCGACGGACGCGCCTCCGCTGCCCGAGCCGACGCCGCCCGTTCCGACCGCGGCGCCGCCCGTCCCCAGGCCGCCGCCCGTGCCCGGCGACCCGCCGGTCGCCGTCACGCCGCCGGTCGCCGTGGCGCCGCCAGTCGCCGCGGTGTCCACGCCCGTCGCGCAGCCGAAGACGAGCAACGAAAGCGCGCCACCAATCGCAACCAGCTTTCCTGACGAGCGAAGCATGCGCGCGCCGGTTACGGGATGACGAAGCCGGGGCAGCCGTAGGTGATCTCGACCATGTTCGCGTTCTTCTTGATCATGTCGCACCAAGATCCGTAGACCTGCACGCTCGTCTGGGAGGCGTCGCCGTAATCCCAGCCCTCGGCGTGCTGCGGATCCTGCGGGGACTTCACGCCACTGACCTTGACGGCGATGTTCTCGGGATCCGGAGGCGGCTTCGTCAGCGCGAAGACGCAGTTGTTGGCGATGGGGGTGACGATGGACTGCAGCGCGGCGACCAGCTCGGCCTGGGTGCTCGCCAGGTAGAACTTCGTCGCGGCCGGGTTGGGGTCCGCGCGCGGCTCGAGGCCGGCGACCGCGAGGTTGCCGAGCGTCGCGATGTCGTTCGTCTTGGTGGTGGCCACGCCGATCACGAAGGTGTGAAAGCCCGCGGCGGCCGCCGCGGTCACCGCGGCCACCGCGTCCGTCCTCGCCGTCGCGGTGTCCTTCTTGAGGGTGCCGGCGCTTCCCGAGCAGGAAGGCTCGCCGTCGGTCGCGAGGAGAATGTACTTGCGGTCGTCCTGGTTCAGGCCGCGCAGGTAATTCACGGCCACGCCGATCGCGGCGCCGGTCGGCGTGCCGTTCCCGTTCGGCGTGGTGGCCGCGATCGCCGTGTTGAGCTGCGCGGCGTCCATCGGCGTGATCGCCACGTCGATCGCCTGGGTCACGCCCGTGGGGAGACACTCGGTCGATCCGGCCGCGTCCTCGGGGAAGGTCTTCAGACCCCAGGAAATGGAGGAATCCGCCTGGGTGATGACCTGCGTCAGCGCGGGGACGACCTGCTGCCACTTCGAGAGCTCGCCCGCGGCGGGCGTGTTCCCCATCGCGTTGTCCTGCATCGACGCGGAGCGATCGAGGACGACGAACAGATCCACCGGCTTGCGCTGCAGATCGAACTTCTCGAAGCCGCAGGTCATGTCCGTGTAGTCGGCGTCGCTGGTCAGCCCCCCGCGTTCGGCCGGGCCCGCGTCGGGCGGCGCCCCGCTCGTGCCGCCCGTTCCGCCGCCAGCCGGAGTGATCTGCGCGGCTCCCCCGGTCCCTCCGGCAGCTCCCGGATTCCCGGGCTTCTGCTCGACGCTCGCGCAACCAATGCACAAGGTCGACAAGGCGAGCCACCGGATCAACCTGGGAACCAACACAGGTGCCACCAGCGCCGCATGGGCTTCGCGCAAGGTCGTTCGCATGAGGGCCTCGCGGGTTGGGTGTCCGGGTCGACGAACGGCGGCTCATGGGCACGCCCCGCCGAGCCTCAACCACATGCCACCACAGCGTCCGACCTCGTCGGAGTGCTGTATCGTTCCGGTGACAGCCGTGCCGCGACCGTGCTCACAGAA
>CAYUFS010000110.1:0-8363 GCA_964443975.1 uncultured Myxococcales bacterium | reverse complement strand
GCTTTCGTGGTCACATCCAAGTGCGCGGACTCGATTCCGCTCTACCGCCAGGCCAGGCAGCTCAGTCGGCTCGGTGTCCCCATTTCCCGCAGCACCCTCACCGATCTGTTGCACCAGGTAGCGCGGTCGCTGGAGCCTTTAGCGGAACGGCTCCTGAAATTGGTGGCCAGCGCCGGAATCGTGCAGGCGGACGAGACGTCGCTGAAGATGCAGAAGCCAAACAAGCGGGGTTTCGTCTGGACCTTTCTGGCGGACAAGCTCATTGCCTACAAGTTCGCTGGTAACCGCAGCGGCGACACGCCGGAGGCCGTTCTCGGCGCCAGCTCCGGCACCCTCATCGTCGATATGTTCACTGGCTACAACGTGGTCACCGGTACCGGCAAGCGCGATCGCGCTGGCTGCCTCGCGCACGTGCGCCGACGCTTCTTCGACGCCTTGCCCTACGCCCCCGAGGGCAAGGTGGCGCTCGAATTGATCCGCGACGTGTACGTGGTCGAGCACGACGCTATCGCGGCCGGTGTCGCGGGCACCGAGGAGCACCGACGGATGCGGCAGGCGCGGACCGGCCCCATCATGGCCCGCCTCATGACTTGGCTCGAAGCACAGAAGCCCTTGCACCTGCCCAAGGGACCGATGGGCTCCGCCGTCGCATACGCGCTCAATCACTGGACCGAACTGACCCGCTTCATCGAGAACCCAGGGATTCCACCCGACAACAACCGGAGCGAGTCGGCGTTGCGAGTCGTCGCCCTGGGCCGGAAGAATTTTCTATTCGTCGGGCACGAGCAGGCCGGCCAGAACCTCGCTGGCCTGTACTCCCTCGTCGCGACCTGCATGGCCAACGACAAAGATCCGCTCGCCTACTTGACCGACATCCTTGGGCGTATCGGCTCTCATCCGGCCGCCCGTCTCGACGATCTGCTGCCCCAGAACTGGTCCCCGCCGGACTGACGGCGGCTCCGTCCGCAGCAATTCTCGCACCGCCGACCTGGGGCCCGATCACGTCGCGAGTCGGACGGTTACGTTGGCGCAGGAGCGATTTCCGGACCTCAAGAGTTGGCTCGCCGAACGTCATCCCGAACCGGCGGAGGTTCACCCCCACGTGCGTGAGGATCACGCGAACTGCTGGCCGCCAGGGATCCCGGCGCACGATCGGCGGAGGTCTCTCTCGGCCGCCACCAGATCATCACGATCACCCCACCGACCACCCATGGTTCACGCCGAAACCACCCGAAAGCATTGGCGAACCAGACGATGCGTGAACTTTCCCCGGCGTTCTCTTCTGCCGTATTCACAAATTAAATCCAATACTTAAGATGAATTTCGATCCAGATTCAGGTTCTGGTACCCGCAAGGGTGTGGAAGTTCAAGTCTTCTCGACCGCACTAATTTCAGGTAGTTACGATGCTGTTGACGCTTTGCGCGTGGCAAAGTGCTCCAACGTGAACCTTCACGTGAACCTCTCACCGCGTTAGGTGATAGCGGCTTGGAAGCGATCAGCCGCCGCACCCGCCACAGACTCGGCTGTCGCGTAGTGCCGACTGGTCACGCCGAAGGTCTCGTGACCGAGCGAAGCAGCGACCGCCGGGCCGGAGATGCCCGCGCCCACGGCGAGGCTCGCATGCGTGCCCCGTAGACCGTGGGCCGTGATGATCGTAACCGAGGCCAGCTTGCAGACTCGGTTAACGGCGCGGAGTACCCAATAGCGCTCCGCATTCGGGCCGAAGATTCTGTCCTGGGCTCCTTGCCCTTCGTTAATGCCATTCCCATTTGCTATAGAATGCTTGTGAAACACTGCGCTTGGATGTTGGTGCTAGGCACTCTCGACATTTCTGCCTGCGCGGCGAAGCGGTCGCCACCGTTGGTTGGGGATGCAGGAGCCGGTTCTACCGACCTCTCTGCCGTCGACGCGTGGCAATTGGACGCGACTATTGATGATGTCCCTGACCTCTTGTCGCCAGAACGTCTTGATGGAGAGATGCTAGACCAGGCCGAAACGCAAGATATGCAAGATGGGATGGCCTTTGCTGACTCAAGCACGGCTGACTCAGCTCCAGAAGCACGAGACGCCAGTTGCCAGTCAGATGCATTCCCCAATGTTCGCATTTGCTGCGGGCTTCCGAACGACGTCCCCGGAGGTAACTGCATTTTGGAGAGTACCCTAAAGATGAACGAGGCCACTTGCGTGCCAGAGGGATCGGCGTTTGATTTGAAGGATAGTTCTTTGGGAATGCATTGCTGTATGGGTCTCACGACGGTATCAACGGCGACGGAACTGGGCGATGGAACATGCCAACGCGGGCCAATCAGCGCAGCAATCTGCGAGGCATGTGGAGACGGTGTCTGCAAGAGTGGCGAGAACCGATGCAATTGCCCCACTGATTGCGTTGGCGACAGTCCACGAGCACCAACTTCGACACGCTCCCCAAGAAGCGCCGCAGCCTGTACCTCGTGGTGACGACGGTGCGAGGCTTGTTGCCCTTCACCGCGAGGTACTGCCCGCCCCGGGCGTTCCCTCGGCGAGGGGAACGCCCAGAACTGCCGACAGCCGCCGACCCATCCGGTCGGGATCGGTTCCCAGCCCCGATCGCGCCGTGCCTAGCGGCAGAGCCGTGCCGTCCGTGCCGGTCACTTCGAAGACGTACTTGGAGTCGCCGCCGCCTCTCACATGCGCGGCGATCCGCATGCGCGCGGTGATACGTGACTCGCCGCTGATGGGCAGAGAGGTCCGGGAAAACAGCCCCGTCAGCCCGATCAACTGGTCGCCGCGGCGGCGGGTCAAACGCGACAGCATCACCGTCGCACCCCCGCACAGCGCCAGGATTGGCCACAGCATCCGGAACTGGTCCCGCCGAATGTCCGTGGTGGGGGTGGGGGCGAAACAGATGACGATGCAGATCAGAACGACAGCGAGCAACGGGGCGATGGGGACACATAGCGCCCACCTCCCTTTCGCCCAGGCGATCATCATCGCCAGGACACCCCGAGCGGCATGGTGGCGAGCTCTTCCCGGTAGGGACGCAGCGCCGGCGCGCACCACGCCAGAGCACAGTCACCCGTTCTTGGTCGAGCTCGATGAGCAGCGTGTGAACGACCGGCTTGGTCTCGACCAGGTTTCCCTTGCGGCCATCGACCTATGGTTCGAAACAGCTGAGCCGGTAGGCCGGTCGCATTCTCGAGCCGCATATCCCTAGCAGTTCGCTCGAATTCGTTTCCCTGCCAGGGTGATGTCGTCGTTCGCCCGTGCCACGATGTCGCCGCGGGTCGCAGTGATCGTGGTCGAGTGCGAGCGGACCTCGACCGAGCCGTCGGTCATGGCGGTGATGTCGCCTCGACTCGACAGGGATAGCCCCTGGCGACCGTGGATCGAGACCTGGTCGGCGTCCAGCGACAGCGGTCCCGCGATCTCGACCGTCAGGCCCCGGGAAAGTCTGAGCACCGCTCCGGCGGGCGTGATCTCGATGGAGAGAGTTTCGGCGCCTTCCGGGGAACGAAGGCGAATGCTGCCGCCGTCGCTGGTCTTCGTCAGCAGCACGCCGTGCCGTCCCAGGGTGACCTCTCGCTCGACCACATCCTCACCTTCCGCAATCTTCATTTCCGGCACCATTGCCCCATCGTACTGCGCGCGCCGAGGAGCGACAACGGCTCTGTCGGGACGCGCAGGGCGTCCCCGGGGCCAGGGCAGCGCAACCAATCGCTGAGTGGTCGGTCCGGGCCGGCGGCGCCCTTCGGCGGTGCGGCCCTGGGTGCCACGCGGCCCTCGCCGCGTCGACCGCAGGTCGACGTCGATCCTGCGAGTGTCTGAGGAGATCTGCTTTGAGTCTGCCGGCGGGTCATGTTCCGGTTGGAGTGACCCTGTGATGAGGGAACAGATGCCTGGAGCCAAGCTTGAGATTCGCGTTCAGGAGCATCGTGTCTGTGGCATAGAATCGCTCAAGCCGCCTTCGTCCGATGTCTCGCTCCGTCTGCGGGCAGCGGACGGATCGAATGTCGGCTACGACTGCGACGGCCCTTGCGTGCTGCGCGTAATCCCATTCGTGGTGGCTGTCGCGTGCGTGGCGCTCGCCTCCCCCGCGTCGGCCGCGCCCGCCACCCCGGTCAAGGATCCGGCCGGCCTCTGCTTCGCGCCCGCCGACTGGATCGGAAAGTATCCCAGCACCAAGGACAGGCATCAGCACACATTTATGCAGCTCTCCTGTGTCGGCGCGAAATTGAAGGCGCTGATGCCGAGCCATGACTTCAAGCGATTTGTCGTCGTTCAAGCGGTCGAGAGTCCCATCGAGCAGGTGGGAAAATACCTCGTCTTCACCCGCTGCAAGCCCCATGACTGCCCGGACGATCACGGGATGATGATCGTCGATACGGAGTCGGGTGCACTCTTCGTCGGCCTCCACACCCGCCGATCTTCGAGCTCGGTGACCCAGTGGTACGCGAGCGACGACGGCGAGCCGTCCTGGCTGCCCGCAGAGCTTCTGGCCCGGTTCTCCCGACAGCATGAGCCGTCGCCATGAGTCAGCTCACGCGCGCCCGTTCCCTATTCACCCCTCTGAAACACAACGGTTACCTGGTCTTGCGGAGCGGGAGGGACTTGAACCGTACACCGGCGCCGACATGACCGGCGCTACGTGCGGTCAGTGCAGCGGTACCCAATGAACGCCGCAAGGCAGATCAACATCGTCCCCATTCGACGAGCGCAGAGCGGCGTCCAGGTCCAGCAAGGGGTGAGGGCGCGCCCGGCCATCGAGCGACGCTATCACGAGCCCTTTCGAGATGACGGCCACGGCGCGATCCGCGCGACGTGACGGCCGACAGGCTATCGCATCGGGGCGCCGTCTTGGCGGCTGGAACATCACAGTCGGTCGAGCATCTATGGTCCGCCGTTCACATTGAGGCTCGTCGAAAAGCCTGCCGCCAGCACCTGGCTGAACAGCGAGCGAGGGGACGAGATCCTCGGCGCCCGAGAGGATGAAAACGTCCGATTCTTCGGCGTCTCGATACCGCGCCAGTCCCTTGTCCGTCTTGCGGGTGATGCTCGGAAGCGAAAGGTTCCAGCCGAGGCCGCATGGCCCGTTGCCCGCGCCCGAGTCATATGCGAGCGAAAGCTGCGGCCCGAAACCCGAACGTCCGGGCGACGTCGCGATGGGAATGGTCATCGACCCGGTACCGGTGACCGGGTTCGCCGCGAACTTCTCGCCGAGCCCGCGGATTGCGCCGCCTCCCTTGGGCAGGGACAGGGACGGTGGGCTCAGCAGAAACGAGTCACTCGGCGCGGACGAGGCACCCCCGGCCGCAGTCGAACGGGGCCCGCTCGACCCGGCGCTCGGAACCCGAGGACCAACGCCCGATTCCATCCTCCCTCCTGTCTAGGTGCGACCGCTCCCCGCTTAACGCACCAGACAGGGAAGGGTCAAGCGACATTTGGCTGCCATCACAACAAACGATCGAGTCTCCACCTTCTTCCCGGTTCACATGCGATTCGGCGCGCAGAGGAACCCCCAGCCGGCGGGCGTACTTCTGGAAGGCCCCTCCTCGAAGCCCCGTCAGGGCGTAGGCCTCCTTGAAGCTCAACCTTCCTTCAAGGGCCGCCCGCATCACGCTCGTGGCAAAATGTCGTCCGACGCGCGTGTTCTGGTTGTTGTAGAAGTCGCCGCCGCCGGGCGGTTTCACAAGCCGAACGATGTCGACGGCGAAGAAGCCCGGCGGCCGGGGAGACATCCGTGGGCCTCGCTTATCTGGCGCGTCTTCTTGAAGGACGTCCTGCACGCACGCTCCGTTCATAGCCAGAAGTGAGGGCCGGCCAATTCAGGGCAGCAGCAACACTTTGCCCTTCGATTTGCGGTCGTGGATGTACTGGTGCGCGGCGGCAGCCTCGGTGAAGGGGAAGGTGCGATCGACGTGGGGGTCCAGTTGGCCGCTGCCGTACATCTCCATCAGCGCCGTCAGCTGAGGCGCGATCAAGTCGGGACGAGAGAAGAGGTGGCCCAGGTTGGTACCGCTGATCGTCTTGTTGTCGTCCATCAGCTTCATCGGGTTCCACTTCTTGACGGACACGAGCTGTCGCAAAGCGTGCAGCAGGTTGCGCTTGTTGCCAACGGAGGCAGACGACAGGCCAAAGGCGACGAGGCGGCCGCAGGGGGCAAGCAGATCGTAGCCCTGGGTCCACGATCGCCCGCCCACGGCATCGAGGATCAAATCGACACCCTTGTCGCCCACAACGGCGCGCGCCTGGGCCGCGTAGTCGCCGCCGGAGTCAATCGGATGCTGGCAGCCCTGCGCGCGCAGAAAGTCATGCTTGGACGCCGACGCCACGCCCAGGATCTGGCAGCCGCGCGTCTTGGCAATCTGCATCGCCGCAAGCCCGACGCCGCCCGCCGCGGAATGGATCAATACACTCGAGCCCGGCCGCAGGTGGCCGTTGAACAGCATCATGTCATGGGCGGTGACGTAGACCACCGGGAAGGCCGCGCCCTGCTCGAAGGTCATCTGCGCCGGCATCTTGACGATCTGCTGGACTGGCACCACCACCACGTCGCTGTACCCGCCGAACTTGCACATCGCCAGCACCCGATCACCCACCGCCAGTCCGCTGACCCCCGCGCCGACCTGGTCCACGGTGCCGGACACCTCGTAGCCGACGACGCACGGCGGCTTCGGCGAGTCGGGATAGAGGCCAACCCGGGCCAGCAGGTCGGCGAAGTTGATCCCGCTGGCGCGGACGCGCACCCGCACCTGCCCGGCGCCCGCCTCGGGATCAGGTGCCTCCTTGAGCTCGAGCACCTCGGGAGCACCGGTCCTGGTAATCCAGATCTGACGCATGGCCGATTCATGCCAGACTTCCGGTCGTGCGGACGGGTTTTCAATGGGCCAGTGAGTCGCGGTGGGACTCATCGGCGTGGGCGGTGGCCGACAACCGGGCGGGTGGCGTCACGACCGTTTGTCCCCGCCCCGCCCCGTCTCGACAAGGTTGAAGATCGTGCATACGGGGCCGGTTCAGGCTGCGGCGCGCTGCGCGCCGAACCTTTTGCTTCGTCTCGATAGCGGCAGCCTTCCGAGATAACGGCCAAGGTGCTGTTTTGAAAGCGTTTGCAGCCGGAAGACCCCGAATCGCGCGTCACAGCGAGCGACCATGACCGACGCGAGCGTGGAGATGGCGCTACAGTGTGCGCCTCACATGTCGGAGAAAAGGTCTGCTCGCATGCCCAAACCCGGTCGCTCAAGTTCCAAAGGGAGGAACAGCAAAAAGGAGGCATCGTGAACACCAAGTCGTTGGTTTTGGGCCTTTTCGGTGCCGGGGCGGCGCTCGTCTTGGCCGGTTGCGAGGCCCAGGTGGGGGACGGCTACCGGGGCGAAGTCCTGCTGAGCTTGCAGGGCTCGGTCGTGCTGAACGGCCAGTCGGCTGCCGACCAAGTTCCGGTGCTCGCCTTCCTGAGATCGTCGGGGTTCGCGCTGCTCGATGCGCATGTGGAAGGCGAGTTTCCGTCGCGCTTTCGCATGGAGATCTTCGAAGCTCCACCCGAGTCGGCCTTGCTCGACCCAACAACGGGAACTGCCACCGGTTTTCTGACGGTCGTACCCAAGGACCATCCGAAGGAGATTCCGGGCGTCGCGGCTAGCGGGCTCGGCAGCTGCAACCCGGATGAGACCATCTGCACAAACCATCTGGATATCTGTTCTACGACGGGGATATGCATGCAACGCGACCTGACCTGCAACCAGGAAGAGTGCCCGGTGGTGGGCGACACTGAAATTCCGCCCGATGAGCTCGCTTCCGGGGCCAGATTCTCCGGGTATGGCGAAGCAGGAGACACCCACAGCCTGACCGTGGAGGTGGTGTGCGACGCCGCGCAGCTATGCCACCGCGTCTTTCGGAAGTGTGGACCCCCGAACGCCTACACCCCACTGGCTGAATTTGGTCATCAGCAAACGTGTGACGTCGTCTCGGAGTCGGGCGATGCACGGATCAAGCTCTACGAATCAGTGCTCCAATCGGCGGTTGGCTACGACATCGTTTATGCGCCCGCCGCGGTGGCCACCTCGGTATATGGCCCGATCCCTGCCGGCTACAGCTTGTTCAGGACCGTCGAGCCCGACTCGGACCAGGCCTGGATCGACAGCCTTGATTGTAAGTTCGACAGACTATTGGATGCGACAGACACCACGACTTGCCCACCTGGCGTGCACAAAGAGCTGGTGAGCCCTGATGAAGAACTGACCCTTCGGCTGGGCTATCGCAACGACCCAAGTCACTGACAGGGCATGCCGAGTGCTGCCGGATTCAGCGCGCTCTATCGCCGTCATGCCCCGGCGGTGTACCGTAACCCGTCCACGAACGGCGTAGGCGAAAGGCTTGCGCGATCTAGTTT
>CAYUFS010000109.1:0-9052 GCA_964443975.1 uncultured Myxococcales bacterium | reverse complement strand
CAGCCGCTGCCACGTCGAGGCACACGCGGACGCGTCCTCCAGATGCACGGTCGCGGCCCCATTCCCGCCGCAGCCCACGGTCCACAGCCCGATGGACAGCAGCACCCAGACTCGCCCAGATGATCTCAACTTGGCGTGATCGTAAGTTGACGGGCGGCACCCATCGACGATCGGCGTCACATTCCTGGTGCACTCCGTTCGCGAACCGGATGCCGGCCGAGCTCTGCGCCAGAGCCGCCAGGCGGGTCCAACGTCTTGGACGGGTTCAGGCAGGCCGAGCATGGCCACGGAGTCGTTGAGGACGTGGCAGCAATGCCACCGCGAAGGCGCGTCAAGGCCCCCACCCGGACACCCTCGGGCGGCATCGGCGCCGTACGGTACCCCGAAACTCCTTTCCCTACGGCCCCTGAGGGGACCGTACATATGTTCGGGCGTTGTTGACTGGTGGGTGCGCCGGTCGGTGCGAGGAAAAGGGAGCCGGGCTCAGCCCGACTCCATGTCTTTCTGGATGTTCTGGAGATGATCCCAAGAAGGACCGGCGGGTCCGGGGGTCACTTCGATGAGCCGGGTGGACGTGGAGGACGCTTCCCCAGCTTGTCCGGACGTGCGGAAGTCCGAGCCGGCGCCCTCAGTCTGTGTTCCAGTCGCCGTAGATCAGGCGAGGGTGGTCAGGAGGGGGCCGCGCCGCTTTCGAACCGGACCCGGGCCTCCGCGAGTATCTCGGCAAACACCCAGGACTGGTGCTCATCCAGCGTGAACGGCGGCGATGGTTTCGGGACGCCACGCGTTCAGGCCCCAAGCCTCGATCAGAAGCGCCTTCGGATGGGCACTCCGAGAAATGCGGCATCGCCCGCGGCGGTCTTTGCACTGACCAGGACCACGCCAAGGTCGTTGATGGCGAGCGGATTCACGTCGTTCGGAGCTGGAGTCTCGGGCGTCCCCGATAGTTGCTTGAAGTGACCGTGCTCGAAGATGAAGTTGATGGTGCCGACGATCTGCTCCCGATTGTTGATTCCATAGGGCAACGTTTCCGTCACGCGCGGCTCATCCAGAGGAGCAAAGTGACCCTGTTGAAGGACGAATCCGTGAAGGAGATCGTCGTCGCCCGTGTAGCCGCCCACGATCTGGCCGAGCGAATTGATACCGAGGGTCGTCGTGTCGTGAGCCCCTGCGAAGGGTACGTCGATTGGCGTGAATACGCCTTGCCTCCACAGGAATCCGTGGTCCCCACTGACGTCTCGGTAGCCCCCAACGATCTCGCCCTGAATGTTGATTCCGCGTGCGAAGGTCTCTCCCGGCGTGGGCGCGTCGATCGCAGTGTAGCGGTCCCTGCTCAAGAGAAAGGCGTGGAGCGATCCGTCGCTAGTCTGATAGCTGCCGACGATGTGGCCTTGAAGGTTGATGCCGAACGCCTCGGTGTCAATGGCTCCAGGAAAGGGCACGTTGATCGGTGTAAATTGTCCCTGCTTCAAGAGATAGCCGTGATCCCCACCGGGATCGTGGTAGGCGCCGACGATCCATCCCAGATCGTTGATGCCATAGGCGAGTGTTTGATCCGAGCCGTCGAAGGGGGCGCTGATCTGAGTGAACGCGTATTCCGATTCGGAAGGCTCCGGCAGACGGCTGGAAGCGAAGCTAAAGAGCGGAATCACGGCGAGCAGATGGACATTCGTCATCATTCATCCTCCATGTGACAACCACGACCTTACGGACACTCCAGCCGGGACAAGGATAGGAACTCTCGATATTTCGGCAAGTCATCTACGCCGGCGCTCTCTCGATGCTCCGCGACACATCCCGAGTCGTCGCTCATTCGGCCGGTGGGTCGCGTACGATTTCGACGGTGGCCCGCTGAGTCCTTCTCGTTCGTCGAGCGAGAGGAGCAGACACGGCAGCGGCTCCACCCTTACTACCATCGCGCGGCAGCGTGAACGGCGGCGATGGTTTTCGGGACACCACGGGATCGGCTGAGGACGAGGGGGAAGATCCAGCTGATCGACGACCACGTCGCTCTCGCGGAGAACATCGCCGAGGCCTTGAACGACAACGGCGTTGAGGTGATCACCGCCGCGTCTGCCCGAGGCTGGACTCCGCGTCATCGCCCTGGGCGTAGTTCGAGGAATCATCACCGACTCCCGTCTCCCGGGGCGCGACCGCGCGCATCTGATCGCGGAGCTGCGCAGAAGTGGCACCCAGACCCCCGCCGTGTTGATGAGCTCCTTCACGGACGAGGAGACGACAGGATCGCGCTGGCCTCGCCCTTCATGGCTCCTCGGAAAGGGCATCCCTCCGACCCTGGTCGGCCCCAGGCCGATCGCCCCACGAATGTGACGGACTGACCGTGGGTCACGGCCAACCCGCCGCCAGAATCAGCAGGCCCAGGCGAGGGATCGCGGACGCCGCCGCCCGACCGTCGGTCTTCCTTCGACCCGAGGGAGCGGCTTCCACCTCCTCCTCGTCCATTGAACGGCCGGGTCGGGTCAATTCAGAGCGCTTCCCGCGAGCGCTCGGGCGGGCCCGCCTGGGGTCAATCGTCAAGAGACGAGCTTGGGCCCGAGGGCCCGATGATGGAGCAGGACTGATCGGCATCGAGAGCGCCGTCGCGGACGCCGAGGCTGCCGTGAATCGGCTCCATTCGATCGAGGTCCGACGGTCCCTAGCGGGGCGATCAGATCCTTTTCGGGGCCCGCGCGTTCCAGGAGATCGGAGGTTCCCATGTCGAAGAACGGTTCGTCCCGTCGTCTGTGGCTCACGTCGCTCCTTGCCGCGCTGATTCCCGTCGGCGGGTTCGTCTCGCCATCGTGCGCCGCGCCGCCCCGGCCCGCGGGCGGATACCCTCTCCGGGTGGCAGATGGCGGATACGAGCTGCAGGTGCTGCTCCATGGTGTGCCCGTGCAGACGTTCACGTACGCCGGCGAGAGCTTCGTCATGGGGCAGATGGGGTCCCGCTACACCTTGCGGGTCGTCAACCACACGGGGCGTCGAATCGAGGCGGTCGTCTCGGTGGACGGGCACGACGTCCTCGACGGCAAGCCTGCCGATTTTCGGTCCAAGCGCGGCTACCTGGTGCCGGCGTGGGGCGCAGCCGACATCGAGGGGTGGCGCCTGTCGCAGGCCGAGGTGGCGGCTTTCCGGTTCGCCACGGTCGCCGATTCCTATGCCGCGCGCACCGGTAGCGCGCGCGATGTCGGTGTCATCGGTGTGGCGGTGTTTCCCGAGCAGCCGCGGCTCACCTCCGTGCCGAGGGCGCCCCAGTATGTCGCCGAGCCGCGCGACCATGACCAGGGCCCCGGCTACGAGCCTCCCCCCACCTACGGTTTCGACGCGCAGGTTTCACCTCGCGCCCCATCGCCGCCGCGCGCGAAGTCGGCCCCCTCAGGTGGCCGCGCCGCCGGCGCCGAAGCGGCACCCACCCCCTCGGCACCGGCTGACGCGTTCGCCGAGGAGGAATCCGCGGCCCCGGCAGCGCGTCGTCGCCCGGGCCTCGCCACGGAGTTTGGAGAGGCCGTCAGCTCCGCCGTGTATGAGGTGAGCTTCGCTCGGGCGAACCCGACAAACCCGTCGGCTCTGCTGGGCGTTCGCTACAATGATCGCGATGGGCTGGTCGCGCTCGGCATCGACGTCGACGGGTGCTGCGTCGTCCCGGACGACCTGGCCTGGCGACGCACGGCGACCCCCTTTCCGACCAGCACACCTCGATTCGCCAAGCCGCCCACCGGGTGGCGCAAGGGCTGCTGCATGCGTTAGGGATAGGTGAGTGGCGGCGCGGGACGAGACCCTCATGATGGCCTATCAGCAGGGCGAGGTCGCCGCGTTCGAGGAGCTGATGGCCCGCCACGAGCGACCGCTGTGGACCTTCGTCCGCCGCTTCGTGGTGGACGATGCAACTGCGGAGGACATCCTCCAGGACGTGTTCCTGCGGGTGGTCGCGGCCGCCGGAGATTGGAAGAGCCAGGCGAAGGTTTCGACCTGGCTCTTCACGATCGCGCGGAACGCGTGTACCGATCACGCCCGGCGGACCGTCCATCGGCGCGCGTCGTCGCTGGACGCGCCGGCCGGGGGGCCCTCGGCGGGCGGAGCGGCGCACGGACCGGCGGACCGATGGTCGGACGAATCCTCGGGCCCCGTGCTGGGGGATCGCATCGCGGCGCCAGCGCCGGGCGCCGAAGGCGAGGCGATGAACCGCGAGCTGCGAGTTCACATCGATCGCGCGGTCGACCTGCTTCCCGCCGATCAGCGCGAGGTGTTCTTGATGCGCGAGGTGATGGACTTGTCCTTCTCCGAGATCGCGGTGACGGTCGGTGCGAGCGAACCGACCGTGAAGAGCAGGATGCGCTATGCCTTGGAGAAGCTGCGTCAGGCTCTGGTCACTTTCCATGAACCGCCGGGGCGCGCAGCCGAGAGGACCGGACAGAGGAGCGTCGGCGACAGATGACGTTCAACCACGATGACATCCGAGAGCGCCTGGTCGATTTCCTCTATGGGGAGCTCGACGACGGGCCGCGTGCAGCGTTCGACGCCCACTTGAAGGCGTGCGACGCGTGCCGGGGAGACGTCGCCCGGGCCGAGCAGGCGCGGGGAATCGGTCGAGCGGTCGCGCGCGCGCCGCTCGGAGATGCGGTTCCGCCGGGGGTGCGTGCGCGAGCGCTCGCGGCCGCGCACGCCGCAGCGAACGCGAAGGCCGTGGCCGTGCGCGAATCGCGATCGGCCCGCGAGCCGGCATCGGGCAGGGGCACGGGCACGGACGCGGTGCGCGGGCCGAGTTGGTTCGAGCGGCTTCGCCGGCGTTGGGCCGTCCCGGTGTTCTCAACATTCGCCACGGTGGCGGCGCTGGCGGTGTTGCTATTGGCTCGGGGGACCATTTTTCGGGAGGCGCAGCACCCGCTCGGAGAGCGGACGCTCGACGACCTCGCTTCAAAGAGAGTCGCGGCTCCGGCGTCACCGCCGCACGAGCCACGTGCTCCGTCCATGCTCGAGGGCACGAACGATGGGCGCGAGCCGGCTGCAGAGAGGCCTGCCGCGAAGCGCGAACGGAAGCGGGGTGACAGGACGCGGCGAGACCGGAACGAAGTCTTGCCCCCGGCCCGACCCACTGATTCGTTGATGGCGCAATCATCTGAGTCGGAACTCGATGGGCAGGTCCACGTGCTCGGGAAAGCTGGAGCGGCGTCAACTCGTCGCACGGGCGCTCAGAGCCAGCCAGCGCAAGAATCCCTCGACGGAGACGCGCCGGCTCCCCCTTCTTACGGCGCGGGGCCGGCTGCCGCGGCGCGCTCCTCAGCGCAACCGAAGCCGGAGCCGCCGTCGGGCACGGCGTCAGCCGTCGCCGCGGATTCGTCCTCGGCCCCGAGGCCGCGCGGATTCGCGACGCCCGGTCCCGCGGTCAACCCGTCAGCGCCGTCCCCAGCCGGGGAGAAGCCCACGGCGACGGGAGCACCGCTGGCCTCACCCACCTCCGGCGCCGTCCGGTCGAACCCTGCGAAGAAGTCGGCGTCGCGTGCGAGCGAGGCCGCGACGGGCGCTCCGGCCGGGTCGCCCGCCGATGTCCCCGCCGACACGACCGCCACACTGGTGGAACGCGGCGAGGCGGCGATGGCCGCGCACCGCTGGAACGAGGCTGCCGCGATATATCACCAGCTCTTGCGCAGCTACCCGAGGGACGCCGCCGCGCAGGCCTGGCACGGGAAACTGGCGGCGGCGGAGGCCGCGGTCGCCGCCGAGGGCTCTCCATTCGCCTCCCCGCCTCCCTCCAAGTAGCGTCACGTTCGTCGGCGCACATCTACGACGAGACGGACGCTCGCACCCGGGCTGCTGCGGCGCCGTTCGCCACGGCTTGGTGTGTGCCGCCGAAACCGCCATGTCGATCGTGCCGCCCCGGCCGACCGCCTCCGCAGCCGGGGACGCGCCCTCTGGACAGATCATACGACCGATTCAGTCCTTCGATTGCTTTGCGAACTGGTCGAGCATGGTCTTGGGCAGGTTCCGATCGGCCGACATCGACTACTTGGATTCGAATCGAGCCGTGCGACTTCTGCCGCGAGATGCCCTGTTGGAATCGCCGGGATCAAGTTGATCCGGGCGGAGCGTGGATGAAACAGGTTGCGCGAAATCTCACCGATCCCATCCATGGGCTCCTGCGCGCGGCGCGAGGTGCCTCATCCACGACCAGGATCCTTTGTTCAATGAGGCTAGCTCGTCGCCGGGAAGGTGCTGGCGGCGAATGTCGTCGAGCTCACCCGCGCGACCACGCTTCAGCGGCAGGACGTGACCATCGCGGTCGTCAACGGCGGAGTCACGAATCAACGACCCCAAGGTCGTCACGGCAGACGTGCTCGCGACCAACGGGGTCATTGACGTGATCGACTCTTGCCGAAGTGACGGTGCAGGCTCCGCAACCGCCGATCGATAGGCGATTGGGAGCGTCTCACACCGCAAGGTCAGCGGCGTGAGACGCTGGTCCACGAGCGGGGCCTATGGGGCGAGTCGCGCAACCTCGATGCGGCCGCCCGCGACCCACGCGGCCACCAAGTTGGAGCCCTGTCGCGCGATGGTCGTCCCGGCGGTGCCACCGGTCGCGAAGGGTCGGGGGTCGCCGATGAACGTTCCGTCGGGGCCAGAGTGAACGAGCGTCGACGATTGGTTCCCGGGATGGAATGCCAGGTAGTTGTCGGCGCCGATTGCGACGGCAGCACTGGGAAGCAGCATCCCGTCGGGTTGCCGGAGGACGACGGCGGGTGAAATCAGCGCAGTCCCCGTGGGCGTCATTCGCTCCCACGCGAGACAGGGGTCGGTGAGCGTTGCTCCGCAGTCTGCGCCGTAGAGCAACCGAAGGTCGTCGGTTCCTGATTCCAGAAGCATTCCCCAAGGGGCGGTCACGCCGGGCGCCTGAAACGCCCCGACGATCGTCCCGCTGGACGAGATGGAGACGATCTCCACGCAATTCGCCCCGAGGTCGCAGTTCGCAGCAATGACGGCCTGGAACCCTCCTGCGGCGTAGGCGGCGTGCATCAAGGAGGGAAACGTCGGCCCGACATTGTTCAGATCGTAAGGTAGCCGGACAGGCGTCGTGACGCGAAGGCCGTCCGCCGAAACGACCGCCGCGTAGTTGTCGAGCGATCCCCATGCGACCATGGGGCCCCCGCCCGGCCTCGAAACGAGGAACACGGACGACAGGTCGTATCCTGCCGTCATCGGATCCAGCGCGTTCGTCGCCACGACGTTTCCCGCACGATCCAGCGTGTAGAGAGTGAGCGCGGATCCCACCCTCGCCAACACCACCCATCCAGACGGCAACGCCGCCACTTGAGCGTCCCCGAAACGAGCGGGGGGGACGCTGGCCGGCGTGGCGGAGGCGATGGTTCCCGTCGCGATGCTCTGCAATCCGGACGACAACAGATTGAACCCCACGGACCACGTCTCATCCATCCAAACCACGGCCGCCTCGTCGTCCGTCGCCGCCAGCGAGGGAGGACTCACGGCTGGCGCCGCGAGGGAGTAGCATTGTGTGACCGGCGGCGATCCCGCCGCACAGGTGTAACAGCGGCCGTAGTCCACCTCGCAACCCGCAGAACAGGCGACCTCCCCGGAGCCATATCCGCCCCCCGTGCACGTCGCGCCGCCGAGATCCGCACCGTCACACCCCTCGCCGAAGGAAACCACCGGACACGGATCGGGGCCGGAGGAGGCGCTGCACACGTCGCGCACACCGTTGCCACACAGCCCCTGGATGCAGCTCGGTGGGGCGACGCAGCAGCCCCCGCCTCGTCCCGCGGATTCCTCGGCCCCGCCGGACCCGCTCGTGCCCTGGCCGCCGGTCGGAGGGCAGGTTTCGGGGTTACCTCCAGTGCCGTGGCTGGAGCTCTCGCCTCCGGTGCCGGTCACTCTTCCGCTACCCGTCGCCCCTCCGGTCCCGAAGGTCGCCGAGTTGCCCCCCGTGTCGGCGGGCGGTGCCCCGTCGGCCGCCCCGCCGTCGAACTGGACACCCCCACCTGCGCCCGCAGCGTCTGCCGTCCTGCCCGCACCAGTCGAGCAAGCCGCAATCAATCCCAGGAGGACGACCAGGGCCGACGTCGACCGCCACGGCAGGTCTCGGCGTCGCTCCGACTGAAGAATCGACGCACCTCTGCCCATCACACTGCCCACCACAAGCAATACCCGTACCGGGCGGCATTCCGCGCGCAGCGGGTTGGATCGACAGCGTCAGCCGGAAATGCGCGACATCCATGTCCCGATCCGGCGCCTCGAGGAAGAGCAGGGCCTGCCGCTCGGGGGCTGCTCCAAGCGTTCCGGATGGTCGACGTTGCGTTCCCCGAAATCGGTTTCGGGGCTGGTGCGCCCGGGGCAGCCGCTTCGCCGACGGTCGCCAGACGCGACCTCATGTCACGAAGCCGGGGAGCGGCCCGGTGTATTGCGCCTGACTCCCCAGAGACGGCAGCGTGACGCCGAAGATGGGCGCCAGCGCCAACCAGAAATCGTTGAAGGGCCGGTTGCCCGTCCCGCCTTGTGTCTCGAGATCGATCTGCTTCCGCAGCGAGCCGCCCGTCACCTTCAGGAAGGTGCCGCCCTTGATCCGGGTGTTCTTCCCGCCAAGCACGATCAAGGGCATGTTGAGCTGGCTGTGGTCCCAGCGGGTGGATTCGTCGTTCACGTAGGCGACGACGGTGTTGTCGAGCAAGGTGTTGCCATCGAGGTCGATCGCGGCGTCGAAGGCCTGCAAGGCCTGGGAGGTCTGATCGCTGTAGAAACGATCGATGGCGGCCGCCCAGGCGAGGGTAGCCGTCCCGATGGTGGACGCCGGATCCACGGGCATCCCCTGCGCGCGCGCCTCGATCCCGCGCAGGAGCGGCGCCAGCAGGGCGATGGAGCCGCCGCAGCTCCGGAGAAACGCGCGGCGGGCGATCCGATATGGGCTCATCATTTCGTGCCTCCGGCGGAGCAGAGGAAATTTAACCCAGGGTTTCCCTTTCGAGGCCCCGAACAGCACGGCCGAAATCGTCCGTTGATGTCAAGGCTAAGTAGAAATGTCCGCTTTCTGGCCAAGTAGAAATGTCCG
>CAYUFS010000108.1:0-9157 GCA_964443975.1 uncultured Myxococcales bacterium | reverse complement strand
TCGCGACCACCGTCGCCGATCTTCTGATCCTCATGGGAATCATTGGTCTCGGCCGAAGAGAACGCAGCACCGACTGGCATCCCGGGGACGGGGATGCTCGGGGCGGCGGATGGCCTCGTGATACTCTTTTTGAACGAGGCGTTTATGGCCGCACCAGAAACCTTCGCAGTGAGATGTCCAAACTGTGACGTTGCCGTACCCGCCTTAACGGCCGGGGCTTTCAGCACGCGCGACGACGCTGACGTAGAGACCGAACATCTGCTGTTGAAGTGTAAGGAGTGCGCGTCGCCGTTTCTCGTGCGTCGGTATGGCTACTACATGGGAGGTGCCATCGGCTGGGCATACGATCCCCTAACGGTGCTGTACCCGGCGGAGAGGTCCCTAGACGCGTCCGTTCCGAAGAGCATCGCAAAAAGTTACGAGGAAGCCGGTGCGTGCGCGGGGGCTAGCGCTTTTACGGCATGCGCGATCATGTGCCGCCGGACGCTGGAGGCGATCTGCGCGCATCACGGAATCGTGCAGGGCAACCTCGACAAGAAGCTGAAGAAGCTTAGGGACGACGGGGTGATCGAAAAACGCCTCTTCGAGTGGGCGGACTCGCTTCGGCTGGTCGGGAATGAGGCGGCCCACGACGTGGAGTCGGAGGTCCACAAAGAGGATGCGCGGGACCTTCTCGATTTCACTCGTGCGTTGGTTGAGTACATCTTCACCTTCACCGAGAACTTCAAGAAGTTCACGGAGCGGAGGGCCGCCCGAAGGGCGGAAGTGCTTGCCGGACCGACCGAGTAGCGATGGGGCTCGCCTCGGAAGCGCTGGAACGCCCGCGGCTGGCGCTTGGCTGTCTACGGGTCTGACGTTCGCCTACGGCCCGCCTGGCAGAGCTGGCGCGGCCTGGTGCGCTGCTGTGCCTCGCTTCGTGCCCTTGTCGCTGCGCTGCTTGCGAGGCTTGATGTCCACACGTCCGGGAGGGCGACCGACCGGAGCTGACCCCGGGTGCCGGACAGCCGGCCGTTTGTTCTTCGACCCCGGAGGCCGACCAAGCCGAACACCTTGCGCACGGATGATCGCGAGCGCCGCTTTCGTACGGGCCCCGATCACCCGCCGCTCATACTGCGCGAACACCAGCAGCATGCCGCGCATCGCCTCGGAGCCGATGTCAGCCCCGTTCCCGGCGCCGTCAGCGACCTGAATCTCCGCGCCGCGCGCGTGCACCGCGTCCGTGATGTCGAGGGCCGTCCGGGGGTTGCGCGAGAGCCGGTCCCATTTCTGCGCGAGGAGGGCCATGCCGGCCTTCACTTTACGGGCATCACTCGTTGTAACTGGAACAACGCGACGGTCGGCGCCCCGACTTCGGCGCCTGTGGCAGGCGCGCGTCTTCAGCAGACCATCGTCGTCGACCACTTGATCGTCGAGGACGGCCCCAACTCGGCAATCAACGGCGGGAACGTTTGGATCGGGCAACTGGAGGCCCTGGGCGGAATCAGGGTCATCGGCCAGGACCTGGCGCGGTTGGGCAACCTGCGTTTGTCGGACCTGAAGAACACCACGGTGGAGTGGAACGAGCGCCGGCCCTATCGTGGGCTGGTGGCGCCGATCGTCGTCAACGCTACCACCGATTTCGAAATCCCGGTCACGGAATATTGCGGTCGTTGCGTGTCTTTGCCTCGCCGCTGACCGGCGTCACGTCGGTATCGCTGGTGCTCGAAGACACCGCCACCCAGGACATCACCGCGAGTCTCGTGGCTGGCGGCTGGGCCCAGATCGCCCGGTTCGTCACCGACATGGGCAACAGCTTCGGGACTTACAACCGCCTCAACTCTGGTGCGTACAACGGCAGCAAGGTGGTGATCCGCGTCGTGACCACCGGCTCGTTCGCGGCGGGCGTGTACTTGTTCGTGGACGCGGAGATGTTGACGGCGTCGGCTTCGCTGTACACGACGAGCGGCAACCCGACCTACACCGACACCTCCCGGCCCCTGGAAATCGCCGGCAGCGGGGCGCCGTCGCTGAATGCGGCCTTCGTCGGGCAAAAGTATTTGAACGTCGCAAACGGCCAGCGCTACACCGCCAAGGCCGTGGGCAGCGGGGCAGGGGACTGGGCGTAAGGCCAACCCACATGAACGAGGACCAGACGAACCGGCAGATCGAGACCGCGGCCAACATCGCCCGGCTTCAGGTCACAGTGGAAGGGATCGAGGGGACGATCGAGCGGATCGACGGCAAGCTGACCAACGTCGTGGAGCGAATCGAGACCGCGGTCGTCGGCCACGGCTTCGCGATCCAGCAGCTACAGGCGGCGGAGGCGAGGCGGACGAAGGCTCGGACGGCGGTGGTGAAATGGGTGGCTGGGGTTGTGGCCAGTGTGGCGGTGGGCGTGATCATGTTTCTGGTGAAGCGGTAGAGAACTCGTCGACGCAACAGTGGCAGAAGTTCCGGCCGAAGGCGGTTAGGTCCAACGTGCGATGGTCGAACATGGGCACCGTCAGGGCCATAATTCTCTCCAACGGACCGCGGGCTTGAGGCGGAAAATGTTCGAGCGGAACTTGGTTGGCCGGAAGCCCAATCGTTTCTGCTCCGGAAAACCGGACGAGGTTCAGTCGTTCGAGGTTGCCGACGGAGACCATTGCACGGGCGTCCGGCCGACAGCCAGCGAGGGCAAATAGGTCGGTGACGTCCGAGACGCCCGGGAACAAGATCTCTTCATCTCGACTGACCATGTGCTCATGGGGCGCGAGGGAATAGAAGTGAGCCGTGTAACGCGGGTTTGCCAGGATCGCCAACATCCGGGCCTCTCCAGGCGCCAGTTGTTTGATCACCTCGACGAACGAGGGATGAACGTCGCCGGCCGTGGCGCTATCCATAGAGCGGGCTATCAGCGATGCGAACATGGCCCGCAGTTCTTCGGACCGCGTATAGGCGACGGCCATCAGAGCCGGGACCGCGATCTCGGGCTCGGGGGTCTGAATGCGCTCAGCAGGGACGCCTTCCAGGCGCATTCCAACCTCTTTCTCGATCCACTCTTCGATTCGCTCGAAGCCCCAGGCCATAGCACGAAGTGGTGCGAGGACCGTGTCGGTCAACCGCCCTAGAACGACTCCGACCTTTTGGGCGGGCGGGACAAGCACGGCTTCGATGATCTTCTTTCCAGCAGCTCCAGCCGCCGTCATCTCCGCCACTTTCAGCAGGGCCTCCGTCGTCGCGGGATCGACCATGCCCCCCAATGGTAACATCTAGGCACGATAACGTCATGACGCTAAAACGTCTACCTCGAGCCGAGCGGTCCCCTCCGGTCGCGCGCCGCCTGGCTTGACGACCGGCGCTCGATGGTCAGACTACGACTGTGGGGAGCCCCGTCGTCCACTTCGAGCGGTCTCGATGAGATCGCTCCTCGTGCTGGTCGCGTTGTCGGTGTCGGCGGTCTTCGCAGGGCTTTCGGGTCTCCATGTGTTTTGGGCGTTCGGTGGCCAGCGCGGTCGGAGAGCGGCGATACCCGAGCTGCATGGGAAGCCGCTCTTCCGGCCGGGAGTCGGCGGCACCCTGGTGGTCGCCTGCCTGCTGGCGCTGGCGGGCATGTTGGTGCTCGAGCGAGCCGGCATCGGATCAGGGCTTCTTCCACCGACGGTCAGCCGGTGGGGTGCCTGGGGCGTGGCTGCGGCGCTCATGGGTCGCGCGGTCGGCGACTTCAACTACGTCGGATTTTTCAAACGCCGAGCAACGACGGGGTTCGCGGGAATGGACACGCGCCTGTACTCCCCGCTCGCGCTGGCGCTGGGCCTGGGCGCCGGCATCGTCGCGTGGGGCGGCGGCTGAACCCCCCGACGTGCAGCGGACGGCAACCAGAAACATCGGCGCCTCGCCCAAACTGGCACATCTCGCCAATTGACATCGGCGGGCCACTCCTGCCAATTTTGCCCCGATGTGCGGCGTGAGAGTGGGGACTAACGTGGCGGTTGCCTTCCTGGCGTCGGCTCTGGCAGCGGGCTGCACCATCGAGGCCGAGAATCCGGTCCGGTATCAAGAGGACTTCGCGGGGGCACCGAGTCCTTTCGTCGTGCAGGGCCAGGCGTCGGATGGTCGAATCACGATTCAGCTTCGGCCAGGCCTGTGCAGGCAGATCGCCATGGGGGATGGTCTGCCGCCCAAGGTGGTGCGCGAATATCCCTGCCGATATCCCGTCGCCAACGTCAGGTTGTCCTTCACCGTGCCTCATGCGGGCTCCGGCTCGGGGGTGACGGACCCGACGGGGCAGATGACGATCTTCGTGCCCGATCGACAGACGCTGGGATTGGGCGCGACCGACGTGGCGACCGTCTTCAGTCGCAATCAAGTCGTCGCGCAGATTGGTCTGGGCCCGTTGTTTGTCGCGGCCAACGCCAGACTGCAGGCGCGGCTGACGCCCCCGCCACCCCTGCCCGACGAGCGCGAGGGGAATCCCCCTTCGCCGCCGCCGCCGCCGCCTCGCCCACTTCCGTCGCCCCCGCCGCCGGTAGACCAGGCACCGAAGACCATGGTCGCGATCGACTGCGAGAACGCCAATCTCGTCGACACGATCGGGCCGGGGGAGCTTCGAGCGTTCCAGACCCCGCAGACGGATTTCGTCCTTCCGGTATTCACGCTGAAGAACGAGTCCGGTCGCTCAGACTTCGATATCTATGCATTTGGGGACTCGGCGCTCAAGCACCGGATCGCCGCGGGGACCCACAATGGCCCCGGCACGGAGCTGATCATCGCGCGCTCGGAGCAGTCGGTCGGCGAGGTCTATGCCATCGTCAAGAATGTCGGACCGGAGCCCGCGACGTTCCATCTGTTCTGTCATTCGGTCGATCTTGCAAAGACGGCCGTGGTCGCCGGCTTAGAAACCCTGGCTCAGACGGCGCTCGGTGCGGCGGTCTCGAACGACTCCGACTCTCAAGACCAACGTAGAAACAAATCTCGCGCCATCGCCGCGACGGTATCCGCCATCGAGAAGCAAGATCTCGTCGAGGTGGGGAAGGACGTCGCCATCAACGAGATCACGATGCGTCTGCACGAGGAGCTCGGTTACGATGCTTTCGGCGATTTCGTGGTCAACCTGGCCGTTTCGACGGTGCGCGAGATTTTTCACGACTTTCCGTAGGCAGGGGCCTGATCGGCCCCGCGGAATAGTCGCGCCACGCTCCACGGGCTGGGAGGCCGGCGGCGGCGTTGGCGATCGAATGCAGATGCCAGGGGAAATATCTGGCTCGGTTATGCGTTCTAATGACTGCCTGCGAGGAACCGGTCGAAAAGGCTCGTCGGAGAGCGGCGGTTCGCGCAGCGCGTGCGTTTCACGCAAGCCATCTCTTGGAGGTCTGTGACATGAGGTGGAGAAGTGCTCATACATCGGCGGGTCTCGCAATCGTTGCTGCGCTGCTTACCCTCGACAGCTGCGCGCCGGGCGTGCGACCGCCACCGGTCAGTGGCAATACCGGACCGGAAAATCGCGACCTCATCTGCCCCGGCCTCCCCGGCCTCACCTGCCCGGCTCAATGACAGGAAGCCCGCGAAGCGCGGGGGTAGGGGTCGGATCGAGGCAGCGAAAGTGGACGTAAAAGTTCTCATCGGCAAAAAGTGGCGGGGGGAAACGGCCTTTGAAAGCACTGTCCCCGCGAATTCTTCGACGTCGGCGCGGGCGCGGCCGGCGGGCGCGCGTTGACAGGTGTGGTCAAGGCGCATGGCGGCGTTCGCGAGCCTGCGCCAAAATGATCGAAATCCTGGAGCCCGAAGATCTGACCAGTATCCCGAGCTGGCCAGTCCCGACCTGCGCAAGATGGGCGTCGCCGTCATTGTGCGAAACGACTCCCACCCGCCGCGGGGGGTGGTGCTGCTGATGCTGGAATGGGCCGGCTGTCACTGAAGGCGGAGCGTGGGTCAGCGCCCGCCCGACATCCGGGCAATCAGATCGCTGGCTAAAGCCGGCGACAAGATCAGCGACACGCCCCAGCTCTGGGAGAAGTCGCTCACCGGCCCGGTCTGTGCGCAGTCGATGCACCTGGCCCTGATCGGGGCTCCGGAGTCGAGGAGGATCCAGGGTGCCAGGGCGACGGTGGCGGTGCCCTGGGTCCCGCGCTTGTAGAGCCCGACCGCGAGCTCCAGGCGCGTCTCCGGTCGCACGACCGCGACACCTACCGGGCCGATATTGAGGCTGGGCCCGGCCGCCTGAGCTGGGACCAGGACCAGATCGTGGGCGAACGCGCCCCAGCTCACTCCGGCCGCCAGGAGCAATCGCACCGCCCCCAGCCGCCCCATCGACATCTCCGGATAGGCTTCGAGTCTCAGACGGCGCTCATAGGTTCCCTGGTTGAACGCGTCTTCCGTGCCCCCGGAATCAGATGAGGGGATCGCGAGGATCGAGCTCCGGATCCCGCCGCTGATGGCCATCGGGATCAGCCAGGATCCCTCCGGTGAGCCAGCGCGCAGCTCCAGCCCGGAGTCGACCCAGCCCCAATCGCCGCTGGCTTCGACCACGCTGCCCAGCGCCTGGCGCACACCAAGTCGGATGGGAATGGGCGCGCCCCAGGGGATCGGTCCTCCGAATGTTTGACCATTGCCGCTGACCCTGGCGCTACCGACGGTCGCGCTTGCCCGGCCGTACGCAATGGCCCACGACGGCTGCAGCTGGGTCACCGTTTTGGCCCGGACCGGGCCCCCGGGAACGGGCGCGGTCAGCGCGCAGCCGGCAACAGCCAGCGCAGCGAGCATCGGAAGACCGCTCAGCGGTTTGGACATCGACCCCCATGCAAAGCAACCTGCAGACCAGCGTGGCTCGCGCGAGATTGTTGCGCAGCTCCCCGCTCTGTGGCGGTCAGCCTGGTGAAAGCTCACCGCAAGCTGATGGACGAGCTTGCGCCTATTGTCGCTTCGAACGCCATCAGGGCAGGCTCTGTCAGATGGGGCGGTTCCCAGTTTGGGCTTTTGCTGTCGTCGCCGGCGTTCATTCGGACCCTGCGCCGGCTTCCGGGCACTCCCCTTCTCCTCCGACAGAGCGAAACAACTCCTTGAGCGCCTTCCCATCGTAGCGGAAGACCTGGGTTTGCCAGCCCTCGACGTGCCGCACCCGAAGCAGCAACCCGCGCTTGCCATCACGATCGACGTCGGCGACCGAATCGACCGACAGGACCTGAAATTCCGCCCAGTCGCTTGACGCCTGGAGGTAGCCGGTGAAGGCGGGCTGGCCATCTCCGTCGGGGATCACGACGACCAGGGAATAGTATTGGCGCTTGTACTTCGCAGGATCACCCAGAAGATCCGGGTGCGTTGCTTGGAGGACCGTCTCCGGCTTGCCGTTGCCATCGAGATCGACGTGATAGGCGCGCTCGATCCTAGGCTTGATCTTGATCTTGGCGGCTCGTTCGATCACCGTCGCCACCGCGACGACGTCACGCTGCTCGATCTTCGCACCCTGCAGAGGACCGGCCACCACCACCTCGCCCTCGTCGGCGGTGTTCACGGCGGCAAAGCCCTGGGCCGTCGCGGGCGCAGCCAACTCCACGAAGAAGTCAGCGCACTCCTCGCGAACCTTCCCATCCAACGTGCCCTTCACCGTGCTCGTGCCCGTCCCTTCGGCAGCTCCGGCGGGGAACAACTGGTAGGCGGCTCCTCGCCTGGCCAGCCTCGCCACGACTTCCTTACCCGCGACCGCCGCCGCCTGCCATGCGCCGCCGTTCACCACCGCCACGACCATCGCCTCGTTCTCCGCCTGAACGTCCAGCAACGCCGCCAGGGGCAGCCTGCCGGCTCGTAGGCCGCCGCCGATTACCGGGGATGGCTTTGGCGGCAAGGGCTGTGGTGCCGGCTGCGGTTCCGATCGCTTGCTACAAGCCAGGAACCCAAGGGCCAGCCACCCCGTCTTGCGCCATGCCGGCATCCTGATTCCCCACCTCGGCACGGCAGCCCATCGCCTCACGACGTATGGTGATATCGTCGGCGCGCCCCGAGCGCAATCGAGTTATCGGAGGATCAAGAGGAGCCTCTCCGTGCCGCCCGAGCTTGGCGGCGAGTGGCCCGTCGGCGCGCACATCGTGATGACGGTGGAGCTTGTTACCACCGCGCGCGAGACTCGCATGACCGTAGCGCAGCGGGTCGCCGAACCGGAGCTCCCCGATTCGGCACCGGTCGTGCGCCATGGGAAACTCGCAGCGATCGGTTGGAGTCAGACGGCGGCGCGACTCGTCGCGTACCGCGAACGGAGGACACCATGGGACTCTTGACCTTCAGCATCAACGTCACTCTGGACGGCTGCGTCGACCACCAGGAGGGAATCGCCGACGACGAGACACACGCCTTCTTCACCCGCCTCATGGACGAGGGCGGGGCGATGCTGTGGGGCCGCGTCACCTACGAGATGATGGAGAGCTACTGGCCGGCGGTCGCCCGCGGCGACGAGGAGGCGCCGCCGGCGATGCGCGAGTGGGCGGTCAAGCTGGAGGCCAAGCCGAAGTACGTGGTGTCGTCGACGCGAAAGGACTTCCCGTGGACCAACAGCCACCACATCGCCGGCGACCTGCGCACGGGCGTGCAGAAGCTCAAGGACGCGACCCCGGCCGGCGTGCTCCTCGGTAGCGGCAAGCTCGCGACCGAGCTGGACCGGCTGGATCTGATCGACGAGTACAAGTTCCTCGTCCACCCCAGGATCGCCGGCCACGGTCCGACCCTGTACCAGGGCGGGCTGCCCAGCACGCGACGGCTCGAGCTGGTCTCGGCGAAGCCGCTCCGCAGCGGCGCGGTCGCCATGCACTACCGGCGCGCGCGCTGACTCAGAGCAGCCCCATCGCGCCCAGCTCGCGGACCAGCGCGTCGTCGGGACCGTCACGAGGGCCAGTCCGCGGAGCGCGACGATCGATGGACCCGAGGAGCCGCTGCGCGTTGACGACATCAATCGCTCTCGGGTCGAGTCGATGGCTAACGTCCTTGCGCTTCCTGCTGTCCAACGGACGCGGAAGTCAGCCCCGAACCGTACGGGCTTTCCGGGCGCTGCCGCTCGGCCCTCGGCTGGTCTCCCGAGGCAGAAGGACCACCAAGTCAGCCGCTTCCTCGGCATCCCTGAGAAGCGTCTTGCGCGGCGTGCCCATCTGGGCGCGCATCGTCAAACCCTTGGAAAGGTCGATGACCTGGCTCGCACGCGCGGCCACGGGAAAGT
>CAYUFS010000107.1:0-9174 GCA_964443975.1 uncultured Myxococcales bacterium | reverse complement strand
TGCCCACGCTGCGCCGGTTGCTGCACGATCCCGACGGCGCCGAGATCTTGACGGACGCCGAGATCCGCGCCGTCGTTCAACGACGGGAGTTCGTTCAGCGGTACGTCGGGGACCTGATCAAGCAGTACGGGGAGAATCGCGTGCTGAGCTTTCCTTGAGACCACGGGCGGGGCAGGGGCCGCCGCCGATCCTGCGGGGCCTCAGGCCTCCGACCCCCGGCCTCGGGGAGAAACCGGCGCTAGAGCTCGCCCGCGAGGACTGTGCGAAGCACGGGAGGGACCCCTCCTCCTCGCGCCCCGCGACCGAGAGAGCAAGCCCGCGCATTGTGACCAATCATGAGGCCCGAGGCGCGACGCCCCGAGGTCGGAGGCCCAATGTCCCCCCCCGTCCGACCCCTGTCACCGGCGTTGGTGCTAGACTGCCGCGCTCTTTCGCATGAACGTCCATTTCGTATCGCTCGGCTGCCCGAAGAATCGCGTCGACACCGAGGTCATGCTCGGCCAGACCATGGGCGCCGGCCATCAGATCGTGGGCGCGCCCGAGGACGCCGAGGTCATCGTCGTCAACACCTGCGGCTTCATCGGCGAGGCCAAGCAGGAGTCGATCGACGCGATCCTGGAGATGGCGCGACACAAGGAGAAGGGCACTTGCCAGCGCCTGGTGGTCACAGGGTGCCTGTCGCAACGCTACCCCGAAGAGCTGGCCGCGGAGATGCCCGAGGTCGATCACTTCCTCGGCACCGACGAGGTCGGGATCATCGCCGACGCGATCTCCGGGCGCGCCGACCGGGTTCGCGTGCTCGAAACGCCCCGCTACCTGTACGACGACCACTCGCCGCGGCAGGCCTCGATGGCCCGGCACACGGTCTACGTGAAGATCGCGGAGGGCTGTGATCGTCCCTGCGCGTTCTGCATCATCCCCAAGCTTCGAGGCGCCCAGCGCAGCCGGACCCCGGATTCCGTGCGCCGCGAGGTCGAGTCGCTGGCGGCCGCGGGCACGCGGGAGATCTGCCTGGTTGCGCAGGATCTCACCACGTACGGCACGGACCTGGACCCCGCCGACCATCCCGCCGGCTTGCCGACGCTGGCGTCGCTGCTCGACAGCCTGGCCGAGGTGGCTGGCATTCGCTGGCTGCGCTTGCACTACGCCTACCCGAGCGCGTGCGGGGACGACCTGCTCGACGTGATGGCGGCGCGCCCCAGCGTGGCCAAATACCTGGACGTGCCCATTCAACACGTCGACAGCGAGGTCTTGAAGAAGATGCGGCGCGGGTACGGCGAGCGGGTGGTGCGCGAGCTCGTCGAACGGACCCGCGCGCGTGTCCCTGGGCTCACCTTGCGCACGACGTTCATCGTCGGGCACCCGGGCGAGACCGAGGCGGCGTTTCAGCGGCTGTGCGACTTCGTTCGCGAGGCGGCGATCGATCGGGTGGGCGTCTTCAACTATTCGCAGGAGGAGGGGACCGTCGCGGCGCTGCTGCCGGGGCGCGTGCCCAAGAAGGAGGTCGACGCCCGCCGACGTGAGCTCTTGCGAATCCAGCGCGACATCTCGAAGAAGAAGCTGCGCGCGATGCGAGGCCGCGAGCTCGAGGTGCTGATCGAGGGCCCGAGCGACGAGTCCGAGTATCTTCTGATGGGCCGGCACGAGGGCCAGGCCCCCGAGATCGACGGCCAGGTCTACCTGAGCTTCGCGGACGCCGCGGCCGACGCCCCAGCGCCTCCCGTCGGGTCCATCGTCCGCGCCAAGGTCACGCACTCGGCGGAGTACGACCTGGCGGCGACGATGATCTAGCGCGCCCGGCGGCCTTCAAGCCGCCAGCGCGATCATTCGTTCCATGGCCCGGGCGGCCCCGGCGCGGACGTCCTCGGGCACGGTGATGAGGCGCAGGGGGGGCTCATCCCGCAGCGTCTCATACACGTTCTCGAGATCGATGGCCTTCATGTAACGGCACAGGCGACAAGGCTTGTAGAACTGCTTCTCGGGGTGCTCGAGCTCCATGCGCACCACCAGGCCGCACTCGGTCAGGATGGCGAGCCGCTGCTTCTCCGGGTGGGCCTCGACGTATCTAGCCATCTGCGCCGTCGATAACACCTCGTCCGCCGCGCGCTGCAAGGCCGGCCGCACCTCGCCGTGGACGATCACCACCACCTCGGGATCGGCCGCCCGCAGGCGCTCGATGTCCTCGACGGTCATCTGGTGATGCACGTGGCACGCGCCCTCCCACGCGAACACGTTGCCCGCCAGGCCCTGCCGCTCGCCCTCCCGGATCAGCGGCTCGATCATCGCGCGATAGCTCTCCGGGTCGAACCGGTTCGGCTCCGGCGGGGGCAGGTACATGCGCCCCGTCTTCACCGCCACCTGATAGGCGAGGTTCTGATCGGGGACGAACAGGATGTCGGGCTCGCCCAGCCGGGCCGCGATCCGCGCGGCGTTCGAGCTGGTGCAGCAGCTATCCGACAGCGCCTTGACGTTGGCGTACGTGTTCACGTACGTCATGGTCGCGAAGCGCCGGCCGAGCGAGCGCAGGAATTCTTGCCGCTCCGCGAGCTCGTCGGCGTCGACCTCGGCGAGCGAGCAGAGCGCCTGCAAGCTCGGCAGATACACCGGGCGTTCGGGCGCCAGCGTCGCGCAGCCCTCGGCCATGAAGCGCACCCCGCAGAACACCACGAAGCGGGACTGGATGTCGCGCGACCTCACCGCCAGCTCGAACGAATCGCCGACCGTGTCCGCGATCGCCTGCACCTCCGGCACCTGGTAGTTGTGGGCGGGAATGAACGCGTTCTTCTCGCGCTTCAGCCGGCGGATCTCTTCCCACAGCCAGGTGGTGCGCTCCGCATCGGTCGCGGCGACGTGGCCGCCGCGGACCAGCCGCTCGAGCGAGATCAACGCTTGTGACATCCGAAAACGCTACCCCGCGGCGCCTGCGAGCGCATGCCCTTTTTCGGATGCGCCGCGACAGATTGCCGGTCAACTCTGTTAGCTTGGGGGCGTGGAGCGACTGTTCGATCCCGACATCTGGCGCGAGGTCACCGGCGGCGCGATCGCCGAGCGGGTGCGTCGTCTGACGCGCGTCACGCCGTTGTGTCCGGCGCCGGCGCTCGGCCGCCGCACCGGCGCGGATGTCTGGCTGAAGCTGGAGTGCCTGCAGCGGACGGGCTCGTTCAAGCTGCGAGGCGCGGTGGCGCGGCTCGCCGCGGTGGCCCGCGACGCCAGCGGCCCGGGGCGTCCGCGGGTGATCGCCGCCTCCGCGGGGAATCACGGGCTCGGCGTGGCGCTGGCGGGGCAGGTCCTGGACGTCGACGCGACGGTCCTGGTGTCGGCGCAGACCCCGGCCTTGAAGCGCGCTGGCATCGCGGCGCTGGGCGCGAAGGTCGAGGAGGCCGGGGCCACTTACGACGAAGCCGAGGCAGAGGCCCGCCGACGCGCCGCCGCGGACCCAGGCCTGGTGTTCGTGTCCGCCTTCGATGACGACTACGTGATCGCCGCCAACGGTGGCCTCCTCGCCCGCGAGATCTTGGCGCAGCTCCCCGACGTCGAGCAGATCGTGGTCCCGGTGGGCGGCGGCGGCCTGGCGGGCGGGATCGGGGTCGAGATGGTGCCGCGCGGAATTCGCATCCTGGGCGTCTCGCCGGAGGCGAACTGCGCGATGCGCCGCTCGCTCGACGAGGGCCGGGCGTACACGACCTACGACGGTGGGCCCACGCTGGCCGAAGGGCTGGAGGGGGCGGTCAGCGAGCGCACGTTCGGGATGGCGCGCGACTACTTCCCCGAGATCGCGCTGGTGAGCGAGGTGGCGATCCGCCGCGCCATCGTCTACGCCTACCGCAGCCTGGGAATCCTGTGCGAGGCGTCGGCCGCCCCTGCGCTCGCCGCGCTGCTCGAGGAGCCGGCGCTGGTGCGGGGCCGGCGCGTGGTCGTGCTCATCTCGGGCGGCAACATCGAACCCGACCTGCTCGACCAACTGCTGGCCGGAACGGTCACGTCGTCCTAGAGTTCGGGAGGTTCATGTCGTACCTGGTCCTGGCACGGAAGTATCGCCCCCAGCGGTTCGCGGAGCTGGTGGGCCAGGAGCACGTCGCGCGGACGCTGACCAACGCCATCGCCCAGAACCGCGTTCATCATGCGTTCCTGTTCACGGGCGCGCGCGGGGTGGGCAAGACCAGCGCGGCGCGCATCCTGGCGAAGGCGCTGTCTTGCGTGAACGGGCCCACGGCGGAGCCCTGCGGGGTGTGCGACTCGTGCATGGAGATCGCGGCCGGAAATTCGGTCGATGTCGTCGAGATCGACGGGGCATCGAACACCGGGGTCGATGACGTCCGCACGCTGCGCGAGGGGGTGCGCTACCTGCCCGCGAAGGGGCGCCTCAAGATCTACATCATCGACGAGGTCCACATGCTGTCGACGAGCGCGTTCAACGCGCTGCTGAAGACGCTGGAGGAGCCTCCTCCTCACGTCGTGTTCATCTTCGCGACGACGGAGGCGCACAAGATTCCCACGACGATCCTGTCGCGGTGCCAGCGCTACGACTTCAAGCTGATCCCCACGGCGCGCCTGGTTTCCCACCTCGAGGGGATCCTGAAGAGCGAGTCCATAGCGTTCGAGCCGGACGGGTTGCGACTGCTGGCGCGCCAGGCGGCTGGCTCGGTGCGCGACGGGCTGTCGCTGCTCGATCAGGTGATCGCGTACGTGGGCGAGGCGGCCATCTCCCGCCTGGTGGTGTCCGAGGTCCTGGGCGTCGCCGATCGTGCGCTCCTCGTGGACTTCGCCCGCGCGGTGGTGGGTCGGGACGTCGCGGCGGCGCTGCGACTGTTGGCGGCCGCCGTGGAGCGGGGGCTCGACCTGGGGCAGCTCGCGCGCGCGTTCCTCGGGCTCTTGCGTGATATCGAGGTGGTGGCGCGCGTCGACGGCGACGCCCTCGACGATCTCATCGACGCCACCCCGGATGAGATAGACGAGCTGCGCGCGCTCGCCGCCGCCTCCACCGGGGGGAGAGACGGCGGAGGGGCGGCGCGCGCGCCTGGCGGTGGCTCCGATCTGGTCACGGTGCTGTTCGACCGATGGGCGCGTGCCGTCGAGGAGGCGGCGAAGGCGTCGAACCCACGCCTGATCCTGGAGATGGCCGCCGTCGATCTCTGTCAGGCCGAGCCGCTCGAGCCGCTCGGCGACCTGCTCGACCGGCTGGAAGCGCTCGAGGGACGTCTCGGCTCGGGCTCCGGCGCGGGCGGGGCTCCGACGGGCGAAGGTGGCGGAGCGCGCCCGCCCGCGCGGGTCGTCGCGGCCGCTCCCGCACCGCCGCGCGGGGCGGCGCCGGCGGCAGTTCCGTCGCCTGTTATCGTTCTGCCCGCTGGCGCTCCCCCGGCCAACGGAACCGGGCCTGGCCTTCCCGGCGCGGTGGCGCCTGGCGAGGCGTGGCGGCGCGCCCGGCTCAGCCTCGAGCAGCGCCGCCCGCGGGTGGGTGCCCTGCTCGCGAACGCGAACGTCCTGGAGTTGGACGCCACCAAGCTGGTGCTGGGCTTCGCGGACCGCGCCGACGTCGATGCGGCCGAACGCAACCGAACCGACATCGAGCAGGTGCTGGCGACCGAGTTTGGCGGCGTGGTGCGGCTGGCCGTGAAGCAAGGCGCGGGGGGCGCCGGCGGGCTGGTCGCCGTGGCGCGCGCCGAGACGGCGGAGGAGGCCGACGCCCTGGCGATCGACAAGCGAAAGCGGGAGCAGGAGGCGCGCCAGCATCCGATGATCCAGAAGGCGCAGGACCTGTTCGGCGCGGCGATCCGGGAGATCAAGACGTGACTGCCGGCCCTCGGCCGACGCCGCGCGAAAGCCTTGGGTGAGCCGTGGCCTTCGCCGGCCCCATCGCCCGGCTGGTGCGGGAGCTGGCGAAGCTCCCCGGCATCGGCGAGAAGACCGCAGCGCGCCTCAGCTTTCACCTCCTGCGCGCCCCGGCCGAGGACGCGGCGGCGTTGGCCTCCGCCATCGTCGACGTCAAGGAGAAGATTCGTTTTTGCAGCGTGTGCTGCGATCTGACCGATCGCGATCCCTGCGCGATCTGCTCCGACGCCCGGCGCGATCCCAGCCTCGTGTGCGTGGTGGCGCAACCTCAGGACGTCGTGGCCATCGAGCGCGCCGGGGGGTACCGCGGGCGGTACCACGTCCTGCACGGCATCCTGTCGCCCCTCGACGGGATTGGCCCCGACGACATCCGGGTGGCCGAGCTGATCAAGCGTACGGCCTCGGGCATCTCCGAGATCATCCTGGCCACGAGCCCCAGCGTCGAGGGGGAGGCCACCGCGGTCTACATCTCGAAGCTCGTTCGCCCGCTCGGGATCCGGGCGACCCGGATCGCGACCGGGGTCCCCATCGGGGGGGAGCTGGAATACGCCGACCAGGTGACACTGGCCCGGGCGATCGATGGCAGGCGAGAGATGTGAGGGGTGATGGGCGCCTCCCACCTGGTCCGGCGGCGTCCAGGGTGCGGTGGCGTGCCGACTGGGTGCGCTTTTCGTCGAAACACATGGTTGCGCAACTTGAACCTGTCGGGGCATGGTGTTATTTGTGACGGTCGGTACTGATATCCTTTTGATTCCGACGTGTTGAACTAAGGAGCGCGATGGCCGGCCCGGACGTGATGTTTCCCGAAGAGCAGCAGCAGATCACCATGGTCTGCCAGCGCTTGCACCGGGACGCCAACGCGAAGGCAGTCCTCTTGATCGGCCGCGACGGCCAGGCGATCGCCGAGGCCGGCGACGTCGAGGATCTCGACGTGACGTCGCTGTCGTCGCTGACGGCCGGCAACGTCGCCGCCACGGGCGGGATCTCGAAGATCCTGCGCGAGAAGGACTTCACCAGCCAGTTTCACGAGGGCGAGAAGATCCACGTGCACATCACGCTGGTCGGCGGGCGCGCGATCCTCGTGGTGCTGTTCGACGAGCGCTCATCGCTCGGGCTGGTGCGGCTGCGCGTCAAGAGATCGTCCGAGGAGATGGCGCGCATCTTCGATCAGGTCTCCACCAAGGCTCAGTCGAAGAGCCATCCGTCCATCCTCACCGAGATCACGGACAAAGACATCGACAACCTCTTCAATGACTAGCAGCCCGTGGACAAAGTCCGGACCGAGCCTGGCCGAGCGAGGAGCCCCGGCCCGCAAGGAGCGAGGAGGAGGAATACCTGGCGGTATTGCGACGACGAGCGACGCAGCGGACGGGGCCCGCAGCCGGCCAGGCGACGCGGAGCGACTTTGTCCACGGGCTGCTACGGTGAAGCCCTTCCTCTCATCATGAGCTTCATCAACTACTCGTCCCGCGAAATCAACTGCAAGCTGGTCTACTACGGGCCAGGGTTGTGCGGGAAGACGACGAACCTCCACTACATCTACGCGAAGACCAGTCCGGAGGCGAAGGGCAAGATGATCTCGCTCGCGACCGAGACCGAGCGGACGTTGTTCTTCGACTTTCTCCCGCTGTCCCTCGGCGAGATCCGCGGCTTCAAGACCCGCTTTCACCTGTACACGGTGCCCGGGCAGGTCTTCTACGACGCGAGCCGCAAGTTGATCTTGAAGGGCGTGGACGGGATGGTGTTCGTCGTCGACTCGCAGATCGAGCGCATGGAGGCGAACATCGAGTCGCTCGACAATTTGCGCATCAACCTCGCCGAGCAAGGCTACGATCTCGACAAGCTGCCCTACGTGATCCAGTACAACAAGCGCGACCTGCCGAACATCGCGCCCATCGAGCAGCTGCGCGATCTGCTGAACCCGACGCGCGTCCCCGAGTTCGAGGCCAGCGCCACCACCGGCGTCGGTGTGTTCGACACGCTGAAGGCCGTGGCGAAGGCCGTCTTGCGCGAGCTCCAACGCGGCTCGCAGTGATCGCGATGGCGCGAGCGAGCTTTGCTCGCCCGCGCCGTCCCGCGGGGGATTCAAAGGACCCTTTGAGGGTCCTTTTCAACGCGATGGCGCGAGCGAGCTTTGCTCGCCCGCGCCGTCCCGCGGGGGATTCAAAGGACCCCCTGAGGGTCCTTTTCAGCGGATGAGCGTCAGCTTCGGGCTGCGCTTTCCGGTCGACGGATCCGGCGTGTTGCGGACGGACAGGGCGCAGGCGACCGTCCCCGCGATCGCCTGGAAGATGCGCGCGATCTGCGAGGTCGGCTCCGCCAGCACCACGGGCAGGCCACCGTCTCCGCCGCGGCTCACCGCGCCCTGCAGCGGGATCTCGCCGAGGAACGTCAGGCCTTCGCGCTCGGCCAGCTTGCGACCGCCGCCGCGCAGGAAGATCTCCTCGTGGTGGCCGCAGCTCGGGCAGATGAAGCCGCTCATGTTCTCGACCACGCCCAGCACCGGCACCTCGACACGCTTCCACATCCCCAGCGCCTTCTCGACGTCGATGACGGACACCTCTTGCGGCGTCGTGACCATCACGGCGCCGGTGATGGGCAGCAGCTGCGACAGCGAGAGCTGCGCGTCACCCGTCCCGGGCGGCAAGTCGACGAGCAGGTAGTCGAGCTCGCCCCACTCCACGTCTTCGATGAACTGCTGCAGCAGCTTGTGCACCATGGGGCCGCGCCAGATCACAGCGCCGCCGCGCTCGACGAAGAATCCGATCGAGATCACCTTCATTCCGTGGTGAACCGCCGGGATGATCTTGTTGCCAGTCTCGGTGACGGCGAGCTTCTGGGGCTCGCCCATCATTTGCGGAATCGACGGGCCGTATACGTCGGCGTCCAGGATCCCAACCGAGGCGCCGGTGGCGGCCAGCGCCGCCGCGAGGTTCGTCGTCACCGTGGACTTCCCCACGCCTCCCTTGCCGGCGGCCACGGCGATGATGTTACGCACGCCCGGCAAGCGCGGGTTGTCGGGGTGGTTCGCGCGACCGCGGACCTTGGCTCCCAGAAGGACGTCGACCGTGGTGACGCCCTCCACCTTGCGGCAAGCGGCCTCGACCGAGCGCGCGATGACGTCCCGCGAGGGACAGGCGGGCGCGGTCAATTCGATCTCGACCGTGACGGCGCCCGTCTCGGGCGACGCGTCCACCCGCCCGACCATTCCGGCCGAAATCAGATCGACCTGCAGCGCGGGATCTTTGATCTGAGCGAGGACGGTTCGGACACGCTCTAGCAGGGAATCAGGCGAGGATGTGATGGCGAGCTCCGATCGAATTCCGCGGGGTTTTGGGTTTCGCG
>CAYUFS010000106.1:0-9294 GCA_964443975.1 uncultured Myxococcales bacterium | reverse complement strand
AATCGCACTCAGGAGGCCGACGGTTCGATCCCGTTCAGCTCCACGACTTCACTCAGGATTTTTTTGCTGCGGGGCGTCTGCAAAACGTTTGAAGAGCAAACGTTTTTCATTCAGGAGGCGGACTTCCCCCACTCAACACCTCCAGCACGCTGCAGAGCCCACGCGGGTTTCACGACCAGACCACGGCGTGCTGGAGTTTGTCCAGGTTCGCCGGATCCATGGGGATGTCCAGAGGCGCCTCGCCCACCCAGACCAAGGCCACGCGATCCTTGTCCGGCTCGACGACGATGGTTTTGATGACCGGCGACAGCACAACGGGGTTGTTTGCGGCCACGCGCACGAACATCTGAGGCACCCGAGCGTTGAGGCGAAAGCGCCACGACGCATGATGCGGGTGGATGTTGCGTAGCTCGACCTCGCTGCCCGGCGGCGGGGCCTCCCATCGCAGGCCTGGCGCCGCGCCCTGTAGACACCGCAGGTCGAACAGTGTTGCAACGTGCGCCTCCTCGGCCAGTGAGCTCGCGTTGATAAGGCCTGCCGTGACCTCGAAGAATTTGTCGACCGGAAAGCGCACGAAGTCGTAGAGCGGGGCTGGCATTCCAAGCAATGTCATTCGGGGAAAGAAGGCATGCGGCAGGAAAGCCATCGAGGCAGGTGGGGGACCGGCGGGCCATGCGAACGAGTTCCCCGCGACCAAGCCCTCGGGCGCAAGTAAGAATCGCGGATCCTCGACCAGCGGTAGTCGGCAAGTCGCGAGCGCCTTCGGCGTGAGCTCGACCAACTACCCGCGCCCGGCCGGGTTGCGCGGGTATGCGTACAAACCAAACTCGGGCGCGATGCTGTGTCCCGCTTCCTTCCGCAGCGCGATCGTCGGATCGCCGTAGGCCTCGAGCGCCGCCGCGTCGTAGCCTCCGTAAGCGCTCTGCCATCCCAGCGGGATCTTCTCGAAGCGCTCGGGGGCGGTGAACACGACTCGCCCGTCGGAGGCGAGCTCAGCTCGTCGTTCGCCGAATATGCACAGCTCGCGCTGGCGCGTTCCGATTCGGATCGAGACACGGGTCTTCCTGTCGTCGTCATGGGGGTACGCGTGGCCCAGCACCACGACGTCCGTATGCGGCTTGCGCAGGACCGCGTCTGTGTCCTGGGCCAGCGTCAGCCCATCTGGGGCCAAGACGGGCTCTTCCGCGAGGGGAACCTGGTCCGGTGAGTCGACCAAGGTACCGCCGCCAGCGACCCGGTACGTTCGCTTGGCCGCGATACCAATACACCAGCGGCGATCGGGATCGACCGCGCTCAGGATCGCCGAGACTCGGCCACTCATCGACCGCCCCCGCCGCCGCCCCCGGTGCCACTCGCGCCGCCAGCGCCTCCGGTGCCGTCGGCGCCCGGAGGCGGCGGGCTACCAGAGGACTCAACCTCCCCGGCGTACGGCGACGCGCTCTCCGGCTTCTCGCCCGCTACGCTGTGACCTTGCCTGTTCGCCCACGCGTTCGGGTCGGGCTGGCCCGATGGTGCCAGGTAGGTGCCGTACGCGGAATCCGGGCTCGAGTATCCGACCGGGCTACCGACCACGCGAATACTGACGGCCGAACCGACGGGGCCCATGATGTACGGAAATTCGCGGAGCAGTGAGCGGGTCACCGGCGTGACCGCGGCCGTACGAAACGCGGACGCGACGGCGCCCGGCCCCAGCGACGAGACCATCGGCACCCTGAGCGAGGAGGCCATGCCCTGCAGAAAGCCACGCCCAAAGCCGCGCCCGAACGCAGCGAAGAAGCCACCGCCGTTGAACATCGAGCGAAAAGCCCCCGCCAGCCCGCGGCCCGCCGCCGAAAGGGCGCTCATGATGCCGGCGCAGATCAGGCCAGAGACCCACGTGATGGCCATGTCGATCAACATCGAAAACAGACCGCCCAGGAAGTCGCCCAAGGTAAAACCGGCCTCAACCGTCGAGAACATTGCCATCACAACGCCCGTCGGCAGCGGCGGGATGGGAAAGTCCTGACAGTCCAGGTTCAGGTTCACGAACATCGCCACCGCGATGGCCATGTTCCCCTGCGGATGCGACACGGTCCCGGATGCGAACTCCGACTTACTGCCGGAGCCCAACAAGACGAGCGGCAGCAAGATGTTCGGCCAGACGTGGCCCGGGTGCGGTCCCGCATCGTGCCCGCGGCCGATGGCGTAGCCCCAGCACAAGGCAACGGGCTTGGCCACGGCGCTCTCGGGGGAGGCCGCCTTGCTGTTCGCGAGGGCCCACATGAATCCGGTCTTCTGGCTCCACCCCTCGCCCCACACGACCACGTGAGGCGCGAACGGCGGAACCGGCGAGGGCGGCGGAATCGTCTTGTGCATATCCACCCCCACGATGGGCTGGATGGTATTGAGGCATTTCATCCCAACGCCTGGCATTCGTCGCTCCTTTGTACGCTCAGGCGTCCCCGACCGTAAGCGTTGCGACTCGAACCTGACGGGGGGTGACAATGTATTTGAAGTTTCCCCGTTGAGTGACGACCACACGCTCTGTGTCCAGCCAGACCAGCACGCCGTCGATGCGCGTGGTGACCGCGAACGTCACCTCTCCCATCTGCACCCGCACCGTGCCGAGAACCGCCGGGACCTGGAAGGTCCACGGCGCGTCACGTGCTCCTTCCATCGCCACGGGCGCGCCCGGCGCAATCTGCGGCAACACCAACTCGGGGTTGGCGTTGTTGAACACGCTCGGGTAGACATTCAACAGCGTCCCGGTCGCCGGATCGAGTGCCACCGAGGCCTTTGCACGCAGTCCCCAGCTCATGAAATAGGGGGCCCATCCCGCCGGGGCCGGCTGATCCTTCCATGAGCGAATCGGTGGCGCCGTCACAGTCTCGATGTTGGGAAGGACCTTCCCGGTGGCCTCGTCGCGCGAGAGGTAGTAGCCGCGGCCCACCGGATTGTCGGGATGCGCGGCGTTTAAACCTTCCGAGGTGGTGACCCCGCCGAAGGCCCGCCGATAGGACAGCTCCATCTCGTCAAAGGGTGCAGGCGCCGACGGAACCAAGTCGTCGCCCCGCTGCACCGCCGTCCACGTTCGGTCTCCGTGGACCCGCAGCGAGTGTCGGAAGTCGCCGCAGGAGATTGAGATCTTCTCCTCCCTCAATCGACGCGATCGGCGCAGGGTCCCGAGAACACACAAATCCGCGCCCTGCTTGCGCAGAAAAATGTCGCCGTTCAGGACGCCGTAGGGGGTCTCGACCGGATCCCCGGTGATGGGCATCGGATCCGGAGCGGGCGTCAGCGTCCCGTCCGGCCACCGCTGATACGTCGCTTTCCAGATCACCACGGCGAAGCGGGTTGCCGTGCCGAAGTCGGCCTGTTGAAGCAGAGCCGGCCAGGGAGTTTGGTTATCGAGGTGCATTCTCCTTGCCCCTGCTATCACCGCGAATCGTCCGGATGAGCTCTTCGTCCCCGGAAACATCGGCGAGCGCCAACTCTTCTACCGCCAGACCAGGCACCTGCGTGACCCATTCCGGGATCGCCGGCGCACGATCACAATTGAGCAAGATCTGCTCGCCGAGGAGTTGAACGTCGTCATTCGCGCGCGCGACGATACGTCCGGAGCGCGCCTCAACACCGACAGTCTCGGCGCTGGTCGTCAGGTCGCCGCCCGCGCGAAGGTTAGCGCAGGCTCAGTTCGGCAGTCGTCTCCAGGTCGACGCGCGCAGCCCGCAGGCGCGCCACCGGACCGGCGGCAGACCAGGCTATCTCCACCTCGATGGCCTTGCCGTCGCCATCGCAACCCACGCGCAGGAGCGCGCGGTCCTCGGTTGAGGCGATCTCGACGCTGTGTCCACCACTCAGACGGACGGTTTGAAGTCGCGGTTCGGTGCCGGGCGCGAGGAACGATTCGGGAATCGTCATGACAAATCCTCAGGTGAACCAGACGGAGACGCCGATCATCACGACCAGGAACAAGACCACCCCCAAAGTGGCGAAGGTCTTGAACGTCGAGGGGACCGAGGGCCCGCTCTCCAGCGCAACACGAGAGGGAAGGTGCGGATCGAAGTGGACCTTGAGGCTGGCGCCGATCGGGGGCGTACTGGGCGGGGGCACCCAGGCATTCGAACCGTCGGCCGTCTTCCCCAACTCGCTAGCTCCCCAAACCACTCGGAATTCATGCCCCCCACCACCGGTGTCGTATTGACCGATTAGGTAGGTCGCCGATCGCCCCTTGAACCCAGGGCCCTGGTCGTGTCCGGTGACAATCGCAGCCACCGCCGGCCAGGCCAGCGTCTCGCGCTGAACCAGAAACGGCCGAAGGACCACCACGCCCGCACCGCAGGCGGCCCCTACGGTCACGAGATCGATCGCGACGGCTCTACACCATGACATGCTTCCCCACCTTCTCAGCGGCGCCATGGTATCAGAGTAACTGAGGTACTCGAGACGTGATGACGTTGCTTTCGGTTCTCGGGCACCTCGATGCTCGCCGGGGTGTCGCCGCCGCTTGGTTGTTTGGCTCACACCTCCCGGCCCACGTGGTTTCGACCGAGGGCGACGGCCTCCCAGGCGACGTGGCCGAGTCGTTCGGGTTGAGTTGACCCCCGTGAAGCTCGACGGATGGCGCAACGGAGCGCCGAGAACGCTGGGCCGGCCGACACCGTTGTCGATGGCGGTATCTTCCGGGTCACCTACCTCGAGCACCTCGGATGGCGACGGGACCGCCGATTGACCCTTGCTACTGATCCACCGGTGAAGCTGCGACCGTATGCTCTGGAGCGTGCCGGCGTGAAGGTCATCTGGCTCCCGCCACGGAGTCCCGATCTGAACGCCTTCGCCTCAGGCCCCGGTCGTCCACGGCCCGCCCGGTGGCCAGCGCTGCTCGAAGCTGTCACCGCGCTCATGGGCGCGGGCGACGGCAGCAGGAACTCCGCGAGCAACGGCACGATCTCCGAGAGCTTCTCCGGGCACTCGGTGTTCGGCAGCCTCTTTCGAAAGGCGGTCCACTGCGCGAGCGTCGACGCCTGCTCGGTGAAGTCCGGCGTGAACGCGATCGGCACGACGTCGATCGCGGTCTCGCGATTCTTGAACGTGGCGGCGATGGCCTTCGCGAGCACCGCGCCGTCGAAGGCGAACCGACTAGCGAGGAGCCACACGTCGTAGAAGTCCTTCATGCGGCTGTTCAGCGTGCGCAGGTAGGCGATCGCCTGGAACTTCGCCGCGACCACGGTCTCGCGTGGGTAGCCCGCGAGGGCGGGTGAGGGGAAGTCGAGCAACGCTGGGTAGGTGATCTCCTGCGCACTGGGGGTAACGACTTCGCCGAACCCGACGTCGATCTGCATCGCGGCGCGCGCCTTCCCAAGCAAGCCGACGAAGCGGACGCGCACGCCCTCGTAGTCCGCGTCCTCCTTGATGCGCTCGGTCTTCACGGTGGCGGGGTCGAACACCATGCCGTCGGGCTCCACGTCGGCGGCGCAGATCTCGCGGACCACGCGCTCGAGATTCTCGAGCGCGTGGTCGAGGCGGCCGAGAAGGCCACGTCCTTCGTCGCGCGCGCCAGCGGTGCGTCCCATACGTGCAGCATCAGCGCACCCTTGAGGACGAAGCGAGCGCGGTGAGGGGTCGTCGACAGCCGGTAGAGGAACCGCTCCAGGGCGTAATACTGGAGCAGTTCCTGGAACGGCCGCTTCGAAGCGCGCGCGTGGTTCTGGAGACGGGCCTGCACCGAGGCCGCGAGGTTCGAGATGTTCTTGACGGTCACTGCGTCGCCTCCAGATAGGGGCGCATCGCGCGCTCGACGTGGCGCATGCGGGCGTACTTCTGCAGGACATCGAGCCTCCTGCGGCGGCGCTCACGCCAGAGCCGCAGCGCCTCCAGCACGACGTCCATGCCGAGCTGGTTCCGGTAGCGGAAGCAATCGACGAGGGTCTTCTCCGGGTCGTAGATGCGGACCAGCACGCTGTCGAGCTCGTGGGTCTCGATCCCTTCGTGAAACGCCGGTCCCGAGAACCAGAAGAAACGTGTCGGCGGGTAGTCGAGGCGCGGCTTCGCCTTCCCCCGCTCGAGCGCCACATCGATCACGTGCGGCACCTGCGTGGTCAGCTCGTGGAACGAGAGCGCCGAGACGAGACACAGCACGCCCTGCGGGACGCGCTTCGCCACCGTGACGAGGTCCGGGTGGGCGAGTGGCTCGAGCGATGCGAGGCGGTACACCCCTCGGGAGACGGGCTCGACGACGCCAGCGTCGCGCATGGAATAGAGCGCCTTACGGTTGATTCCCAGGCGCAGCGCCTCGGCCATGCGGAGACCGCCGCCATGCCGGCGGAACAGCTTGACCTCGCGCTCGTAGACCTTGGCAGCCACGGAGACATAATGTCTTCAAACCTTTAACCTGGAACCTGGAACGTTGGGTGGCCGCCGAGACCATCACCTTGATCCGGGAGATGGCGACCAAGAACCGCTTGTGGGGAGCTGAACGGGTCCGGGGCGAGCTTTTGAAGGTCGGCATCAAGGTCAGCAAGCGGACCGTGCAGAAGTACATGCGGTCCGTCCGCGACCGTCGCGGTGGCGGCCAGAGGTGGGGGACCTTCGTCAAGAACCATGCCGACGACATCTGGTGCTGCGACTTCGTGCAGACCTACGACCTGTTGTTTCGGCCCCTGTTCCTCTTCTTCCTGATGAACCAGGCTCGCGCAAGGTGGTCCATATCGCGGCCACGCGGAACCAGACCCAGGAGTGGACGGCGCAGCAGTTGCGCAACGCCACGATGGACGGCCTGGCCCCAAGGTTTGTGATTCGAGATCGCGACGAGAAGTTCGGCGCCACCTTCGATCGCGTTGCCAACGGCGTGGGCACGCGAGTGATCAAGACGGCCGTGCGCGCGCCGAATATGAATCCCGTTGGCGAAAGATTTGTCGGTGGCCTGATGCGCGAGGCCCTCGACCATATGCTCCTCCTCGGCGAGCAGAAACTGGAAGACGTAGCTCGGCAATACGTGCTCTACATCAACAAGGCCCGGCCTCACCAGGGTATTGGGCAGCGGATCCCCGACGCCCCGTCGAACGACAACCACAACGGCAAGATTGTCGCCATTCCGGTGCTCGGTGGCCTTCATCACGACTGCCGAAGGGCTGCGTGATCCCTTGCGATCGTGGCCGACGGACGAAGTAGCCAGGACGGGGGGCCACGTTCAGCGCGAGCCCGAGGCCCACCCCGGATCCACCGACGCCAAGCATGGGGCGCGCCACGAAGGCGACCGGTCGGGCGATGGGCTCGAAGAAGAACAGGCCGGACGGCTCAAGGACGAGATAATCGCCGTTTCGAATCGAAGCCCCCTGGACTACGTAAACGTGTCCGGGGACGAACGTTAGGACAGGATAGTTTTGCGCGCGTGCGTTGCCGCTGCTCAGTAGGAAGACGGCAATGAAGCAAGTCTTCGTGTCCGCGCGTCCCAGTACGCGGCGTGTTCGCTCGATCCCTCGCATCATGGTTGTCGCCTTCCAGGATTCCCCATCATCTCCGTCGGCGTCGACGTGGTCGAATGGGAACATCTGTCTCAAGATTCTCGGCCAGCAGCATTGACGGCATCAGGACGCGGACGCCCTGGACCGTCTTGCCGATGACGTGCCCGAAGTCCGTCACGTCGCCGGTGAGCAGCACCTGGCAGCGACCAGCAACGGCAGCCGCGAGAATCGGAACATCTTTCGCCGGCAGGCCGCTGTCCTCGATGGACGCGAGGGAGTCAACGATCTCGGTCGGATCGAGCAGCGCGGACAACCGCGCCAGCGCTTCTGGACGTTTGCGGGAGAGGTTGCGTTCCGCCTCGATGATGGCGTAGGGCGAGCTCACCAGCTCGAGAGGTAACTTCCAAAGCCGCAACAGCCCGCTCTCGGCCAGCCACGCGGCGGAGAAGAGGACGTTCGCGTCGAGGAAAACTCGGGTCACGCGGGCTTGCGGTGCGGAACCGCATCGGGCTCGAGCCCCATCGACCGCACTTGCTCTCTCGCGCGGGCGTAGTCCTCGGCGTCGACGGCATTCGACAGCAGAAACTCCGCAGTGCGCTCGTCACTGTACATCTCTAGCGCCGTCGCCACGGCAGGTCTAAGCAGGATGCCTTCCTCCCGCTCTTCGGCTATCACGAGCGCTCCGTCTTGGAGGCCGAAGCGCTTGCGCATGGCAGACGGGATAGTGAAGACGCCCTTCTTTCCGATAGTGCCGGTTTCAATGTGCGGAATACGAGACATCAAGATTCCTCTTTTCCGATATTCTGACTTTCTGGCCGTCGGAAGGCAAGGGGATCAACCGGTTGTTCGATCCGTTTTTCACCGAAGCCATTGGAATTGCTGCGTTCCTCAGCCGTGAAAAACTTTGGACGGGGATGAACTATGGCTACGTCTGGCTGGTCCAGATTCCAAGTTCACGACGTCCGGCGCCGCCGATGCCGGCCTGGCGACCTGCATTCCCGAGGTCGTCCGCGTCCTGACGACGGTCAGGGGCGCGGGCGCAGCGGCCCGGACGCTTCGCACAGCGGGCAGGAATCCTTGCGTTCGCCCACCGTGCCGCAGTAGCGGCAATCGACGCGGTAGCCGTGGAACCCATCGTCGTGCGGTTCCGTCGCAGTGCGGGCCTTGTCGGCGCGCTTGTCCTCGTAGGTGAGCGCCGCGGGCAAGAACGCCCTGTAGGTAACCTCGTCGTCGTCACACGAAGGACATTGCGCAGGCACCGGGTAGTTGTTCGGCGTCTCGAGCGCTCGTTTCAGGCCATCGGCGGCGTGACAGCGCGGGCAGATGTCGGCCGAGAAAAGGACGTTGTCACATCCGACGCAGGTGACGCGAAAGACGCCGTCGACGAACTTCTCGCCGTCGTAGATCCAGGTGACCCGGCCCACGGGCTCGGCGCCCATGAACGGCAACGTGCCGTCGACGTAGGTGCGAAACTTCAGGGTGCGCCCGTGGCACTGGGGGCAGCCGCCCTCGATCAGGCGGTTGAGCCCGGGCTCGTCGAGAAGTCCCATGCTAGTTCGGGGTGAACACGCGGCGCACCAGGTCGCCCGACAGGTCGAGTTGGGTGAGCTCGGCCAGTCCCCCCACCGGCGTGCCCGCCACGACCACGATGGGAAACTCCGTCATCTTCGCCGCCGTCGTCACCCACGATAGCTCGGCCTCGTCATCCGTGACGTCGAGAACCTGAAATGCAATGTGACGTCCGCGCAGCAGCCCTTCCACCTCGATCCTCGTGCGGTGATCGTTCACCGGCGAAGCTTAACCCTGAAGGGACATTCTACGCGGCGTGATCGAGTGCGGACTCGGCTCGTGT
>CAYUFS010000105.1:0-10191 GCA_964443975.1 uncultured Myxococcales bacterium | reverse complement strand
CGGAACGCGATCGTCAACCGGTACGGCGTTTGGCTGTCGCCCGAAGGACAGACCGCCGTCGTGGTGTTCGCGGCCGTCGAGCTGACGCTCGAGCCCTTTGCCCGCGAGCCCCGCCCCGGTGAGGTGTTGCGCCTGCGGGGGGCGATAGGGCGGCGGTTCGCGCGCGGTGAGGTCTATCTCACGCCACCCGCGGGCGCTGTCACCCGGACGGCGCTGGCCGGGCGTGACCTCGACGTGTCGCTGCCCTTGTCCTCGACGGGCATCTACCGGGTCGAGGTGATGGGGGATGGCCCGAGCGGGCCGGTGGTGCTGGCGAACGCACCGGTCTACGTGGGCGTCGATGAACCGCGGGCTGACGACGCCGCCGCGGGTGCCGGGGCAACCGGCGCGGGGGCCGCGGAGCGAATGTTCGCTCTGCTCAACGGCGCGCGCCGAGACGCCGGGCTTGCTCCGCTGGTGTTCGATCCGCAGCTCGCGACCATCGCGCGCGCCTACTGCGACGAGATGGTGAGGGGCCACTTCTTCGGCCACGTGTCGCCCACGACGGGCACGGTCGCGGACCGCGTGCGGCGCGCAGGCATCGCCGCGTCGATGGTCGGGGAGAACGTATCGCAGGGGGAGTCCCCCGAGGCCGCGCATCAGGGCCTGATGGACAGCCCGGGCCACCGGGCGAACATGCTCGATCCACGCTTCACTCATGTGGGCGTGGGGGTGGTCGCAACGAACACGGAGCCGCCGCTGGTGGCGACGCTGGTGTTCCTGCGCCGGAGCGATCCGTCGCGCCTGACCGCCGCGGACGTGACCGCCGCGATCGCGTCGCTGCGGGCGCGGCGGCGCGTCCCACCCGCGGCGACGGATCCGGTGCTGACGGCCGCGGCGGAGGCGGGCACCCGTGCGTTCGCCTCCGGCGCGGCGGGGTCCAAGGGACAGGCCATGGATCTCGCCGAGGCGGCCCTCGTGCGCGAGGACCGGCGGCGGGGCGTGGTGCGTAGCAAGGCGTGCGCCGAGTGGCTGGAGATCTACGAGCTCGCCGATCTGGAAGACGTCGCGTTGCTGTCGAACCCTGCCGTCAAGGGCGTGGGCTTGGGGGTGGCATGGCGGGCCGACACCGCCCCTGCCGGCCTGGCGGTACTGGTGCTGGCAGACGGCGCGGGCTGCAAATAGGGGTGCACTAGGGAATGATGAAGCCGCAGTTGGTGAACACGAAGTTCGTGTCCACCCGGAAATCTGAGGCGGTGGTGTGGCGCTCGGCGTGGAACAGGTCCATCGGGTACGTCTGGCCCTTCACGATCCCCAGCTTGGCGGCCTGGGCGTCGAGATCGATCGTCGAGCTCAGCTGGCTGTGCAGGCCCCCCAGGTCGATCGCCAGCTTGCCGTTGATGAACACCCACAGGTCGTCGTCACCGGTGAACGTGAAGTGCTCGCCGCCGGCGTACGCGAAGCTGGTGTGCACCTCGGTGGTGAACCCGAAGTCGTGCTGCTTCCCGTCGCCCCCCGTGCCCGAGTTCCCCCAGCCAAAACCATCCAGCGGGAAGAAGTTGGAGCTGTTGAACGTCGAGACGCCGCCGTTGGAGGCGAACTGGAGGTAGAGGACGTACGGCTTGTTGACGCCGTCGGTGTCCCGGTACCACTCGTCGTAGTTGGCCTTGGTGGTCGTCTGCTGACCATAGGGGCACGTGGCGGAGGTGGCGCCGGTCTCGCACTGCGAGGCATAGACGGGCTTCTTGTCCGCGCCCAGCTGCGCGGCCACGAGACCGACGGTCGCGCCTTGCCCGGAGAAGGCCTCGAAGTCCGGATCGCCCCCGGGCTCGTTCTTGCCCTTGAAGTCCCTGACGACGCCGGTGAGGAAATCGCACCCGCTCGCGCTGTTGAGCCCGTTCGTCGCGCCCGTCGAGGCGAGGGGTTCGCCGAGGGCGTAGCCCCCGACGTCGGCGGGCTTGAAGGCGACGTCTGGCGCCACCCCTCCCACCGCGGAGTCCGAAGTCAGGTTCCCGCCGCCCCCCAGATCCAGGCTCCCGATGATCGGGCCGCCGTCGGGGAAGATGGTCTTCTCGGACGCCTTGTCGAACGAGCAGCCGAGTGAAAAGAATGCAATCGATCCGGCGAGCGAGGCGAGAAGGGGGGCGCGAGATAGGGCTATCAAGGGTGGTCCTCTGCGAAAGATGTGATTATGAAAAAACTTTAGCATGTTCGACCAGGACCGATGCGACGAGGCGAGGGTCACTGCCGCAGCCCGCTACCTCCCGACGATCATCGGCCGGCCCGTTGCGAACTTGACCGTGACCGCCGCGGCGCTCGGCGGCGCGCCATGATAGAAGCGGAATCCATGTTTCGGATGCGGGACGGCTGGGCGCGCCCGGCGGGCATTCTGGCGGGTGTCGTCGTCCTGTCGGTGGCCGGGGTCGCGCCATTCGCGTGCCGTCGCAACTCGGGCGCCGCGAAGCCGGCCTGCGCGCAAGCGGCTTGTGAAGACCGGTTCACGGCGAACGTCACGGTCGCCTCCGCGTCCATGCGCAAGGGAGTCCACAGGATCGACATCACGCTGGACGGCACCGAGCTCGGATGCGCGTTCGAGCTCCCACCCAAAGTGGCGAGCGCGGACGGGAGCATTCTCGGCACGTGTCAGCCCGGGCTCGCCGTCATCCTCAGACCGCAAGCGTCAGGAAAGCTCGAGGAGTCGATCACGGTGATGGGGACGCCCAAGTCGGTCGGGATCACTGAATCCGTCGACGGACAGCCGGTCTTCGAGCAATTTGTCACGCCGGTCTATCAGGTCGCGCACCCAGGCGGGCCCGGATGCGAGCCATCGTGTCGCCAGGCCGCCGCCCACTGGGTGACGCGGTGAAGCCCGGACGCTCGACCAGAAATGAGTTATTGTTTCCAGCCAGGCCAATGCTCGGTCCCCCCCGCCGCGTAGCCCTAGCGCTCCTTTCGTTGCTGGCCGCTGCCTGCGGCTCCGGGAGCGCGCAGGGCCCGGGAACCGGGGGGCGGGCGGGAGCGGCGGGCAAGCCAGGAACCGCGGGGATCGGCGGCGCGGCGTCCGCCTCCAGCGGGACCGGTGGCGCGCTGGTCCCCGGCAACGGTGGGGTGACTGGCGGCGCGGGAAACGGTGGGGCGGGTAGGCCGGGCAGCGGCGGCGGCGGCGGCGGCGGCGGGACCGGAGGTGCGGCCGGACAGGGCGCAGGCGTCGGGGGGGGCAATGGCGGCGCGAGCACCATCGCCTGCGCGCCGTTGCCGCCCATCGGTCGCCGATTGTGGCGACTGTCCTTCCAGCAGTTTGCGAACGTGACGCAAGATCTGCTGGGCGCCGCGCCGACGACCACCGGCGCGCCTGGCAGCGAACGCCCTTCCTTGACGGGCGGGCCGGACCTGGTCGTCAGCACCGAGGATCTGTTCGCGCTCTACGGCGGCGCCGAGTCAGTGCTCGGCCAGATCGCGCCGCGGGTCCCGCAGCTCGCCGCGTGCATGACCGGCGAGACCGACGACGCATGCGCGGGCCGCTTCGCGCGCGCATTCGGGCTGCTCACGCTCCGCCGGCCACTCGCCGACGCCGAGGTGACCGATCTGTTGAAGGTCTACGCCGTGGGCGCAAACAGGGGCTTCGACAACGGCATCGGCTTGATGATCGAGGCGTTGATCCTGTCGCCGTCGTTCTTGTATCGCACCGAGCTCGGGCCTGGCCCGGCGACGGCCGACGCGGCGACGGGAGCCTATCCCGACACGACCCTGACACCGTACGAGGTCGCGACGCAGCTCGGGTTCCTCTTGCTCGGCTCGACCCCCGACGCGGGACTGCTGGCGGCGGCGGCGGCGACCGGCGACGCGGGGCTCGCGACGAAGGCGGGGATCATGGCGCAGGTCGACCGCTTGCTGGCGCTGCCGGCGACGCGCTCGAACCTGACGAACGTGATCGGCACCTGGTTCGGGCTGGACGCGGTGCTCATGAAGGACAAGGCCCCGGCGCTGCTGTCGCCGCTCGCGACCGCGGACCAGGACGTCTCGGCAATCGGCGGGGAGGTGCTGACCTCGGGCCGACAGTTCATCGCCGACGTGTTGTGGACGAACGCCGGAAAGGTCACCGATCTCCTGACGTCGCAGAAGGTGTTCGTCAACCAGCGGCTGGCGAGCCTTTACGGCTTGCCGTTCACCGAGCCGCTCCCCACGACGTTCGTCGCCGCCACGTGGCCGGTGGCACAGCCGCGCACGGGGATCTTGACCCAGCCTGCCTTCCTGTGGGCCGCGTCCGATGCCGACACCAACAATCTCATTCTTCGGGGCAGGCTGCTCCACGACGACGTGTTTTGTGAGGAACCCGTGCCGCCGGACGTTCCGCTGACGTCCCCCGAGGCCTTTAAAGTCGATGCGACCGGCGACAGCGAGGCGACGCGTTCCGACGCGCGGCTCTCGAGCGCGCTGTGCGCCGATTGCCACTCGCAGATTGATCCATATGGGCGGCTGCTGCAAGGCTTCGACGCGGCCGGAAAGTTCACCACGACGGACGAGGCGGGAAGAAGCGTCGACCCATCGGTCACGTTCGTGCCGCCGTCGGTGTTCGCGCCGGCATCGTTTTCCGGACCGCAGGCGTTCGCATCGGCACCCGCCACGGCCTCGCTGCTGTCAGATTGCGCCGTGCTGAAGATGTCCAGCTACGCCATCGGCGACGCGATCTCCCCCGGCAATACCTGCGAGGTCAACGATCTACGCGCGGCGTTCCGGCGGTCGGACGGCACCGCGGCGGCCCTGTTCAAGCAAGTCCTGCTCGCCGATTTCGCGCGCGCCCGCGCCGGAGGTACCAAATGAGCGCCTATCGGATCGCGCGCCGCGCGTTCCTCCGAGGCTGCGGCGGCTCCTTCGCCTTGCTGGCGCCGCTCCTGCGCGGGATCGAGGCGCGCGCGCAGGGGATGCCCGCGCCGCTCCGGTTCCTCGTCATCCAGCGCCCCTGTGGGACCGAGCTCGATCTCTGGCGCCCCGCGGCCGCGGCGACGACCACCAGTTTCACGCTCCCGGTGGACAGCGCGCCGTTCGCTCCCTTGCAGTCGAAGATGGTGATGATCGACGGCCTCAACCTGATATGCGTCGGCCCGACCGGGAACTCGGGCGGGCAGAACACCGCCGAGGGCGGGATGGTCGCGCTCATGACCGGCGTGCCCACCCTGGGCCAGATCGGCCAGCAGGACCACGCGGCGGGCGGTCCCTCGATCGATCAGTTGCTCCTCGCGCGCTCGCCCGTGCTCGGGGGCGCGGGGTCCCCCATGGGAAGCCGGACGCTGTTCGGGTCGTTGCAGCTGGCGGCCGACATTCGCTCGGATCGCGACGAGGTGGCGCCCCGGGTGCTCTCCTATCTGCCGCCGACCCCGAACCCCGACATCAGCTACGCCCGCCAGCCCCTCTACCCCGAGACGCAGCCGCTCAATACGTTCCAGCGTCTCTTCGGCGGCGCGCTGCCGGCGGGCAGCGATTCGGCCGCGCTGCTCGCGGAGAAGCTCAGCGTGCTCGACTACATGCGCAGCGATCTGACGCGCCTCCGGACGCTCATTCCCGCTTCGGAGAAGGTGAAGCTAGACGCTCACGCCTCGGCCATCCAGAATCTCGAGGCCAGCATCCGCGCGTCGTTGCCAGCCCAGGCCGTGTGCATCCGCCCGCCGCTGCCCCCCATGTTCGCGCAGACGGGAGTCGGAGCGAGGGGCTCGCTGGCCCCCGCTGGCGGCTCGAAGCTCTCCGGCGTGGACTACTACGTCCCGGGGGATCCCACCAGCCATCCTCATCAGGTCCTCGGGCGAACCCAGCTCGAGCTCATCAAGGCGGCGTTTCTGTGCGATCTGGTCCGCGTGGCGACGTTCATGTGGGCGTCGGGCACCAGCAATGTCTGGTTTCCGACCACGTTCGACGGCGCGATGCTCCCGACTTCGGTGTTCCCAGGGCCGGCGACACCCCATTACGAATCGCTCGGCTTCGATCCTTCCACCCCCGAAGGGATAGCAGCCCTCGCCTGGGGCGCCGCCATCGATCGTTTCTACAGCGAACAGACGTCGCAGGCGCTGCAGGCCTTCGACGCGGCGACCGACCTCGACGGCAACACGCTGCTCGACAACACCGTCGTGCCGTACCTCAACGACGAGTCCAACCGCTGGGAACACGGCCAGCTCAACATGCCCCTCGTGGTCTTCGGCGGAAAGAACACCCGGATCAAGGGCGGCACCTTCCTGAAGGTCACGGGCGGCGGGTTGCCGATGCAGATCGATCTCAGGACGATCGGCGGGACCGGGAACCGGCCCTTCAACGACTTCTGGTTGGCGCTGACGCCCATCTTCGGCGTCACGCTGCCATCGCTCGGCAGCAAGGCGCAATACACGGGCCCGCTGCCCGGCTTCGTGACGTGAGGCCCCGCGCCGCGAGCTCCATCGAGGCAAGCGGGACCCGCCGAGCGCGATGCTCACCGCGCCCAGCGACTCATCCCTTCGGCTGTCGGTGCGCCAGCTCCTCCATCGAATGAGCCAGCTTCACGTCCAGCGCCGTCACGCCGCCCGCGTCATGCGTCGCGAGATCGACGATGACCTTGTTCCAGACGTTGGACCACTCGGGATGATGGTCCATGCCCTGGGCCACGAGCGCCGCACCAGCCATGAACTGGAACGCCGCCACGAAATCCGCGAACTTGTACTGCCGATGCAACTTGCCATGCTCGAGCTTCCAATCGGGCAGCTTCGCGAGCGCGACCGCCAACTCGGCATCACTCAGTTTTTCGGGACGAGCTGTTGGCATGGGGACCAATATGGGGCTGATCGCAACTTGGGCAATGGCGTCACCCCCCAGCACGACCCGCGCGACACGATCGATCGCAGGGCGGCGGGGCCCCCTTGTGCCGCTCTGCATAGATTCCGGAATCTCGACGGATTTCATGCCGGGGATGTCGTGCGCCGGTGCCCGCGCGGTGCCCCGCCGCCTCGTGCCGCTCAGCAGCCACACCACCATTCGTCGCGGAGGCGGCGATCCCGATCGGATAGCAGGCCGCGGTCGGGATGGGGAACTCGGCAATGATGCCTGCCGTCGAGGTCACGTCGATCAGGCCTATCAGGTCTTAAACGAGATAAGGCGCGGCGGGGGTGACTTCTATGCCGTCGAGGCCGGGCAGCCGAACGCACAGCTCACCCTCTGTCCGGCGAATGTCTGCACGCCGGCAGCCTGCCAGCACGGCTGCCCCCTCGATCCGACCAAGGCCCCAACTGACGCCTCGCGTGCGGCCTGTTCGAACTGGCACACGTTCATCAGCAAGGTCCGTAGCGGCTCCGAAGAAGCTGGATACCGTGCGTGCCGATCTCGACGACCCGCCACCCGGAATGTCCACTCATGAGCCTGTGAACGACTTGACCGGGCCTGTCGATGTCGTCGTCCAAGAGGCCGAACGGCCAGCTCCGACAACCACCGCGCGCTGCTTCATCGGCTTGTGCGCCTACCTGGGATCGCGGAGGGGCTAATTTCGGTCGTCGCGGTTTTGGTACAGGACGCCCTCGCACTATCAAAGCAACGTCGCCGTCCTGGCCCCGCAACTGACAAGCACCTGCCCCTGAGGCAGCCCCACGGGGTGCCCCTTCGCAGCCCAGTACGTCCGGAAAGATGGCCAAAATGTCACGTTCTTGTTGACGGGGACCGGGGCGACATCGACTTAAATGCCGGCTCATGCGTGCACCCTCACCTCGATTCGTGAATGTCGCGCTGGCGTGCGGCTTCGGTATTGTATCGTTCGCCTTCGGATGTTCTTCCAGTTCGGGGCCTGGTGAATCGGGCGGGCAGGGCGGGAAGGGGGGAGCCGCCGGTAAAGGGGGCCAGGCGGGCGGCGGGATGGGTGGTGCGGCTTATGGCAGCGGCGGCGCGGCGGGGCATGCCGCAAACGACGGCAATGGCGCGGGCGGCGTCGGCGGCACCGGTGGCGTCGAGGGGCTCGCGGGACATCCGGGCGGCGGCGCCGGCGGGGGAGCTGGTGCCGGCGGAGGAGGTGGCGCGACGGGCGGAAATGGGGGCGGAGGCGGAAAGGCCGAAGGCGGCAAATCGGGCCAGGGCGGCAACGGCGGCCAGACCACGGGCGCGGGTGGTCACGCGGGCGCGGCGGCCGGCGGGATGGCGGGCAAAGGCGGTGCCGCGGGAGGTTCCGCCGGTGGTTCCGCTGGTACAGGCACGGCAGGCGCCATTGGTTCGACCGGCGGTTTTGGGGGTGCAGGCGCAACGGGGGCGACCGGTGGCGCTGGCGGAGCGGCGGGGACCTCGGGTGGGGTTGGCGGCGCCGGCGGCGTTGGCGGGCCAGTCTCGTTTGTCTCCGGAACGGAGTGGCCGACGTATGCGGCAGACATGAACGGGATCGTCGGTTCGACCCTGGGCCCGGCGGTGGTCGTCTACGCAGGCACCGTGCCCGCCTTGCCGGGCGCGACCTGGATCTGGCGTAAGGATTGGTCCGCCTCGGGCCTCGGAGATCTGGTCTTCGCCGGCTTCCAGAAGACTTTCGTGCTGGGGTCGAAGCCCTCGGGCAGCATCCGGGTCATGGTGAACGACTTTGCCGAGATCATCGTCAACGGCTCGGTGGCCGGGACCGTCGGCAGCATAACCAACGAGAGCGTCGCCTACGCCGCGCAGACGACCGTGCCCGCGCCGCTGGATCTAACGCCCTATCTCATGCCGGGGATCAACACCATCGAGATCATCGCCCAGAACGGGCCCGCCAGTTACACGGGCGGTCAGTGCTCACCGTGCACCTATTCGGTCAACACCGCGGGCGTCATATTCGCCGGCACGCTAACCTCGAACTGACCGCGGAAGTCAGTCAGGTGCGCTTTGCGATGGCCTGTCCTACCAGAAATCCATCCGAAGCGAATCACGCGGCCGTCCGCAGGTACTCGTGATGAAGACCACCGGGGTGGGGGAGGCAACGACTGGACCGCCCGCCTCGCCGCCTGAACCACATGACCGGCGCAAGTCCCGGACGACCCCCAAGAGACCTCGAGCGCCAAGCCCGCCTCGACGTGCTGGCACACCCGAGGGGCCCGTCGGCGATGGCGCACGCATCACAGCAGCAGGTTCGGCCTGCCATCCATGATCGGCCCCGCCCGGCGCCCGGATGACTTGTTGGCGAAGGACAGGGGGCGGCGTTCGGTCGGCAGCGGCGGTCTGCGACGAAGATGTTAAGGTGCGAGCGATGACGACCGAGGCGACCGCAAAGGCAAAGGCGACAATGGTGAGCAAGGCGGAGGCCCGCCTGGGTCGGCGATGGCTCGTCTCTTTGTTGGCGATGCTGACATTCTCTTCGCCGCTCGGCGCCCTGTTCGTGGGGTGCGGCTCCAGCGACGGCAAGGCGGCAAGCGGAGGAAGGGGCGGCTTGAGTGGCGGCGGTGGTGCGGGAGCCGGGGGATCCGCTGGTGCCGGCGCACCGTCGGGCGAGATCGTCTGGGAAGAGGACGGCGTCTGGCACAGCGTGCCGACCGCCCTGGCCGACTACACGACGTCGGCGTCCACGGACGTCATCGAGATCGTGGGTGCCGAGCTTGTCTTGGTCGGCGAGAGAAGCATCGGCATCCTGGTCGGCGCCACCCCGCCGCTCGGCGGCACATATCAATGCAGCGATTCCGTCGCCCCGATCATCACCTACTCCGACGGAAGCACCACCGCCTATCAGGCGCAGAGTTGTAAGGTCGCCGTCGCCATTCCGACGACCGGGGCCGGTGGCGGTGCGGGGAACGCTACGGGGACGTTCACGTTCGTCCTCACCGCCGCCGGCGGTATCACGAAGAACATCACGAACGGGACCTTCGACATTCCGATCACGCGCGGAAACTGACGCCGAGCGACTGATCGACCCCCGTGGTGGCTGCGTCACGCATCCGCTGGGATAGCGAGGAGCCACGAGTTCCCTGTACCAGCGGAGGATGGTGTCGGGGCTGGCGATGCAGGCGACGTCACGCGTCCTTGGCGACCCAGTTCATGCCCGAGCGTCGCATGAGGTAGCAATGAGGACAGTACGTGAACGGCATTTCTTCGTGTCGTCGAAAGCAGAGGCCGGGGCGATTCGCCCCGGCCGCCTGTTTGGTGCTGCCGGTCAACTAACCGGCGTACGTCCGGCGCTCGGTCAGCGTCGAGCGTGCCGTCCACGTAGGCCCGGAAGGACCTGCGTGCCCTCAATCTGGACGGCCGTCAGCGCGTTCGGGT
>CAYUFS010000104.1:0-10819 GCA_964443975.1 uncultured Myxococcales bacterium | reverse complement strand
GCGGCCGGCGCGGATCGTCGGCCGAACGTGATGCTATTTCGACGGCGGTGCACTTGCCCCCTGCAGCCCGAACCGATCGCGTCAGACTTTCTCGATGAGATCGTCGACGAGCTTGATGAGCTTGTCCACGAGGTCCGCCTGAGTCTTCACCGCCTGGGCGAGGGGATTCAAGCTGGCGGCGAGAATGATGGGGACGCCAGGAGGGCCGGAGATGGCCGGAGGAATTGGCGCGGCCGCCAGCGATCGAACCGCCTGGCTCAAGGCCGTGACCGCATTCAGCTGAGCCTTCAGGACCTGTTTGTCAATCGGGGTCATGATGTGCGTGCTGCTTACCAGCGCGCGGGGGCGCGGGCAACAAGGGCCCGGCCGACGAGCCGGCCATTCGTCAGCTCGCCGCCGCGCCGGCGCGCGCGCCTATCACCAGCTTGATGGCGATCTGCACCTTGTCCCCAAGGACGACCCCACCCGTGTCCAGGTCCTGGTTCCAGTGCAGACCGAACTCTTGCCGGTTGATGGTCGTCGTCGCCGCGAAGAGCCCGAACGGTGAAGCGCGGGGGTCGGGGCGGCCCGCGGCAGGCGTCTCCTGGACATGAAGAGTGACCGGCCTGGCGCGATCGCGAATCCGAAGCTCCCCGACCACGTCGTAGCTCCCCCCGGCGAGCGGGCTGATGCGCCCGCTCTCGAATTGAATCTCCGGAAAGGCCGCGACGTCGAGAAACTCTGCTGAACGAACATGATCGTCGCGCTCGGGGTCACCCGTGGAGACGCTCGCCGACGCCAACCTTACCGTGACCGCGGCCGTGAACGGGTCGGCCATGTCGTAGCGCACCTTGCCTTCCAGGATCGCGATCGTTCCCTCCACCTTGGCGAAGACCAGGTGGCGTAGCGAGAAACGCACTTCCGAGCGCCCGGGGTCGATGGTCCATTCCTCGGTCGTCATGGCAACCTCCTTGGGCGGCCGCAAGGGGCCGCGGAAGGCCCCCTGCGAGACCCCCTCGGAGTACCCTGCGGCCTGGCCGGTCCAGCAAAGCTGGACCTACGCTGCTTGGACTGACTATGCGATCGTCGGAGCTGAAGACTTGCTCAAGAGGCTGAGGTCCTATTGAGCAAGGCACCAAGTTGCTTGGCCCCACAATTAGGCAAGGAGCATGCCGCCGTTACAGGCTCTCGCGGGCGCGCCCCGCCTACTGGGAACACGCAATTGTTGCGTGCGCGTCGTCCAAGACAGCACGATGTGCGCCACGAAGCGCGGCCAGTCGCGAAGCGACCGAGAAGGGAGGGGCGCCGTCCCATGGTTCGACGATTGCTTCTCGCCACCACTCATGATGAAGAAGATCCTGGTTGCCACCGACTTCTCGCCTGGCGCCGATCGGGCCCTCGATGAGGCCATCGAGCTGGCCCGCCAGGCTGACGGCCATATCGAGCTCATTCACGTCCTGCAGGCAGGCTCGTTCGTCCTTCCGCCGCCGCTCGACATCGTCGCGCTCCCGCTCGAGAACGGCGAGATCGCGCACGACGACGTGGCCTTGGCCGAGCGGGCACGGCGAGTGAGCCGCGCCGGGGTGACGGTGCACACGCGCGTCGAGGCCGGAGCGCCGCACGAGGAGATCGTCAAGGCGGCCAAGGAAATGGGCGCCGAGTTGCTCGTCGTTGGGTCTCACGGCAAGAGCGCTTTGTCCGAGATCCTCGTCGGCAGCGTGGCCGCCCGCCTCATCCGCCATGCGCCCTGCCCGGTCCTCGTGGTGCCCACCCCGACCTGATCCAGACCTAGTGCACCGCCGTCGAAATAGCGTCACGTTCGGCCGACAAGCTGCGTCGCCGCGAAGGAATTTCGTGACCTTGCGAAACCGGGCGCATTTCTCGCGGAGATCGGCGCAACGACAGGTGAGCAGGGGCGACCATTCGGCGACCACTCCGTTGGCACGTCCCTGGCTTGGCCTCGGGCCCATGGGAGAGTCGAAGCAGGGGGAAGCATTCGCGGCGCCGCTCGGGCCCGCCATGCGATTGGTGCTGATGTTGGCGCGGCGGCGGGCGGGAGAGTGGGTGAACGCCAGCGTGGATGGCCTAGAGCCTTCCCACGTGGCGTCGCTCTGGGAGGTCGCCGAGCGCCACCACCCGGAAGAAATCTGGTTGGCGGAGTCGTGGCTGCGCCGCGAGAGGACCCTCGCGGACCTGGCGGCGAGCGCGCCCCAGAGTGACCTCGCCCCGGCCCTGCTCGACGCCGCCGTCGAGGTCGCTCCCCAGGTTGTCTCAGATGCGCGGAGCGGAGGTCCGCCGCAGGGCCACCGGAGGACAGGCGTTGGCGGGGACCGCGCGACTCCCCCGCCGAGCGCGACGTAGCACGAGCAGCCCCCCGGCGAGGACACCAATCAGCAAGCCCGGCAGCCGGCCCCGCCGGGCGTCGGCCGCCCGTTCGTCCCCCCCGACCGCGCACCCGAGCTGCGGATCCACGAACGAGCCAGGCGACGCCGGCGAGCTCGCGGCCGAGTTGGGATCCGTCCCCACGATCAGCTCATTGATGTCCGTCACGCCGTCTCCGTCGCTGTCGACCGCGTCCGTCCGCATGCGATCGAGGGCGTCCGTCAACGAGCCCCCGCCCCCTGTCATTCCTCGCGCCCGCATGGCCCACGCGAACGGCGTCACGAGCGTGTCTCCCCCCGTCTTGCCGTACTCGTGACAAACACCACACGGTGGCGCGGCCGAGGCCCCGAGATGCTGCGCGATCTCCCCGGGAAACCGTTCCTTCGCCTGGGCAACGACCGTCAACCCCATCACCGTGAGCAAGGTCAGACAAATCACGAGCGTCGAATTCTTCATGTCGTCTCCTCGCTCACAGGTAGAGGTGAACCTGCACGAGGAACGCCGTCGCGTCGAGCCGTTCCGCGCCGAAGGCCATGCTGCGCCACATGAAGTCCGCCCGAACGTCGAACTGTCGAAGACAGAACCAGTCGACGGCGGCCCACCCCCCATACGAGGTCAGGGTCTCGGTGCCGCCCGGCGCCCAGGTCTCGCCCGTCAGGATGAGGTGGAGCCCCTGCAACGGCTCGACGTCTCCCTGGAGCATGGTCGCGAAGCCCTTCGCCGTCGTCGAGCCTTTCGGGGAATCGATGACCAGATCGCCCTCCGCCAGAATGACCAGCGGAACGACGGGGGACGCGCGCACGAAGAGCCCGTGCGCCTGGTGCAGGTTCTCGACGCGCAGTCGAAAGTCCTCGGACACGTGCGTGAGCAGGCTGCTCACCCCGAGGGCCAGCCCCGCGACCGGAACGGCCTCGACGGTCGCGCTGTAGCCGCGCTGCCGGTAGGCGTCGGGGCTGATCTGGTAGTTGCCGAGAATTCCCATGATCTCGCCCCGAATCTTGGAGGAGTTGTACGCAAAGGCGACGCCGTGCTCCTGCGTGTCGTTGATGTCGGTCTGGGTCGACTGCCGAACCCAGAGCGTGTGCTCGATCGAGCGGATGCCGAACGGAAGGTTCATGCGCCCCGCGCGCAGGATGAAAGCATCGGAATCGAACGCGTAGCCGACCCAGTGCTCGCGCGACACCAGGTTGCCGGCGACGGATGCGTAGGACTTGTCGCTGACGGCGCCGATGGTGCCCGACGCCCGGAATCCTCCCGCCCTGACACCGGCCCGCAGGTCAGCCTGCATCAGGATCGGCCTCCCTGACCACGACGAAGACGGCGATCCCGGCGGTCCGGCCGGCGCGCCGGAGACCTTGGTGTCGAGAAAGGCCAGGCGAAACCCCGCGCCCACGAGCAGCCAGTCCGGTGTGTCGAGCCTGCCCCAGAGGGGACCGGACCTCCGCGCCTCGTCTTCAGCGGCGGCAGGGCGATACTTCATGGTGAGCTCGTCGTCGCCCGATTCCCGCCCGTAAGTCGTGAGCAGCCCCGCCCCGGAGGGATCCATGTGACACTGTACGCATCCGCTGTGATCGTGCCGGATCATCCACGGATAGGCCTCGACACGAGAGGCCCAGAGGTCGCCGAAGACAAACACGGCGACGACGAGCGCGACGCGAAGGTAGCCGTGGAGGAATCGGTCCTGCTCGCCAATCGCCCGCGCTTCGGCAATGGCTTGTTGCTTTCGGAGCGTCGCGGAACGTGGTCGTTGAGGCATGGTCATCTTTCTCGCTCTGCAGGTACCCCACCCCACCCGCCGGCAGGCGACGCATCTCAGCCCTCCGAGCGCCTGGAGCCAATGAGTGACAAGCAGACAAGATCGACTACATTTGCCACGAAGCAAGTGGAAATGACCGCGCGTCCCCAGAATGCCACCGCCGCCCGCACCGCCAGCGGTTCGGTTGAATTCGAGCGAGGTCCTCGTGAGTGATGCCGCCCCCCGACCGGAGGACCGCCGGGCCGCGCGGAACCGGATTCAACAAACCCTTCAGGCGGTGTTGGCTCAGGTCGACGCGGAGCCAGAGCGACTCGTGGAGATCCTCTCCGCGACGCCCGAGGCGCTGGTGGCGTTCGCCGCGAACCGCCAGATCCTTCACGCGAACGCACGGGCCGCGGCGGTGTTTGGCTACGCGCGCGGCGAGCTGGAGTCGCGCTCGACGGACGAGCTCATCCCCCCGAGGCTGAGGCAACCGGACGCCCCACCCATGCGCGCGACGGAAGACCTGATGCAGGTCGAGCTGCCCGGGCTGATGCGCGACGGAACCGAGCGCATGATCGAGTGGTGCTTTGGCGCGACCCGCGGCAACGCAGCCGGCGACGCGATCTTCGTGATGACGGTGCGCGACCGCCTCGAGCTCGATCGCGCCCTGGAGGCGCTACGCGCCAGCGAGGAGCGCTTCCAGTTGCTGGTCAACGGCGTCCGCGATTGTGCCATCTTCATGCTCGACGAGCACAGCCGCGTCTCCAGCTGGAACGCGGGCGCCACGCGCATCAAGGGCTGGAAGGCGAGCGAGATCCTCGGACAGCCCTTCGAGGTCTTCTTCACCCCGGAGGATCGGGCGGCGGGCGTTCCGCAGCGACTCATCAGCGACGCCGCGAAGGACGGGAGCCGCGAGGTGACGGGCTGGCGCGTTCGCAGGGACGGCTCGACGTTCTGGGCCCACGGCTCGCTGACGGTGCTGCGCAACGCGGACGGGGAGCTGCACGGCTTCGCCAAGATCACCCGCGACTTGACCGAACGGCGGAACGCCGAGGAAATCGAGAGACGCCTCATCGCCGAGCGCGCCGCCCGCGCGGCGGCGCAAGAGGCCGAGCAGCGGCTGCGGGCCAGCGAGGAGGACATGCGACGGCTGCAACGCATGACCGCCTCGCTCTCGGAGGCGGTGACCCCCGAGGAGGTGTCAAAGGTGGTGCTGCGCGAGTGCACGGAAGCGCTGGGTGCCGCCGGCGGCGCGGTGTACCTGCTTTCCCCGGGGCGCCGCGAGCTTCAGCTCGTCGGTCAGCGGGGCTATTCCGAGGCGTTCATGGCCCCGTACGCGTCGCTGTCGCTGACGGCTCACACCCCGCTCGCGGACGCGGCGCGCGCGCGCACGCCCCTGTTTTACGAGACCCGCGAGGCGTTCTTGACGGACTATCCGGCGCTGCGCGGCGCTCTGTCGACGGGGAGCTTCGAGGCGGCGGTGGCCCTCCCGCTCGTCGCGCGCGGGGAGCTCGTGGGGACGATGGGCCTTCGCTTCGAACACCGACGGACGTTCACCGCGGCGGAGCGGGTCCTGGTTTCGACGATGGGCGATCTTTGCTCGCAGGCGCTCGAGCGGGCGCGCCTGTTCACGGCCGAGCGCGAGGCGCGGGCGAGCGCGGAGGCGGCGAGCCGCTCGAAGGACGAGTTTCTCGCCATGCTGGGCCACGAGCTCCGCAATCCGCTCGCACCCATCCGCACGGCCGTGCAGCTGATGAAGGTGCGCGGGGACGATCGCTCCATCCGCGAGCGCGAGGTCATCGATCGCCAGCTCTCGCACCTCGGCAAACTGGTGGACGATCTGCTGGACGTCTCGCGGGTCGCACGGGGATTGATCGCGCTGTCGCGCATCCCGGTCGAGATGTCGGAGATCGTCGCGAAGGCCGTGGAGATGGCGAGCCCCCTGCTCGAACAGCGCGCCCAGAATCTGGTGGTGTCGGTGCCGAGGACGGGCCTCAGGCTGAACGCTGATTCCCTGCGGATGGCGCAGGTCGTGGCCAACCTGCTGGCGAACGCCGCGAAGTACACGCCCCCACGAGGGCAGGTTTGGCTGAGCGCCACGCAGGAGGGTGACCAGGTCGTGGTTCGGGTGCGCGACAACGGCGACGGCATCGCGCCCGACCTGCTGCCCCGGATCTTCGACCTCTTCGTCCAGGGCGCGCAGACCGTCGCACGCTCCGAAGGAGGCCTCGGGCTGGGCCTCGCGTTGGTGAAGAGCTTCGTCACGCTTCATGGCGGCACCGTGAGCGTGTCGAGCGAGGGGCCCGGCAGGGGAAGCGAGTTCGTGGTGCGCGTGCCTGGCCTCGCATCGCCCGAGACCGCCGTCCCTGCGGCCGGAGAACCGCCGCCACAGGCCGCGAAGCCTGGGAAGCGCATCCTGGTGGTCGACGACAATCAGGACGCGTGCGACATGCTGTCGGAGCTCTTGCGGGCGCTCGGCCACGACGTGAAGGTGGCCTATGACGGCCCCTCGGCGCTCCTTCAGCTCGAGACCTTTCCCGCGGAGATCGCCATCCTCGACCTGGGATTGCCGGTGATGGATGGATTCGAGCTCGCGCGCCAGGTGACGAAGCAACAGGCCGGGGCGCGGCCCCGCCTGATCGCGGTCACCGGCTATGGCCGAGACCGCGACATCACGCAGAGCCGGTCCGTGGGCTTCGACGTGCACCTGGTGAAGCCCGTCGACCTGACCGCCCTGGTCACCGCGCTCGACGCGGGGCCGGCGCTGGTGGCCTGAGCGCGCTCCGCCCGGCGAGCGAGACGGCGCGGCTCGGCCCGGCGACCCGGTGGGCCCGTCGATGAAACGGCACGAGGAGTGCCGCCGAGGCCGCCGTCAGCCCGCCCGCGATCGCGAAGAGCGCAGGATATCCCAGGCGCGCCGCAACCACGCCGGCCGGGTAGACGGCGCAGATCCCCAGGCTCATGGCGCCATTCGCCATGCCGAGGACGCCAGGGCGACGCCGCGGCGGCGTGCCGTGGATCAGGAGCGCCATCAGCGCAGGAAAGGCCGCCCCGTGCGCCGTCCCGAACGAGACGCCGAGCAAGAAGAGGTGGTGCGCCCCGAGCAGTCCCGCCGAGGCCACCGCGCCTCCATAGAGCAGCAAGGCCGCCGCCGCGACGAGGCCGTGGCCCAGGCGGTCGGAGATTCGCCCGCCGAGCACCCGAACCAAGATGGCCGATGCCGTGTAGCCGATGAAGAACAACCTCACGGCGCGCACGCCATCGGCGAGCGCGTACGGCGCGAGGAAGGTGAACAAGACGCTGAAGGCCAGCCCAGCCACGCCGAACACCACGTACAGCGATGCGCGCCCCCCAGCTGCTTCAGGCGGCGACACGGTACCGCCGATCGGGGCCGCGGGCGCCGCCGGGAGTGCGTTCGCGGGGACCGTTGGCCTGGAACCCGGGATGGTCAACCGACGCGCCAGCGCGGCCGCGCCGATCGCCGACAGAGCTGCGACGAAGAACGCGCTCCGGTAGCCGAAGCGGTCCGCCAGCGGCTCGCCGATCGCGGGGGCCACCGCGTTCATGATGAGGCTGGCGCCACCAGCGAGCCCGATGGCCTGCGCCAGGCGATCGGGCGGCGCCAGCTCGGCCGTCAGCGTGATGGCGGTGCTGAACATCAAGGTCCACGTCACCCCTTCGGACGCGCGCAAGGGGATCGCCATCACGCCGGGTCGGTCGACCACCGCGAAGACCGCGGCGGCGCCAGCCAGCAAGAGGTTCGCCGTCATCAGCGTCAAACGAGGACCGAGCCCCTCGACGATGGCCCGCAGGAAGGGAATGGTGAGCACGCAAGCCACCCCGAACCCCGCCATGACGAAGCCGATCCGGGCGGGCGGCTCGCCGACCGCCGCCAGGTACTTCGGGAGCAGGAAGAACATCGAGAACGAGAACCCGTAGGCCGCTTGCATCCCCAGCAGCCCCACGAAAGGTCGGGTGAACAGGCGCCCGGCCAGCTCCGGCTCCGCTCCTGGAGCAGTGATCGCTGGCCGGCCAGCCTCACCGCTGGACGACGGTCGCGCGGACGCGGGTTGGTCGGGCTCCTCGGGTGTTTCGGACGTTTCAGGCGCGGACATCGTTCGCTCCGGTCTTGCCAGCCGGGAGCGAGTGGGACCGCCTCCACCCTCTCCACGACTCGCGGGAGAGGGTGACGTTTCAACCGATGCTCAGCGGTCGGACGCGCCCACTCCCTCGCCGCGCTTTGCGACGAGGACGCCATTCATGCGAATCGAGGGGGTGCGGAGCATGGTCACTGAAACCACGATTGTGCCAAAAGCGGCCGTTCTGTCAACGGACCGCGCGTCCTTCGACAAACGTTCCGCGCGTGGAAGCCGGCGTGGTCACCTCCGCGCTGCTCGAGCTGGTGGTCTACCCGGCCCTGTAGATGATCTGGAAAGCGCGCCGCTTGCCCGAGGCGCCGCTTCCGGCCGCGACGACTTGAGCCCTCGCGTTACTAACTAAGCGGAGGAGCCTGCTGCGCGCCGAGCAACGCGACGAGCGCGTCGCGCTCGAGGGTCTCGTGCTCGAGCAACGCGCCCACCAGGCGGTCGAGCTCGGGCCGGCGTATCACGAGCAGCTGCGCCGCCTCTTCCAGCGCCCGCCCGAGCAGGCGTCGTGACTCTTCCTCGATCGCCGCCACGGTCGCCGAGCTGGTCCCGCTCTCGGTGCCCATGCGCTGCCCCAGGAAAGGATGCTCGGCGTCGTGATCGTAATACACCGGACCGAGGCGCTCGCTCATGCCGAAATGGGCCACCATGTGCGACGCCAGCCGCGTCGCCTCCTTCAAGTCGTTCTCCGCCCCGGTTGAGATGCTGCCCAGCACCAGCCGCTCCGCCGCGTACCCCCCCATCAGCACGCGCAGGCGCGATTCGAGCTCGGACTGCGCCATGAGGTGCTTGTCCTCACCCGGGCTCTGCTGGGTCGCGCCGAGCGCCATCCCGCGCGGGATGATCGTGACCCGGCGCAGGGGCTCCGCCTCCGCCGAGAACTGCGCTACGATCGCGTGGCCGCCCTCGTGCACGGCGACCCGCCGCTTCTCCTTGACGTCCAGCTTCGCCTCGCGCGGATCCCCGAGCACGATCTTGTCGTACGCCTCGGCGAAGTCAGCGGCGGTGAGGCTGTCCCCGCCCTTGCGCGTGGCCGACAGGGCCGCCTCGTTCGCCAGGTTCGCCAGGTCCGCGCCGGAGAACCCCGGCGTGTTCTCGGCGATGCGTTGCAAGTCGACGTCGGCGGCGAGCGGCTTGCCCTTGACGTGAACCCCGAGAATCGCCCGCCGCGCCGCCAGCTCGGGGCGGTCCACGAGCACGCGGCGATCGAAGCGACCTGGGCGCAGCAGCGCCGGATCGAGCACGTCGGGCCGATTCGTGGCGGCGATGACCACGACGAGATCCGTGCGATCGAAGCCGTCCATCTCGGACAGCAGCTGGTTCAGCGTCTGCTCGCGCTCGTCGTTTCCCCCGCCGAGCCCGGTCCCGCGCGCCCGCCCCACGGCGTCGATCTCGTCGATGAACACGATCGTCGGCGCGCTCTTCTTCGCTTCGCGGAACAGATCCCGCACCCGCGCCGCGCCCAGCCCCACGAACATCTCGATGAACTCCGAGGCGCTGATCGAGAAGAACGGCACCCCCGATTCGCCGGCGACCGCGCGCGCGAGCAGGGTCTTGCCGGTCCCTGGCGGCCCGGCGAGGAGCACACCGCGGGGCACCTTGCCGCCGAGGCGCCGAAACCGCTCCGGCTCCTTCAAGAACTGAACGATCTCCTGAAGGTCCGCCTTGGCCGACTTCAAACCGGCGATGTCGTCGAACGTGACGTTGACGGAGGTGGCCTTGTCGAACTGGCGACTGCGGCTCTTCATCAGGCCGGCGAACGGCCCCCCGGCCCCCAGCATTCCCTTGGCCCGCTGGGACATCCACGCCCACGCGCCGATGATCAACACCCAGGGCAAGAGCGTGAACAACATCTGCACCGCGAACGGCTGCTTCTGGCTCTTGACCGTGATGGTCGCCCCCTTCTGTCGCAACAGAGGCAGCAGCCCGCCGTCGCCGGGCGCGACGTTGCTGCGCGCGTTCTTGGTCGGCGGACTATCCTTCCCCGCCCCCGGCACGGGCTCCGGACTCTTCAGCGTGGCGTCCACGACCTCTCCGTCGAAGACCACGGACTCCACCTTGCCCTGCTCGGTCCACGTGTAGATCTGGGAGTAGGGAACGGAAGGCAGATTGCCCGCCTCCTCGCTGTTCGACTTCCAGAACCACATCGCCACCAGCATGAGGGGCAACAGCAGCAACATGCGCCGGGACGTCCCCGGATCGGAGCCAAAACCGGACGGTGGTTGCGGTGTCTTCTCGGCCATGGCTCATTCCCTTCCAGCTCGGAGTCGCTGCGCCCCAGCGTCGTGAGGCCGCTCGTCCGTTCTAGCAGGGCGCCAAGAAAACGCCGGACACCGGTTTCGTAAGGGCCTTCAGCAGTGAAAGCTAGAAGGCGGCCGACAAGCCGGCCCGATGGCGAAGCCCACCCGAGCACCGGAGCGGAGTGTACTCGGGTACTCGAGCACCGGAGCGCAGGGTCGGCGCAGCCAGCGGATCGGATCGTCGGCCGTCGGTGGAACGAGAGGCAATCTCCCTTCAGCGCTAGTGCACCGCCGTCGAAATAGCGTCACGTTCGGCCGACGATCCGCGCCGGCCG
>CAYUFS010000103.1:0-10862 GCA_964443975.1 uncultured Myxococcales bacterium | reverse complement strand
CCGGCTCGGGACGGCAGCCCCGTCGCGGAGCGCGGGCTTGAAGCGCCAGCGGAGGGCCGCCGCCAGCGCGGCGCGATCCAACGCTGGCGCGATCCCGCGAACGATCGCGGCGCCTGTGACCTGCCCCGTCGGATCGATCGTCAGCGCGACGGCTACGTCGCCCGCCGGGCCGGCCGCCATCGCTTCGGTGGGATAGGCAGGCTGGCTCTGCTCGAGGACGGCGGGCGGCTCCAGGTTGGTCGGCGACCCGGGCCCCGGCGCGGGCCAGGCTCGCGGGTTGGCCCGTAGCGCGCAAGCAAGCCCCATTGACAACATGAGCGCCCGGCAATGCCGGCGGCGCTTGCGTCGAGCCCAACTGTCGAAGTGCGGGCGGGCATCGAATGAAAACAAGGGATCTCCGTGGGCGACGCGTGCGCGCGTGCAGTGAAAGGGCACGAAGGACGGGGCGCCGATCCGGATCCACACGGGGTGGATGCGGTGGCGGCCAGCTCGACGAAGCCTGGGACGCGCGCGCGGATGGCGTGTGTCACGGAGGCTCGTGTTGGCGCGGGCCGAACCGAAGGTCGACGCGCGCGCGGAAACGTCTCAGGCCTGGGTCATGTCGGGACCGGCGGCGTCAGCCTATCGGGGGCGACGTCTTCGGGGCGGCGGCCAGCAAGGCCGCGCGCGCCGGTTCCGGAGCTTCCGTTGTGGCCAGGAGGCGAACAGGGACGGGCGGAGCGATCCGCGGCGCGGTCCGCGCGGCGGGCGCGTGTCCGCCCCCTTGCACCAGGAACGCCACCTCGCAATGCTCGTGGCCGGCTGGCGTCCCTGCGTTGCGGCCCGTCAGGGTCGAGCGGGAGGCGTCGGCGACTGCCTTCGCATCAGAGGTCGCGACGACGCCATCGCCGACCGCGACGTGCGTCAGCTCGCCGTGCTCGGCGCAACGAACGTGTTGCAGGCTGGCCGCGTGCCAGGACGTAGAGAACGGGGCCAGCGCGGCGACGGCCAGCAGCGCCGCGGTCAGCAGCGTCTTCGCGGCGCCGCCGCGTCTCGCGAGCGCGAGGACGGTGTGATTTACGTTACGCGGCCTCATTAGTCCCGATCGCCGGAAATATGCGCGGATGCGCTACGCTGTCAAGGCAGCCGCGCCGATCGGCTGCGGAAGCCCAGCAGGAGGCTCTCGTGAAAGTTGATCCAAAGGCTCAACACCAACCGCATCATTCGGCGAAGCCCGCCCGCGTGCTGCTGGCCGCCGCCGGCGTGGCCGCGATGGCCATGGCCATCGGCTTTCTCACCGCGGCGCAGACCGCTTGCAACGATGGCTCGACCGGTTGCTGCATCATGTGCACGGGCACCTGTGCCTGCGGCGATTCCTGCGAGCCGTGCGGGCAAGTCTGCACGAAGATTCAGGGCTGCGCGTGCAGTGGCGTGCGCGCGGCGCTGCGGGGCGCTACGCCCGATGCCTCGTCGGATTGATCAACCAACTCCGGCTTCGCGCAACTACTGTTTCGTCGTGAACGCGAGGCAGCTCGGATCCTTCAACTGGAGCTGATCGAGCGCGCGGAGATCGGCGACGAGTTTCGCCACCGCCGCGGGAATGGCCGTGCAGCCTGTCTGACCTCCACAAGCCTGACCCACCAAGAATCCGGCTCCGTCGCCGCGCTTGAACGCGAACACGCTGCCGTCGACGGGGCGCGAGTCGAAGCCCAGCAGCGTGGGCGTGGCCTGGCCGACCGCCAGGGACAGCAGGAGCTGGACGGTCGGATCGGCGACGTCATTCATCACGTCCGACACGTCGATCTCGCCCGGCTGCCCACACGGAGGGAAGGCCGGCCCGCAGGATCCGCCCGTCGCGCCCGCACCCGACGTGCCGGTGCGGACGAACACGTACGAAGCCGGCGGCGTCAGCGTGACCTGATCCGAATACCTGACGAGCCCGCCGGTGTCCCCGTAGACGTAGACCGCGTCGAGCGAGCAGGTCGGACCGCCCGCGTCCGGGGCGCAGGCGATTACCGTCATCCCGATGCGCCCGGGCGATGTGCAGAAGCACTTGTTGCAGCCGTCAGCGCACGAAAAACCGCTGCCTACGGGCTGCAGCACGCCCGCGTACTCGCAGCCGTCGCCGGTCTTGTCGCCCGGATTCAAGCAACGCCCCGTGTACGGACTGACCGCGTTGGTGCCGCACGCGCACGTTCCATCGGCGAGACACTTGCCCCGCAACGAGTTGACGGTGGGATCTTCGTTGCAGGTCTGGTCGGCCCCCGGCGCGCAAGCGGGCGGTCCGTCAGCGGTCGCGTCGATGGGCGGCCCAGCGTCCGCGCACGCCTTCTCGGTGCAGACGACCTGGCTGCCGGCGCACGAGCAGCTATTGCAACCGTCGTAGCTCGGGAACGTCGAGCCTGCCGGATAGACCTTGCCCTGATAGCTGCACGGGATTCCGGCGTCCGTGGGACACGCGACGAGGTTTCCGTTGGCGTCGAAGCAATTGGCGGGACCGTCGGTGGACGCGTCCGCGGGACACGCGACCTGGTTTGCATTGGTGTCGAAGCAATTGGCGAGACTGTCGATGGGCGCGTCCACCGAGGCGTCGAGCGCGCACGCTCGGAGGGTGCAGGCGACGCTCCCGTCGGTGCAACCACACGTGTTGCAACCATCGCTGGAGGTGAAAGTGGCGCCCGAGGCGTACGTCTTGCCACCATATCTGCACGATTGGGCTCCCCCGTCGGTGTGGGCTCCCCCGTCGGTGTGGGCTCCGCCGTCGGTGCTGCCGAGGGGGGTGCTGTCGCAGGGGCCGGCGCCCATGGTGGTCAGCAGCAGCGCGGCGAGGGGGAACACCGGGAGGAATCGTTTCATGGCAGGGCTCCTGGGATCGATTGTCTGATGTGTTGGAGCCGCCTGCCGCCGAAATGTTCACGCGGGGGCGCACAAATGCTCTTCGCGGCGCGCGCATTTACGCGTGTGCATAAAACGCATATATTATGCACATGCAGCGATCCCCCGCCACGACCGCGGCGGTCCGGACCAGGCGTGCCGGCCGCAAGCCGAAGCTCCGGCCTGCCACCGTCCGTCGCAAGAACCTCTTGCTCGATCAAGCGAAGCTCGATCTGCTTCGGGGAAGCTTCGGTGTGTCGACCGATCAGGAGGTGGTGGAGCGGGTCGTCGACGAGGCCGTCATCGATCGCGAGCTCATCGACGCGACCCTGGGTCTCGGTGGTGCCATCCCCGAGATGGTCGACGTCGGCAGGCGGCGGTGACGCGGATCCTCATCGACACCAGCGTATACGTCGACTGGTTCCGGTCTCGACGCCACGAGGAGCTCATCGCCGGGCGCCGTGGAGCGCCCTCCCTTTCGGCGGTCGTGGCCATGGAGTTGTTGGCCGGTGAACGGAAGCGAAATCGGATCGAGGCTTGGGCCGCGAAGTACCACAGCTCTGGGCGTCTCCTCGTTCCTGGGTGGGAAGTCTGGAGGCTCGCCGGGCGCGTCATCCGTCGCTTGGGCGAAAACGGAACGGGAGGGCAGGCGCTCACCAACGACGTCCTCATCGCCATGACGGGGCGAGCGGCGGGGATCAAGGTCGTCACCGCGAACGGGCGAGATTTCACCCGCATCGCGGCGGTCGAGCCCTTCGAGCTCGAGATCGTGACTTGAACGCTTCACGGCCTGCCGCCGTCGGGCCCTTCGAGGGCCTTCAGGTGCCGGCGAGCGTCCGCGGCGCGAGCGGCGCGCCCGCGAGCGAGGTATCGCGCGAAGGCGGCGCGGGCGTCCGCGGTGCGGCCGCGCGCCTCGAAGCAGACCGCGCGCCAGAATGAAGCTGGATCCGCGACCCGTTCGTCGTCGGAGCGTGCAGCCGCCTCGTATTCCGCGTCCGCTTCGGCGCAGCTCCCGAGGCCCGCGCGAAGCACGTCACCGCGAAGCAGATGGAGCTCGCTCGCGCGCCGGGGACCGGGACGGCCGCCGAGCAGTGCCGCCGACTCGTCCAGCGCCTCGCGATATCGGCCGACCTTCGGCAACAGCTCGGCGAGCGTCACGCCGATCTCCGCGCCGAGCGCGCCAGACGGAAACCGACGTCGCGCCTCTTGTAGCGTCGCGATCGCGCGCCCGGGATCCGCTAGCTCGTCGCGATAAAGGCGGGCGGCCTCGTGGAGCGCCACTTCGGCTCCGAGGTTCGAGCCTCGCGCCGCGGTCTCGAAGCACGCGAGCGCCGCGCGCGGATCGCCGCTGTCGGCTCGCGCCGGGCAAGCCTCACGTGCCAGCGGTCGAACCTGCGAACCCGCGCCGCGCTCACCCGGTCGCTCCATGGCCAGCGCAGGCGGTGAGGTGGGGGATTGCCCCGGCGCCAGCGCGGTGCGCGCCTCCGTGGCGACCGCGCTCGCAGGCGCCGGTCCACCCGTTGCCTGCGTCTGCCCGCCCGGCCACGACGCGCGAGGGCGCTCGGCGCGCGCGGACCCGACCCAGTACCCGCCAGCCGCGACGATCGCCAGGGCGGTCTTGCCTTGGTTGACCGCGACCCGGCCCTCCGTGACCGACAGCGTGACCTGGTCGTTCGACCGTGATACACGGAACACCGTGCCGAGGACGGTGAACCGGTACGGGCCGGAGCGCACCTCGAAGACCCGCCCGGCGTCGGGGTGACGCTTCTCCACGCGCAGCTCGACCTCGCCGGCCTGCAGCTCGACGGTCGCCGCGCCCGGCAGCGCGAAGGCTCGGGCGCGCCCTGCGGGCGACAGGAGGATCTCTGCTTCGCCGATCAGCTCGGCGCGGCCCGGGGGAAGGCCGACGGCCGCGCGGGCGAGCTGAATGCGAGGAAGGCCTTCCCGGGCCGGCGGCCGAGGCGTCGCCTCAGGCGGCGGCCGCGGGCGTACAGGTGCAGCGTCGGCTGCCACCGTGACGGACGAAACGCCCGCGCGCGCTGTCGTGGCGACTGCTGCCGTAGGCTCCGCGACGGGTCCGCGTGTCAGCGACGCGAAGTAAAGCAGCGCTGCTCCTCCGAAGGCACCGACCACCAGCGCGAACGCCAGCCTCGCTGGATGGCGACCCGCATCGCGACCGAGACGCGCCAGGGTCCGATCCCAGGCGGCGCCCTCGAGCGGAACGTGCGGCGGCTGCCGTTCGAAGCGGCGCAACGCATCGGCCGCCGGGCCGTCACCCTCGACGATCCGGCGCGGAAGCGCGTCCACACGATCCCGGCCGTTCGCCTCGCTCGTCACGCGCCTCCCTCGTCTTCGAGCGCGGCTTCGAACTCTCGCCGCGCGTTGTGCAGTCGGCGCCTGATGGTCGCGTGCGGCAGCCCCGTCGCGGCGGCGATCTCGGCGCCGGAGAGCCCCTCCAGCTCGAACAGCACGAAGACACCGCGGTGGATGGCCTTCATGCGATCGAGCGCGCGATGTACACGCTTCTGGGCGTCCGACTCGGACCACGCCGGTCCCGGCGCGGTGGCTGTCTCGGCCTCCTGCCGCAGAAGCCAGCGCACGGCCTGCCGCATCGCGCTCCGCCGCCGGGCGCGCGCCGCCTGGCTGATGCTCAGCTTGTACAGCCACGTCCGCAGATCGGCCCGGTGCTGGAAGGTGGCCAGATACCGGAACACCTGAACGAAGACCTCCTGGCAGGCATCCTCGGTCTCCGGCGGACGCACGCCGAGCCTCCGCAGAAACCCGTAGACGGTCGCATAGTAACGCCGATGGAGCTCGCGCCACGCCTGCCGCTCGCCCGCGATGCAGCGGGTGACGAGCGATTCGGTGGTGGGCGCGGCGGTCATTGCTTTCGCCTCTTGGAGCCTTGCGGCGGCGAAATGTTCACGGCCTGACGATCCATTCGGCGCCGAGCGTGAGCATGGCCTGCCAGCTCGAGGGCTCGAGGATGTTCCCGGGAATGCCGGCTATCACGTATGACCGCCCGAGGAGCGTGCGATACCCCGTGAGCGCGCCCGCGACGCGGAGGCGCGCCGTGAGCGGCCAGGAGGCGGCGAGCCCGAGCCCCGCGGCCAGCACGCCGCGCCACGCCGTCGCTGGCGCGGCGATTCCCGTGCTCTCCCCGCGCTCGATCGTCAGCAGGCCCGAGGCGTCGACCCCAACCGTGAGGCGCCCGAGCGATCGGGCTACCCCGACGGACGCGAGCACGGGCAAGCCCCAAGCCTGGGCCTGCCCGCCCGTGCCGGTCCCCAGATCGGCGGTGGCGTGAAACGGTGGTACCAGGACCGCCATTCCGACGTGAAGGAGGTCGGCGGGCCGCAGCCGCGCGCCGAGCGCGAGCGCGAACGTTCCGCCTTCCCTCGTCCAGAAGGTCGGCCCGGCCGCGACGACCAGCCTCGGCAGCCGCGCTGGCGCGTGCGAGCTTGGCTCGCGCGCGCCGTCCCGCTGGGGATTTGGAGGACCCTGTGAGGGTCCTTTTCCTGGTAGGGATGGGCGATCGAGCGTGCGGCCGGGCGGCGGGGTGACGGCGGCTGACGGGCCGGGGCTCGGCGCCGCGCTTGGAGCGCGCGCTGCGGCGGGCGCGGGAGGCGGCGTCCGGGGCGCGTCGGGTGGCGACCAGCTCAGCTCGCGGAAGTGCCGCTCGACGATCAACGCGATGGCCTGCGCGGCGTGGTCACAGTCGTGCGGCGTCACCGGGATCTCGCGCGCCAGCAAGCTCGCACCGGCGCTGTCGCGCAGGTCGATGCGCGCACGCTCGGCCGTCCGATCCAGAAACAGCCGAAACGCCGGCCCGGGGGCCGGCGCGGCGCCGTCGCGCACGCGATCGAGCGCGACCTCGACCGCGTCGGGCGAAGGACACACCATGCCAGGTGCGGCGATGACCGAGACGCCGGGGATGACTGTCGAGAAGATCTGCGCCCGCAGGAGGGCGACGAGCGCCGAGAGCACGCCGTCAGTCTACGTCAACAACGCGAAAGCAAACGGTTACTTGCATTTCTTGGCGCGGACGGTGCAACCAGCTTTCGGTCGCGGCATTCATGTGAGCCGTAATCGCCTCGGTTTGCTACCCATTCATGTGAAACCACCATGGGAGAGAATGGCCGGGCTGATCTTCGTGGTCGCCCTCGGGTCGTGCGCGTCGCAGAACGGAGGCCAGGGCAAAGCGTCGAGCGGGGGTGACTCGGGGACCAGCGCCACTGGGGGCGCGAGCGGCAGCGGGGGAAACAGCGGGGCCTCGGCCACGGGCGGCCACCTCGGCACCGGAGGCGCATCGCCAGCTGGCGACGGCGGCAGCACTTCAGCTTCCGGAGGACGGGCCGGGACTGGAGGTGTCCCCGGAAGTGGAGGCGTCCCCACTTCGGGCAGCGGAGGCGATGGGGGACAGCCTTCACGGACAGGGGGCGCAGGCACGGGTGGCGCGGCGTCCGGCGGCGGGCAAGCAGGCGGAACGGCAGGCGGAACCGCAGGCCGCCCCGGCACGATGTCTTCGACCGGGGGCGCGGCCGCCGCAGCGGGAGCGACCGGGTCCGCCGGAGGCGCGACCAGCTCGCCGTTTCCCACGCAGGCCTGTCTCGACAAGGCGAACGCCCTGGTCGCGCAGATGACGGCCACGGAGAAGTACGGGCAAATGATGCAGATGGAGCGCGCGGCGCTGACGCCGGCGCTGGTGACTCAGTATGGGATCGGCTCCGGGTTCAGCCAGGGAGGGTCCGGGCCGGCCACCAACGCCCCGAGCAACTGGGCCGACATGACGGACGCATACCGCAAGGCTGCCCTGGCGAGCCGGCTGAAGATCCCGTTTCTGTACGGCGCCGACGAGGTCCACGGCATCGGCACCGTCAAGGGCGCGACCGTGTTTCCGCACAACATCGGCCTCGGCGCGACCCGCGACGTGGCGCTCGTCGGCCAGATCGCGCAGATCACCTCCGCCGAAGCGCGCGGCGTGGGCGTGGACTTCCTGTACTCGCCCGTGGTCGCGGTGGCGCTCGACGAGCGTTGGGGGCGCACGTACGAAGCGTTCGGCGAGACCTCCGACCTGGCGAGCATGATGGGCGTCGCCATGGTGAAGGGCATTCAGTTCACCCCGAGCGGCCTGCCCACCGGGATCCTGGCCAATGCCAAGCACTATCTGGGCGATGGAGGGACGGCCAAGGGGGTCAACGGCGGGCTGGTCACCGGCGACGAAGCGGCCCTGCGCGCGATTCACCTCACCCCTTACCGAGCGGCGGTCGCGGCGCATGTCGGATCGATCATGGCCTCGTACAGCAGCTGGCAGGGCACGAAGATGCACATCAACAAGGCGATGCTGACCGACACGCTGAAAGGCGAGCTTGGGTTCGGTGGTTTCGTGATCTCGGACTTCGACGCGTGCTTTCAGCTCGGGATGGCCAATCAAGCCGGCTTTGGCGCGTGCATCAACGCCGGCGTCGACATGTTCATGTTGTTTCGCGTCGACATTCCAACGACGCTCGGCTACTTCAATGCGCTGGTTCCGGGCACCGTTCCACAATCGCGGATCGACGACGCCGTCAAGCGCATCGTGGCGGTGAAGTGCGAGCTCGGCCTGTTCGAGGCGACCGGCCTCGCCGACCGGACCTTGACCGCCCAGGTGGGCTCGGATGCGAATCGAATGGTGGCGCGGCGGGCCGTGCAGGAGTCCATGGTGGTGTTGAAGAACGACGGCAACGTGCTGCCGCTGGCGAAGACCGGCCCCATCGTGCTCGGTGGCAAGAGCGCCGACAACACGGGCAACCAGTGCGGGGGATGGACCATCACCTGGCAGGGAACGACCGGCAACGGCGTCACCGGCGCGACCAGCGTTCGCCAAGCGCTGGAGTCGGCCGTGGGGGCGAGCAACGTCGCGTATTCGCTCGCGGGAACGACGGCGGCGGGAGCGAGCGTGGGAATCGCCGTGATCGGGGAGACCCCCTACGCCGAGGGCATGGGCGATCGAACGGATCTGTCCCTGGCGGCCGCCGACATCGCCGTCGTGCAGAGCATGAAGGCGGCGGGATTGAAGACGGTTGTGGTGCTGATCGCCGGGCGTCCCATGATCCTCGATTCGATCCTGCAGATGGCCGACGCGATCGTGGTGGCGTGGCTGCCAGGTAGCGAAGGCGCGGGCATCACGGACATCCTGTTCGGGGACGCGCACCCCTCGGGCAAGCTCCCTCAGAGCTGGCCACGCAGCATGGCGCAGATTCCCATCAATTTCGGCGACGCGACCTATGATCCGCTCTATCCCTACGGCTTTGGTTTAAGCTACTGACCGGGGGACACCAAATGAACGAAGGTCGGCTCGCGCCCTTGGAATTTCTTGCGCCCGAAGTGGGCTCGGCCCGTCGGCTCCGTGGGATGGCCGGGGCGGTGGCCGCGGCCATGGCCTTCACAGCCGCCGCTTGTAGCAGCGGGGGTTCGACGACCGCCTCCGGAACGGGGGGCTCGACGTCGGGGGGAAGCGGTGGGCGCGCCACCGCGACGGGGGGAGCCTCGGGAGCCACGGGCGGAAGCTCCGGCGGTACCGGGGGATCGAGCTCCGGTGGTGCGAACGGGAGCGGCGGTCAAGTCGCGACCGGTGGGGCCCCCGGGACGGGCGGTTCGCCCGGGACCGGCGGCGGCACGGGCGGCAATGTCGGGACGGGCGGCGCTTCATCGACGGGCGGTGCGACGGGGTCCGGGGGAAGCGCGGGTGGCGGCGCGGCAACCGGGGGCGCGGGCGGCCACGGAACAGGCGGCGGTGCGGGGGCGGGCACCGGTGGATCTGGCGGGAGCGCCGGCGGCGCTGACGGCGCTGGTGGCCTGGGTGGTCATGCGGGCCTCACGACCTTCGTCACGCGGCAGGGGCTGCAGTTCATGGACGGCGGGAAGAGGTATGTCTTCGTTGGCGCCAATTTCTGGCAAGGGATGAGCCTTGGCTCCACGGGCCCGGGCGGCGACATCGCGCGCTTGCGCCGCGAGCTCGATCGCTTGAAGGCCCTCGGCATCACCAACGTTCGCGTCGTGGCTTCGGCCGAAGGCCCGGATACGGCGCCGTATCGCATCGTGCCCTCGCTGATGCCCATGCCCGGCGTTTACAACGAAGACGTGTTCAAGGGGCTGGATCTCTTTCTCGACGAGCTCAATCAGCGCGGCATCCGGGCGGTCATGGTCATGAACAACTACTGGGAATGGACGGGCGGAATGGCTCAGTACGTGAGCTGGGTCCAGGGGACCCCGATCCCGGACCGGATCGCGCCCGGGGGGGTCTACGCCACCTACATTCAATACGTCGATCGGTTCTACGCGTGCACCGCGTGTCAAACGATGTATCGCGCCCACATCATGACCGTGATCAATCGTGTGAACACCGTCAACGGCCGCAAGTACCGCGACGACCCCACGATCTTCTCGTGGCAGCTCGCCAACGAGCCGCGCGATTACCCGTCCAACTGGGTCGGCGACACTGCCCAATACATCAAATCGCTGGATCCCAACCACATGGTCAGCGTGGGGAGCGAGGGGACCTGGGCGTCGAACACGACGGGCACCGCGGCCTCGAACTTCTTCACGGCCACCCATCAGAGCCAGTACATCGACTACGCGACCTGTCATATCTGGGTCGAGCCCTGGGGCATGTACGACCCCAACAATTCGACCGCCGCCGCTCTCCAAACGGTGACGACCTTCGCGACGGGCTACCTGCGAGACCACGACACCCTCTCCAAGGCGCTCGGGAAGCCGCTGGTGCTCGAGGAGTTCGGCCTCGCGCGCGACGGATGGACGGCCGGCGGCAAATACGACCCCGCCGCGACCGTCACCAATCGCGACAAGTACTACCGGAGCCTCTTTGCGGTTGTCGAGGCGTCGCTGGCCGCGCCAGGGGGCGCGCTCGCCGGCGACAACTTCTGGGCCTGGGGCGGTGAGGCCCGGCCGCCGAGCAAGTGGACCGGCGATCCGCCGCACGAGACGCCCGGCTGGTTCTCGGTCTACGA
>CAYUFS010000102.1:0-11102 GCA_964443975.1 uncultured Myxococcales bacterium | reverse complement strand
CTGGTGGCGACGCTGGCGCTGGCGGCGATTCTCCTCGGCAGCTGGTGGCTCGGCGCGCGCCGGGTGTTTCGCGGCCCACCGGTGATCTCGACCAAGGCCCCGACGGGACACTAAGTGTACCGTCGGCGAAATAGGGGCAATGATCGGCTGACAAGCCTGCGGTCCGGCGAGGCGCGACGACGAGGCATACCCGGCGGTATGGTGAGGAGGAGCAACGAAGCGGGGGCGCAGGATCGTCGGCCCAACGTTGCGCCTATGTCGCGGACGGTACACTAGGCACCTTTCCCGAAGAAATCCCGCGAACGAGGGACGGCTATCCGGCGACACGACCGTCAGAGCACCGGGAGGCGCGGCATGGCTCTACCCCACGCAGGCTGACCTGCATGGGGACCCCGGTCGCCGCGCCGGCACCGGCGTCGAGCGGGGAGGCCCCGCGCCCGGGGCGAAGCCCCTTGCCCGAGCGGCGAAGCCGCGTCAGGGCGACTGCCGCGCGTGCCGACTCAGCAGCCGCGCATCCAGCGCGAACGGGTACACGCCGACGGCGGTCGGCTCGGACGACGGGGGGAATCTCCAGCGCATGATCTCCGCCAGCAAGCAGTCCTCCACGGCGCCGTTGCGCTTGCTGGCGTCGAGCACGTTGACGGTCGAGACGCGTCCATCGACCTGGATCTTCCAGGCGATCTCGACGGTGCCGCTGAACGTCTCGTCCTCGACCAACCCCCGCTCGTAGCAGCGCCTGACAGCGGGGGTATTTCGTTGCACCACCTCGGAGATGGCGGCGCGAGACAGCTTGGCACTCCCCGTTGGCGCGACCTGTTCCGCGGCGGAGGCCACCTGGGGAACAGGGCGCTCGGCCACGGCCGCGGCGGCGTCCGCCTTCGGCGCGCCCTGGTCGACGAGAGCAGGCGGATCGAGCCGCCCGTGCGACTCGGGAAGACCGCAGATCCCCATCAGGCAGGCGAGAAACAATCCATCCATGAGTCACTGAACACACCGAAGCCTCACCGGAGCGGCGCGGCCGACAGCGCTGGTGTGATGGTCGTAGGAGCCTCGGGGCTCCGTTCCTCGTCACGAAATGTTCTTGCGAGCGCTGTGCTCCAAGGTGCGACCATCTCCTACGGTCGCGCGTCACCGTTCGCCTCCAAAGCTCCTTTTTCCTAGTAAGACGTGGGCAATGACGTGGCATCAAGCGGAGATCCGGCTCAAGCCTCGACCGCGCGGCTTCCATCTGATCACGGATGAGATCGTTCGGGCGCTGCCCGAGCTGGCGCGCTTTCGCGTCGGGACGGCCCATCTGTTCATTCAACACACGTCGGCGTCGCTGTCGATCAACGAGAATGCGGATCCGGATGTGCGCGCCGACCTGGGGCGTTGGCTGGAGCGAGTCGTGCCCGAGGACGCCGGGTATTTTGTCCACACCGCCGAGGGCGTCGACGACATGCCGGCGCACGTGAAGACCGCCTTGCTCGGGACGACGGTGACGCTGCCCATTCGTGACCGGCGGCTGGCGCTCGGGACGTGGCAGGGCATCTACCTTGGCGAGCATCGCGACGCGGGAGGGGCGCGCACCATCGTCGCGACCTTGTGCGGAGAATGACGCCGCGAGTGATTTCAGTGAGGCCATGACGTCCGACGCGGCGTGCGTGTTTTGCCAGATCGCTTCGGGGAAGACCTCCGGCAGCGTGCTGCTGGCCGACGAGGAGGTTGTGGCGTTCCTGGACGCGCGACCGGTCTTCAAGGGCCATGCGCTCGTGGTGCCGCGGAGCCACGTCGCCACGTTCGCCGCTCTGGCGCCGCAGGCGGTAGCGGCGGTGTTCCTCGCCGCGCAGCGGATCAGCGCCGCGCTCGAGCGCGGCCTCGGCGCGGAGGGAACGTTCGTCGCGCTCAACGACAGGATCTCGCAGAGCGTCCCGCACGTGCACGTGCACGTTGTCCCGCGACGGCGCAAGGATGGGCTGCGTGGCTTCTTCTGGCCACGCGTCCGCTACGAAGACGACCAGGAGCGCGAGGCGCTCGCGGCGCGAATCCGGGCGGCCTTGAGTTGAAGCGCGCGTAGAATCAACCTCGCAGCAGCTTGCGGGCCAGTTCGAGGCGCTGCTGAAGTTGCCGCACTGACGCTTCGCTGATCCTCCGGATGCGGATGCGGCGGTTCAGCTCGGCGTTCACCTCGGCGTGGCTCTTGCCCGTCGTTCGCGCCAGCAGCGCGACCGCCTCGCTGTTCTCCTCGCGAAGCCGCCGCCGCCGCCCGAGCGCCCCGAGCGCGGGCGCCGTCGCCAGGGTCGGATCGTGCGCGGGGAGGGGAACGGAAACCGGCGGAAGCTCCACGAGCGGCACGTGCTCCGGGAGGCCGCTCGACGCCCGCGGCCGCGCCGGAAAAAAGTCGGGGATGGGCTCGCCGCCGCCGGGCGCGTCGGGAACGTCCGGATCGAACAGGCGAACCGCGTGCATGCGGCGGCCCTCTTCGTCGAGGGCGACCGCCGAGATCGCCGTGAACAGCGAGAGTTGCCCGTCGGCCTTTTCGGGGCGTCCGGTGGCGTTCGCGGACGGGGCGCGATCCCGGGCGAAAGGATCGCCGTCTCGGTCGTCGCTCGGACGCCGCAGGCTGTGGCGGCGCTGCTCTGCGATGGTGGCTCCGAACGTTCGCAGGCGCACGTCGTCGGGAATGAACATGTAAGCGTTCTGGCGGCCACCGCTCTCCACCCAGCGGACCAGGCGGCCCACGGCCTGCCGAAAGAACAGATCGGTGATGGTGTTTGTGGCGTAGACCCCCACCCGCAGCCGAGGGATGTCGACGCCCTCGGAGACCATGCGCACCGCGACGATCCAGGGCGCGATGCCGCTGACGAAGCTGCTGATCTTGTCCGAGGCCGCCGCTTCATCGGAGGTGGCAACCACTGGCACGACGCGCAGGCGCTCCGTCATCACCCGGGCGATCCCGCGGGCGTGCTCCTGATCCATCGCGATGACCAGGCCCCCGGCGCGCGGATCGCGCTGCCGCAGGTGCGCGAGCTGGGCGTGCGCTTGCTCGAGGACCGTGGGCAGCCACTCGCCCTCCACGTTCAAGGCGGTTCGCAGGCGTTGGTTCGACAGCTCACGGGTCAGCGGATCGTCGAAGGTCGCGGCATAGTCCATGCCTCCCGGGGCCGTCCACTCCATGTGGCCATTGATGCGGGGAAAGTAGACTGGACGGACGACGCCCCCTTCCTGCAGCGCTTGTCCGTATCCGTACTCGTAGTCGGGCTGCGCCAGGTCGCCGTCATAAGTGACGAACGGGATCGTGTTCTGGTCCGAGCGAAACGGCGTCCCTGACAGGCACAGGCGGCACGCGGCGTGCTCGAACGCGGTGCGGACGGCGTCGCCCCACGTGCGGCTCTCACCGGCGTGGTGAATCTCGTCGAGCACCGCGAAGGCGCCCCGGACCAGCGGGCGAAGGGCGCCCGGATTCGACGCCACCTGCTGATACGTCACCACGATCCCGTGCACGTCCGAAGGCAGCGCCCCGTAACCGGGCGCCCAGCCGGGATCGAGGTGCAGGCCGAAGGGCTCCGCCGCGTGGGCCCACTGTCGCTTCAGGTGCTGCGTGGGCACGACCACGACCAGCCTGTGGGCGCGCCGATCGAGCAATGCCCGGCGCACGGCGGTCAGCGCGAAGGTGGTCTTGCCCGCTCCAGGGGTGGCGACGGCCAGGAAGCTCGGCCGCCGGTCCCGCTCGAACTTCGCCAGGGCATCGCGCTGCCAGGTACGCAGGCGCGGTGGCGCGGCAGCCCATCGCGCGTCCCCAGCGATCGAAATATCTGACTCTGCCATCGGGCGTGCGAGCCGGTCTTGTAGCGGGCTACGGCGGCTGCGTCGAGGGAAAAGATCCAGCGGCGGCGATTCGAATCACGATGCTGCCCGCGCCCGCGCCGTCACCGCGCGATCGCGCGCGCGTCAGCGTCTCCCAGGAGGTGACGGCGAACGCTGGCGAGCTTGGCTTTGAGCTTGCGGGCGTTTTCGGGACCGACCCGCAGCAGGATCTTCTGCCCCACCGTGCTCGATTCGAGCGCGGGGTCCGCGAACACGTAGAGGCGCCCCGTGCCCGCCGACGGAGCCGCGCCGTCCACCGTGATGAGCCTTACCTTGACCCGGGCCGCGACGTCGGGTGTCGCCAGGAGATTGTCGATGACCTCGACGACGCGGTCGTTGAAGTACTTTCCAGGAAACCCCAGATCCTCGTACGCCCGCTGGAAGAGCGGGTAGAGCCGTGTGTACAACGCCACGGCACGCTGGGCGTCGATGGCGTCGACGAAGGCCACGAACGCTGCGTAACGTGCGTTGTTCGTGGGGGCGATGATGGCACCGTCGCCGGCGCCGGGCGCCTCGACGGTGAACCGTCCTTCCGTGCGCGTGACCGGCCACAGCTGGGCGCTCGCGCTGTCCGTGGCCAGGTTGTTGACCGTGGCGACGAAGCGTCGGGCGAAGCCGTCGAAGACGAGAAGCGACAGCGACGACTTGTGGCCCACCAGGTCGGCGATCGCATTCTTGATGAAGCCGTCCGAGTCATCGAGGCCCGGGACGGCGCCGGGCGGCGCGCCGCTGGCGACGGGGTGGCGAATGGCGGGCGCTTCCGGCGGGGGCTGAGGAGGAACGGGCGGCGCCGGAGGAGCGGGCGCCGCGACCGGAGCCGGCGGCGCCGCCACCGGGGGCTGTGGGCGACGCAACCAGAACAAAGCACCAAACACGGCGGCGGACACGAGCACCACCACCAACGCGATGCGGGAACCTGAGCTCAAGGGCGTCCTCGGGGGTTAGGGGCGCGAAGTCGTTCGTGCCGATCCAGGTTGTCCGAGCCGGCCCCCGCGGTCAATGTAAACTGAGGACATGATGCTCGATCCCGTCTGGTTGCTGGTGTCGATGGCAATCTCCGGGGTTGGCTTCGTGCTGTTCACCTACGGCCGCAAGATGCGCCGCTGGCCCCAGGGCATAGCCGGTGTGGCCATGCTGGTGTACCCGTACTTCGTTCCCCATGTGCTGCCCATGACATGCATCGCCGTCGCGATCGCGGGCGCCACCTGGGTCGCCGTCTATCTGGGTTTGTAGGCGGCGGGGTGGCCCCGCGACCGCAAGAGACCTCGGACTCGGACCTCGGGCATCCCGGCGCCGCCAGTCGCAGAGGTCCGAGGCCGCGTGTCCGAACGACTTGGTGCTAACCTGGCCGCAAGCAAGATCAGGTTCGGCATCGTCTTTCGCAGGAGCTCTCGGCAATGAGTCACATGAACAAGCGCGTGTACCAGTGGATTGGGTTGGTCGGGTTGGTCGCGATTGGCGCGTGCGGGAGCAGCCACGTCCTCACGCAGGGCGAGATCGGCCGCAGCGGCGCGCGCCAGTTCGCCGCGCCGAATGACAAGGTCTTCGCCGTGTGCGTGGGTGCGCTGACGGCCGAGGGGTATGAGGTGGCCAGCGCGGATCCCGCCACTGGCGTGATCGTCACTCGGCCCAAGCCGGCGCGTTCGTCGGAGGTCGCCACGGCGCGCGCTTATCGCCTGACGGTATCGTCGGAGGACGGGCAGGCCCGCGTGGTGGCTCAGCCCATCCTGTATGCGGGCGATCGCGACATCTCGAACGCGGAGGTCTGGACGCTCGCCGGCCCGAACGGTGAACGCGCCCAGTGGTCCGAGCTGTTCGGGTTGATCGACTCCGCGCTGGCGGGACCGGTGCTCGAGCCGGGCAGTGCGGAAGTCATGGCGAGGACCGAGCCGGCTGCGGCCGACGGGCCCGAGAAGGTGGCGGTGACGCCTTCAGCGGCGAAGGCCTCTGCAGACAAGGTCGGGCCGCTCGCGCCCGGGGACGCTTCGAACGGCCTCACGCCCGCCGGCCTCCGTCCGCGTCCCACGCCGTCCCCTCAGCACGCGGAGCCGGCGAGCTCCGGCGGACAGAAGTAGCGCCACTCACGCCGCGGACGCGGCCCGAAGCGCATCGGCAAAGTCGCGCTCAGTTGGGGATCGCGTTCGCGGGCAGCCCCTGAAACTCGACGGCGCTTCCGGCCGCGATGCCCCACCGCTGGCTCAATCCGCCGCCGATCTCCAGCACGTACTGAGAGCTCCCGGTCACCCGGCGTGGCGTCTCGGTCTCGGGCGCGGCGTTCTCGACGATGCCGACGATTCGTTTTTCCTGATCGATGAAGATCATGTCGAGCGGGATGAGCGTGTTCTTCATCCAGAACGCCAGCGGGCCCGAGGACGGGAACAAGAACAGCATCCCGGCGTCGGGATCCAGGTGATTCCGGTACATGAGGCCGCGCTCGCGCTCGGGCTCCGTCAGCGCCAGCTCCACGCGAACGGGAATGGTCCGCCCGCCTGCCGCCGCGTGAAGAATCACGGTGGGGGTCGCGGCCGCGATGGACCGCGCCGAATCCGACGCCGATCGACCGTTGCGACATCCTCCGGCGGCCCCGCTGACGGCCACCGCCACCGATAGAATCAGCAATCGCGCCCGCGCCAGCATCGACCGGCGAAGCTATCATGACCCGGGTGACCGCGACATCCTCACTGTCCGGCTGGAGCATTCTCGTCACGCGCCCGATCGCGCAAGCGAACGAGCTCGCGTCGGCGCTCCGCGAGCGTGGCGGCACGCCGCTCAACTACCCGACCATCGAGATCGGCCCGCCGCCGTCGTGGGCGGCGTTCGACGAAGCCGCCGCCAGGTTGTCCGCCTACGACTGGATCGTATTCGCCAGCCCGTCGGCGGTTCGCGCGGCCGTGGATCGGCGCCCCGGTCTCGCGGTCGCGCTCGGGCTCGCGAGCCGAGCCCCTTTCGTCGCGGCGGTCGGGGCCGAGACCGCTCGCGCGCTGCGCGACCGCGGCGCGCGCGTGGATCTCGTGCCCGACGATCAGCGGCAGGAGGGCCTCGCGGCGGCCTTCCCTGCGCTGTCACCGGGGGCGCGCGTCCTGTTTCCGCAGGCGATTGGAGGGCGGGAGCTGCTGTCCGACGTGCTCGCGGCACGCGGCGCCTCCGTCGACGTGGTGCCGGTCTCGCAGACACGACCGCTCGCGCTCGCCGAGGCGCCGCCGCCTTTCGACGTCGCCACGTTCGCGAGCCCGTCGGCGCTGCGGGCCTTCGTCGGGGCGCGAGGCGCGGAGGCCCTCGCCGACAAGGTGGTCGCCGTCATCGGCCCCACCACCCTGCAGGCGGCGCGCGACGCCGGTGTTCGGGTGCACGTGGTGGCGGCACGCCCGTCGGTGGCGGCGCTCGTCGACGGGCTGGCGGACTTCCGCGGTCGACCTGCGGTGGTACCGGGCATCGGTTAGAGTTTCCGCATGTCCTTCCCGGAAACTCGTCCCCGCCGCCTCCGTCGCACGGCCGCCCTCCGTCGTTTGGTTCGTGAGACCACGCTCGCTCCCGGCAACTTCATCTTCCCGCTCTTCGTCTGTCCGGGTGGCGGGGTGCGCCGCGAAATCTCGTCACTGCCGGGGCAGTTCCACTTCTCCGTCGACCAGGTCGTTCGTGAGGCCGAGGAGGTGGCCGCGCTGGACATCCCCGCCGTCATCTTGTTCGGTCTGCCGAAGAAAAAGGACGAGGTGGGCAGCGAGGCCTGGCACCCTGACGGCGTGATTCAGCTCGCCATTCGTGGCATCAAGAAGGCCGTGCCCGACCTGGTGGTGATGGTCGACGCCTGCTTCTGCGAATACACCACGCACGGGCATTGCGGCGTCATCGTCGACGGCGCCGTGGACAATGACGCCACCTGCGAGAATCTGGGCCGGCTGGCGGTGTCGTACGCGCGCGCTGGCGCGGACATCGTCGCCCCCTCGGGGATGATGGACGGCGCGGTCGGCTTCATTCGTGAGTCGCTCGACGAAGACGGCTTCGAGGACACCGCGATCCTCGCCTACGCCGCGAAGTTCGCGTCGGCTTACTACGGGCCGTTTCGCACCGCCGTCGATTCGACGCCCGCCTTCGGCGATCGGGGGGGATACCAGATGGACCCCGCGAACGTGCGCGAGGCCATCCGCGAGGTTGCGCTCGACGTCGAGGAAGGGGCGGATATCGTGATGGTCAAGCCGGCGCTCGCTTACCTCGACGTGATCGGCGAGGTGCGCCGCGAGTTCGACGTTCCCGTCGCGGCGTACAACGTGTCGGGCGAGTACGCGATGGTGAAGGCGGCCGCCGAAAAGGGCTGGATCGACCACGATCGCTTGATGCTGGAGACCCTGCTCTCGATGCGGCGCGCGGGCGCCGACATGATCCTCAGCTATCACGCGAAAGAGGCGGCGCGGCTGCTTGGGAAGCCATGAGGCCCGTGAGTCCGGCCGCGCCGCGCGTCACTCCGACGCCGGCTCGATGACGAGATCGTAGGGGTCGTCGAGGCCAGCGAGCGGTTGCAGCTTCGGATCCCCGGCGGGGCGAGGGGCCTTCCCGGCGTCCACCACCTCGCCCTTGCGGGCCACCCCGATGAGGCATGGCTTGCCCGAGCGCACTTCGAACGCCACGTGCTCCTTCTCGCCGACCCCCGCGCGGTTGACGGTCCTGGTCGTTGCGTCGTCGAGGGCGTCGTTGGCGAGCAGCACCACGACATCGACGCCGGCAGGGGCGTCGACATCGGCGAAGTACTTGCCCGGCCCGAGGAATCCGAACGAATACCAGTCCCGATCATCGGCGCTGGCCAGGAACCCGCGCATGCGGCGGCTCCCGGCGCTGGCCACCGTGGCGCGCGTCGGCGTGTCGTTGGGCTCGATCTCCCAGCCGGGCTGTGGCGCGCCGAAATGCGCCGACAGCTGGTAGGCATCCGGAGCGTCCTCCACGAGCGGTGCGCCCTGGGTCCACAGCTGGCGCACCAGGATGAACGCCTCGCCGGGCCCCACCTCCGTGGGCTGAATCCACTCGCCGCCGCCTTCACCGCGCGCATCGCTCTTCGCGACCGCGACGCCCTGCGCGTCGAACAGCTCCAGGACCAGATCGACGCCGGGAATTCCTTCCAGGCGCGCCGACACCAGCCGAGCGGACTTTGCGGTCGGAATTCGGAAGTAGTCGAGGTCGGGCGCGCTGTCCGCGACGCGCTTGCCGACGTGCCCCTCCACGGGCTTGTCGAGGGGAAGCAACGTGGCCTGCGCAGGCGTGTCGTTGGGCTCGCGCTCGACCAGCGACGCCTTTTCCTTGTTGCGAGAGAGCGCGAGCGCGATCGCCCCCGCCGCGATCACCAGCACGGCCGGCGCCAGGAACGCGCCGAGCCGGCGCCGTCGCAGCAGGGCCCGCTCGAAGGCGTCGAATTCCTGCCTGCGCAGGCGCTCCGCGCTGCTGCTGGGCTCGCCCTCGGTGGCGCCCTCGTCACCGTCACCGAACGGCTCGGCGTCGTCCATCGCTCGCGGTGTTCGGCGCCGCGGCGATGGAAGCGCGTCGTCACCCAGCGAGACGGTCTGGGCACGCGCCGTCGGTCCGTCGCGCCGACCGAGGCGCGTCGTCGACACCTCGCCGCTGTTCCCGGCGTGGATGGGCAGAGCCCCGACGGCTCGCTCGAGATCGCGCTGCACCTCGGCGGCGGAGGCGTACCGGTCCTGTCGCGACTTGGCCATCGCCCGCGAAACGATGGCGTCGGCGGCAGGCGGCAGGTTGAGCTCGGGTGCCCGCAGGCGCGGCAATTCCAGGGGATCTGTGATGTGCTTGGTCAGGACGCCGACCGGGGTCGTGGCCTGGAAGGGTGGCGTGCCGGTCAAGACGCGGTAGAGCGTCGCGCCCAAACTGTAAATATCGGTTCGCGCATCGAGGGGTTCCGAGCGGACCTGCTCTGGCGACATGTAATACGGCGTCCCGATGACCTGGTTGCCGGAGGTGACGGACATTGCATCCGTCCGCTCACGGAGCTTCGCCAGGCCGAAATCCAGGACCTTCGCGCTCTCCGTCCCATCGCGACGCCTCACCACCACGATGTTCTCGGGCTTGAGATCGCGGTGTATGATGCCCGCGTCGTGCGCCTCGGTGAGCGCGGAGCAAATCTGCGCGAAGAGCCGCGCCGCGCGCTCGAAGGGGAGGGGGCCCTCGCGCTTGACCAGCGCGGCGAGGTCCTCGCCCTTCAGGTACTCCATGACCAGGTACAGGGCGTCGTCCGATTGCCCGAAGTCGAAGGTCTGCACGATGTTCGGGTGATCGAGGCGGCTCACCGCCTGCGCCTCGATGCGGAACCGCCGCACCGCTTCGCTGTCGCGCGCCATCTCGTGGTGGAGCACCTTCATGGCCGCCACCTTCGCCAATTGGATGTGCTCGACCATGTAGACGAGGCCCATCCCGCCCGACCCGAGCCGCGCCAGCACGCGGTAACGCCGGTCAACGACCTTGCCCAACCACCGATCCTCGGGCTCGAGCGCGGCGGCCTCGGCAGCCGGCAATGACGTCCCGCATCCCCCGCAGAATCGAGCCGGGACATCGTACGGAGCGGCACACTGCGGGCAGAACGGCACAGCAGGCGAGGGTACCTTGGCACGGGAGTGGCCGCCACACGGGGTGGCCGGAGCAGGGCCGTTCAGTCAGAGGCCTCGGTCGTCTGGCATCGGGCCTCGGACTTCCGGGAAGTCACGCTCCCACCGCCCTGAGCGCTGCGCGGCCACTGACAGCTTTTCAGCCGTGATTCCAGGTGGCTGGCGCGCCCGCTCGCGCTCGATCAGGGGGCTTTTTCGCGGAATGTCACTTTTGTCTTGCTCTCCCGACACGAGTTTGGCAATCTCTTCGGCCCGCAGCGAAAGTTGCGGTGAAACGGGCGGGAGATTCGAGGGGGCAGGGCCCCCGCCGGCAGCAGAGATTTTTGAGATTTCTCTCTTGACGGTGAATCGAATCTGAGTAAACTCTGCCGCCTTGGCCGGGGGGGTGTCGAAAGGGAAGATTCTTTCGAATTCTCCGTCGGTAAAGGGCTCAAAAGTCGGTCTCTGAAAGCTGAATAGCATACCGAGTTCGAAGGTAAGTTTGAACGCCGTCCTCGGACGTCGTTCGGACGAGCCCCGTAAATTGTGAGTTTTATCCGAGCAATGTCAGAGATACTCAGTTGTCAAAAGCGCCGATCTTCGGGTAACTCCGGGGTTGGCGTTTGAAGATTTAACTGGAGAGTTTGATCCTGGCTCAGAGCGAACGTTAGCGGC
>CAYUFS010000101.1:0-11872 GCA_964443975.1 uncultured Myxococcales bacterium | reverse complement strand
GCGGCAGCGGAGGCTGTCTCCCGCTCGAGCTCCAGCTCTGCGCGCGCGCGCTCGTAGATCATCGGATCACGTCCACGCGCAAGTACCAGATGTCGGGCGGCGTCACCTCCTTGCACACGATGTTCTTCGAGCACAGCCTGGAGGGGAGCGACCCGGCGGCGACTCGCCGCGTGCTGCTGGACGTGGCGACGGCGGGATCGTCGTCGAGCGAGGAGATCGAGACCCGCACGCACCTGCCACGCCAGACCGTGACGGAGGCGCTGCGCCTGCTGGTGATGCGCGGCGTGTTCGGACGGCGGTCGAGCGAGGTCGACGAGCGGTTCGCGCTAGCGCATCCAGCGTTGCGGCCGTTCGTTGATGCCTTCGGGATCGAGGACCGCGCCCGCGCCGAGGCCGTCCGCCGTCGGCTGCGCGCGCGTCTGGCGGACGGCGGACGGTTGCAGATCAAGGAGCTCCTGGCGGTCCGGCGAACGCTGGGCGCTGGCCTCAGCGCTCCCGAGCAAACGCTCGTTCGGCGCAGCGTGCGCCGGCTGGCGCTGAAGGTGGGGGTGGCCCTGGCGTTGTTGCTGGGCCTGGGCGCCACCGTCCTCATCGATTCGCGGCAGACGTTCGTGCTCGCGTTCGATCCGCCGCAGGGGGGCGCGGGCTCCCGGATCATCGTGCGAGCGGGGCGTCCACGCCGGGGGCTGATGCGGCTCGTCCCGCGGGTTTCGACCGGAGGCACGCTGCTCGCCGACACGGGCTTCTCCGCGGCGGGTCTGACCCCCTCCGCCGCCGAGCAGGTCATCGCCGGGCGCGCCGGGGGAACTCTCGAGCCCGGCGCCGACGACGCGGCGCCGAACTGGCTGCGAGACGTGGTCAACGGCCTGCGCCCTGTCCAGCGCGGCGTGGCCAAGGCCTTGATCGGTGACACCGACGGCGTGACGTCGCTGAAACAAGCGTTCGCCGATCCCCTGGCCCGGCGCGAGACCCTGGACGCGCTGGTGGTCGTGGGCCTCGGGCGCGCGGGCGAGGACGAGATCCTCGCCGCCGCGCTGGGCGACGCTTCGCCGGACATCCGGCGGCGCGGCGTCGAGGTCGCGGCGGCCATCGATCGGCGGCTGGGCAAGGGCGCCCACGTCACCACGCTGCGCAACGCGCTGGCGGATCGGTCGGCGGACGTGCGCCTGGCCGTGCTGCGAGAGATCGACACCTTGCCCCCCGAGGAGGCGACGGATGTCCTCGCGACCGCGCTGCGGGAGCGCGATCCGAACGCGCGGCGCGCCGCCGAGGACACCACGTTCGCGCTGGCGGTTCATCACCCGGAGGCGGCGGCGGAGGCGGCCGAGCGCGTGCTGGAGAGCGCCGATGGCAACGCGCGCCGGAACAGCCTGGCGCTGCTCGAGCGCATCGCGGGACAAGCGCCGGCCGCGTGCGCCGTGGTCCTCGAGCGGTTGGTGGCGAACGCGAAGGCGCCCGAGGAGGCGCGGGTGGCGGCGCTGCAGGTGCTGCGCAAGGCGGGGCCTCCGTCACCGCGGCTGAAGCCGATCCTCGAGCAGGTGGTCAATCAGCCGTCCGCGTCGCCGCGCCTGCGGGCGGCGGCCCTGCCGCTCTACGCGCGCCTCATCGATCCCGTCATGGCCGAGGAGCTGGCGCGGGCGGAGATGAAGGGGCCGCAATCCGCGCGCGCGGCGGGCACCGCCGTATGGGCCGCCGTCGCGCTGTCGCGCCCCGACCTGGCGGCGAAGCCGCTCAAGGCCCTCGTCTACGATCCGTCGCTGGAGACCCGCATCGAGGCGGCGCGAGCGTTCGCGTTCCTGAAGCGCGACGGCATATCGCTCGTCGAGAAGGCGCTGCGGGATCCGAGCGCCGAGGTCGAGCACGCTGCGATCGATTCGGCGCTGGCGCTGGCGCCCGTCAACCCGTACGCCGTCGGGACGATGCTGGGCAAGGCGATCAAGCTCGCCCGGCCCGGCATGCGCCAGCACATCGTCGAGGCGCTGGGGCGGCTCGGCGAGACGCGTGCGGCCGCGGCGCTGCCTCCGCTCGCGCACGCGCTGAAGGACCCCGACGTGGCGACCCGCCTCGCGGTCGCGACGGCGCTGTGCCTGCTGTCGCAGAAGAACGCCGTCGCCGTTGCGCCCTATCTGCGAATCGCCGCGCGGGACGAGGCGCGCGACGTGCGTGCCGCGGCCGCATCGTGTGTCGCCGAGCTGGCCAGCGGCGACCCGCGCGGGGGCACCAAGATGGCCGCCCAGCTGGCCGCGGCCGAGGAGCCCAGCGTGCGCGCGGCCGCGGCCACGTCGCTCGGCCGCCTGGCGGCGCGCGCCCCGGAGCTCGCGATCGCGACGCTGCTGAAGCTGATCGACGACGCCGATGCGACCGTCCGCTCGGCCGCCGAACGCGGCCTCGCGGTCTTTGGCGAGGGGGGCGGGGGCGGCGCGGGCTTCGCCGAGTCGAGGCGCGGCGCCGAGGCGGAGCGCGCGCTGTCCGCGGCGCTCGGTCGGGGCGACGCCGCCGAGCGGCAGCTCGTCGTGGCGGCGGCGGCGAAGAATCATCTCGCCGGGGTCCTGCGACACGCCGCCTCCGACAGCCTCGAATCGGTGCGCTTGCTGGCGATCCGCGCCGCGGGCGCCTGGAAGCCCCCCGCGCTCGACATCGTGCGCGGCGCCGTCGACGATCGCTCCTCGGTGGTGCGCTCGGAGGCGACCCGCATCCTGGCGACGATGTCCGGTCGCGGCGCCAAGGACATCCTTCCCATGTACGAGGCGGCGCTGGCGGGCGGCGACCACACCGCACGCGAATCCGCCATCGTGGGCCTGGGCGAGCTGCCGGGCCCGGCCGATCCGGCGGTGCGGCTGCTGGCCGAGGCGCTGTCGCAGCGAAGCGAGTCGCTGCGGGCCTCGGCGGCGCGGGCACTGGGGCGCCTCGCGGAGCGCGATCCCGCGGCGACGATCGCGGCGCTGGAGCGGGCGCTTCACGATCCCTCGTACGACGTCGCCAGCGCCGCCGCCCCTGGGCTGGCGCTGGCGTGGTCGCGCCAGTTCTCGCCGGCCGCCCTCGGCGAGCTGATGGCGCACGCGGAGACCGACAGCGCGCGCCGCTTCGTGGCCCTGGAGGCTTTGATCCGCCGCGCCGAACGCAGCCCCGACCGCGCGCCGGACCACCTGGCGACCGTCGCCGCGCTCAATCACGTGGCCGAGAGCGGCCCGCCCCTCGCCCGCCTGTCGGCGCGGCTAGGCCGGTTGTTCCTGGCGGCGCCCCCCGCCGATCTGCACACCTTCCTGGCCCGCCTCCTGGGTAACTAAAGGCGGCTTCACCGCCCGCAGTCAGGCGGAGGCGTACCGGCCGGTGGTCGCGTTCGGCAGCACGATGTTCAGCTCGAGGATCTCGCGGCCGTCCGTTCGATCGAGCGACACCGACACGTGCTGCAGGTCGATCTTCTCGTAGCGCGCCAGCACCGCCAGCAGCTCCTGTTGAAGCTGCGGCAGATAGTCGGGGCCGCCACGCGTGCTGGCACGTTCCCGCGACACGATCACCGAAAGGCGATCCTTGGCGAGGGATGCGGACTTTGGGGTGGCGCGGAAGAAGTTGAGAAATGCCATGTATGGGCCCTCGGAGCGATGATTAGCCGAACAGACGCCGAAGCAGTCCCCGTTTGTCCTCTTCGATGAAGCGGTGCTCTCGCTCCTCGCCGAGGAAGCGATACACGACGTCCAGGTAGGCTTGAGCCACGTCGGTGGTGTCGTCAAGGATGGCGGGCGTCCCCTTGTTCGACGACTGCAGGACCGCCTTCGACTCGGGGATCACGCCGAGCAGCGGGATCCCCAGCAGCTCGAGCACGTCACCCACGCTCAGCATCTCGCCGCGCTTCACCATCGCGGGCGAGTAGCGGGTCAGGAGCAGGTGCGACTTGATGGCGGTGCCCACCTCGGCGCGGTTGGTCTTGGCCGCGAGCAGGCCGAGCACCCGGTCGGCGTCGCGCACCGAGGACACCTCGGGGTTCGCGACGATGATCGCCTCGTCGGCGAAGTACATCGCCATCTGCGCGCCCCGCTCGATGCCGGCGGGCGAATCACAGATGATGTACTCGAAGCCCATGGCCTTCAGCTCCTCGAGCACGCGACCGACCCCCTCGGGATCGAGGGCGTCCTTGTCGCGGGTCTGGGATGCCGGCAGCACGAACAGGTTGTCGACGCGCTTGTCGCGGATCAGCGCCACGTTCAGCTTGGCCTCGCCCTTCAGGACGTTGACGAAGTCGTAGACCACGCGCCGTTCGCAGCCGAGGACGAGGTCGAGGTTGCGCAGGCCCACGTCGAAATCGATGGCGACGGTCTTGTGCCCCTTCTGGGCGATGCCAGCGGCGATGTTCGCGCTGGTGGTGGTCTTACCCACTCCGCCTTTTCCCGATGCGACGACGACGACTTTGGACACTTGCAACCTCCGTTCGCTGTGAAACCGATTTCGCCCTGCGCGACCAACCTGTCACCTTCATCAAGCCCCCGATCGGGCGTGAGCACAACTTTTTTACAGCGCGTCGATGCGGCACTCGCCCTGTTCGAGGTAGATCCGAGCGGGGACGCTGCGGCGATCCTCGGGAATGTCGTCCGACAGCACGTATGCCCCGGCGACCCCGACCAGCTCGGCGTCCAGGCGCTGGCAGAAGATCTGCGCCCCCGCGAAGCCCTGCGCTCCCGCGATGGCGCGCCCGCGCAGGCTCCCGTAAAGATGCACGTGCCCGTCGGCGATCACCTCCGCGCCGGGATTGACCGGCCCGAGGACCACCAGGTCGGAGCGCTCGGCGTAGATGACCTGCCCGCTGCGGACCGGCTGGCGGACCACGAGCGCGGGACGGCCCGAGGCGGCGATCGGGGGGGGGCCCGCCGAGGGGTTCGCCGGACCGTGTCGTCCGGTCTTTCCGCGCTCGGCCGTCGCGGGCGCGCCGCCAGCGTCTGGCGTGCCCTCGGCGCGCGGCAGCTCGACCGCGGCTCGGCTCGCCGCGCGCGTCGCCCGGTACGGCATGACGCCCAGCCCGTCGGCGACGGCGATGGCGCGGGCCTCGTCGCTCGCGTTCGTGATAGCCACCGGGATCAGGTGACATTCCCGCAACAGGCGCACGAGCGGTCCAAACGGCACGCCCGCGCCGCCGTTCGGCATCGCGCCCAGATCCAGCACCACGGGCGCGTCCTGAAAGAACTGAGGCAGGTGCGCGATCTTGATGCGCAGCTGGCGCTCGACGAACGCTAGATCCACGCTGCAGAGGCGCAGCACGGCGAGCGACGTCATCACGCCCTTCAGCTCGAACGCCACGGGCCGTGCGGCAGCCTGCTTCGGCGCCACCGCCACGTTGGATTCGCCGAGGGCTTCCATGGTCACTTGCCATTGTCTGCCCCTCGCCGCGGCGGTCAATTTTTTCGCGGGCGATTTGTCGACGGCCCGCTCCGCGCGCACGGCATCACCGGAAGAAATGCACCCGGATGGGTCCAGAGCGTGCTGCAACGGGGCCGCCGTCGGCGTCGCGCGCCGGTTCGAAGCGCGTGGCCAGCGCGCACGCCCGCGCCGCGGGACCGAAGCCGAGGCCCGGGTCCGACAACACGTCGACGTCGGCGGCGCGCCCGTCGGGGCGCACGGTGACCCGCAGGATGACGGTGCGCTCGTTCACCTGTTCGGCGTCCGCTTCCGCGGGCCAGGGGCACGACCACGCCGCCTGATCGAGCGCGACGGCGCGCGCGCGGCTCGCGGCCCGCGCCGAGGTGGCGCGCCCGGACGGCGCGCCGCCCCCGCCGCCCGCCAGGCCGGCGGGGGCACGCGCCGCCGTACCCCCGCCGGGGAACGTCGGGGCGCTCCCCACGATGAAGGCGGCCGCGGTGAAGTCGACCGGCTCGTCCGCGAGCGCGGGCAGCCGTCCCGCGGCGGCCGGCGCGGCCGGTGCTGGTCGAGGCGGTCCCGGCATCCGAACGGCCCGCGCGGCTCGTGTGACGGCGGGCGCCCGCATCGCAGGCCGCGGGGCAGTGGGCGGCGGCTGCTGCTGCGCCGGCGGCGTCAATTCCACCACGCGCTCGCTGTCGGCGATGGCGTCGTGAAGGCGCGCCGCCGCCTCAGCGCGCCGCCTCCCGGCCGGCGCACCCCGCCACCCCGCCGCCGTGATCACCGCGCCGTACGCCGCCAGAATGCCTGTTGCGCACGCGGCGAGATGAAGACCGCGCCGACTGGAGTCGCCCGCGAACACCACCTCCGCGATGCCGCCGCGCCGTTCCGGAGCATCGTCGCCCGCGCGCTTCGGCTCGAGCTCCGTCAGGGGCACGTGATCACCTCGCGCCCTCGTCGAGGACCGCGCCGAAGGCGACGCGCGAGACGCCTGCAGTCCTCAGAAGATCGAGGACGTGAACCACGCGGCGGTGCGGGACGGCGCCGTCCGCCTGGATGACCGCGCGCAGCTCGGGAGAGTCGTGCAGCGCCCGTCGCGCACCGGCGATCAGGGCCGTATCGTCTTGGACCGCGGCGCCGTCGACCAGCAGGCTGCCCGTCACCGGCACCGTCACGGACAGAACGACCTGCACCTCCTCGCCATGCGCCGCGTGGGGAAGGTCCAGCGGCACGGCCGGCATGACCATGATCTTCGCCGTGACGATGAAGATGACGAGCAGCACCAGCATCACGTCGACGAGCGGCGTGACGTTGATGCCGGCGATGATGCCTCCCGGCTCTTGCCCGCTAGGCTGCCCCATCGACGGCCTCCTCGGGTACGCGCCCGGGCGATGATCCACCGTCGCGCGCGTCGCTCGCCGTCGTGGTCATGTACGCGAGCACCAGGTTGGTGAGCACGTCCGATCCGGCGAGCAACGAGGCCACCCGCCGCTGCAAGTAGTTGTAGGTGGCAACCGCGGGCAGCGCGACGGCGATCCCCACGGCGGTAGCCACCAGCGCCTCGGCGATGCTGGCCATGACCGCCTGTGACGCCGCCTGGCCTGCGGCGGTCGTGGCGCCGCGCCCGGCGGCGTCATGCCCCAGCTCCTCGAACGCGTGAATCACGCCGACGACGGTCCCGAACAGGCCGACGAAGGGGGCATTGTTGCCGACCGTGGCGAGGAACGCGAGACCGCGTTCGAGCCGCGTTCGCTCGAGCGCGGTCGCGCTCTGCATGGCCTTCTCCGCCGCCGCCGCGCCCCGCTCGCGGAGTCGCAGGCCAGCGCCGGCGACCCGCGCGGCGACGGCGCGGCTCTCATTCAGCACCGTGCCGGCGCGCGCGAAGTCACCGGCGCCCAGCGCGGCGTCGAGGCGTCGCGCCAGCTCCTCGAGATTCCCGGCGCGGCCGCGAAGGTACCACCAGCGCTCGGCGGCGAACGCCAGACTGGCGGCCGACAGCGCTCCCAGGAACCACAGGATCCATCCGGCGCCAGAAGCGAGCAGCGCCTGTTTCACGGTGTCGACGGCGTTCATCGTTCCCTCACATGGCAGACGGATAGTGCCGCTCGACGGCGCACAGGCCGTCGGCGTTCAGGTGCCCCTGCGTGCTCTGGTTATAGGTGGCGAAGTCGTAGTAGTCGTGCAGGCCGGTCGTGTCTGCGGGGCTCGTCGCGCGTGCCACGCTCTCGCGATCGAACGCCATCGGGCCGGTGAAGATCGCGTGCACGTCTGTCGGCGGCGCGATGCAGTATCGCCACGGCACGGGGTTGCCGAGGCCGTCCGTGTAGGCGGCGAAGTCCACGCCCCTCGTCATCTCCAGCGTCACCGGTGTCGCGGGCGGCTGGCCCACGAGCCGCGCCGCGAACTGGTCGAAGTGCGCCGGCGAGTCGTGCAGCACGCTGTCCCAGAATGGATGATCGGTATGGACGGTGACCTGTGCCAGCGTGGACCGCGTCGCGTCGAGCGGAATCCCGCGCTGGTAGTCCTCGCCCGCCAGGGCGTCGCCGGTGAGGTCGGCGTTCTGACAGTTCGCGTACGTGGTGGGCGACTTGAAGCAGAGGCGGAACGTCACGGGCGTGTTGGGCGCCGGCCAGCCTTGCTCCCCCGCGGCTTCGTGGCCCGCATCGCAGTCGGTGTAGCCCGCGACGGTTCCCCCCTTGAAGGTCGCGGTGCCGACGTACAGCACCGCGCACTGACTCTGGACCATCTCGGCGTAGTCAACCTGCGCCGCGGCGTCGAGGTTCACGTTGAGGGCGCCAGCGGTCGCCGCGACGATGTCGAACCCGAACGCGTAACGGGTGCCGTCGGTGGCGAACGGCCGGTTGCCGTTCTTGTTCTGGCGCGCGAGCGCGCCGATGGGGACGGCCTTCACGCCTGGATCACCCTTGCCGGCGAGATTCTCGGGCCCGTCGTGGGCGAGATCCACGGCCCAGGGTCCGTCGAGCTCGGCCACCACGCCGCCGCCGACCGCGCCTGGCGGCGGCCCGGTCAGCGCCTGATTGCCGGGGTCCACGTCGGGGTTGCTGGACAGCGTGAGCTTGTCCAACGTCACCAGCAGCCGGGTGAACTCGACCTGCCAGCCATCGACGAACGCGGGCGCGTCCGGGGGATTCGGCGGGAACGCGTAGCCCGTCAAGGCCAGCACCTCGCCCGAAGCGGCGAAGAGGACGCCCCCCGCGCCGGGGTCCGCGGGCGCCGTGAACACCGTCATGGCCGCGTCGGAGGTGCCCGCGTCGGCGCCGGCACCGGCGTTCGAGCACCCGGACGATGCTGCGGCGCCGCAGGCCAGCGTGGTCCACATCAGTCTCATCCGCACCGTGAATGCCATCGTCGTCTCCTTGCCGTTTTGCTCGTGAGGTCACAGGTCCGCCGTCCACGAGAACGAGTACGGGCCGTTGCTATGAAGATTTCCGTAGAGGTTGGCGCCAGTGGGCGCGTAGTCGGCCGCCATCGGGTCGTCGCTGAACCGATAGGTGCCGGGCGTCGTTCCCGCGGGCAGCGCGCTGAAGTCCGTGCCGGTGAAGAACCGGCACGGATCGATGCGCAAGAGCAGGCCGCCCATGGCCCGCAGGTCGATGGCGGCGGGGATCGGGGAGACGATCCGCCTCTTGCAGATCGGATCTCCGCCACCACCGCTCTGGTAATTTCCTTCCAGGGTGACCGTGCCGGTGAACGGAAACGTCGCTCCGGTCGCGGTCTGGATGGCGGTTCCCGCGACGGTCAAGATCGGAAGGACGGGCGAGCTGCTCGGGACGGCGTCGATCGGGCCGCGCGTGAGCCACACCTCCCCGATCAGCGCGGGCGGCGTGGTGATGCCATGAGCCTTCGTCGGAAATGGTTGTGGCGCCGAAGCCAGCAGGTCGACGTCCAACCCGGACAATTCCTCCGCGACGTAAGTCCCGGTGAGGACGCAGCCCGTGGCCTGCGCCCCCGACACCTGCTGGCTCTGGTCCAGGTAGACCGCCCCCACGTGCAACGACGCCTCGGACACGGCCACCGTCCAGGCGGGGTCGCTCGCGCAGATCAGGGGTTGTTCAGCCGGGGCGTCCAGCGGCCCGGCCGCCGCCACTCGAAAGTCGAGCGCGGCGCCGCCCGTGTTTCCGACGCAGCCCGCCCCGACGGTCACGGCCGCGAACAGCAAGATGCGATCGAAACACGCGCGTTGCTTTCGCGCGGTCGAGCCTGCCGGCGCGGTCGTCACGGCGAACCTCCGAAATCGAGACGGAAGCTGCCGAAGACAGCTCGCGGCGCTCCCGCGGTGAACGCGCGCTCGGGCACCAGCGTCGGCTGCGCCGCGCTCCGGAAGTCCGACGCGTAGTCGTATTCGCCGAGGCGATACTGGTTGTCGAGCAGGTTCGTCGCGAGCAGCCGGAGCTCGTAGCGCGACCAGGCGGCGGCCGCGGAAGCGTCGACGGTGAGGATGTCGTCGCTGGTCTCGCCGTAGGGCAGCGGCCGACGGCCCACGTAGGTGACGCCGCCGCTCAGCGACAGGCGAACCGGCAGTCCGCGCGGTCGCCAGGGGAGCGCGGCGAAGAGGGCCGTGTCCGAGCGGAACACGGCGCCCGGCACGTAGGCCACGGCCTGGTGGTCGTCGTTGAAGGTGGCCTTCACCAACGTCAGGTTCGCCGACTCGTCGAAGAACGGCCCCGTCCAGCGCACGGCGCCGAGCCACCCTGTGCGCGTCGTTCCCGCGCCCAGCACGTTGCGCCCCGCCGTCTGGCTGAAGATCAGGTCCTGATCGACGACGGTCTGGAACAACACCGACCGGGCCACCAGCGTCGTGCGCTTCACCGCACTCGCGAACGACACGCCCGCCTCGTAGGCGCGCGCGCTCGCGAACGGCGTCTTGACGTCCTGGCTGATGTAGCCGGGATCGGCGGAGCGAACCCCGCGCCCATAGCTCGCCGAGAACGACAGGTGGCGAAACGGGCCGACGATCACCGAGCCTCGCGGCAACAGCGTCAGGCTGGAGGTCGACGCGCGCTGGTCGACCTCGCGCGGCCGGCCGCGGTCCTGCTGGGTGAGGCAGCTCTGGTCGAGAGGCGGGTTCGTGGTCGACGGATGGGCCACGGTCTGCTGCGCGCAGTCGTCGAGCACGTCGTACGTGAGTAGCTCGGCGCGGGCGCCGCCGCGCAGGCTGAGCCAGCGGACGGGGCGAAGGTTCGCGTCGCCATACAACCCGATGTCGCCGAGCTGCGACAGCAGATCCGCATCGGTCTTGTAGGGCACGCCGGTGCCGGCCTCGAGGCGCTGCTGCGTCCCTGCAGCCTGGTCGGCCCTCGCGAAGTAGCCGAACGCGACCTCCTGGCGCTGGCCCAGCAGCTCGCCGTCGAAGCGCGCGGCGCCACGCGCGCCCAGCGTCAGCTCGTCGACGTTCAGATCCAGCATGTCGCCGCGTTGCGCGTGCACGCTCTGCAACGGGGCCTGCACGTCCAGCAGGAAGCCGGTGAAGTTCTCCAGCAGGCGCATGTCGCGCTTGATCGCGAAGACCTGCTGGGTCAGCGTGGTGCCGTCCGCGGGGCGCGTCTCGAGGTCGGCGGCCACCGACGCGCGCGTGGCGTCTCCGCCCTCGGGCACCTGCTGGCGCGTGGCGCCGAGGAGATCGTAGCTGTCGTAAAAGCCGATGCGCCCCGACGCGTAGTCGTCTTCGCGGATGATCCCCGCGGAATGAAAGTGCGTGCTGTAAAATTGCGCGGTCAGTCTGTACGTGCCGTTCGCGCCCGCGCGGCCCTCGTACTGGCTCATCGCCGAACCGCGGTCGGCTGAGCGGTTCTGGCCGAAGCCGTCGCTGTGGAAGAGCTCGGCGCCGCCGAACGTGTGCGTGCTCTCGCCAGCGGGCCCCCACAGCGCGACCACGCGCTCGGTGCCGAAGCTGCCGGTCAGGTAACGCAGCGACAGCCCTCGGTCCGCAAGGCCGAGCTCGTAGTCGGCGCTGCCGGCCACGGCGTAGTTGCCTTGCGCCGGATCGAACGGACCCTCGACGACGCGCAGGCCCTGCACCAGCTCGGGGATGATGAAGTGGGTGTCGGCGTAGCCGTTGCCGTGCAGGTTGCCGCTCTCGTTGATGGGCACGCCCCCGACGGAGAGCTCGACGTCCTGTCCCTCGCGCGCGTCGAAGCCGCGCATGAACACCTGCTCGGCGTGGCCCTCGCCGCCTTCGTTGGTCAGCAAGATCCCGGGCGCCAGCTTCAACAGCTCGGAGGCGTTGGCACGTGGCACCGTCGCCAGCTGGTCCACGCGGATCTGGAAGTCGGACGCGCCGCGGCTGGTGGGTGGCCTGCGGCCGAGGACGGACACGTCGAGCGCTCGCGGCTCCGGGGGCGACGCGGGTGCGGGGGCCGTTGCGGCGCCGACCGCGGGAGGGGGGGCGTTCTGGGAGGCGGCCAGGCCTGCCGGCGGCCGCGGCGGTTCGAAGTGGAACAAGATCTGGATCCGGCTCGGGACGGCAGCCCCGTCGCGGAGCGCGGGCTTGAAGCGCCAGCGGAGG
>CAYUFS010000100.1:0-12097 GCA_964443975.1 uncultured Myxococcales bacterium | reverse complement strand
AGGCGGGACATCCGCAACCGCGCTGGCCAGGGTCGCCGCTCGATCCTCCAACCGGTTGGCCCACGAGCGTCTGTCTTGCCAGCGTCCCGGGTCGTTCGAAGCCCTCATCGAAGCTTCTCCATTTCCGGCGAGCCGCGCCATTCGCGCGCCTCGCGCAACTCGTGCTCCTCCAGCTTCTTAAGGAAGGCCACGCGCGCGCGGTGCAGGAGCACGCGCACATTTCCGGGTCGCAACCTCATCAGGTCCGCGATCTCGCCGACGGACAGATCCTCCAGCTCGAAGAGGATCAAGACCCGCCGCTGGCGCTCCCGCAGCGTGTCGAGCACGCGGTAGAATTGTGCCCGGCGCTGGCGCTTTTCGAGCTGCTCGACGGGCGTGTCGGTCGCGTTCGCCACGTGCGCCTCGGAGCGGGAGACGACGCGCGACCACCAGTCCCTCACCTTTCGCCGCCGGTAGTCGTTGGCCGTGACCTTGGCCGTGATGCTGAACAGCCAGGTCGATAGCCGGCTGTCGTGGCGGAATCCCGGCAACAGGCGATTCACGATGAGAAACACCTCTTGGGTGAGGTCCTCTCTGTCTACGCCCGGGCCCCCGAGTCGGGACACCCAGCGCGCGACGGTCTGCGCGTGTAGCTGGTAGACGACATCGAAGGTCAAACGCCCGGGCGAATCCCGGGGAGGGCGAACCACGGGCTCGGCCGCATGCAGGGTCACCTGCGATTCGTGTCTCAACGGCTTCAAGGGTTACACGAACCCCAGCAGCAATCGGCGCCCATCGCGACCACCGGTTCCACTCTGGGGAGAGCTTTGGAGGTTTGTACCCCCGTGACCTCGAGGCTCTGGCGCCGGAACCACACCGCCGCGGCCACCCCGAGCCAGGGGGTCACCCGTCCGAGGCGTCGCTGCACGCGCAAAAGCGCCTCGCTCCCGACGTCCACGGTCGTCGTGGCGTGGTTCAACATGAACCCAGTCCCCGCGATGCTGGCCTCGCCCACGAGCCCGCCTGCGCCCACGACCACGGACCATCCCTGACCAAGACCCTGGACGTAGTCGACACCCGCGGTCGCGAAAACCCGCCACCACGTGGCCTGACCTGGAAGCACGCTCGTGACGTGTTTCCCCAGGCCCACCACGGAAGCACGGCCTCGCCAGGACGTTTCAGCGCCACCGAGTGTCAGGTCGAGCCGGCCGCCGGGCGCGATGGAGTCCGGCTGCCAGCCGCCGCCGAGCCCTGCGCCCACCGTGAAACGCGCGTCGTTCTTGACGGACGGTGAGGCGGACGCTCGCGCCAGCAAGGGACCGGAGCTCGGCGCCGCCGCCAGGCGATCCAGCCGCAGCGTGATCTCGGGATGAATCCTTGCTTGCCACGCCGCGAAGGTCACGGCGACCGTCTCGGCTTGCTCCGCGCACGTCGGGGCGGGCGGCAGCAGGCGCCGGCCAATCTCCGAGCCGTCAGGCCGGGCCAGCGAGATCGTCAGGCTCCCGCCCTGCGCCTCCTCGATGCGCGCCACGTCCGAGTTGGTGGACTCGAAGTCCCCCGGCAGCAGCGGAGCGATGGCTCGCGCGACGTCGGAAGCCGACGGGCACGCCCCGGGTCCTTCCACTTCCACGGACAGGGCGAGGAGCAGCGCGGCGACGAGTCCAGCCATCAGGAACTATTCTTACCCGGATGACGGTCGGGCGGCTGCGGAATCGTTTGGAGGCGTTCTGCAAGTCACGGCGGCCACACAGAACACCCCGGGCGCGCGCGAACTCTCCTACGCGATCTGGATCCCCGGCAGGTGCGAGGACGTGAGGCCTTCTGCCTTCCCGATCTCGGTCAGCGTCGAGCCCACGATGTTCGCCGCCGTCAGCAACGCGCGGCTCAAATTTTCACCCGGGTACCTGAAGTGCTGGTTGCCCTTCATCCGGCCACCGGCCTTGCCGGCCATCAGAACCGGCCAGTCGTCGGTGCCATGCACCTTTCCCCACGCGGTGCAGGACGTCACGTACACGAGCGAGTTGGCGAGGACGTTGTCTGCCCCTTCCGTCAGCGCCTTCATGTTGCCGAGGAACTCCGCCAGACAGGTCATGGCGTAGAGCACGCCGGTGTGGACGCGGGGCTGTCCGGTCGCGTCGCCCGCGTCCGCGGCGTCGGCTCAGCGGTTTCATGGGCATGTCCGTGGTCCTCGCGTCTCGGTCAAGGTTGAAGCGGCGTCAACATTCGAAACCCTTCGCTCCTCAGGAGGTTTCAGGCGGCGCCAATGCGGAGCCGTCCTGCTCGATGGATCCGGCAACGACAGCGGGCGGCGCTTGCTGCAAACTGGAGTAGGGCGGCGCAACACCGGGCTCGTGAGACCGCCACCGTCGTCGCTGGCTCGTTGTGCCTACCTTATGCGGTGGTAGTTGAGATCGAAGTCCTTCTCCCAAGTCCGCTTGTCGTGGGCGATCTCCCAGGTGCCATCAATCCGTCCGCCGTCCTTGCTGAAGGTGCCTGTGAAGCGCTGGGCGAAGTCCAAAGGCGAGAAGTCGTCCTTGGTGCGTTCGAGCTTCCAGACTCCGTCATCGACACTCATCTCGTACACTCGTGCGACCCCGCGCTGGTCAAAATAGTGCTGCAGGAGCCCTCCTCGAGCCTCGTCGTGGCCGATGATGGCAATCCCGTCGGGCGCTTCGGGGATCGGCACCGTCCAGCGCTGGACCAGCCACAGCTTACCCGGCATCCAGTCGAAGCTAACTCGAGCGCCGATGTCGGGCATTGCCTCCTGCCTCGGCATCACCATCTCGAGCCGCCACTCGCCGACGAAGGGCTCCAATCGATTCAGTCCAGTCATCACTGCCGTCTCACCTTCCCTAAATGCGTCAGAACCGCGCTGCGACCCATGGCGATGAGCTCCGTCCACGCGCTTCTATACAACCAGACGAGGGCGGTCAACGTCGTCGGCGCTGGCGCACTTTGCGCCACATGTCAGCCGCGCTGCTAGAATGAACTTGATGGGTACGTCACACGATCAGCTGCTCGCGAAGATCAGTTCGGCTCCCGCCCGAGCGCGTGGCGGAGGTGGAGGACTTCGTCGACTTCATCGCACAGCGAGACACCGATCGCGAGTTGGTTCGGGCGTCGGCTCGTGCCTCGGAAGCGGCGTTCAGCAAGGCTTGGAGCAATCCCGAAGACGACATCTACGACCGGATTGACTGAGTCTCCGATGGCGCTGCGCTTCGGCGATGTAGTCGTCGTGCCTTTCCCTTTCACGGACCAGACGACGATCAAGAGGCGCCCAGCGGTGGTCGTCAGCTCCGAGCGGTACAACCGTGAGCGCCCGGATGTGATCCTCATGGCGATTACCAGCCAGATGCGCCTGAGCCTTTGTCGGAGGTCCTCGAGCGCAGCCCGAAGCACGTTGGCGGTCCCGTCTCGGGAGAGGCGGTCGCGGAGCGCGGCCTTGGCGGTATCGATCGACTGCTTCACCGCTGCCCGGTCCTTGGAGAGCCGAACGAGCTCCCTGTCGAGGACCGAGTCGGCGATGAGCCCGCGTCCGAAGCGTTCGAGGAGGATTTCTTCTGCCCGGACCAGTTGCTTCTGCTTTGCCTCATGGCGGGAGAGGTCCTTCGGGTCCGGCCCCGCTTCTGATTCCCTGGCCGCCTCAGCGACCGCCTTCTCAAGGTGGTCCCGCGCAGCGCGGGGGGCGGGCAGCGCGGGCCCGGCGGAGTTGACGTAAGAATTCTTATCGGAGAAAAATGTCAGGTGGAAAGGGCGCTTGAACGCACTGTCCCCAAAAAAGAAAAATGCAAAAGAGAACTTTATGGATTGGGCTTGCCTTCGTGTTGGCAAGTAGTTCACAGGTGAATGCACAAAGTGCTGAAACAGCGAGCACCTACAAAAGGTGGTACATTGGGAGTACCCTGCTTTTGTTAGGCAATTTTACCAAGAGACACAACCCTGAGTATATACAATTAAATGCTGGATATAGAATAACACCCAAAGATGTTGTTCATTTTAGGTTTAAGAGATCAGTTTATGATTGGCCTTTAGGCACGCCTTGGGGAAAAATATTTGATGGAACGGAAGATACCTATCCCGGACATGTGCGCATACTGGCACCTACGTTAGGGTACCAGCATTTTTGGTGGAAGGGAGTTTATACATCCGTTTATGCATTGAATGCTTTTGAAAAATATTTGGATGAGAATAAGAAAGAGATTGGGAATGGATACACTTTGTATCTGGACTTCTATTTTGGTTACCACTTTACGTTTTTCAAAAACCGATTCTTTTTTGAACCAGCTATTGGAATTAGTTATTGGCCTCTAAGAACTGGTGTTCCAGGTTCTTTTAAAGCAGTAGAACAAAAATGGCCTAACTACTTTCCCCAGCCTGGGTTTGATTTTGGGTTTAACTTTTAGCATCCACATCCAGAAGTGAGGTGAATGGGCTTGATCGGATCCGCTGTCGCGAGAGAGTCGATATCCTTCGGGGAAAGGTGGTGAGGACATGAAAGAGGTCGGGTTCGTCCAGGGAGCGGTCTTTGCGGTGGCGGCGGTCGCGGTTGCCTTCATCCCCGCCTGCGGATCGCCAGCGCCATACGAGGGCTATCCAGCTGTCGAGTTCGACGCGGTGACAGCCGACCGGTCGGGCGGTCTCTACGTGGCGGGACAGCTGTCGGGGCACGGAACGTTCCTGGGACAGGAGGTGCACGCCAACTTCACCCGCTCGCCCTTCATTTTGCGTCTGGACGCCAGCGGCAAGCGTCGCTGGTTGAAGCTGTTGCCCACGGGCGAGGGAGGGAATCAGCTCTCGACGCCGATCGACGCCGCGGGGACCGGGGACGGGGTGGTCGTGTTCGGCGCCGGCGCGGCGGCCACGCGATACGACGGCGAGGGAAAGGTGATCACCACCGTCGGGTTCCTCGAGGATCAGAACTTGCTGCTGATGATACGGCCGCTCGGCGCGGTGACCAGCGACGGCGCGATCGCGGTGATGCTCGACGATGCGATGTACCTGACCCGGATCGACGCCGCGGGCAGTCCCGCGTGGTCGACGCCCGCCGCGTCGCCCGCCCCCTCCCGGCTGGTTCCCGATCTGACGGGAGGCGTATGGGCCCTGGATCAGTCCGGTGGCGTGACCCGGATCGACGCGCTGGGGGCGCACGTCGTCGTGGCCAAGTCGCCGGTGTTCGGGAACGGCTTCGCGGCTGGGGTCGCGGTGCGCGACGCCGCGGGCAACGAGCAGCTGCTGGTGGCCAGCCCCACGTGGGGCACCCTGGCCTTCGACGGCGCGGGTCACCCGCTGTGGTCACACGAAGGCGATACGGCCGACGCGCTGGCCGCCGACGGTGCCGGGGCCGTCATCCGGGTCGTCTGGCGCGCCGTCGAGAAGGTGGTGTGGGCGACCTGGATGGACGCGGCGGGGGCGCAGCTGGGTCGCGCGACCTACCCGGTCAGCCTGCCTGCCGGAGGAAAAGTCCGCCTGATGGCCACCGGCACGGCGAGCGGCGCGCTGATCGGCGGAGAGATCGATGTGACCGACGCAACCGGGATGACCGAACCGTACAACCTTCACTTCTTGCTGAGCGCCCAGAGCAGCGATCACTCCCTGACTGCGCTGCCGTGGGAGGACTGACATGAACCCGTGGACACTTGATACGACCTTCGGTGACGCGCGCGCCAGGGCCCGCTTGAGCCTGCTCGCGGGAATGCTCCTGGCGGCGCCCCTCGACCTCTCCTGCCACGTGGCGAATTGCGTCCCCAATACCGGTCACGCGGAGATCATCCTCCTCGACCTGCCGCCGCCCGTCGTCGGGGGACCGGGTGGCGCGGTGGCCTCGGCCGGCGGTGCGGGCGGAAGCGCTGGCGCACCGGGAGCCCAGTCCGCTGGCGGCCAGGGTGGCGCATCACGCGCCGCAGGCGGCGAAGGCGGGGGTCCGCGCTCTGCCGCGGGCGAAGGCGGCGCGGGAGGTGGGACCGCCTCGATCAGCGACCAGGGGGGCGCGGGCGGTGACGCTGGAGACGTCGGCGGTCAGGGTGGAACGGCCGGCGCGGGAGGCGCGACCGATGCGAACCAGGGGGGCGCGGCCGGAGGAGACGAGGGCGGAGCCGCCGGCGCGCTTCCACCGGCCGGGGGGCGCGGAGGCGGCGGGGGCAACGGAGGCCAGGGAGGAGCGCCAGCCGGCGCGACCTCGTCGGGAGGCGCAGGCGGCACGAACGCCCTCCCACCGATCTCTCCGATCTCTCCCACACCCATCATCGGCCGGATGCCGCCGAGCTGTGGCGCCACCGCGGCCGGCTGCGTTCCAGGCCAAGCCTGCCCCGCCGCCTGCAATTGCGTGATGGCACGCGAGCCGCGCTTCACGAGATCGTCCAGCGTCTCGTCAGGGTTCGAGTCCAGGATCGCCGACCGCTGCATCCTCTCATCAGCCGCCGGCCCTCCCGCCGTCGAGATCTGGAGCCACGACTCGATCACCTGCGACTGACAAGACAAACGCCGCGACTCGAAGCGGGCCCCGTCGAAGACGCCCCCTGCCCGCCTTTACTGCCCCTCGCCGCCCTGCAGCTGCGCCTCGTCGGCGCGCTTCAGGACGATGAACTCGACGCGGCGGTTCTTGCTCCAGCAGTCCTCGTTGTGCTGGGTGCAGACGGGCTTCGTCTCGCCGTAGCCGTGGCTTCTTCAGGCGGCCCGGCTCGACGTTGCCCTCGTGCGCGGGGGGCCGGCAGCGCGCGCCCGGCGGAGTTGACGTAAGATTTCTTATCGGAGAAAAATGTCGGGGTGTACGGCGCTTGAACGCACTGTCCCCACCCGAGCAAGATTCGTTCTCCGCGCTGAGGCCAGATATCTCCGCGAGACGGGCGGAGGCCACCGCGTTGCCGCTGACGCGCTCACCGTCGCGAAGGTCCCTCTCTGCGTCAGCGGCGACGCAGCTGGGATCTCTCGACGACCGACAACAGGCCAGCTCCGGGTCGGCGGCGCGGCGCCGGGTCCAATCGGCGGACCAGGGCGGCCGCGCTCGGTCAGATCCGGAAGCCGAGGCCGGTGCGGAAGACCAGGATGTGGTCGCCCGGGGATAGGTAGGCGTCGCAGGTGTCCACCCCGCAGCTCGGGCCGCCCGAGCGCTGGACCGCGATCGCCATATCCGCGCCCGCCGACAGGATGAACGTCGAACCGAGCGCGACCTGAACCGTCACGTCGGCCGCGCCGAAGGTCCCGAACCCGCGCTCGAGATCCTGAAACCGAGGGCCGGCCCCGACGGTCAGAGAGACCCGTTCTCCGTCAATCAGGCCGAAGCGAACGTTCGGGTAGACCGAGTAGCCGAGGACGAACGAGACCCCACCCGTGAGGCCCACGAAGAACCGGTGTCCGAGCCGCTGCTGGATCGCCAGGTCGAGGTACAGGGCCGGCGCGAGGCCCACGAGCCCGGTCGAATGCAGGTGATCGGTCTGCGAGCTCCCCCCGACGTCGAGGCGCACCGACAGACCGACCGGGGGCGTGTCGGCGCGAGACGAGTCGATGGCCGTGCCCGCCGCCAGGGACGCCGCCAGCACAGACCCCAGCACGAAGAACCCCATGATGGAATCTTACCCCCTAAATCCAGGAGGTCACCATGCAAGAAGAAGAGTCCACGTTCGCCGCCTTCGTCGGAATCGACTGGGCCGACCGAAAGCACGACATCTGTCTCCAGGTCCCAGGCGCCGACGCCGTCGAGCTCTCGGTCATCGAGCACCGCCCCAAGGCCATCGAGGACTGGGCCCGTGGGCTGCGCGACCGCTTCGACGGTCGCCGCATCGCCGTTTGCCTCGAGCTTTCTCACGGACCCATCGTCTCGGCGCTGCTCGAGCACGACATCTTCGTGATCTTCCGAGTCAACCCCAGCACGCTCGCGAAGTACCGACGCGCTTTCACCCCGAGCCGTGCGAAGGATGATCCAACTGACGCCGCGATCGCCTTGGAAGGTTTCAGCCAATCTCCAAGATCTTTCCCAGGCGATCCGCCAGCAGCGCCATCGTGTGTTCGGGGACGCGTCCCAGGACTGTTACGAGGCGTCGGTTGTCGATGGCTCGCACCTGATCCACCAGAATGGCCGACGGCTTTCGTAGTCCTGAATTCCCCGGGCGCAAAGCCACGCGCAAGTACTGCACCGTACTATCGACCTTCGAGGTCACGGGGCACACCAATGTTGAAGGGTGCCCGGCTTCGTTCAGGAGGTCAGACTGGACAACCACCACCGGTCGCTTCTTGCCAGGCTCGGTCCCGTGGGCGGGATTCAGGTTCGCCAGGAGTACGTCACCGCGCCGCACCTCCATCAATCAACGCCCTCGTCCAGCAAGGCTTCGAACTCCGTTACGACCCGCAGACTTTCACTTCGAACGGCCTTTGACTCCCGGCGGAATATTTCGCGAAGCCGGGCACGCTCCCCAACCTTGTTCATCAGGCGCACAGCCCGGTTGATGTACGCGTTCCGATTGGTGTGCAGGCGCTTCGCCATTTCGTCGGCGGACTTGAGCACGCTTTCATCCATCTTGACGGACAACGACTTGGTCATGGACGGCCTCCGGTGATACCGGAAGTATATACCAATCCCGGAACCTCCAAGCGGGTCCGGCGCGGCGTTCGGGTTCGGCGCGACCTCGTCGTCCATCCTTGCTGCGCCGAGCCAGGTACTTGCCTTCCCGATGTCAGTCGAGCCGCCCAGTCCGTACGCACCGGGCGTCGCTGTGGATGGGGAGCACGAGGCCCAGGTGCCCGCCCTGGCCTCGCGCTGGTTGGCTGTGCTGGCGTCGCTCTTTGTTCAACTTCCGCTCAAACCTTTCCGACATGCGGGCGATACCGACCACTACAGCGGCCCGTCCGGGAGACTCGGTGATGCTAGATACTCTCGCGCCTAAGGGGAGCGCTCGTCGGGCTTCATTCTTCGTTGACGCCATTTTGGGTTCGTGCCAGCATGCAAACGGATTTCCCAGGTCGGCTGGTGTGAGGAGCGGTCATGGAATGCACTGGAGTCGAGGAGGGGTCAGGAAGATCGCACGGAAGAGTCGACAACGAATGGAGGATGTACGATGTCTAGGGATCCAAGTTCGCACGTTTCTAACCATGCGCAGTTGTATCGCTTTGGCGTCACGCTGGCCGCGACGTTAGGGCTCGTCGCATGCGGCGCGCGGCCGTCTGATATCGTCGTCACCACCGAGGCGTACGGCCAAGCAACCTGTCCTAACACGCCCGACGCGACCTTCATGGGCGAAATCGCTGTGCCCGACGTCATCACAGAGTCGCTTCAGCAACTCGTCAGCGACTTCTCAACCGTCGGTTACATTACACCGCAGACTTACAACAATCACAATTGCTCCTGGTCGTCAGTAGTCAAAATCACGGGTTGGCTCGATCCGCTCGCTGACTTCGCGATTGTTCCCAATGCCAAACCATCCCCTCTTACATCGAAGGCCGCATGTGAAGCCCTGCTCTTGGCGGCCACGGTGTACCCGGGGAGTGGTGTGATAGGACAAACGCTCGTTCCGGTCCCTTCGATTAGCAGGCAGGCTTCCGGAGTTTTTTCCTCGCATGTAGATTCCTTCGGTCTTACGCATACTTGGTGCACCCCGCCCACACTTATATTTGGCGGTTCGACCTGGCGGGAGGGCGATTTCGATGAGTTTGCATCCGGCGCGACGTATACCTTCGCGGCGACCTATCGCACAAACGCCGGGGGCCCGGTCACCACCGCCGCCATGTCGATGTTCAACGCCAAGCCGATTTGCGGACATGCTACCCAGGCCTGTTGCACGGCCAACGCTTCGTTTATCGGCGATGGCAATCCCTGGTGTGAAGGCTACAACCGGTGCGACAACGGCACCTGCGCACCCTGCGGGGGCCTCGGCCAAGAATGGTGCGGCAACAGCGCGAACAAGATCTGTAACGCGGAAAATATTCAGCCTTTAGGCAGCATTTGCGCCGCGTGCGGTGCCGTCGGACAGGATTGCTGTCGCAACCCAAACTATCCAAAGGCACCGCTCTGCGCCAACAACTTGTCGTGTGGAGGCGGCAAGTGCCATGACGCCCCCCCCCCGATCGCTCCCCCTCCGCCGACCGTCAGTGGTCCGCCACGCTGCAATGGGAAGGCAGCGACCGCGCTTAGCCAGCTTCATACGGTTCTCGTGCAAGACGCCGGCGGGTGCGGAGGAGTGTTCGCCTATAGAGCCGATTCCGACGCTGAGGCGCAAGCCTGCGCTAAGGCGGCAGGCAACACCGTGCTGACAGGTTCGCAAACACTCCAAGATTATACTTTTTGCATTTGCAGTGAGTATGGCGGCGCCAGCGCCATAAACGTGCAAGCTTACGCGGAGAATGCCGCCTCCACGTGCGCCCTGGAGACGGATCTAAACGCTAAGGTCGTTTGGCCTGGGGACTGCACTTCCGACGAAGAGGCCGCCTGCGAATAGCCGCGCAGCGCGGGGGGCGGGCAGCGCGGGCCCGGCGGAGTTGACGTAAGATTTCTTATCGGAGACAAAATGTCGGGTGGAAAGGGCGCTTGAACGCACTGTCCCCACGATGGGAAGGGGTTCGCGGGGTCTGCTCGCGCTCATCACGGTGACGATGACGACTCTCGCGGCAGGTTGCACCGGCCGACGTCATCAAGACCAACGAAGTCTTGACGCTCTCCTATTGGCCCGAGGCGCTCCCTGTGGCTGGCGAGGTGGCCGGATTCTCTGGCGAGAGTCTCACACTTTCTAGGGCCGGGACACCGCTCCTCCTCGAACAGTGGACCGGAATTTTGGGTCGCTGGGCGCTCCCGGCATTGGGCGCAGGAATTTCCGTTACCGACGCGGGCAGCATCGCAAGCTGCTCGGGTTTCGCAACTTTGCTTAGCCCGGCGTGTTACTGGGAAGTGCGTCAGGTCCGGGTGGACTTCGAGGGACAAGGCGCGATCATCGCGCCCGGAACGACCGCTCGAGTGGGACGCCTCGTCGCGTATCTCGGCACGTACACGACGCGGGACGCCTCGCACGCGAACAGCTGTGACAATGACTCCATTGGACAGGTCGCGGGGCTCATCCTGCCTGTCGTCGGCGAAGGCGGTGCTGGCGGCGGCGGCAACGGTATCGGCGGCGGAGCCGGGAGCATGAGTGTCCGCTAGGCGCGCCTCGCCTGCGGCGAAAGCAGGTCTGCGTTGGCGGCGACCCAGCGGCTTCCGGCGCGCCAGCCCACCACCGGTGACGATGCAGTGGGGGTGCGGGTGAAACTCGACCTTCCGAGTCCAAGGTGTGCAGGACGCCCGTGACCCCCGGCTGGACCTTGGCTGGCGGCCGGCCCGTCGTCGTCCTCACGGCCGGCCGCTTCTTGAAGATCGTCCCCGTTCCGAAGAAGACCGCACCCAGTTGCTGTCCCCGGGCATGGTTGGATGGCCCGAGCAGCGGTGGGAACGCCATGCGAGCGGGCGTGAGTCGCGCCGGGAAGGGCGGAGTTGGAGCCGCTTCGCGCGGCAAGAACAGTTATCTGGACGCTTCCGAGCAGACCAACGCATCAGGGAGCAACCCGTCGGTCCGGAATCGGTCCAGTCGAATGGGAGTCAGCCTGCCGGGACGGTTTCGCAACAGGCGCCGGCGAAGTGGCGGAGCCAGAACGTGCCCGCAGGGAAGGCGACGGTCCTGACACCAGCGAGAAACAAGTCGCGTGCGTCCCTGTATGCGGCCAGCCAGCTGCGATTGCGGTTCAGGGCTTCGATCCTGCGCCAGACGTTTCTGCTGGCGACGCGGGGGCTCAGTTGGCGGCGCGGCTCGCGAGACTGAGGGCTGTCGTTCCAATGCTGGTTGAGCACGGCGGCGCGGCCAACGACGGTGCGACCTTCCTGGAGGCGTTGGGAGGCTGCCCGAAGCTCGGCGTCGGCGACGCGTTCCCTGATGGTGGGGGCCAATCCGTTTGGGCAGGCGTTCAACAGCGAGTCTGGTGCGTGCAAGGGTAGTTCGGCCGATTCGGGCATGAGGCCGTCTTCTCGGAAGAAGGTCGTTGGCCTGGTGGCGCGCAGGGGTCTGTTGGCCAGGGTGGCGGACAGCGAGTTGACGCCGGGCCAGTGATGGACGCTCTCGACGACATGGTCTTTGACGGGATTGGTCAGGGCGTAGACCATCTTGTCGAG
>CAYUFS010000099.1:0-12479 GCA_964443975.1 uncultured Myxococcales bacterium | reverse complement strand
CACTTCCAGCTTTTTCAACCGCTCACGCCTCCGCGGAATGTCCCTTCAGGGCTAAAGGCCCTGCTGGCGGCATTCGGCGAGGCCTTCCACGAGACCGAAACCTATCAGGGCGCCGTGCCGAGCGACGCGTACTTGGAGGCTCTGCTGAGGAAACCTCACTTCATCGCTCTGGCGGCCTTGCAAGGGGCCGAGGTCGTGGGCGGCCTCGCCGCATACGAGCTCGAGAAATTCGAACGAGCCCGGTCCGAGGTCTACATCTACGATCTCGCGGTGCGCGAGGGCCATCGCCGCCGGGGTGTCGCGACCGGGCTCATTCGCGCGCTCGGCGGCATCGCCCGCGAACGTGGCGCCTACGTGATGTTCGTGCAGGCTGACTTGGTAGACGGTCCGGCCATTCGCCTATACGAATCCTTGGGAACGCGAGAAGACGTGCTTCACTTCGATATTCCCACTGGCGCGTAGGGGGCCATCAGCGCCCTACGAGGGCCTCGGCGATCGCCGCGACCATGGGCTTCGGCCCATAGTCGGCGTCGAAGGGCAACGGGCGATGCGGAGGCCGACCTCGGAGCGCTCCCCACCTCGGATCGTTGAGCCACGAGTACCGATCGGTGAAGCCCCAGAAGGTGATGCCCGAGCACCGCGGGACGGCCACGCAAGCCGCGACGATGTCGTGCGTGAGGATCCTCTGCTGCTGGAGCTTTTGCAGGTTGCCGCCCGCGATCTCTCCCACGGGCACGTCCATCTCGGTCAACTCCACGGCCAGGCCCAGCGCCGCGAACCGCTCCAGGTTCCGGCGGATCTGCTCGGCCGCCGGCCAGCGCCGTGGATCCACGTGCATCTGGAAGCCGACGCCATCGATGGGCACGCCCGCGGCCTTCATCCGCCCCACCATCCGGAACACTGCCTCGGCCTTGGCTGAGCCCAGGCCCTCGATCTCGTAGTCGTTGTAGAACAGCTGCGCCGCCGGATCGGCCTCGTGCGCGGCCCGAAAGGCGTCGTCGATGAATCCCGGTCCGAGCGCCGTGAAGGGCGAATCGTGTCGCAGCTCGCCGGTCTCGCCGTCGGCGAAGGCCTCATTCACGACGTCCCACTGCGCGATCTTTCCCTTCCAGTGCCCCGCCTCGCCCTTGATGTGTCGGACCATCGCAGCGCGCAGCGCATCGCCCGACAGCTTGCCGACCCAGGACGCGAGCTGCGTGTGCCAGACCAGCGTGTGGCCCCGCACGCGCATGCCGTTCTCGGCGGCGAACGCCACCAGCTCATCGCCAGCCCGAAACGAAAACTGGCCGGGGCCGGGCTCGACGTACGCCCACTTCATGTCATTTTCGGGGGTGACCGAGTTGAAGTGGAACGCCAGGGTCTTCCGATAGGCCGGCAGGCCGAGATGCTGGACCGCGACCGCCGCGCCGATTCGTCGTCCTCCGGGCGCCGCCTCCGCGGCGGCCCGCAGCGCGGGAACCTGCAGCGCGGGCGGATTCTCAGCGGCGGCCGTCGCACCGCCCGGCGGCGCGGGTGCGGGCAGGAGGCAGCTTCCCAGGAGGGACAGCACGACGACCGAACGCGGAGCGGAAGGTCGGCGGGCGAGATTGGAGGGTTGCTGGACCATTGGCCTCCGTCAGATCCGCTCGATGATCACGCCGTGCGCGTGAGCCGCGAGCGCCTCCAGGTCGTCCGGATCGGAGGTGAGCACCGTCCCGTCCGGCTCGGCGAGCGCGACGACGAGCGCGTCAACGGCCGACCCGCGCCGAGCGAGCCGCCGGAGGAGCGCCGCTCGGCGGGCATGCTCCTCGGAAACAACCTCCGCGACGTCGCAGGTCTTGAGCAACCTATTCTCGTTCGCGTCACGCCCGGCGTGTCCTTGAAGGCATTCGACCAACACGACGGCCGGAACCATCGGTGGCCACAGCCCCTCATCTCGCAGCGCAAGAATCATCGCGAGGGTGTCGCGCGATCGTTCGGCGAGGCGAGTGACCGCGCCAGAATCGAGGACCAGCACCGAACGCTAGCCGGCCTTTCGTTGGATGCGTCCAGCGATGCGTCGCGCGACGCCAGTGGCGCGGACGCGTTGTCGCGAGCTTGGCCGGCCCACCTCGGCCGCGAGCTCCGCCGTGTATTTGCGGCTGGCGGCTTCGAGCTCTCTCCGCCGCACCTCGCTACGCACCGCCCTCTGCAAGAGCTCTGACGCCGGCAGGTGGCGGTCCTTCACGGCGTCATAGAGATCTGCCGGCAAGTAGACCTGCATCCGTGGCATACGCCTGAGTATACACCCCTATCGGTCGAGCCGTATGTTCGGGGGCTGCAACGCGGACGGTTTCTCGGCTGCTGCCGTCGCACCGACGGGCCCGGTGTCAAAACTGTCGTCCAACGTTCCCATTCGCCAGCCATCACAATATCGGCCCCCCATGTCATCATCGAGAACTTGACCATTGTTGGAAGCCCGAGGAAGCGCGTTCGAGTTTTGGCCGAGGGCGAGACCCTGTAAAGCGGAGCGAGCCACACGCATTCTTGGCGTCGCGCCACATTGCAACGCGCGATTCCCGGTCGCGTTCCTTTCGATGGTTGCGGCCCAGGGCCAGGGCGAGATCAGGCGCAACCGGCGACCAGCGCCAGGGCCTGGCAGACGGCGCGCATTTTGTCCGGACCGACGGTCCCGACGTACTGCCGGAGCGTCGATCTGCGAATCGTGAAGACATTCGTGAGATTCGCGCAGGAGGGGTGCTTCAGACCTTCGTCCGTCCCCAGGTCGACCTCACTCGGCGCGCCCCGCCGGGTGGAGGTGATCGCCACGACCAGCACCGTCTCGAGAAGCGGGATGAGCACCGGGCGCGTGAGAACCAGCACGGGACGTCGCTTGTCCGGTTTGGGGCGATCGGAGAGCCAGATCTCGCCGCGCGCTACGTCGCGGGCCATGCCTGCACGTCGATGAGGTCGTCGATCTCCGCAGCTATCTCCCGGGCCTTACCGGCGTAGGCCTGGCGAAAGGCGTCGTCGATGCCCCGACGCCGCTTGAGTTCCAGGTACGTGACCACCGCGGACCGCAGAAAGGACGAGCGCCCATCGCGTTTGGCCTCCGGGTCCCTGTCGATTCGTCCCAGGAGAACCTCGTCGATCGACACCTGAACGGCTCGGGCGGCCATGTGGGTAGTATCCAACATGGATCTCGTTGGCACAAGTGTTGGCTGACGGAACGCGCACCCTCACGGCGCGCAGTCCGTCTGCATGATCGGCGCGCCGGCGCCTTCTCCCGACGTGAGGAAGCCGAGGCCGTCCGCCCGGTAGTCGATCCCTTCACTCTGGGGCTCGTTGGGCATGGCCACCACTTTCGGGGTGACGGCGAAGGACGCCTCGAAGCCCATGCCGGTTGGCACCGTGAACTCGTACACCTTGTCGTAGGTTCGCAAGAGAAAGCCCAGCCCGCACGGGTGGGCTGCGGCCGCAGAAGCCGCCAGATCCGAGCCAGCTGGAACGGTCAAGGTCGCCACCTTGGTTGCCGTCGCCACCGACGTGGTCGTCATCGACGACGGGAGTCGGTACACGCTGCTGGGTCCGCTCGCGGGCACGCGTCCGCCCGAACCGGGGGCAAGCTTCGTCACCACGTAGATCGTGCCGTCGGGAGCGACCATCAAACCTTCCGCGTTGTGACTTCCGTCCTCGTAGACGAAGGCGAAGCGATCGTAGACCGGCGTCATGGCCGTGCTGCCCGGCGTGGTCGGCACCGTGGGCAACAGGAAGCGAACCACGGCGTACTCGGAACGCTGCGCGTTGTTGTCGCCGATGTCGCCCAGAAAGACGCAGGTCGCGGTCCCGCAGGGGCCGATGGCGATGTCCTCGAAGTCGCTGTCGCTCCTCCCGGCATTGGTCAGGGTGATCCCCGCGTGCTCGCGTCCCTGGAGATCGAGGGCGTAAACGACGGGCCGATCTCGATCGTTGTGGGCAAAGATGATGTCCGGCTGCGCGCGGCTCACCGCCAAGCCCGACAGCGAGTCGAGCGCCGCGACGCCCACGGTCGCCGCCTGGACCGACGTTCCGTAGCCGGCGCATCGCCCGCAAGCCGCGGTCGTCCCGCCTGCGCTGCCGGCGTCGGGGCCTCCGCTCGGGCCGCCGACTCCGGCCCCGGCACTCCCTCCCGGCTCGTCTCCAGCGCCACCTTCCCCCGCGGTCGCGCCGATTCCACCCAACGCTCCCGCGCCGGCGCCACCGGTGGTACCCCCGCTCGAGATGGCGGCGCCGCCCGTGCCGTCGCTCCCTCCGGAGCCGACTGCCTTACCACCCGACCCCGAGGGCGCGCCGGCTCCACCCGATGCGCCGCCGCCCAGGTCGCTTGAATGGTCAGCCGCGGCGTCGGGCGAGTCCGAGCCCCCGTCGGACGAGGGGCGGGAGCCGCTGCTCTTCCCGCACGCCACGGCGAGTGGGAGCGTCAACACGAACAGCGCCGGCAGCCTTCTGTTCACGCCGGCAGTTTGGCATAGGCCGCTCGCGCCTCCTGCTCTAATGCATCCATGAGCGGGCGACCGGCTCCTGTCCCCCGGATCATCAGGGGCCGGTTGGATATCCCCGCCACAACCACAAGAGGGCATCAGCCATCGTGGCCCGCTGCACCTGCTGATCGCAGTGACCAAGACCTAGGCCGAGCACGAATCGGTAGTGATAGCCCTTGGCCTTGAACGCCGCCGCGGTTCGCTGACCAGCCATCAGCCAGTTGTGCTTGCCGCTCTCCGGGTTCATGTATCCGTTGTCCATTTCGTTCGCGTTGTGAAAGATGCGCACGGGCAGGTTGGGCGTGGTGTTGGCGATGAGCGAAAGGTCCGAGTGATAGTCCCAGGCCCCGTCCGGGTACATCGCCTTTTCGGGAGCATTGTCGGCCTGCTGGGCAACCAACGTCGCGGAATACGCTATCGCCTTGCGGAACAGGTTGGGCGCGAGCCACGCCATGGTGAACGCGGCGGCAGCACCCGAGCTGCAACCGGCGGCGCCGCGGCCTTCCGGATCCTTGGTGAATGAGAAGTTGGGGTAGGCGGCCTTGATCGCGGCGTTGCTGGCGATGGCGGGCAAGACCTCGGTGTCGATGTATCTCGCGTATTTGTCGGACATCGTGTCGTATTCGAGACCCCGCTCGCTGCCCTTGCCGTCGCCGCCACCCGATGAGACCGAGATGGCCACGAACGCCGGCAAGCGACGGGCAGGGTCGGTCTCGATCGTCAGATTGTCGAGCGCGGCCTTGATGAGGACGAAGGGAGTTCCTCCCCCGTCCTGAACAACCATCAACGGCGCCGGCGTTCCATCTTTGTACTTCGCCGGAATGTAGACGTTGATCGACCGGGTGAACGTCGTCGGCGCGGTCAACGTGGCGTCCATGCCGGTGAAGATCTTGCTGTTCGCCGACGGCAGGGAAAGCGAGAAGGTCTTGCCCTGGGGATTGCCCTTCGAGGTCAAATCGCTGGCCAGGGCATAGGTCGGTCCGGCCATGAAGTCGCCGTCGCCTTCGGTTCCTGGATCCGTACCCGACGAGCCTGCCAGCGGGGGGCCCACGATTGTTCCGCCGCCGACCCCAGCGCCCGCGCCGCCGGACCGACCTCCGGCCGCGGTGACCGAACCTCCGATCCCGCCGGTTGTGCCGGTCGTGCTGCCCCCGGTGCCATTCGTGGAACCACCCGTGCCGACCGTCGCGCCGCCCGTCGCGCCAGCCGGATTGGCACCTCCCGTACCACCGGGTGGCGGATTCGTGGTGGCGCCTCCCGTACCGCCGGGTGGCGGATTCGCGGCGGCGCCTCCAGTACCGCCGGGTGGCGGATTCGCGGCCGCGCCTCCCGTCGCCGCTCCTCCGGAGCCGGGGGTTCCTCCGGAGCCGGTTTGTCCGGTGGAGGCGGGGGTTCCCGCGTTCGAGCCCCCACATGCGGCGACAACCAACGTTCCAAGCAGCAGCGTGATACGAGAGCCGGTTCCAGGCATTGAGACCTCGCGGGGGGGTGGGAGGTGAGTTTCCCATCAATAGTCGTTTCAGGAATGCGGTTCTCCCTAACCTGGTCTGCGTGGCTTGGTTCAAGTTGCAAGTTGAGTGAAGGGCAGGCTTCCCGATGGTCCGCCACTGGCACCCGACGTGGTGAGCAAAAGCCCCACGAGGACGGCGCGCGCTCCCCCCTCCCCGGCCGAATGATCGTATCATTATGCGATTGGGCCTGGCTCCCCGACCTGGTTGAATGTTCAGCATTCGGCCCATGAGCCAGGGTGGGCGCTGGTTGCTACTGCCCCCCACCGGAGCTTCTTCCGACCTCTTTTGCAAGGGAGTACCACGAATGCGCATGATCGCCGCCCGCCCCCATCGCCTGATTTCGCTCATGACCAGGCCTGGAAGCCTGGCTGGGCTGGCCGCGCTGTTGATGGTGCAGCTCGGCTGCTCGCCGGCCGAGACCCCGCCCGTTGATGGCAGCGGAGGCGCGATGAGCTCCACGGGCGGCGCAGCGACCGGCGGCATGACGTCGACTGGCTCGGGGACAGGCGGCGCGAAGGTGGGGAGCGGCGGGGCCGGGACGGGCGGGGCTGCCTCGGGAGGCTCGAGCAGCGGGGGCTCGTCGAGCGGCGGCGCCAGCACCGGGGGCTCGTCGAGCGGCGGCGCCAGCACCGGAGGGTCGGCCAGCGGTGGGGCGGCTTCGGGCGGGGCTGCTGGTGGCGGCACGGCGGCGGGCGGCCACGTCGGCGGAAGCGGCGGGGCTGCCGCCAACGGCGGCGCGGTGGGTGGGACGGCCACCGGGGGCATGATGGCGGCGGGGGGCTCCTCCGGACCAGGATGCGCCGGAAAATCCTACAAGCTCTGCGAAGACTTCGAGACAGGGATGGCGGGGGCCATCCCGACGGGGTGGACGGCCTTCAAGGGCTATGGCAAGGGGTCGCCCACGGACGTGGGCCTCGCGACCGACCAGTTCCACTCGGGGACCATGGCGCTGAAGAGCAGCTCGATGGTCAGCGGTCAGGGGCGCGTCCAGAAAAGCCTCACCGCCCTCGGGGCGACGGCGTCGAAGCACTGGGGACGGATCTTCTACAAGGTGCAGTCGCCCGCCGCGAAGACCGCGGGGGGGGTTCTCCACGTCACCTTCGTGGGCCTGAATGGAACCGGCGAGAATCGTGTGGTCGACATCGTCGAGAATTCGTCGAATGGCACGCACCAGTGGCTGTACAACAACCCCAACGACCAGGGCAGCCTCGGCTCGGCCTACAACTGGACCTTCGACACCGCCTGGCACTGCGCCGAGTGGTACGTCGACGTGAGCACCATGAGCTACCGGTTCTTCTCCGATTCCATGGAGGTCACCTCGATCGGGTTCATGAACAAGGCCAACTCCCAGATGTCGAACTACACATCCGTCATCGTGGGCGCGACGTTTTACCAGTCGCCCACCACACCGTTCGTCATCTGGTTCGACGACCTGGCGATCGACGACACTCAGATCGGGTGCAAGTGACCCGGGGGGCGTGAGGACGCGCCGGGCCGGCGCACCTTTCGCCGCGGAGCTGCGATAAGCCGCTACACTCGTGGCGTCGATGCAGCTCGTGATCGCGGAAAAGCCGTCCGTCGCGCGCGATCTGGCGCGGGTGCTCGGGGTTCGCGGCGCGGGTAAGCACGCGATCGGCGACGCGCGCCGGGTGATCACGTGGTGCATCGGGCATCTCGTCGAGCTCGAGGAGCCCGCCGCTTACGACGGTCGCTGGAAGGCATGGCGCCTCGATGCGCTGCCGATGATCCCGCAGGTGTTCAGGCTGCGCCCGGTGGAGGGCACCCGGGCTCAGCTTCGCGCGGTCAGCGATCTGCTGCGGGAGCGGCGTTTCACGGAGGTCGTGAACGCCTGCGACGCGGGACGGGAAGGGGAGCTGATCTTTCGCTACGTCTACGAGCTGGCGGGGAGCCGCTTGCCGGTGAGGCGGCTGTGGATCTCGTCGATGACGGACGAGGCGATCGCGGGCGGCTTCGCCGCGCTGAGGCCGGGCGCCGAATACGACGCGCTCGGGGACGCGGCGCGCTGCCGCTCCGAGGCCGACTGGCTCGTGGGGATGAACGCGACGCGCGCGGTGACGATCACGCGGCGAAGCGACGGTCCGGCCACCGCCGATCGCGCCCCCGGGCCCCACCGCGGTCAGCGCGGTCGGGCGGCGCGGGGCGGCCGCTCGCCCGTGTATTCGATAGGCCGGGTGCAAACGCCCACGCTGGCGATTGTCGTCGAGCGAGAGCGGGCGATCGCCACGTTTCGCCCGCGCGATTACTGGGAGGTTCGCGGAACCTTCGTCGGGGGCGGCGCGGGTGGCAAGACCACGTTCCAGGCAGGCTGGGGCGCCCCATCCGCGAATGGGAAGACGGTGACCACCCGTCTCGCGACGTCGGCGCTGGCCGCCGAGGTGGTGACACGCGCCGAGCTCCACGGCGCGGCGACCGATGTCGCCGGACCGAGCGTCGAGCGGGTCCGCGGCCGGAAGACGCGCGAGCCGGCGCCGCAGCTGTTCGACCTGACGTCATTGCAGCGGACAGCGAATCGGCGCTACGCGATGAGCGCGACCCGCACACTCGAGGCGGCGCAGGCGCTTTACGAGCGCTACAAGGTCCTCACTTACCCGCGAACCGATTCGCGCCACCTGTCCGGCGATCTGGCGGGCGAGCTGCCGAAGCTGTTCCGCGGCCTGGCGCAAGTCACGGAGTACACGGGCTTCGCGCAGACGCTGCTCGGCGACCCGCCCGCGCGATCGAAGCGCGTGTTCGACGACACCAAGGTGCACGACCATCACGCCATCATCCCCACCGGGAAGGCGTTCCGGTTGGACGCGCTCCCCGAGGACGAGCGCCGGATTCTGGATCTGGTGGCGCGGCGATTCCTGGGCGTGTTCTATCCGGACGCGGAGTTTGCACTGACCGACGTGACCATCCGCGTGGGCCCCATGACGGGCGTTGAGGCGGCCACCGATGACGACAGCGTGAGTCCGGCGGCTACGCAAGAGGAAGAAGCGGTGCTGGCCGCCTTGCCGCCGACACCGGACCGGTTCTACGCCCGCGGGCGCGTGCGACTGGTGGCGGGCTGGCAAGAGGTCGCCCAGATCGGCGAGGCGCCCGCCCGCTCGGACGGTGGCGGACGCGGCGCCTCCTCGTCGAAGCGCCCCGGCACCGACGGAGAATCGGAGAACGCCGCCACGCTGCTGCCGCTCGTCGAGGGACAGCGGCTCGACGGGACGTTCGAGGCGACCGCCAAGCAGACGAAGCCGCCGCCCCGGCACAACGAGGCCACGCTGCTCGGCGCGATGGAGCTGGCGGGCCGGAACATCGAGGACGAAGCCCTGCGCGCCGCGATGAAGGACACGGGCCTCGGCACGCCGGCGACCCGGGCCGCGACCATCGAGACGCTGGTCCGCCGCGACTTCATCGCGCGCCAGGGAAAGCAGCTCGCGGCGACCGCCACGGGGGTCGCTCTGATCGAGGAGCTGCCGGTCGCGAGCCTGGCGTCGCCCGAGCTTACTGGGTCATGGGAAGCGCGCCTGGCCCGCGTCGCCCGGGGTCAGGAGACGCGCGCCGCGTTCATGAGCGACATCGCCCGCTACGTCGAGGACGTAGTGGACGCGGTTCGGGGGGCTCCTTCGACACGATCAGGCAATCGGGACGCGACAAGGGATGCCAACGCAGCAACGTCCCCGCCCGTGACCCGAGAGATCGCGGCGCCCCAGACGAGAGCGGCGGTGGCGGGCCGTCGCGACCCGTCGTCGTTGACCTGCCCGCGCTGCAAGCAGGGCACCCTCATGACGGGCAAGCGAGGGTGGGGTTGCTCGCGCTGGCGCGACGGCTGTGGCTTCGTCGTTTGGTTCGAAACCTCCGGGCGCCGGCTGAGCGAGGCGCAGCTTCGCGATCTCGTCATGAAGGGCCAGACGCGAAAGAGCAACTGGCCGGGCGGCGGCGTCACGAGCCGCGAGATCTCCGGCCGTCTGGTGCTGGACCCGAACGGCACCTCGCCGACAGGAGGCGCCCGCTTCGAGCCCGCCTGACCGGACCAACACCAGAGGTCCGAGGCGGCCTACTCCTAGTCCCCTGGAAAGGTGAAGGCTTCCATATGTCGCTGAGGCATCTTCGTTCCTGGCAAGGCGCGACGAGGGCGAATACTCGCCGTATTCAACCGAGGAGCAGCGCAGCCGGGGACGAAGAGGACCAGCGAGATGTGGGAGAATTCACCTTTCCAGGGGACTAAATGTACCGTCCGCGGACGGTCCACTTAGTCGCCGCCGGGATTGTAGAAGCCGGGCAGGCGGGGACCGCGATCGCGATCCCGATCCCGATCCCGGGAGCGCACGCGGTCTTGCCCGCCACCACCGCCGCCACTACCACCAGCGCCACCACCGCCAAATTGGCCGCCTCCGCGGCGCCGCCGGCGCTTGCCTGAGCGACCGCCCGGCCCGCCGCCGCGCTCGGCGCTCCCGCCTCCGCTACCGCCGCGGGGCGCCATGCTCTGCTGTGGAGGTCGCCCGCCACCGCCACCGCCACCGCCACCGCCACCGGCGGGACTGACGACGGCAGGCGCGCGCGACATGACCGGCAGCGAGACAGGGGCGACCGCGCGCCAGTCGATATAGGCGCGAATGTTGGCGTCCCGCACGGCGTCCCAGCTGGCCCGATCAGGATCGACCGGCGCCGCGCCAGGCTCGGACGCCGATGGGTCGGGTGCCGACGGCGCGGCAGCAATGGGCGGCGCAGCAACGGCGAGATTCGGCCAGAACGCGGTCAGCTCGGCCAGATCCAGCACCGGCTCTCCGGCCATGGGCGTGCCCGCGCCATGATCGACCTCGTTCCAGACGTTCGGATCGAAGTCCCGCTCGGACTCGTCCACCGGCCCGACCACGAACGGCGCCAGCGGCGGCAACACATCGGAGGGAATCGGTGTCTCGAAGACGAAGGCGGGCGCCTGCACCGGCACCACTGGACGGCCGTGCGGCTGGGGCCTCGCCTGTGGACTCGGCCCCGCGCCGACCTGCGGCTGTGGCTCGCCTCCCCGCCGGCGCCGGCGGCGCGGTCGCGCGTGAAAATCGGTGGCCGCGTGCAGCCCATGCCGCGCATCGTCCGTCCCCGGATCGAACACCTCGCTGTCGAGCCCGGCGCAAGAATCGCACAACCCGCACTTCTCGCCCTCGGGCTCGCCGAAGTAAGCGCGCATCATCTGCACCCGGCAGCGCTGCGTGTTCATGTACGCCAGCAGCGAAGCCAGCCGTCGCCGATCCGAGATTCGCCGCGCCTCGAACACGGACGCCGCCTTGTCGATCGCCTCTCGCGTCGGCTTCGGCTCCACGCCCTTCCAGCGCGCTGCCTTGACCTCCTCGGCGACGCCCATCGCCTCCAGCACCGACAGGATCACGCGCACCCGCCGCTCGGGCAGCGCCATCGACAGCGCCAGGTCGCGTACGGACACTTCCTTGCCCTCGTCGCTCCACGCGTAGAGGCCCTCGGCCACCATTCGCGCCTGCGATTTGGTGGGGTGCGCCTCGCGCAGGAAGTGCTCCTGAATCTCGATGTCCTCAGGCTGGAACAACAGCACGCAGCGCGCGGGCTTTCCGTCGCGACCGGCGCGGCCCGCCTCCTGCACGTACGCCTCAGGCGACCCGGGCATCTGATAGTGGATGATGTAGCGGATGTCCGGCTTGTCGACGCCGAGGCCAAAGGCGTTCGTCGCCAGCATGACGACCTTACGCCCGCCGTGCATGAAGGACGCCTGCGCCTTCTCACGCTCGTCGGTCGTCATCTTGCCGTTGTATCGCTCGACCGGGATCTTGCCGTGGCGGAGCGCCACGTACAGCTCGTCGACGGCGCGTACGGTCGCGCAGTACACGATCCCGGGGCGGCGCAGCCGCTGGATCAACTTCCCCAGCTGCCGCAGCTTGTCCGCCTCGCCCGCGACCTTGCGAACGTCGAACGCCAGGTTCGGCCGGTGGAACGACACGCGACAGACGTTCGCGTCGCGCATGCCCAGCTGCACGAGGACGTCGTCGGAAATGGCGGGCGTGGCCGTCGCGGTCAGCGCGAGGATGGGCGGCCGCCCGAGCACGTTCGCGGCGCGCCGCAGGCCCAGATACGCCGGCCGAAAATCGTGGCCCCACTGCGACACGCAGTGCGCCTCGTCGACCGCGAACAAAGAAAACTTCACGCCTTCGAGCGCGGCCTGCACCGTTGGCGACCCGATCGATTCGGGCGTGATGATGACCAGCTTGATGGCGCCTTCGCGGACCGCGTCCAGATCTGCGGCGCGCTCCTTCGCGGTCCGCGTCGAATCGATCCGCGCCACCCGAACACCGGCGGCCTGCAGCTTGCCCACCTGATCCTCGATGAGCGCGAGCAGCGGCGAGACGATGATGGTCGGCCCGGGCAGCACCAGGGCCGGGAGCTGATAGGTCAGGGACTTTCCGCTGCCGGTCGGCATGATCGCGAGCGTGTCGCGGCCCGCCAGCACCGATTCGATGATCTCCGCCTG
>CAYUFS010000098.1:0-12557 GCA_964443975.1 uncultured Myxococcales bacterium | reverse complement strand
CCTGGCCGCCGAGCTTGCCCTCGGTGCCGACCTCGCGCGCGACGCGGCTCACCTCCGAGGCGAACCCGTTCAGCTGGTCGACCATGGTGTTGATGGTGTTCTTCAGTTCGAGGATCTCGCCCTTGACGTCGACGGTGATCTTCCGGGAGAGATCGCCGCGCGCGACCGCCGTGGTCACCTCCGCGATGTTGCGCACCTGACCGGTCAGATTCGACGCCATCGAGTTCACGTTGTCCGTCAGATCCTTCCACACGCCGGCGACGCCCGGGACCTGGGCCTGGCCGCCGAGCTTGCCCTCGGTGCCGACCTCGCGCGCGACGCGGCTCACCTCGGAGGCGAACCCATTGAGCTGGTCGACCATGGTGTTGATGGTGTTCTTCAGCTCGAGGATCTCGCCCTTGACGTCGACGGTGATCTTCCGCGAGAGATCGCCGCGCGCGACCGCCGTGGTCACCTCGGCGATGTTGCGGACCTGCCCCGTCAGGTTCGACGCCATCGAGTTCACGTTGTCCGTCAGGTCCTTCCAGGTGCCGGCGACGCCCGGGACCTGGGCCTGACCGCCGAGCTTGCCCTCGGTGCCGACCTCGCGCGCGACGCGGCTCACCTCCGAGGCGAACCCGTTGAGCTGGTCAACCATGGTGTTGATGGTGTTCTTCAGCTCGAGGATCTCGCCCTTGACGTCGACGGTGATCTTCCGCGAGAGATCGCCGCGCGCGACCGCCGTGGTCACCTCGGCGATGTTGCGGACCTGCCCCGTCAGGTTCGACGCCATTGCGTTCACGTTGTCGGTCAGGTCCTTCCAGGTGCCGGCGACGCCGGGGACAACCGCCTGGCCACCCAGCTTGCCTTCGGTACCCACCTCGCGCGCGACGCGCGTCACCTCCGATGCGAACGCCCGCAGCTGGTCGACCATGGTGTTGATGGCCTCCTTCAGCTGCAGGATCTCACCGCGCACGTCGACCGTGATCTTCTTCGACAAGTCGCCGCTGGCGACGGCGATGGTCACGTCGGCGATGTTGCGCACCTGCGCCGTCAGGTTGCCGGCCATCTGGTTGACCGACTCCGTCAGATCTTTCCACACGCCCGACACGCCCTTGACCTGGGCCTGGCCGCCCAGCTTGCCCTCGGTGCCCACCTCGCGCGCGACGCGCGTGACCTCGGACGAGAACACGGACAGCTGGTCGATCATCTTGTTGACCAGGGTGGCCGAACGGAGGAACTCACCCTCCAGCGGGCGTCCGTCGACGTCGAGCGCCATCGCTTGCGTCAGATCGCCCTTCGCGACGGCGCCCACTGCGCGCGTGACCTCGGTGGTCGGCCACACGAGATCGTCGATCAGGGTGTTGAGCGCGGTGATCTCGTCGGCCCAGCCGCCGACGGCGCCAGGCACGCGCATGCGCTCTTTCAGCTTCCCCTCCTTACCAACCACGCGGCACACGCGGCTGGTCTCCGCCGTGCGCCGAGCGCTGACGGTCAGGATGTCGTTGAAGACGTCCGCGATCTTCCCCTCGATCCCGACGACGTCGGACGGCATTCGCGCGCTGAAATCGCCTTCGCGATATTGCAGCAAGGCGCCCAGTAGCTCGTGCGCGAAGGATCGTCCAGACGTGGCGGCCGATGACGGCCCGTCGTTCTTCACCGGGATCCCGTCGGAGCCGTTCGGCTCCATCGGATCGGCCTTTCGGGGCGGCGGCGGAGGCTCAGTCGAGTACGTCATGATGCACGTCCTTCTCCCTGCTGTTCTGTTGGCGACCGGGGCGCGCGCGTGTCGTTGTCGGAACAGAACTCGATTGCCATGGAGCCTGGCATCAGTCAACCCACGTCCCGAACGAGGACGGGCGATTTGGAATGGCAGTCACCCCAGTAGCGCGAAAGCAGCCGGGCCCTCGAAGCGCGGTGTACCGATGGCATGGCGGTTGCTGAAATCGCAACCAACCCGCCGCGCGAATGAAGGGCCCGAAGCGGGTCGCTGTCCACAAGAGCGCGGCAAAAACACTGGAGGTCCCCCATGTCCCATCAAAACGAGAACCGTAAGTCCAAGGATCGTGACGATTCGCCCAGCTCCGACAGCGGACGCGGGCGGGAGTCATCCGGAACGTCGAGCCCCGAGAAGCGGGGCGGAAAGGTGACGAGCCACGAGCGCGCCGCCTTCCATCACGAGACGGCTGCGCACCATCACACGCAGGCGGCCAAGCACTCACAATCCGGAAATAGTGCCCGTGCCGATCTTCACGCGGATGCGGCGCGCGGCCACGGGCGTCGCGCCACGGAGCATGGTGACGAGGCGACGCGCGTGGGCGGCAGCGGCGGACCGGATCGCGATCGCGAGGTGAACCGGCATTCCCTGTCGCAGGGCGACGATCGGGGTCGCTCGTCCGAGGACGGTGACGCCGGCGGCTACGAGGAGGAGACCGGGCGCGGGCGGCGAGCGGGTTCCTCCTCCTCGCAGCGTTCGAGCGGCGACGAGCGCGATCAGCCACGGGCCTCCGGGCTGGTGGCGGGCGCCGACGAAGGTGACGACAGCGAGCAGGTGGAAGCGGGCGAAGACCGTGACCAACCGGGGAATGGCCAGCGCCGCACGAGCGGACGGGGCCAGGACGCCAACCGCCGTCACGTCTAGGTGACCGGGCGTGGTGGGACGGCCAGCATGGCCGCCCCACCCGCCGGGATCCGGTGCCAGGCGAATCGCCTTCGATGCCCCTTGCCAGGTAGCCCCGTCGAGCCCAAGAAAGAGGCTGGAGGGGCGCGTGGCCGCGAGCGGAGACATGACATCCGGCAATGCCGGAGTGGCCGATACCGAAGAGCAGGTTCCTGTCGAGCTGGGCGACACCGCCCCGCTCCTTTCGGCGATGGGATTCGAAGAGCTGACCGAGCGCGCCGGACGCCTGGAGGGTGACGTCCCGACCGTTTTGGCCCTGTTCGCGGACGGTGACGCGCTTTTCGCGAGCGACCTCGAACGAGAAGCGATACGCGGCGAATTGCGGGCCCTCGGCGCCATGCTCATCGCGGTGTCGCCCGGCAGCCTGTGGTGCTTCCGGCCCGACGATGAGGCGCAGGTGCTGGCGGAGGGGCCGCAAATTGATTTCGCCGCGACCCACCAGCTCTTCGTCCGGTACGGCGTCGATGTCGCGCCGAAATCGGGACCGAGCCTGCGGGGACTGTTCGTGGTCGATGGCAAAGGCATGGTCCGGTTCGGCCATCGCGTGGGCGCCGACGAGAGGGTCACGCTGTTGACCGCGGTGGCGGCCGCGGGCCGCGCCGTGCTGGGGGTTCCGGCCCGGGCCGTGGCGCGCGGTGGGGCGTCGCGCCGGGAATTCCTGTTGACCAGCCTGTTGGCTGGTTTCGCCGTGGCCGTCGCGGACGGGTGCGCACGCCTGGACCCACCACGCAGCGCCGGGTCCATCACGCAGGAGGAAGTGGACGTGACCCTCGACATCAACGGTCAACCCCGGCGGTTGCGCCTCGAGCCCAGGGTCAGCCTGCTGGATACGCTGCGCGAGCACCTGGGGCTCACGGGGACCAAGAAAGGGTGCGATCACGGACAGTGCGGCGCCTGCACGGTGCTGGTTGACGGACGGCGCATCAACTCGTGTCTGACCCTGGCGGTGATGGCCGAGGGGACGAAGATCACCACCATCGAGGGCCTGGGGACCGAGGATGCCCTTCATCCCATGCAGCAGGCGTTCGTCGCGGAAGACGCCCTGCAATGTGGGTACTGCACGCCCGGCCAGATCATGAGCGCGGTCGGTCTGGTCAGTGAAGGGCACGCGCACGACGAGGACGACATCCGCGAGTTGATGAGCGGAAACATCTGCCGCTGCGGCGCGTACCCGAACATCGTGACGGCCATTGGCCGTGCCCAGAAGCAGATGACGGCCGAGGGCAAGGCATCGAAGGAGCCCGTGTGACCGCGCCCTTCAGCTATGTGCGCGTCGGTGACAACCTCGACGCCGTGCTGGACACCGCCACGCCGGAGTCGCAGTTGCTCGCCGGCGGGACGACCCTGATCGATCTCATGCGCCTCGGGGTCATGAAGCCGGCCCGACTGCTCGATATCAACCGGCTGCCGCTGGCGAAGATCGACGAGACGCCCCAGGGGCTTTCAATCGGCGCGCTGGCCCGCAACAGCGATCTCGCCCACCACCCCGCCGTGAGACGGCGCTTCCCCGCGCTGTCGCAGGCCCTGCTGTCTGGCGCGTCGCCTCAGCTCCGCAACATGGCGACCACCGCTGGGAACATCATGCAGCGCACGCGCTGCCCCTATTTCCGGGACGTCGGCGTCGCCGCTTGCAACAAGCGCAACCCCGGCTCGGGCTGTGCGGCCGAGGAGGGGTACACCCGGCAGCACGCGGTGCTCGGCGGAAGCGCTCACTGCATCGCCGTTCACCCGTCGGACATGTGCGTCGCGTTGGTGGCGCTCGACGCCGTCGTGCACGTGCGCGGGCATTACGGGACGCCGATCGACGGGGCGACCGCGCGGGAGATCCCGATGGCGAGCTTCCACCTCGCGCCGGGAACCACGCCGGAGCGTGAGACCTCGATCGGACACGGCGAGCTGATCACGCACGTCACGTTGCCTGCGACGGCGCTGGCGGCGCGGTCCGTTTACGTAAAGGCGCGCGACCGGGCGTCGTACGCGTTCGCGCTGGCGTCCGCGGCGGTCGCGCTCCAGATCGAGGAGGGCAAGATCCGGGCGGCGCGTGTGGCGCTGGGCGGGGTGGCGACGAAGCCTTGGCGCAGCGCGGACGCGGAGCAGGCCCTGGTCGGCCACCAACCATCGGACGCCACCTTTGCGAGCGCGGCCGACGCCGCTCTCGCTTCCGCCACGCCCAGGCCCGACAACCGATTCAAGGTGCCGCTGGCGAAGGCGATCATCATTCGGGCACTCGAACGCGCGCGCGAGATGACATGAGCCGGCCCGCCTATACCAGCCAGGGCATCGATCGCGTCGACGCGCGCCACAAGGTCACGGGCAAGGCCGTCTACTCGGCCGAAGTGAGCGTTGCCAACCTGGCGCACGCCGTGATCGTGGGAAGCACGACCGCCAAGGCCACCATCGGGGCCATCGACGTCCGGGCTGCCCAGCGGGCGCCTGGGGTCCTGCGGGTGCTGACCCATGAAAATGCGCCACACCTCACGGGCGTGTCGTCGGACGGCAAGGCCGGGCCGACCGATCGCGTGCTGCAGGTCCTGCAGGACGATCGGGTGTTGTACGACGACCAACCGGTGGCGGTCGTGGTCGCCGACACCCTGGATCGCGCGCGCTTCGCGGCGGGTCTGGTTGCGGTGACCTACGCGCACGTCGAGGCGCCGGTGGTGACGTTCGACCAGGGATCGCCGAGCTACGCGCCGCCCAAGGCCAACCGAGGACCCACCGACTCGAACCGCGGCGATCCGGCCCGGGCGCGCGCCGCGGCCGCGGCCGCCGTCGACGTGACCTACACCATCCCGGCCGAGAACCACAACCCCATGGAGATGCACGGCACCATCGCCGTCTGGCGCGGCCCTGACGCTGTGACCCTCTACGATGCCACGCAAGGGATCTTCGGCGTGCGCAAGCGGGTCGCGCACGTGTTCGGGCTGGACGTGCGGAACGTGCGCGTGCTGTCGCTGTACGTGGGCGGTGGCTTCGGATGCAAGGGCTCGCCCTGGTCACACGTCATCCTGGCGGCGATGGCGGCGCGCGCCGCGGGGCGACCGGTCAAGCTGACGCTGACACGCCAGCAAATGTTCTCGCTGGTGGGGCACCGGCCGCGCACCATCCAGCGCGTGCAGCTCTCGGCGGCCAAGGACGGCAGACTGACCTCGGTCGAGCACGATGTCATCTCGCAGACCTCGCGGTTCGACGAGTTCGTCGAACCATCGGCCCTCACGGCGCGACACCTCTACGCGTGCGAAAACGTCCGCACCTCGCACCGCCTGGTGCGGCTCGACATCCCCACGCCGACGTTCATGCGGGCGCCGGGCGAGTCGACCGGCAGCTTCGCCCTCGAGTCCGCGATGGACGAGCTGTCCTACGCGGTGGGGATGGATCCGCTGGCCCTACGGCAGTTGAACCACGCCGACCGCGACCTGGGCGAGGACAAGCCGTACTCGAGCAAGTCGTTGCGCGCCTGCTACGAACAGGGCGCGGCGGCGTTCGGCTGGGCCAAGCGCCCCCGCGCGGTGAAGGCGATGCGCGACGGGACGGGGTGGCTCGGCTGGGGCGTGGCCACGGCCACGTACCCCGCCGGACAGAGCCCCGCCTCGGCGTGGGCCAGCGTGCGCGCCGACGGCACGGCGCTGGTGCGCGCCGGCTCGCAGGACATTGGCACCGGCACCTACACCATCATGACGCAGATCGCGGCGGACGCGCTCGGCTTGCCGCTCGCCAAGGTTCGTTTCGAGCTGGGCGACACCGACTTCCCCGAGACGCCCGTCTCCGGCGGCTCGCGCACGGCGGCCAGCGTGGGCTCGGCGGTGAAGGCCGCGGGCTGGCAGGTGCGGCGGGCGCTGATCGAGCTGGCCATCGCCGACGCGGCCTCGCCGCTTCACGGCCGGGCGCCCGACGACATCGATGTCAGCGACGGCACGCTGTCTTCGAAGGCCGAGCCGGGCAAGCGCGACGCGATCGTCGACGTGCTCCGGCGCGCGCAGCGGCCGGTCCTGTCGGCGCGGGCCGACGCGCAGGAGGCTGGCAGTCGCAAGCCGTATGCGCTGCACTCGTTCGGCGCGCAGTTCGCCGAGGTGCACGTCGACGGCGCGCTGGGGAGCGTGCGCGTGCGCCGGATGGTGGGCGCCTTCGCAGCTGGCACCATCCTGAACGCCAAGACTGCCCGCAGTCAGTTCATGGGCGGGATGGTGTGGGGACTGGGCATGGCGCTGCACGAGCACACCGTGCGCGATCCGCGCAGCGGGCGCGTCGTGACGCGCGATCTGGCCGACTATCACGTCCCGGTGAACGCCGACACGCCGGCCATCGACGTCATCATGGTGCCCGAGGCGGACCCCCACGTGAACGAGCTGGGCGTCAAGGGGATCGGCGAGATCGGGATCACCGGCATGGCGGCCGCCATCGCGAACGCGGTGTACCACGCGACGGGTAAGCGGATTCGCGATCTTCCCATCACCGTCGACAAGCTGCTGGAGGCGACGGCATGACCGAGCTCGCTCCGGTTGTGCACCGCCGTCGAAATAGCGTCACGTTCGGCCGACGATCCGGGCCGGCCGCTTCGTTGCTCCTCCTCACCATACCTACGGGTATGCCTCGTCGTCGCGCCTCGCGTCCGGCGCGGCTTGTCGGCCTCGGCGTTGACGCTATTTCGACGGCGGTGCACTAGCTGAAGGTCAGGGAGCGTCCTTTCTCGGGTGACTCTGCCAGCGACCGGCCGCGATGTCGGCCGCCAGTTGCTTTGCCAGCACGGACGCGGCGGCGGCCAGCGCCGTCGTCGAGACCCTCACCAGCGCCGACCGAACCAGGTGGGTGTGAGGGGCGGGACGGATCACCTCCGCCACCTGACCTCTCATTCTGTCGACCAGTTCCCGGGTTGACCGCGACGTAGGGAGGCGCGCGCGCAGTCGCGCTGGCAGGCTGGTGGTTGCGCTTCTCCGCGAGCGCCACCACCACAGACCGAGGCCCAGCCCTGCCAGGGCCACGGAGCCGATCGCCAGCGACCTCGCGTGCCGACGCAGCTGAACGGGGAGGTTCGATATCCGGTGGCGGCGGCGGTCGAGCTCTCCAACCACATCGCCCAGCTGACTCCGCAGGGCATCGATGTCCGCCTCCAGCTGCGCCGCCGTCTCCGCAGTCGACTTCGCCCGGGCCCTCGCCACGGTGTCATCGGCACCAGCCGGACCATTCATGCCAGTCGTTCCTTCGCCCATTGTGCGTCCTCCCTGAGAGTTTTGCGCGTTCGTTCCAGGGGAGCGCGCGTGATTCGCCGCCATCCCGACATTCCCATGATCACGGCCAGAAGCAGCGTGACGCCGCTGGCCAGCAGTCCGGCCCCCCAGACCGGCATGGTGCGCGCGAGCGCGAGCACGCCCGTGACCAGCAGGAGATTCACCGTCAAGAAACCCGCCAGGCCTGCGACGGCAAGGCGTCCCATGGCCGCCACCTCCTTGCCCAGATCCTCGCGCAGCTCGACCTTGGCGAGCTCGATCTCCTTCTTGGCGAGCGCCACCGCCTGCGTGGCGAAGTCTCCCATCAAGGCCACGGTCGAGGCGTTCTCGAGATCGGTCGTCTCGTGGGCGGCGGCTATCGACGGCGTGGGTAACACCGCGTCGTGGGCTGCTTTCGGCGCCGCCGTCGCGGCCTCGGCTACATGTCGATTCACCTCGCGTTCGGACATGACGACTTCTCCCTTTTCGGATGTCATGGAGTGCAGCAGCTGCCGCTGGCCATTGAGGGCGCGGTCGAGCTGCAAGAGCTGCCGGTACAAGACCTGCCACTCGTCGAAATCCGCGTCGAGCTTGCCGAGGGCCACGCTCATCTCGCCGATACGGTCGAGGAGACGCGACGCGCGGACGTGCGCGCCGGGATCGGCGGCGAACGTCTTCCACACCTGCTTGATCTGCTTCTCGAGATCCTGCGGCGCGGGATGCAGCGTCTGGAGCCCGTCGGTTCCGGTCGCCGCTTCCGCGACCAGGCCATGCGCCCACGTCACCTGGCGCGCGAGGCCGCGCAGCAGAACACCGCTCGCATAGAATGAGACGGTCAGCTCGGGGGATTCGTAGTTCTCCAACCGCTCGGGGACGAACTTTCGGAACGCGCTGCCCCCAAACCAGGCCAGCAGGCGCATGGGCGCGCTGACCCACCATCCCGGCGCCGCAGGCTGCAGGGAGAGGCCGTGCTGATTGAGCGACGCAACGATCGAAACCGCCACGCGCTGGTAGACGTCGCCTTCGGTGACCAGCGGCACGTCGGCGCTCGTCTGCCGGCGCACGAGCGCAGCGAACCGCATGATCGGCACGGACACGAACATGATGAGGAACGCGGCCGCCAGGCCGACCGTCACCGGAAAGCCGCGCGCCAGGCGCTTCGGGATGGGCTCGCTCGCCAGCGCCTTCGGGCCTCGGGCGGTGACCGCGATACCCATGGCCAGCGGGACGATGAGAGCCAGGCTCAGCCACACGAGCCGGATGCTCCACGATGGAATCCAGCGCGGGATGGGTACGAGCGCAAGCACCAGCGCGGCTATCCGCGGCGCCGCGAGGCCGGCAAGCAGCAGCGGCCACGCGACGGCAGCCCCCACGAGACCCGACAGGAATGTTTGCTCGGCGGAGGTGGTCCGACCGAACAGCGCCCGCACGGACCAACCGAAGATAGCGTTCAGGATCTTGCCGGCCGACTTCGTCAGCAACGCGAGCAGCGCTTGAAGAATTGCCACGGTGCCGCTGCGAAAGGCAAGCAACATGCCAGATGCCCGGTCCACAGCGCGGGCCAGCGGCCGCCAAGGTGCGAGCCATGGGTGCCCGACCTCGATGGGGTGGTTACCGTCCGCTCCCAGGTGTTACGGCAGGGACCACGCCACGTCCTGCCCGTCCTGGAGCCGGTGGACAGGATTGAACTGTCGACCTACGGTTTACGAATTCGTCCGCGTTGCGGTCTCCTGCCATCGGGGAGACCGCAGCGGCGCGCCGAATGCGGGTCGGGATGAAGGCACCCGGGCCACTGCGGACGGGGCGACCGCACGAAATCGGACCCCGTAGCAACGCCGTGGCAACACTCGGGACGTCCGTCGCATCGTCACGAGGGGGGAGGCGGCCCTCCGCGTCGAGCGAGAAGACCGGCCACCGAGCCGGCGGCCCGCCTCGCTTGCGCTCTGCGGGGCATTCGCGCATCCGAGGGCTGTGGACTGCCAGGCGGCGCCCGAAACATCCGTGGCGACGCTCCCGTGGGTCGGCCGATATTGTGTTAGGAGGGGCACGACCGTGACAAGGCTCGAGACGATGCTGGCTCTTATACCGCCACCGCGGATCTCGCTCCTCGACGCCTTCGAGAAGCGCCTGGGTCGCGCCTCATCTCGTCCGTTCCTTCCAACGAACCCGCCGGCGGTGCTTTGCCACCACACCTCGATGAAGGGATTTCGAGGCATCCTCGGTCAGCAAGCTTTTCGCGCCACCGACCATCACGACGTGGACGACCAGGGCGAGCTCGGTGCCGCCGAGGAACGGATCGACGCAGTCCTCGCCGACCTCGTCGAATGCCTCATCCGACGGGCGGGACGTCCTGGGGGAGTTCTACGCGTTCTATTTGGAGCGCCGACCGCCTGGCTTTCGTCCTGCGAGGCGTTCGCGCCTCGGAGGGGCCGTGGCGGGCGGGAAGCGCCGGGCAACGCCCGCGGCTTAGAAAGCGGCCCTTACGGCTCGCGCCCGTGTGCGGCGGGGCAACGTCGTCCTTCGCGGTCCATCGGTGGTCTGCTCGTCGCCGAGCCGGCCCCGAGGCCCTTGACCGCCCGGGCCGGCTGGTGGAGCGTCAGCCTCCGGCGGAGGTCGGCCCCCATGATCGATTTCGTCATTCGACACCTCGAGACGGTTATTCAGTTCGCGGTCACCGTCTGGCTCGCGTCCATCGCGAGAGGCTTCCAAGTCACGATGGCGGTCTACGGGACGCGTCTCGAGACCCACCGCGAGGCCGTCCGCCGGTCCAGGGTGATGTGGTGGCTCGACGGGAAGGTTGCTGACAACTGGACCGGCATCATGAACGAGATGCTCGACTGGTTCGCTATCAACGAGGTCTTCCTGACGCCTCAGGCGGCCACTGCTTTCAAGACGATCCAGACGTGGAAGGGCTTGGTCACGACCACCGACGGACGCGCGGGGACGGAGATGTTCAAAGAGGCTGAGCGGGCTATGGACATCCTCCGGAAGGAGCTCCTGCGGTTCCGAAAGCGCACGTTCGAGGACCTGCTCGGCGACGGCTGGCGCCGAACTTGGTCCAAGCGACCGAAGATGTAAGTGACGACCCTTGGACGACAGCACCTGGCCCGTGCCGGTAATCTATGACCATCTTTGTGGCTTCTTCGATGGTTCCCCTTCCTATATCACCCTCATGGCGCTCCCCCACTGCCGCAGAATTGCGCAGTGCCGCCGACCCTCGGGGACCTCAAGCGTATTTGACTCCCTTCCGCGAACGGACCGGCGTTGCGCTCACTCGCTACCTTGCAGAGACTCCGGGAGGCTGTGAAGGTGTCCTTGCCGTTCTCAATTCCTTGGATCAGCGTGCTCTCCTTCGGGCAGCGGGAAGTAGAGAACGGGTCGTGCGGGACTGCGAACGGTTCGCGATCGCCGTCGCAGCCGAAAAGTTCGGTTCATCGTCGGTGTTCGTGGGCCCGAACCGACGCAAGAGCACCATCTCCAGTGTTCGCTGGCCGAACGCTCTGACCGATAACTATCTGGCTATCCGAGTCAGCTCCCCACCGAACCCGGCGGATCGGATTCTTCTGGACTCAAGTGTAGTTCGGTCGATCGTTCACAACGATCCATCATCGATGGACTTGAACCGCCTCCTTGCCTGCAAACAGGGTCACCCTATTTCATTGCCTCTTCCGACGTGCCTCGAACTAGCAGTGGCCCTTGTTCAAGGTAGAATGCCCTTTTCTGACTGGACGGCGCATGTGGGGTTGCTGGACCAGGTATTAGATCCCGTGCGCCCGACGGTTACCGGAATCGCTAGCGACTTGGTGCCCGCCATCCCGGAAAGTCACTGCCGCGCTGGATGGGCGCTCCTGCGGCATTCTCGTAGCGTTGATGACCTCAGGCGAGGCCACGACTTCGTCGATGAAAAGGGCGTGCTGGACAATGTCGCACTCGATCCGGATGCAGAAGCAGATCTTTCTCGCTTTCGCGCGGCATATCTGACCCGTCAGGCTACGTTCGCAGCGTATGAGGAGACGGTCGATGTTGAGGATGTGGTCGCAGGTGTGAAATTCAACTTGGAACTGAAGCTTGGGCGCTCGATGGAAGGAGCGGATCTGGAGGTGCGCTGCAGTGCGGTCCGTGCCCGAGAAATTGTTCGGACCAGAAATCCGCCGGGAGCTGGCCGGCGAAACGACGCCATCGATGGCGCCTTGCTGGGCGTCGTTGAGGTCGGCATCCTCTGCACCGCGGACCGCAGGCTCAAAGCCGCCGCGGACGGCTCGACGTCATTCGATGCATGGCGCGTGATGTTGCCCACACAGCTCCTGGAATGGCTGGGTTCATCGGCATTTTGAGACGGATCCCGGCAGCGACGCACCAGTCCCCTGTGAGGACAGAAATATTTGAACGTCGCGAACGGCCAGCGATACACCGCCAAGGCCGTGGGCACCGGGTCAGGGGACTGGGCGTAAGGCCAACCCACATGAAGGAGGACCAGACGAACTGGCAGATCGAGACCGCGGCCAACATCGCCCGGCTTCAGGTCACAGTGGAAGGGATCGAGGGGACGATCGAGCGGATCGACACCGCCGCGACGCCCGTGCCAGCGCCCGTACCCCGTCGTCGCAGGTACCTCCCATGGGCCGAACTCCTCAAGCGAACCTTCAGGTCGACGTCCTCGACTGCCACCGCTGTGGCGGGAGAATGAAGCTCGTCGC
>CAYUFS010000097.1:0-12559 GCA_964443975.1 uncultured Myxococcales bacterium | reverse complement strand
ATGCCGGACCACCAGGATGGCATCTACCGTCGCAAGGGCCGAGCATAGGAAGTTCTGAAGGTGATCCATCTCCACTGGCGTCTTTCGGCGTCGCCTCATGTGCGGGTATATTGCGACCGCCCGCCGAAGCGCGGGGGGAGGGGCCGGATCGAGGCCGCGAAAGTGGACGTAAGATTTCTTATCGGCGAAAAATGTCGGGGTGGAAAGGGCGCTTGAACGCACTGTCCCCTGAAGGTGATCCATCTCCACTGGCGTCTTTCGGCGTCGCCTCATGTGCGGGTATATTGCGACCGCCCGCCTCCATCACGGTCGCACCCTTCGCAGGAACTGCCTCAGCAAACATGTCGAAAATCACGGTCGTCAATCCGCATCACTGGCTGAACGAGGATGGTTCGTTTCCCGAGGAATCTCGGGTCAGAAGCCGAATGATCCGCGTCGCGCAATGCATCGAATACGGCGGTACCTTGTGCATAGGGGAATCGCGCGACACGTTGTTGCCTTGCCGTTGCCGACCCGGTGGCATGGCCTGTCCGGGATTCATGATGGTGCTGAAGCAAAAAGACGATGCGATTCAATCCTTCTGCAGCGTTTGCACGCAGGACGAGTTCCTGATCTACGAGTGGGAAGACACGCCGTGGGCCCGGGGCCCCAGTGCTCCGATTCACGTTGACGCCCTGAAGAAGGCCGCCGGCATCAGCAGCAAGCCCCCGCGCGCGCCGAAGCCGACTGACCTCAAATTGATGCTGGCGCGCACCCTGACGCTGATTGGCTGTCCTTTGTCGGCCACGCAGGTATGCGATCTGGTCAGTACCAGTGACCATCCAACGATCGCGCTGGATGCGGTGATGGCCACGCTTCCTGGGCCACCGACAACGGGTGCCATCGAACGCTTTCTCCCAGTGCTCATGAACGTGTGGAACCAGACGCCGCGAAGCGGCCTCGCGGGACCATCACAAGGTCAGGCATACCGATGCAGCTCTTCTCCGCCCCAAGATCTGGGACGCAATAGACCGTGTCCCTGTGGCAGCGGGAAGAAATCCAAGCGTTGCTGCATTTCAAAAAGCCAGGCCAACTGAACGCCGTACGGAACCACGGTGGCGGGTCCGCCGAAGGGGGACCCGAGGGGCCGAACCACCGTAACCCCTCCACGAGCAGCATAGTGGGGGGCTTTTAGTTCGGCCGAGTTCGTGGGCGTGGCGCCCCCCTCCGGCGCGGTCGACGCGCCGATCAGGTCGTAGATCAGGTCGCAGAGGGGGGCTCGAAGGACGCGCTCTCGAGGCCGAGGAGGGGGCCTCGAAATGCACCGGAGCGGATTACGAGCTCGGGGTGGGAACATAGGAGATTTAACCCAGGGTTTCCCCTTTCGAGGCCCCGAACAGCACGGCCGAAATCGTCCGTTGAATTGAAAACGACGAGCGGCGGCGTCAGTTCACAGTGGTGGCGGATCAAGCTGGGCTCGACGGGTACCGGGGCGGACGGTCGAGCTCGTGGTCGGGGAGGGCGGGGCCCTCGTCGTTCGGCGGAAAGAGCTGGCCCGGGAGAGATAGCGATCTCGGCCCAGCTCCGGGCCCTCGAGAGGGAAGGCCTGGGTCAAATCCCCTATCCGCCGGCGGTCCTACCGCCCCCATCGCCACCACCACCGACGGGATCAGCGAGGCCATTGTCTGGTACATGAGCGCCAGCAAGTTGATAGGGGTCGACCGCGACTCGGGCATGGTCATCTTCAACGGGGCCGCCGACGGGGACATCTGCGTCAACGTCCGGCAGTGGACCTCGCCCATTGCCGCGAAGGGACGAATCATCGCGGGCGGCGACGGTCACCTGTGTTCCTGGTCGGTTCACTGACACGATTGCCGCGGTGATTCCGCGTCATCCCCGCATGGATCCCCGCACCGGAGCCCGGGGAGGCGGGAACAATGGCGCGGGGGGCGGTAGACCGCATATGCTTCACCCCCGGAGGTCGAATGCGCGCAACACGAATCTTCCTGGGTATCCCCTACCTGTTCGGAGCTGCGGCGATGGCCTTGTTTTCGGGCTGCTCGAGTCGAGGCTCCGGCGCGGCAACCGGCGCCCGGGCGAAGAACGCCATCCCGGTGCTGGTGACGCCGCCTCCCCGTAATTCCGCCTACTGTGGCGGGGGGCGCTCCCTCGCCAACTATGGTCAAGCCATGATCGAGCTCGGAGCGGCGGACAAGGTGGCGGTGATTGATCTGGGCATCAAGACCTGGAGCTATCTGAATAAAAGCTCTCCGAAGCCGGCGAGCGGAGACACCGAGATGTTCTTCAAGGTCACCGGCACCACCCTCGACGGGACTCACTTTCAGGAAAACGGTGCGCGCATCATGGCGGGGTTCGTCGCCGATGGGGTGGGCGAAGCGAGCCTGGGCCTCGATGCTTTCCGTATCAACTGACGGTGTCAAACCAGTGACGACGACGGTGACGACGGCCGGGGCAAAAAAGTAGCGACCTTGAATCGAGGCGAATCATCGACGGAAGCCATCTCGGTCGTCTACATCGAGGACGATGAGCGCATCGCCCGGTTGATGGCGAAGTATCTCGAATCGCACGGGGTGATCGTCATCCTGGCGGTGGATGGGATCGAGGGCATCGCCGCCGTCAGGCGAGAGAGACCCTCGGTGGTGCTGCTCGACCTCATGCTCCCCGGCATGGACGGCATCGAGGTTTGCCGTCAAATCAGAGCGCATTCGAGCATACCCATCATCATGGTCACCGCGCGCGGGGAAGAGGCGGACCGGGTGATGGGGCTCGAAGGCGGCGCCGACGACTACGTGGTGAAACCGTATTCGTCGCGCGAAATTCTGGCTCGAATCCGCGCTCAGCATCGGCGGGCCATGGGCAAGGTCGGGCCCTCGGGCGGGGAAGTTTCGGTCTCCGGGCTACGGCTCGACATGCGGGCCATGAGCGCGACCCTCGACGACAAACCGCTCGCCCTCACCACCTACGAATTCATGCTGCTGCACGCCCTCGCTGAGCGGGCTGGTCGCGTTCTCAGCCGGGAGCAGCTGGTGGACCTGGTGCGCGGCAGCGCCGACGAGGCCTTCGAACGCAGCGTGGACGTGCACATCTCCCACATCCGTCAGAAGCTGAACGACGATTCGCGCAACCCCAAGCGGCTGAAGACGGTCCGCGGTGTGGGCTACTTGCTGGTGCTCGAGCCGTAACATGAAGCCATGAAGCCGCCGCCCTGGGTCTTGCAGCCTGCTTCGAAGCTGGCGTTACGTCTTTATCTCATCGGGGTGGTGCAGTTCGTGATCGTGATGAGCGGGATGGTCGGCATCATCACCTTCCGGGAGCGGCGCCCGTTTCCATTCGCCGACACCTTGAAGTTCGTCAGCGGCACCATCGCCGACAGCGGCGGAGATCCGCAGCAACTGGCGAAGGTCATGGCTCGCCTGCAGGCCGCACTGAGGTGTCCGGTTGCCATCTACGACGGCGCCGACCAGCTGGTGTCGCACGATCAATTCTCCCGGCCACCCGTCAACCGAAACCAATTGAAGTCCCTCCCCAGGGATCTGACCGCCTTGGTGCCCATGCCCGGCGGCGCGACCTGGTATCTCGTGTTGCTCGAAGCGCCGCTCGCGCCACCGCTGAAGGTCTTCTTGTACTGGGTCGCCTTCGTCTCCGTAGTAGTGGGCGCTTTTTCCGTCTTCATTGCCCGCAAGCTGGTGCGACCCCTCGCGCGCCTCGTGACGGCGGCCCACGATTTCGGCGCCGGTAAGCTCGAAGCGCGCGTGCGCATGGATCCTTCCGACGTCCTCGGGGAGGTGGCATCGGCGTTCGATCAGATGGCCGACCGGATGACCTATGCCTTGCGCGTGGAAAAGGAGTTGCTGGCCAACGTCTCGCACGAGCTGCGCACCCCCTTGCAGCGAATCCACATCGCCGTCGAGCTGGCCGCCGAGGGCGACGCCGCCACCGCCCGCGAATCCATGCGCGACATCGCCGAGGATCTGGCCGAGCTCGAACGGATCGTGGAAGACGTGCTCACCGCCACCCGGTTGTCGTTGCGCGAGGGGAACACCACCGCGACCAACACGGCGTCTCCGCCCATCCGGCCCGAGAGTGCGGACCTCCGGGCTTTGCTGGCGAAGTCCACCACCCGCTTTCGTGCGGCGCATCCCAAACGACAGCTCCATGTCGCCATCGCCGAGGATCTTCCCGTGCTGTCGGTGGACCCGGTGTTGCTGCGGCGGGTGGTCGACAATCTGCTCGACAACGCCCACAAGTACACCGAGGATCCTTACGCCGAGATTTCCCTCTTCGCCGGGTGGTGGTCGAATACCGTCGTCATCGAGGTTCGCGATCGGGGGAGCGGCATCGCCGCCAGCGATCTGGGGAGCATCTTCCAGCCGTTCTTTCGCGCCGATCGCAGTCGCACCAGGACCACGGGTGGCCTCGGTCTCGGCCTGGCGCTGGCCCGTCGCATCGTGGACGCGCACGAGGGCAAGCTCACCATCGAGAGCGTCGAGGGAGCCGGCACCACGGCCCGCATCGAGCTGCCGATCAAGCCGCCTCCCGACTGACGCGCCCCGCGTCGCGCCCCGCGTCGCAACTCGCGCGTCGCACTCGTTCGTGGTGTGCCCGCCGAGAGCCGCGGCGGCCGGTCGGCACCGTGATCGGCGCGGCCCCGCACACAAAAGAAAACATTGTGCTCCCATGCCCTTAACAGGGGTCACGCACAGTGGTTGGCGAGACGGGAGAAAATGTCCAACCACGATTCAGCCCCCAGCTTCATCCACCTGCGCGCAAATGACGCGTGCGCCGTGCTCGGCGTCAGTCGCTCACCATACGCCGTTCGGTCGCTGTCGCCGAGCACATCGACGGCCTTCCTCGCCATCGTCTTCTTCTTCGGCGCGAGTGGCGGCCGACAGGTCGCGGCACAGGCTCCGTCCGAATTGTCGCAAGCTCCTTCCGAGCCAGCGCCCGCTCCCGTGGCAAAAGTCGTGCAGCCCCCGATCCCCACGAACCAATCCCCGGTGGCGTATCCCGCGCAGGCCATCGGTGAAAAATATTTCGTGGCCACCCCGGTGGTCTTGGTGCTGGACATCGACGCCGGTGGCGCCGTCACGGCGGTGGAGGTCGAGGGCGAGCCCGGGCACGGTTTCGCGGAGGAAGCGCGCACGGCAGCGCAGGCCCTGCGATTTCGCCCGGCCACCCGCGCCGGGATCGCCATCTCTTCTCGCATCAAGTACCGCTACCAGTTCGTGCCCCCACCGGCGCGGCTCGTGGGCCGCATCCTGCGGCGCGCCAGCGACGGTCCCCTCGACGGTGCCGTCGTGGTCATCACCCTCGGTGACGGCTCAACGAGGGAGACGCGCACCGACGCCCGCGGTGATTATCTCTTCGAGGGCCTGGCGCCGGGGCCGGTGCGCCTTCGCGCCAGCGCCCCGAGCGTGCAAGCCGTGACCGCCGCCGAGGTGCTGTCGTATGCCGAGGAAACCCGCCTCATCTTGCGGGCCGAGGATGAGCCGGCAACCACCGGCAAAGGTATGAGCGGCGTGACCGCCGTTGCCGGCGCGGACATCGCCGAAGAGGTCAACGTCCGCGGTACCAAGCCCCCGCGCGAAGTGGTGAAGCGGACCCTCGGCCGCGAAGAGATCGCCAAGATCCCCGGCACCAACGGCGACGCCCTGCGATCGGTGGAATCGTTGCCGGGGGTGTCGCGGCCGCCGCCCTTTCGCGGCGAGCTCATCGTGCGCGGGTCCGCCGCCGAGGACACCTCGGTGCTCATCGATGGCACCCCCGTGCCCCTCGTCTACCACTTCGGCGGGTTGAGCTCGGTGGTGCCGACGGAGTCGATCGAGCGGTTGGATTTCTATCCGGGTAACTTCAGCAGCGTGTTCGGGCGCGGCATGGGCGGCGTGGTCGACGTCGGTCTGCGAGATCCCAAGGCCGACCAGGTGCACGCCCTGGCGCAACTCGATTTCATCGACCTGCGCCTGATGGTGGAGGGACCCATCGCCAAGACCGGGTGGAAGTTCCTGGTGGCCGGGCGGCGCTCCTGGTTCGACCTGTGGCTGGGGCCCATCCTGGCCGCCACCTCTTCGGGCCCCACATCGACACCGCGCTACTACGACTACCAGATGATGGTGCAGAAGGATTTCAGCAGGAGCTCGTCGTTTCGCGCCACGCTCTTCGGCTCGGACGATGCGTTCAAGATCAGTCAGTCTGGGACGTCGTCGGCTTCGACGGGAGGCAGCCTTGGAATTGCTACCAACTTCTGGCGGGCGCAGGCCGTCTATCGGAATCAGCTGAGCGACAACGCCGAGCTCAAGGCGACCGCGGCTGGCGGCACCGATACCGTCAACATCGGTGTCGGCTCCGAATACGTCAGCACCGTCGAGCATCCGCTCTCGTTGCGCTCCGAGCTCTCGTACAAGTTCGGCACCAAGGTTCGCGCCAATGTGGGTGTCGATGCCCTCTACATCCCCTACGATCTGACCTTGCGTCTCCCGGAACAGACCGGCAATGGCAGCCAGCCAAACGTACCGGGCGCGCGGCTCGTCACCGCGACGAGCGCGGGAACCCGGATCTTCGGCGGGGTCTACACCGAATGGGAGATAGCCCCCTGGCGGGGCGCCCGGGTGGTCCCGGGATTTCGCGCCGACAGCACCAGCACCACCTCGCAGGTCGATCTGTCACCCCGGCTGAACCTCCGGCAGCAGTTGTTCTCCGGGCCGCATGCCTTCGCGCTGAAGGGCGCCGTCGGTCTCTTCTTCCAGCCGCCCACCGCCGCGGAGAGCGACGCGGTGTACGGGCAGCGCAACCTGCGTTCGAAGCGGGCGGTTCACTACGACATCGGCGCGGAACAGCAATTCACCCCCGCCATTCGGCTCACTGTCGATGGTTATTACAAGCAGATGGACCGCCTGGTCATCGCCGGGCATGGCAACGCCGGTGAAGGTCGGGCTTACGGCCTCGAGACCCTCCTTCGCTACGAAGGCGACGGGCGTCTCTTCGGCTGGATCGCCTACACCCTCTCTCGCAGCGAGCGGCGCGATTCGAGCACCGTGCCCTGGTATCCCTTCGAGTACGATCAAACCCACATCCTGACCATCCTCGGCAGCTACCAGATCGGTCGCGGCTGGCGGGTCGGCTCCCGCTTTCGCTACGTCACCGGCAACACCTATAGCCCCACCACCACCGGCGCGTTCGACAGCACCGTGGGCAGCACCCTGGGAGCGGTCAGCGCCGCGCAGAATTCGGGACGCCTCCCGGATTTTCAGCAACTCGACCTGCGGGTGGACAAGGTGTGGGCCTTCAAGAGCTGGAAGTTCAGCATGTACCTCGACGTGCAAAACGCCTACAACCGCCGTGCCGACGAGGGCGTCTCCTACAACTACGACTACACCGAATCGGCCTACACGAAGGGACTCACCATCTTGCCAAGCCTGGGTTTCCGAGGCGAGTTCTGACCATGGCCATGACCATGTCCAAGACCATGACCATGTCTACATTCCTGCGGAGGTTCATGTACATGACCAGCAACCCGGCCACGGTCGGTTTGGTCTCCTTGTCGGTGCTCCTGGCCGCCGGCTGCGCCGCCGATTTTCAGCCGGCGAGCGAGCTCGATTCCGTTCGCATCCTCGCCGCCCGGGCCGATGCTCCTTACGCGGCACCGGGTGAGACGGTCACCTTGACCACCCTGGCAGGGGACTTTCGCAACGGCATGACTGGATCGGTGTCTGTGTCGTATTTCCCCGGCACCTGTGTCAATCCCACCGACGACGACGCCACCCAGTGCTACGCCATGCTGCTGGCGCCGTTTGCCGCCGACACCGATCTGACCACGGCGCTCGTGTCCAGTGACAGCTTTTCGTTCGTCGTTCCCGCTGACGCCATCACCGCCCATGCGCCGCCCCACGGCGGACCCGCCTATGGAGTGGTCTTTGCGTTCATGGCCGCCTGCGCCGGTCACATCGAGCGCATCGGGATCAATCCCGCCGCGCCGGGGGAGCCACCGTTTGCCTGCTTCGACGACCAGCACACCAAGCTGGGAGCGGACAGTTTCGTGTTCGGATTCGCGCGCATCTATGTCTTTGACGAGCTGCGGAACGCCAACCCGGTGTTGCTGGGGGTCACTCTCGATGGCGCGGCGCTGGATGAGACCACCGCGGTAACCCTCGCGCGCTGCACCCGCGCCAAGCTCGACGACTGTCCCGCTCACGAGCTCGATAGCAGCGTCGACCCCGCGGAGGCCGATCCGGTGGCGTCGGCGCCCGGACATCCGGCGGTGGAGCAGGTCTGGGTCAGCTATTTTCTGACCGGCGGCAAGGTGGACAACGACGTCTCCATCCTCTACGACGCCCGAGCCGGCAAGCTGACCGACACCAAGGACAAGCTGCGGGCCCCGCTCGCCGCCGGCGACTACACGCTGTGGGCCATCGTGCGCGACAGCCGCGGTGGCGCCGCCTGGAAAGGATTCTCGATTCAAGTCCCATGACGCTCTCGATCCCAACCGCAACAACAGACAGAAGAAACGGAGAAATTCCATGATCGCATCGTTGACGAAAGTGATGATCAACGCGGGGGCCAGCTGGATTGTCTGGGTCCTCGGCGCCCTCAGTGTCATCTCGTTGGCCATCGCTTCGGAGCGCGCCTTCACCTTCTGGATTCGCAAGGACAACGTCCCGCTCCTGGTGAAGAACCTGCACCAGCGACTGCTGCAGCACGATCTCGCCGGGGCCGACGCGGTCCTGCGCGCGTCGAAGAGCGTGCAGGCGAGTGTGGTGGCCGCCGGGCTCGCGCACTGGAACAACGGCTCACAGGCGGTAGACGAAGCCATGGCCGCGGCCAAAGGGATGGAGCGCGCCCGTCTCGAGCGGCGACTCGGCTTTCTGGGGACGGTGGGCAACAACGCCCCCTTCATCGGTCTGCTCGGCACCGTGATCGGCATCGTGGGTGCCTTCGAGGCCCTCGGACACGGTGCCGGAGCTGGTGCGGCGAGCGCCCTCGCCCCCGAGCGGGTCATGAGCACCATCGCCGAGGCCCTGGTCACCACCGCGGTGGGGCTGGTGGTGGCCATCCCCGCGGTGGCGGTCTTCAACTACTTTCAGGGCGTGGTGACCGCGACCATCGAGAGCGCCGAGACCCTGGGGCACGTCTTGCTTTCACATCTCGAAGGTGCGCCCGAGCTGCGGAGACGGGCGGCTTCAGCGATAGCGACGCCCTACGATTTCGGGATCAGGACGGCCGGGGAGAAGGTTTAATCATGGCTTCCACCACCACCAGCGGGCGGGGGCGCGGAGGCGCCATCACCGGCATCAACGTCACGCCGCTCGTCGATGTCACCCTGGTCCTTTTGATCATCTTCATGGTGACTGCGAAGCTCATCGTCAATCACAGCGCCATGACGGTGGACCTCCCGAAAGCGGCGTCGGGCAGCGACGTGCAGGAAATCTTGAGCGTGGTGCTGGCCTTCCCCACAGGGACCGAGGTGAACGGTGAGAGGCTCGGCGACGACGAAGGCATCGCCATCAGGGCCAGGGGCGCCGCCGCCAAGGACAAAGACGTGCGCGCCGTGATCAAGGCCGACGGAGCCATCCCGCATTCCCGGGTGATGCACGTGCTCGATGTCCTGCGTGAGTCGGGCGTCAGCAAGATCGGTTTCGGTGTCACGCCGGTGCCCCCTGTACCGGCACCCGCGGCGGGGCCTGCGGCGCGGCCATGAGTGCTCACGCCATCGCCTCGGATGGCCTGTCGCGCGCGCTGTCCGCGCCCCAGCGCCGGTTCGGGTGGGATGCCGGTGCGCTGCTGGCAGCGTTGCTCATCCACGGCGCGCTCCTCGTCGTGTTGCCCGACTCGTTGTCGGCGACGCCGGCGCGTCGGATGGGTCCGGTGACGGAGTTCGTCGAGTTGCAGCCACCGGTGAAGGAAGCACCGCCGCCGCCCCCGGAAGCGGTGAAAGTTGCAGAGACGCCCCGGCCACCGCCGCGCGCTCAGCGGGCGCCGAAGCCGGCATCCCCTCCGCTTCCCGCGCCGGCCAGCGCCGTGCTGGTGGCGAAGGAAGACCCCAATGCCCCGGCGGATCTGACGGATACCGTGGTGATGGGCAACAGCGATTCCTACGTAGGAGGGGCGAGCTCCGCCACCGGCACGAGCGGGCATCCCGTTCGCGCCGCGCTCCCTGGTTCGACGGGCATGGCGGCCGCTCCGACGGCCCGGGTGATCGGGCCCGACCGCTCTCGGCACGCGCACCTTGCCGAAGGCGGCAGCTGGTCTTGCCCATTTCCCCGCGAGGCCGATGATTCTCAAATCGACCACGCCGTCGTCACCCTTCGCATCGCCATCGATCCCGGCGGCCGCCCCGGCGAGATCGTCGTGGCGCGAGATCCCGGCAATGGCTTCGGCCGGGAAGCACGCGTCTGTGCCCTGGCCAAGGTCTTCGCGCCCGCCCTTGATTTCGCCGGCAACCCGGTGCCAGGCTCCGCGACCGTGAACGTGCGCTTCGACCGCTGACGTGCGCTTTCGCTCCCGCCAGGTCCCCCTGGTGAATGAGTTGACGGGGTTTTGTGGCGGTGCGACATTCATGCCCGTGGCGCATGACGGGCGTCGCTGCGGCAGCGCTGCGACACCCGCGTCGAGCCCCGGACGCCGAGGTGGTTTTTAGTCGTTGCGTTCTGGTGGCCGGGGTTCGCTGTCGTCTTCGGCCGGACCGGGCAGTTGAGCCCGAGGACCTCCCATCGCCGGTCTTTTCGCGCGTAAGTGTGAAGGTCGCGCTCGAACGCAGCCAGCCGGAAGCATCGCTGCCCTCGGATGCGCCGGTGCCCGGAGTGGACGAGCGCCTGGGGCTGGTCTATCGCCGACGAGGAAACACCGACCTGCTCCTCGACCTGTTCCTGCCCACCTTGCCCACCCTGCCCGATCGGCCCACCGGCCCCGAGCGGCCCAGGATCGGGATCATCGTCGTGCATGGAGGTGGGTGGGAAAGGGGCGAGCGGAGCATCGAGCGGCCGTTTGCGCGTCAGCGCTTCGCGCCCCTCAACAGATGGCCGGACAACGTGAGCCTCGACAAGGCCCGCCGCCCGCTAGATGGGTCCAGCTTTCTGGTCGGATTCAGCCAAAACGACGGAAAAGTTGACGTAACGTTTTTTACGCGCAGTCATCCGTCCGCGACGATTCGCGCCGATTTCGGACTGGCCGCGCTGGAAAGTCACCGACCCCCCCGTCCCCTACATCGACGGCCAACTCAAAGCCATCGTCGGCTTTGAGCTCCCCATCTCCCGCCTCGAAGGCAAACGCAAGTTCAACCAGAACCGCTCCGCCGCCGACCAGTCCGGCGTCATCACCGGCCTCCGCTCCCTCAACGACCCCACCAAGTCCGCCATAGCCGACTACATGCAAGCCCTCCCTTCCAAACCCAAACCGGAGTAACCTCTTTCCATGCGATTTCCTATCCGCGCCGCAGCCTCCCTCGTAGCCCTGACCCTCACCACCCCACTCTTCGCGCAAAATCTCCTAGCCCTCTCCAAGCGCGACCACACCCTCTCCGTCATCGACCCCACCTCCCTCAAAATCCTCTACACCCTCCCCGTCGGCCCCGACCCCCACGAGGTCATCGCCTCCACCGACGGCACCACCGCCTACGTCTCCAACTACGGCTTCGGCTCCCTTCACTCCCTCGCCGTCCTCGACCTCGTCCACCACAAGGCCCTTCCCTCCATTGACCTCGGCCCCCTTTCCGGCCCCCACGGCCTCACCTTCATCGGCGGCAAACTTTACTTCACCGCCGAAGGCGCCAAGGTCATCGGCCGCTTCGATCCCGCCACTCACAAAGTCGACTGGGTCTTAGGCACCGGCCAGAACCGCACCCACATGATCTACGTCTCCCCCGACCTCCAACACATCATCACCACCAACGTAGCCTCCGCTACCGTAAGCCTCATCGACATGGAAACACTCCCGCAGCAAGGCCCACCCCCCGGCATGAAACCCCCACCCAACATGCCCCCGCCACCTCCCGGCCCCCGCCCCGTCCGCCGCGACTGGAACGAGACAGTAATCCCCGTAGGCCAGGGCTCCGAAGGCTTCGACCTCTCTCCCGACCACAAAGTAATCTGGACGGCCAACGCCCAGGACGGCACCATCTCCATCATCGACTACGCCACCAAAAAAGTAGGAGCCACCCTCGACCCCGACATCCAAAGCGCCAACCGCCTCAAGTTCACCCCCGACGGCAAGCACGTCTTAGTCTCCCTCCTCGGCAACCCCGACCTCGTCATCCTCGACGCCGCCACCCGCAGAGTCATCAAGCGCCTCCCCATCGGCACCGGAGCCGCCGGCATCCTCATCGACCCCACCGCCAGCCGAGCCTTCGTAGCCCAAACTCCCGGCAACAAAATCTCCGTCATCGACCTGACCACCCTCACCATCACCGCCACCATCCCCAACATCAACGAACCCGACGGCCTGGCCTGGGCCGTGAGTAGGGAATAGAGAGGAAGGAGTAAGTAGTAGAGAGTAAGGAGTAAAGAGCAAGGTATAGCGGTGTCACTCGCCAGGGGGATGGGGCCAGCTGTCGCCAGGGTCATGGGGCCAG
>CAYUFS010000096.1:5357-12573 GCA_964443975.1 uncultured Myxococcales bacterium | reverse complement strand
CCGTAGGTGACGTCGCAGCGGTAGTTCGCCTGGCGCTCCCAGTCGGTCAGGCCGTGAACGATGATGCCCACCGAGAGACCGAGGAACTTGTAGATCCGGCCCATCCACTCGGAGTCGCGACGCGCCAGGTAGTCGTTCACGGTGATGACGTGAACGCCTTTGCCGGCGAGCGCGTTCAGGTACACGGGCGCGGTCGCCACCAGCGTCTTGCCTTCGCCGGTCTTCATCTCGGCGATGCCGCCCCGGTGCAGGATCATGCCGCCCATCAGCTGCACGTCGAAGTGGCGCATCCCCAGCACCCGGCGCCCCGCCTCGCGGCAGGCCGCGAACGCCTCCGGCAGGATCTCGTCCAGCGTGGCCCCGTTTTCGAGCCGCTGCTTGAGCGCGGGGGTGATGGCGCGCAGCTCGTCGTCGCTCTTCGCCTGCAGGCCGGCCTCGAGGTCGGCGATCTGGGCGACGATGGGTCGCATCCCCTTGAGGACGCGCGCGTTTTTGGTCCCGAAGATTTTCTTGGCGACGAGGCTCAGCATGGCGTGGTGTCGGTTTGACGCGGGATGGGCGCGACAACCGAAAGCGGCTCAACATATTGCGCGGGGAGCGCTTGCGCAAGGTTGGCGCCCGGCGCCTCGCCGATGGCCTGGCGCACGGCGGCTACCGCTGGGACTTCGCAGCCACCCGGAGGGCGTTCGCGGTGATGGTGAGGCTGGGGTTCACGCCGCCCGAGGTGGGCATGAAGCTGCCGTCCACGACGTAGAGGTTCTCGGTCGGCCAGAACCGGCAGTCCGGATCGAGGACCCCGCCGGTCTCCGTGGCCGCCATGCGCGCCGACCCGACGGCGTGGGAGAAGCTCTCGATCGTCTTCACCTTGCCGCCGAGGCCTCCGGCGCGCCGGAGAACCTTGCGGGCGGCGGCGATCAGCAAGCCGCGGCGGCGCTTGTCGGCGCCGGTGTACTGGTGGTGCACGGTGGTGACGGGCAGGCCGAACGGGTCGAGGCCCTCGCCGAGCGCGACGCGGTTCTCCGGGCGCGGCTCGTCCTCCGCGATGCAGATCAGCGTCTGGATGAACCCCGCGGACAGCGACGCCGCCCACCGGAAGCCCGTCGGGCCGAGCGCGCGGACGACCTCGGGCGGGGGCATGCACATGTCCTGGATGACGCCCACGGCGGTACCGTCCTCGGCGCGGCGAGTCTCGTACAGATCGCTGATGCAGATCTGCTTGTGGTTGACCTGCTCGGGGTTCGTGCGGAAGGGGAACACGTAACCCACCATCGCGTTGCAATGCCGCATGAGGTGGCGGCCGATGGATTGCGAGCGATCGAGGCGGTCGAGCCCCGAGCGCAACATCAACGCGGGCGTGCCGATGGCGCCAGCCGACAGCACGAACAGGTCCGCGCGCAGCGTGACGGCGCGGCCGCTGTCGCGATCGACGGCCTCGAGGGCGACGATGCGTCCGTCGCGTTCGACCAGCCGCGCGGCGATGGTGCGGGCAAGCACGGTCAGGCGATCGGGGTCGGCGGCGGCGAGCGCCGTCTGGGTGACGTCGTTCTTCGCCCCGATGCGACAGGGAAATCCGTCGCAGGTGAAGCAGCGGATGCACGCCGGTGCGCGCGTGCCGCTGTAGTTGATGGCGGATGGGACGTGAAACGGGTGAAAGCCGAGCGCGGTCGCCGCGTCGAACACACGCCGTGCGGGCGCCGTCAGCGGCGGCGGCGGGAAGGGAAACGGCGTGGTGCGCGGGGGCTCGCAGGGATCGTCGCCGGCGTGGCCGTGGACCTGCAGCAAGGTCTCTGCGGCCGCGTAGTGAGGCTCGAGATCGCCGTAGCTGATGGGCCAGCGCTCGAAGTCACGCTCGCGCAGCCGCAAGGACGCGCCGCCGAAGAAGATGGAGTTGCCCCCGACGACCTCGTTGGGGAACAGCTCGACGGGGGGCCTATCGGCGAGGTCACCGTCGCCCTGGCGTACCTCGACGGGTGATTGGCCGCGGTAGCGGCCGTCGAGCAGGATGGCCCGACCGTTCCAGTCGGTCTCGTCGCGATGCACCCAGCCGCCTCGCTCGATCAAGAGCACGCGGCGTCCGGCGCGCGAGAGCGCGTACGCCATGGTGGCGCCGCCGAAGCCGGAGCCAATGACCACCACATCGTGGACCGAACCCTCGAGATCCATTCTCAGACGGGCGCCTCGCGAGCTTCGATCTCCGCCGCGCTCCCGGCCGTGCCGAGCAGCTCGTCGTAGACGGCGGTCATCTGGTCCACGACGTGGTCGGGGCGCGGCGCGAACCTCGCGACGACGTGGTCACGGCTGCGCTGCCCCATCGCCGCCAGCTCGTCGCGAGAGCAGGCAAAGGCGTCCTCGAGGCCGCGCGCGAGCGGCCCCGGCCACCCCGTGCGCACCTCCCATCCGGTGACGCCGGGCGCGACGATGCCGTCCAGGTTGGCGGCGTGGGACAGCAACCCCGGCAGGCCCGCCGCGCACGCCTCCATCGCCGCGTTCGCGAGGCCCTCGTAGAGCGACGGCATGACGAGCAGGTCGCTCGCCCAGTAGAGCGACCGCACGTCCTTGACGGCCCCCAGGAACCTCACCTGCGGCGCCAGTCGACGATCGGCGGCCACGCGGCGCGCCCACGCGGCGAAGCCCCGGTCGCGCTCGCGACCCGCCAGCAGCAAGATGACGTCGCCGGGAAGTCGGCCCTGACGCGCGAGGCGTCGCAAGGCCCAGAGCAGTCCCACCTGATGCTTCTGAAAGCCCACCCGCCCCGGAAGCAAGAGGGCGCGCGCGCCCGCGGCGAGGTTCCATCGGGCGCGCGCCGCGGCGCGTTCGCCCGGGGTCGGGGGGCGGAAGTGCTCGACGTCGAGGATGTTGTAGATGACGCGGATCTTGTCCGCCGGGACGCGCGCGACGCGCGTGAGCTCACGCTTGACGCCGATCGAGTTCGTCAAGATCACGCGGCTGCGGCGGGACAGCGCGCGCTCGAGCAGCAAGTACCGAAGCTGCATCATGCGGTTGCGGTTGGCCGTGATCATCAGCGGCACTCCTGCGCGCGCGCCGGCCAGCCGCGCCCAGAAGTTGGATTTGTCGCGATACGAGTGGAGGATGTCCGGCTTCTCTCGCTTCAGGATCTCGGTCAGACGCGCCAGCGCGGCGAGGTTCATCCGCTTCACGCCGAGCGCGTGGGCAGGCTGCCCAGGGGGCAAGCGGCGATCGAAGAAGATCTCGTCGGCGTGGTACACGCAGAGCACGGGCTCGAATCGCGGCGGCAAGCGGCTGATGAGCTCGAGGATCTGTCCCTCGGGGCCGCCCTGCTGGAGATTGGGGATGAAGTAGAATATTTTGATCCGGCGCATGAATCATCGTCGGGCGATTCGAGCCGGCCGAGCGACGCACGATTGTGACGACGCGGACCCGCGCGCGCAAGCGAACAGCCCGCGGTCGGGACAAAAGCCGGTCCGAGTCGAGGCGTGAGCGCGCCCTCCGTCTGCTTCCTGGGCTGCGGCGCCATGAGCGCCCGCCACATCAGGACGCTGCGCCGGCTGCGGCCCGGGCTCACCGTCGGCGTGGCCAGCCGCGACGCGCAGCGCGCCCAGTCATTCGGCGGTCGGGTCGGCGCCAAGGATTGCTTCGGCAGCTACGAGACGGCGATCGCCTCTTCGTACGACGTCATCGCCGTCGTCGTTCCGCCGAGCGCCCACCGCGCGCTGGTCGAGCAGGCCGTCCGCGCCGGAAAGCACGTGCTCGTCGAGAAGCCGGCGTTCAACTCGCTGGCGGAGCTCGAGACGCTGTGGCCCCTGCTGAAGTCCGCCGCGGGCGTGGTCATGGTGGCGGAGAACCTGCATTTCGCGCCGTTTCACCGCAAGCTGGCGGGATTGGTGCGCGCCCCCGCGCTCGGGCGACCGCTGCTGCTCGACCTGATTCGCCTCGGCCGCTCGGCGCCGCGAGGCTGGCGCGCCGACCCCGCCGAGATGCCGCTCGGCGCGCTGCACGAGGGGGGCGTTCACTGGATCCGCCGGCTGATGGACTTCGCCGCCGTGTTCGAGGCCGACGCGACCGACCACGTCGTGGACGTGTCGGCGTTCGCGCCGCCCGCTCCCGTGACCGCGACGCCGGGCGAGGACACGATGATGGTGGTGGCGCGCCACAGATCCGGGCTGGTGTCGCGGCTGTTTCACACCTGGGCGGTCCCGTGGCGGTTTCCGCCGTTCGACGCGTCGAAGATCCTGCTCGAGCACGGCGCGCTCTACTTCGACGCCCGCGGCCTCGGCGCCCGCTTCTATGCGCCCGGCGGCCGGCGCTTCGTGATGCCGTCCGTGCGCGACGCGGGCGGGTTCCGCGAGATGTGGCGCCATTTTCTCTCGTGCGTCGAGGCGCGCCGCCCGCCGGACCTGACGCTCGAGCATGTGTTCGCGGACTTCGCCTACCTGGACGCAGCCTATCGTTCCACGAGGAGCCACCGCCCCGAGGCCCCGTCACGACCGCCGCCGCTGGCGCAGGGCCCCGTTTCTTGACCCCCACTACCCCCTCTGATACCCGGTAGAGCACCGTGCCGCGCACCGTGATCGTGATCCCCACGTACAACGAGCGCGATGGCCTGGCGGCGATCGTGACCGCGGTCCGCGCCGCCGTCCCCGCGGCGACGGTCGTCGTCGTCGACGACAATTCGCCCGACGGCACGGGCCGCCTGGCCGACGAGCTGGCGGCGGCCGACCCGCAGGTGCGGGTCATGCACCGCGCCGGCAAGGAGGGCCTCGGCCGCGCCTACATCGACGCGTTCTTGACCTTGCTCGCCGAGGGGTGGGATCGGCTCGTGCAGATGGACGCCGACTTCTCGCACGCTCCCGCCGACGTGCCGCGGCTGCTCCAGGCCCTCGACGACGGCGCCGACGTGGCCGTCGGCTCCCGCTACGTGGCCGGTGGTAGCACCGCCAACTGGGGTCTCGGGCGGCGGCTGCTCAGCCGCGGCGGGAGCTTCTACGCCCGCTACGTGCTGGGCGTGGGCATTCACGATCTGACGGCCGGCTTCAAGGCCTGGCGACGCGAGGCGCTGGCGCGCATTCCGCTGCGCCAGATCGAGGCCAAGGGCTACGGCTTCCAGATCGAGATGACCTACCGCGCGCTGCGGACCGGCGCGCGGATCGTCGAGGTGCCGATCCGCTTCGTCGATCGGCGGGTCGGGCAATCGAAGATGTCGGAGACGATCTTCGTCGAGGCGATGACCATCGTGTGGCGCCTGCGCCTCGGCGACGACTGAGCATGCGCGCATCGCTCGCTCGCGCTCGTGTACTCGCGCTCGTGTAGTAGAAACACAGAGATGGCCATGCCGACCCGTCACGCGCGCCGACCTGCCGATCGCCTGCAGCCTGGTCGCCCCGGGCGGGAGGGCTGACCGGTGTGTGGCATCGCCGGCGCGCTCGCGGCCGAGGGCGCCGTCCCCGCGCCTCAGCTCGTGCCGCGGATGATGGTCGCCCAGCTACACCGCGGCCCCGACGGGGGAAGGCTCCACGCCGACGGGCCGGCGGTGCTGGGGCACCGGCGGCTGTCCATCGTGGATCTGTCGGCGGCCGGTAACCAACCGATGACGAACGAGGACGGCCGGGTCGTCGCGGTCGTCAACGGCGAGATCTACAACCACCTGGCGCTGCGTCGCGATCTCGAACGCAAGGGGCACACCTTTCGCAGCCACAGTGACTCGGAGGTGATCGTTCACCTCTACGAGGAGGTTGGGGCCCGCACGCCCGAGCTCTTGCGCGGCATGTTCGCGTTCGCGGTGTGGGACAGCCGCGGGCGCAAGCTGCTGCTGGCGCGCGATCGCTTCGGCGAGAAGCCGCTCGTCTATGCCCGGAGCGGCGACACCTTCCTGTTCGCGTCGGAGATCGCGGCGTTGCTGGCCGACGAGCGCGTGGGCCGCGAGGTGGACCCGAGCGCGCTCGACGCGTATCTGGCCCTCCAGTACGTTCCTGCGCCCGACACCATCTTCGCGGACATCAAGAAGCTACCTCCTGGCCACGTTCTGGAGGTACGCCCCGGCCAGCCGCCGGCCGTGCGCCCCTACTACGACCTGCGCGCGGCGGTGGCGGGCGCGCCCCCGTTGACCAGCCGGGCCGAGACGCTGGCCCTGATTCGATCGACGGTCGAGGAGGCGGTGGAGAGCCGCCTGATGGCCGACGTCCCGCTCGGGGCTTTTCTATCGGGAGGCGTCGACTCCTCGATCGTGGTCGCCTGCATGGCGCGGCGATCGCATCGCCCGGTGCAGACCTTCTCGGTGGGGTTCACCGACTCGGGCGCCACGGAGCTGCCCTACGCGCGGCTGGTAGCGGAGCGCTACCACACCGACCACCACGAGCTGATGGTCAATCCCGAGATGGTGTCGCTGCTGCCGAGCGTGGTCCGCCACCACGGCGAGCCGTTCGGCGACACGTCGGCGATCCCCACCCGGTACCTGTGCGAGATGACCCGGCGCAACGTCGTCGTCGCGCTGTCGGGGGACGCGGGCGACGAGGTCTTCGGAGGCTACCGACGCTACGTGTGGACCCACGTCGCCGACGTGATCCGACGCCTCCCGCGCCCGCTCGGCTGGGCCGTGGCGGCCGCGCTGCGGGCGGTGCCGGGGGCGCGGCTGCGCTGGCTGCGGCGCTATGGGCAAGCGATCGACGCCGGCGAGGCGGACCGCTACCTGGAGTTCGTGGCGCACTTCCCGTTCGACGAGCGGACGGGCCTCTACACGGCGGCGCTGGCCGAGCGATTCCGGACCGACCACACGGCCGAGCGATTCGCGGCCCACCTGGCGATGACCCCGGACCCGTCGGTGGTCAACCGACTGTGCGCGCTCGACATCGACACCTACCTGCCCGACGACATCCTGACGAAGGTCGACATCGCGAGCATGACCCATAGCCTCGAGGCGCGCGCGCCGCTCGTCGATCACCACGTCGTCGAGCTGGGCGCGCGCTTGCCCGGGTGGGCGAAGCTGAGTCACAACGAGGGAAAGTTCCTGTTCAAGCAGGCCTTCGCCGACCTGTTGCCGCCCGCGATCATCGACAGGCAAAAGCGCGGCTTCGCGCTGCCGACGCGGCACTGGCTGGCCGGCAAGCTGCACGACTTCGCGCGGGACACGCTGCTCTCCGAGCGCGCGCGGGCGCGTGGGTTGTTCCGCCCGGAGGCCGTCACCGCGCTCCTCGATCGGCACCTCGCCGGGGAAGATCACGGCGAGCGCATCTGGAACCTG
>CAYUFS010000096.1:0-5257 GCA_964443975.1 uncultured Myxococcales bacterium | reverse complement strand
TGGCTGGCGTTGGCGCTCGGCCCCGTCGTGCTCGCCGCGACCCCGTTGGTCACGGCCGAGGGCGATTGCCCGGATGCCGACGCTGTCAGGGCACGCTACGAGCAACTGGGCTCGAACTACCCGCAGCCAGACTCGGACGCGGCCCTCCCCGGAATCGCTCACGTGGCGCTCCGCAATGGCCTGCTCGAAGTCTCATTGCGAAACGAGAGCGGTGCGCTGGTCGGCGAGCGTGAGGTCGCCGCCCCCGAACGCTGCGACGATCGCGCCGACGTTGCGGCGGCACTGTTGCTGGCCTGGTCGCCCGGCCGGCAACCGTCGGAGGTCGAGCTGACGTATCCGGCGCTCGCGAGCGCGCCGCCGCGCCCCGCCGCCGACGTCGTGGACCCTGCTTCTCGGGCCAGGGTCGCTGCACCGAAGCGCTGGCGTGTGGATGTCGCCGCCATGGCCTCGCTGGTCGCGCCGTTTCAACGCGATTCCGTCGCCCCGGGCGTTGGGCTCGAAGCGGGCCTGGGGCGCGGCGGGTCTCGCCTCGGCGGGGTGGTCGCGGCTGCGCTCGCAAGCGAGCGCAGCACGTCACTCGGCCCTGGGACGGCACACTGGCGGGCCGGCGATGTGCGGCTGGGCGCGACGCTGCGGCTCGTCGGCGCCGACGCCGGGTTCAACCTGCGCGCCGCGGCCGGAGCCGGGGTCGCTCTCGTGGACGCGCGCGGGACCGGCTTTGCCACGACCGGCGGCGGCCACAGCGTCGCGCCCGAGGCATGGGGCGGGCTGCGTGTGCTGGGCCCGGCCTGGGGCGTGTTTCGCCTGATCGGCGCAGCTCAGGCGATCGTTCGCACGCGCGAGCAGGACTTGACCGCAAGCAGCCCGTTTGTGCGGCGTCCGCTTTCGGCGGGGGAGGCGCAGCTGACCCTGGGCGTGCAGGTGACTCTCGCCCAATGGCCGAGCGACCACGGTCCCTCCGCCGGTTTGTAAGATCTTCATTCGAAGCCGCAATCAGGAGTCATGAGCAAGGTCGAGCGGTGCGCAGCGACCCGGATCACGAGGCTCCGCGCGGTGGCGGTGACGGCGTCGCTGTGCTTGTTGTCGACGGCGCCCTTTCTCGGTTGCGGCCGTGTCGGCGTGCAGGTCGGCGCGGGACCCGACGGATCGATCGGGGCGGGCGGAGGCCAAGGGATCGCGACGGGCGGTGCGCCTGCTGCAGGCGGTGCGCCTGCTGCGGGCGGTGCGCCTGCGACGGGCGGCGCGCCTGCTGCAGGCGGTGCGCCTGCTGCGGGCGGTGCGCCTGCTGCGGGCGGCGCCGCCACCCCGGGGGTCGGGGGTGTCGGTGGCGGGGTGGGGGCAGCGGGCGCCGCGGGCGCAGGTGCGGGCGGCGCCCCGGCCGTGTCGCTTCAGGTGCAAGCGTGCAATGACATGACCGCCTCATTGTGCATGCGCGGCGCCCTGTGTTCGACGGACACCAGCGCAAGCACGTGTCAGCCCGAGCTCGAGCTCGAGCTCGGCTGCGCGCGCGCTGACGGGGTCGATTTCTCCGCGTGCGGCGTGGACGCAGCGGCGGGAACCTGCGCTTCCTTGTATCCGGGAGGCGGGCTGACGGTGCCAGCGACCTGTGAGACAGCCGTCCATGCCGTGCCCCTCAGCGATCCGCAGTCCGCGTGTTACGCCCTCGTGGACCGCCTGTGCGAAAGGGGGCTCGTGTGCGCCGGGGGAACGGTGGACGATGCCGCCGCCATCCAGGATTGCGAGGATATGGTCACCACCGACCTCGCCTCCGGAATTCCGTGTCTGCTGGCGACGACCACGGGGCCCGACTACGCGGCGTGCCTGCAGGCCATATCGACCTTGCCCTGCCCCGCCACCGCGTCAGGGCAGGGTGGACAAGGGGGGATAGGCGGCGCGGCGGGAGCGGGAGGCGCTGGAGGAATCGGTGCGGGTGGCTCCGTGCCTGGCCTCGCGGCCATCCCGGCGTGCGCCAGCGCCATCACGGTCACGCCATGAACATCGATCATTCATCCATCTACCCACGAGAGGGAGCCTAGGCCCATGCAGAGGAGAAGCTCGCGCAGGATGTTTCTCGGCAAGGCTGGCGTGACCCTCGCGCTGCCGTTCTTGCCCTCGGCGTTCTGGTCGCGGCGGAGCGGCGCCGCAATCTGCACGCCGCCGAGGCGGTTCATGGCGTGGTTCGCGCCGAACGGCATGGTCATGCCGCCGTGGACGCCCACCACGACCGACGGCACGAACAGTTGGACGATGACTCCCATTCTCGCGCCCCTGGCGCCGGTTCGGAACAAGCTCGTGATCCTGACCGGTCTTGATCATCAGGACATCGCCGTGCCGCCGCCGGGTTCCCCCACGAGCCCCACCGAGCCTGCAACCGGAACCGGCTGTTTCTTGACGATGCTTCCGGTGGAGGGACACGAGACCGACCCGAGCCGAACCAGCTTGGATCAGGCGCTGTTGCCGGCCCTCAATTCGCCCGCGTGCGGGACGCCAAAATTTCCGTCGTTGCAACTCTCCCTTGATTACCTGAATGGCGCGTGTGGAATGTCGAATTGCGCCTTTACCCGGACCATCTCGTGGACCGGTGGTGTCCCCTGGCCCACCATCTCCGATCCTGGGATCCTCTGGGACAAGCTGTTCTACCAGGCCGCCGGCACGGCGGATCTCGCCCAGCGCCAGGCGCTGAGAAAGAGCGTCCTCGACTATGTGCTCGATCAGACGCGCTCGCTCGCGACGCGATTGAGCGCCGCGGACCGCTTGAAACTCGACGAGCACACGACTCTGGTTCGAAACCTCGAGACCCGTCTCGAGCGAATCGGAAAGAGCGGCTCGCCTCCTCCGGTCAGCCTTTCGTGCAGCCCGACTCCCCGGCCGCCCGAATCGTCTGTCTTGCAGTTCAACGGCACACCATCGGACTACATCCAGACCACGTTTCCAATCCTGGTGGACCTGATGGCGCTGGCGTTCGAGTGCGACCTCACGCGATCGATAACGTTCATGATCGGAGCGGGGAACAGCGAAAACGACTACGCGTTCCTCACCGGCAGCCCGACTCCGCATCACACGACGGCGTTGAGGGAGACAACCGGGCCTCTGAATCAAGCCACCCTGCTCTTGGTCGACAACTACGAGATCCAGCAGGCGGCGAACTTGCTCAGTCGGTTGGACGCGGTCGTGGAGGCTGACGGCCGATCGATCCTGGACCGGACCACGTTCTATCTCAGCAGCAACGTCGCGGACGGCCAGGCCCTGAACCACTGGGACATGCCGGTGCTGCTCGCGGGCGGCTCCGCGAGCGGCCTGAAGATCGACGGGCGGCACATCAACTACATCCCCCAGATGCCGTTCCCGCGGCCGCTGGTCGGCCCGCGCAGCGCCGTCCAGACCGGGCGAGTCTTCATGTCGATCTTGCAGGCTCACGGCATTCAGGCCGACACGTTCGGCCTGTCCACCGGCGGACCGTTGCCGGAGCTCATGCTCTAACGCGCCTTCGGCGCTCGCGGAAGGGGCTTCGCCCCACGCCTCCCGGCGCATTTGACGGCGCGGCCCGCTAGACGATCATTCACCCGCCATGGCGAGCAGGGCGAACATCGCGATCGGGGGCGCGTTCGTCGCCGCGATCGCCGCTGTGCTGGCGCTGATTCCACGGGGCGACGACGGCGGCACCGCGAAGAACGAGGATCGCGGCCGAGCCCCAGCAACGATGGCGGCCGACGACGACGACGCGCGGGCCGAGCCCGACGGCGGGCCGGTCGCGGGCGACGACGAGATCAGCGTGCTCTCGTTGGTGGGCGAGATGGCCGACCTCGATCATCTCGCGCGCCTGCCCCGCGCGCCGTTCGCCGCCCGGCAAGCGTCGAGCTACGATCGGCGCTCCAGGCGCCCCGACGACGGTGACGCGTGGTTCGCGAACGACGACTTCGCGACGAACGCCGCGCCGAACCTGGTGCGCGTCGAGACCGATCCCGCGTCGGGGAGCCGGCGCTACGTGCTGCTCGACGCCACCGGCCCAGGCGCGATCGTGCGCATGTGGACGGCCGCGCCAGCGGGCACGCTGCGCATCTACATCGACGACGATCCGCGCCCCGCGCTGGAGGCCCCCATGGGCGAGTTGCTCGCCGGCAAGCGCGACCCCTTCGTCGCGCCGTTCGGCCAGGTGACGGCGATGGGCCACTCGCTCTACTTTCCGTTTCCGTTTCGGAAACGCTGCCTCGTGGTCGTCGACAGCATCGACTCGATCGATCCGTTCTCGGGGCGAACCGTCGACAAGCTCTACTATCAGATCGGCTACCGCCAGTACCTGCCGGCCGCGGCGACGCACGTCCGCCCCTTCTCGATGGCCGAGGTCACGCGAGCGCAACCGGCGATGGCCCGCGCGGCCGCGGCGTTGACCCGGGGGCGGCCGATCGGGCACCCCTCACCGGCGCGAGCATCGGTGGCGATCGCGCGCGCGCTGGTCGACGCCGGACATCCTTCGGTGACGACCGTGTCGGCTCCCGCCTCACTCGCGCCGGGCGGCGGTGGCGGTGGCGTGATCACGACGTTGCTGCTTTCCACGCCCGAGCGCGATCCCGAACGACTGCGCGCCACGACGCTGTCGATCGCCTTCGACGGCGCGGAGACCGTGCGAGCGCCACTGGTGGACTTCTTCGGGACGGGACCGGGATGGAACGCCTACGCCTCGCTGCCGATGACGGTCGCCGCGGACGGCGCGCTCGCGTGTCGCTTCAGGATGCCGTTTCGCTCGCGGGCGGTGGTGACGATCGCGCACGAAGCCGCGGCTGACGCGGGGCTGGCCCCTGCGGCGCCCGTGGAGGTGTCAGGGGCAGTCACGGTGGACGCGCGGCCGTTCACGGACGACACGCTGCTGTTTCACGCGCGCTTCCGCGGCCCCGAGCGGCTGCCCACCCGCCCGCTGCGTGACTGGCACCTCGCGACGCTCGACGGCAGCGGCCAGCAGGTGGGCACCGTCCTCGCCGTCGAGAACCCGCCCGGCGCAGCTTGGTGGGGCGAGGGCGACGAGAAGATCTTCGTCGACGGCGAAGATTTCCCCAGCCTGTTCGGCACCGGGACCGAGGATTACTTCGGCTTCGCCTGGTCGTCGACCGAGACCTTCGCCCACCCGTATCACGCGCAGACGCTCGCGCCCGGCGGCGGCTTCGCGGGTTGGTTCTCGATGAATCGCTTCCTGATCCTCGATCCGGTCCCCTTCGCGTCGCGCCTGCGCTTCGACCTGGAGCTCTGGCACTGGTCCGACACC
>CAYUFS010000095.1:0-13012 GCA_964443975.1 uncultured Myxococcales bacterium | reverse complement strand
CTCGACAAGATGGTCTACGCCCTGACCAATCCCGTCAAAGACCATGTCGTCGAGAAGGTTCATCACTGGCCCGGCGTCAACTCGCTGTCCGCCACTCTGGCCAACAGACCCCTGCGCGCCACCAGGCCAAAGACCTTCTTCCGAGAAGACGGCCTCATGCCCGAATCGGCCGAACTACCTTTGCACGCACCAGACCAGCTGCTGAACGCCTGCCCAAACGGATTGGCCTCCACCATCAGGGAACGCGTCGCCGACGCCGAGCTTCGGGCAGCCTCCCAACGTTTTCAGGAAGGTCGCACCGTCGTTGGTCGCGCCGCCGTACTCAACCAGCACTGGAACGACAGCCCCCAATCTCGCGAGCCGCGCCGCCAACTGAGCCCCCGCGTCGCCAGCAGAAACGTCTGGCGCAGGATCGAAGCCCTGAACCGCAATCGCAGCTGGCTGGCCGCATACAGGGACGCACGCGACTTGTTTCTCGCTGGTGTCAGGACCGTCGCCTTCCCTGCGGGCACGTTCTGGCTCCGCCACTTCGCCGGCGCCTATTGCGAAACCGTCCCGGCAGGCTGACTCCGATTCGACTGGACCGATTCCGGACAGACGGGTTGCCCCCTGATGCGTTGGTCTGCTCGGAAGCGTCCAGATCGCTGTTCGTGCCGTGCGAAGCTGCTGCAGTCTGCCCTTCCCGGCCCAACTCACGCCCGCTGACCTGGCGCTCCCACCGCTGATCGGACGCTCCAACCATGCCCGGAGACAGCAACCTGGGTGCGGTCTTGTCGTCTTGTCGGTCTTGGTCTTGTGCGCGCACTCTCTCCGTAAACGACAGCGCCACGTCCTCGACCACACCACCGCCGCCTGTCGTGCCCGCTCCTCGGTCACCCCGCCCGCTCCCTCTTGCCCGCAATGTCCGACCCGCCAACGGTTACAATCGGAGGATGCGGTCCCGCGGATTCGTGACAGTGCTCGGCGTGGTGGCGCTGTCGGTTTCAGGGTGCGGCGCGATTCTCGAGAGCCGGCGCCCACCCGCGGGCGCGCCCCCGGCCCTCCCCAATGTGTTGCCGGCCACGCCCGCGTGGCAGGACGTCGTGGCCGTTCAGCAGAGCGGCGGGGGCTCGCCCTTGGCCGAGGCGCCCGCCGTTCGACGGATGAGCGGCGTCGGCAAAGCGTTGCGGTTGCCGCGGCGGCTTGCCCAGGCGGAGGTCGGGGAGACGACGTCGACGGCGCCCACCGCCGCTCGACCGACGGCCGACGAGACGCAACAGAAGCTGGTCGTGTCGGGCGCGGTCGAGATCTCCACCGCCGACGTGCGCGCGACGGCGAGCGCGGTGCGCGCCGGAGCCGTCGCGCGCGGCGGCGTGGTGGTCTCCGACGAGCTGAGCGGCGCCAAATACGGCGTTCACGCGCGCTCTCAGGTTCGCTTGCCTCCCGCCGAGGTCGCGCCCTTCGTGGCGTGGCTGGGCACACTGGGGGCGCTCGAATCGAGCCAGCTTGCCACCAGCGATGTCTCGCGCGAATACTTCGACGAGGAGCTGCGGCTGCGCACGCTGCGCGGCGAGATGGACCGGCTGGAGAAGCTGATGGCCGAGCACCCGAACGCCTCGCTCGACGACGTGCTGTCCATCGAGCGCGAGACGACGCGCGTTCGCGCCGATATCGAGCGCCTCGAGGGTCAACACCGCTACCTCGGCGATCGCGTCGCGCTGGCGACGCTGGACGTTCACGTCACCACCCACGACGAGTACGTGGCCGGCGCGCCCGAGCAGAAGTTCGTGCTCTTCGGGCATGCCCTGGCGTCCTCGTTCATCGACGGGGGCGCGCGACACCGCGACCGCTATGGCGCCGGAGTGGGGATCCTGTTCGGACGTCGCTTCGATCTCACCTTCGACGTCCTGCCATCCCGCGACGCTGACCCGCGCTCGATGCTGTTGACGGTGGGCGGGGCGGTCTACTCGGACTTCCTCGGCGGCGGTCGCCGCCTGTTCGGGAACCCCTACCTCGGCCTTCGCCTGGGCGGCGGTGGCATCAACGGTCGCGGCGCGTTTGCCTACGCGGGCGAGATAGGGGTGGAGCTGGTGCGGCATCCCCATTTCTTGGTGGACCTCACCGGTCGGGCCATGGGTTTGCTGTATGGCCAGTCACCGCGCTCGGACATTGCCATCCAGGGGGTGCTGGGGGTCGGTGTCCCGTTCTGAAAGGGGCCGGTGACATACATCCCACCGAGACATTCGCGTCGGGTTTGGGCCGGTTTCCGACCGCGCCGACGGGTGCACGGTGCTCGCGGGTTGCTCTTCGGAGACGGAACAATCCGGCGGCAGCGATTCGATTGCGGTGCGATTGGTCAGTACCGACCCGGCTTGCAAGTCACATCGAGCGCAAGTCCGGCGTTCCGGTGCGGTCAGTCAAACCATCGCCGCGCAGGGCGACCAGGTCGCGCGGAACGACACCACAGTTTACGTTGCCTATACTGTGACCACGCACAACACGGATCTGTATTTGTCATTCGCCCCGACCTTGCCGGCTGCCTTTTCTACGGCGGAGGCTCGCGTGGCGTTCGGCTATGCGTACGTGAGTTACAACTACGAACAGCCGAGCGACTACGGGGGCAGTCTGACCTTACTCTCCAGCAGCGATCTACTCGCATTGAGCGATTTCGAGCGCCCTCGATCTTCTCTTGATTGGCCACGAAATCCTCCCAACCGATGTAGGCAACGTGGTGTTCACGATCCTCGATCTGCGGCATCGGCCCATGCTGGTTTTTCACCCTGCCCCTTCGGCAATATGAGAATATTGTTGGATGCGTCATCTGAACTTACGCGTCCGTGGGATCGTCGTCAGCGCCGCCATCGTCTGGTCTGCCGGTTGCGGCGGCGGAGCGACTTCAACGAATGCCAACGGCGGAGCCGGCGGTAGAGGCGCCCCCGCCGGAACGGGCGGAACGAGCGGCGGTCAGCTCGGAGCCACCGCCCGCGTCCGCGTCGTGAACCTCGTCAAGCGCGTGAGCTTCGACGCCTGGGGCGCCGACACCAAGTCCAACCCGGTGCGCCTCGGACAGAACATCGCCTACGAAACGATCTCGCCCTACCTCGACGTGCCGCTCAACCAGTTCACCATGGAGCCGACGTTCGTCTTGCTGCCGAGCGGTGAGGCGCCGGCCGCCGGCGCGAGCTGGATGGTTCCGCCGGTAGCGGGCGATCGCACCCGCATCCAGCTGACCGGGCTCGGCGCCACCAGGAACCAGGCCACCGTGATCGTGAAGGACGTCGACAACGGCACCAACGTCTCGGCGGAGACGCTCGAAGAGTCGAAGCTGGTGGCCGGAAGCGCGAGCAAGGCCAACCTGCACTTCTCGTACAACATCTTCGATCTGGGCGGACCCGTCGTTCCCGCGTTCGCGGTCGTGGGGCAGCCCTGCTTGCTCACCGAATCCGCCGGCGTTCCCGAGGTGTTCTCCGTCGATCCCGGGAGCTTCACCCTCGGGTTCTTCGATCTCGAGACGGTCAGCGACTGCACGACAACGCCGCTCTCCACCGTCGATCTGACCGTCGCCGCCGGGGCCACCGAGCTGGTGGCGATCTATCACGAGGCCTCAGTGGTGAAGTTCCTGCACGCGCCGATCGTCGTCACGCCCTGACCGGCGGGGCGCTGTCCGTTACGGCTTGTCATGCAACGGGTGGCGATCGTAACAACGCACCTCGCATTCGGCGCGGACCGACGTTGAATGGCCATGGCACGCGCCGTGTAGCGTTCTTTGGCATGGCGCGCTCCCTCTGGTCTGGTTCGATCAGCTTCGGTCTGGTCAACATTCCCATCGCCTTGTTCTCGGCGACAGAATCGCATCGCGTGGGTTTCCACGAGTTCGAGCAGGGCACGAGGAAGCGTATTCGATACCTCAGGGTGGCGGAGGGGTCCACCCACGAGGTGCCGTGGGAGAAGATCGAGAAGGGGTTCGAGGTCGCCAAGGGTCGTTTCGTGACGTTGAGCGACGACGAGCTGGAGGCGGCCGAGCCTCGAAGGTCGCACACGGTCGACCTCGAGCGCTTCGTGCCGCTCGAGGAGATCGATCCTGTCAACTGGGATCAGACCTACTACGTCGGCCCCGACGGCGAAGCCGCCGGCAAGGCGTACGGTCTCCTGCGCCAGGCGATGGAAGAGGAGCGGCGGGTAGCCATCGGGCGGTTCGTGATGCGCACGAAGGAGTACATCGTCTGCATCCGCCCCTTCGGCGAGGTGCTGGCGCTGCACACCATGTTTTTTCCCGACGAGGTTCGCAGCGCCAAGGATCTCGACATCGCACCCCACCGCAAGGCGAGCGTGGGTAAGCAGGAGCTGGCCCTGGCCGGCCAGCTGATCGCGTCGCTGTCGGGGCACTGGGACCCCACGGATTACAAGGACACCTTCAAGCAGCGGGTGATGGAGATCGTGCGCAAAAAGGACAAGGGGGAGGAGATCGGTGGCGCGCCGGGCGAGGAGAAACCCGGCAAGGTCGTCGATCTGATGGAGGCGCTCAAGGCCACGCTCGCCGGAGGCCAGCGACAGCGGGCTCGCCCCGCCCCAGCGCGCGCCGAAACGAGTCGCCAGGCGCGGTCGGCGACCTCGAACAGGCGCTCGAGATCGGGCGGCCGAGGCAGCGTCACACGAACGGCGAGCCGGGCAAAGTCGCGCTGACGGCCCGCTCGTCGCCATCGCCGCACCGAGATCCGAGCCGAGCAAAAGGACTGGCTTCGCAAGCGAGACCCGTGCGGCGACAAGACGTCGTGTGCATCGACGATCTGCTCTGGCGACGTGCCGACGACCTGAGGCAGTACCGGGCCCGCGCTCCCCGGCCCCCGCGCTAAGCGGCACCGCCGGCCGCGCCGTTGCCGCCGTGGCCACCGTTGCCACCGCCACCCCCGTGGCCACCGTTGCCACCGCCGTGGCCACCATTGCCACCGCCGTGGCCACCATTGCCACCGCCGTGGCCACCGTTGCCACCGTTGCCGCCGCCGTCCTGGCCGCCCGTCCCGATGATGACGACGCCATGAAACCCGCCGCCCGCGGTGCCCCCGCTGCCGACGAAGGTCCCGATCGCGCCGCCGGTGCCGGTCACGCTGCCACCCGAACCGCTTCCGCCGTGTCCCGCCGCGCCGCCACCTCCGGCGCCGCCCGTCGCCCTGGTGCCGATGGCGCCGCCCGTGGCGCCCACGCCGCCGGAGCCGGAGCCGCCGGAGCCGGAGCCGCCGCCGGAGCCGCCGCCGCCGCCGCCGGACCCACCGTTGCCGCTGCCGGACCCACCGTTGCCGCTGCCACCGGTGTCCGTGACAACGACGCCCGGGAACCCCGTCGTGCCGCCCGAACCGCTGCCGCATGACGGGGTGATCAACGCGACGCCCATCGCCCCGATGCCCGTGATCAACAATCGCTTGCGCGTGCTGGCCGGCTTGTCCATCGTCCCTCCCCGCGTCTTTGGAACGTCGATGCGCCCGAAGACGGGTTTCATCGTACCATGGCGATGTCTGATGTCGTCGGACCCCATGCTCGACCTGTTCGGCGTCGCCGCGCCCGAGCTGTTCTCCAGTACGGACCTGGTGGTCCGGCACGGCGACGTGGCCCGTCTTCCGGCGTTCATGCGCGCGGGCCTGATGGACAGCGTCGAGACGCTGGTGCGCGGATATACGGGCGCGCTGCAGGTGTCGAACGGCACCGCGCAGGACGGGGTCCAGGTGGCCGTGGCGGGCGCGCACGCGTCTGCTCTGCTGCGGCTGGGCCTGACCGTCTACTTCGTGGAGCTCGATCGCGCGTTACCGGATTCGGCCCCCTGGCTGCGGGCACTCGAGGCGGCGCTCGGTCTGCTCGAATGCGCGTCGCTCGCGGCGTTCGCCAACGCGCCCGGCTCGGGGCTGTCGCTGCACCACGATCGCTTCGATCAGCTGCTGATCCAGGTCCGCGGCGAGAAGGAGTTTCGCTACGCCCCGAACGGCTACGTCGAGAACCCGGACGTCCAGTTCACCCCCATCGGTGCCGCGCAGCCGGACTGGGCGCAGGCGTACCGGCACGGTTTCCCGAGGACGACCGACGAGATCATGGCCCGCGGGTTGAGCAGCGCCACCTTGCGGCCCGGGTCCGTGCTGTTCATGCCCGCCGGCACGTGGCACACGACGGCCGGCCAGTCAGGCGAGGCGCTGTCGATCGTCGTGGTGGTGCGCGCCCCGTCGCGGCTGGCGCTGCTTCTGAACCTGCTGCGGCACTACGCGGGCCAGTCGCCCGAGTGGCGGGCCCGCGGCTATGGCGGCTGGGCGGCGGGCGAGGCCGCCGGGCGCGAGCAGGACGCGCTGGCCGGGCTGATGGGCGATCTCGCCGGCCGGCTGCGCACGCTGCCCGCCTCTGACGCGTACAAGGCGTGGTCGAGCGAGGCGTTCACGACGGGCGGGCAGCGCCAGTACCCGGTGGACCTCCGCTTCACGCGCTACATCCGCCTCCCCAACTCGAGCCTCAGGTACGAGGCCGGCGATGTGGCTGGGCTGTCGAGGTGCACGGTCCTGAGCGGACCAACGGATCGGCCGCAGGCCGAAACGGGCCTGGCGGTCAGCGAAGAGGTGCGGCCAATCATCGACTGGGTGCTGGGCACCGCCGCGGCGTTCTCGGTCGAAGATGCCGCGCGCGCGTTTCCCGACTGCGAGCGGGACGATCTCGAGACGCTGTTCGCCTGGCTGTCGCACGCGGCGCTGATCCGGCCGGTGCCGGCGCCCGAGTGGCAACGGCAGTGATTCGTCCCCAAAAGCGGGCATGCCATTCGACAGCTCCGTCTTCATCTGTTCGCTGACCACCATCGTCGGCTGCGGCTCGCTGATGCTCAGCGACAACCTGGCCATCCAAGGCTTCGGCCTCGCGTCGCCATCGGCGAGGTCACCTGCGTGGTGACGGCGCTGGCCCGGGTCCCGGCGTGTTAGCTTCGTGCTCGTGGACGACACCCCGGCCAAGGCGAAGCGCCGGTACTTCGAGTTGATCCGAAGCGCCGGACCCGCGCAGCGGCTCGCGATCTGCGCCAGCCTGACGCGCGCGACCCGCGAGCTTGCGATGGCGGGGATCCAGGCTGCGCACCCAGGATCAATTCTTTCGGCGCGAGAGCTTCACGAGCGCCTTGCGGAGCGACTGTACGGCGCCAAGGTCGCGCGCAGGCTTTTCGACGGGCGTCCGAAACATGAGCGACCGGCCTGAAGACGTCATCGACGTGGCGCTGCGGGTCGCCAGGGCGTTGGAATCGGTGGGCGCGCGGTATTTCGTTGGTGGCAGTCTGGCAAGCTCTCTCGACGGGCAGCCGCGCGCGACCAACGACATCGACTTCGTCATCGACATACCCGTAGGCAAGCTCGGTGACTTCGCAGCCGCGCTGGGCCCCGACTTCGAGATCGACGGAGAGATGCTCAGGGACGCCGTCCTGCATGGGAGATCCGCGAACATCTTCTACCTGCCGCAGGTTCTGAAGATCGACCTTTTTGGCCACGCCCATGGTCCGTATGACGAATCCGAGTTCTCCCGCCGTCGCGCCGTCACGGTTCGCGATGGGGTGCAGCTCGTCGTGAAGGCCCCCGAAGACAGCGTCTTGCGAAAGCTGCTTTGGTACCGCGAGGGCGGTGAGATCTCCGACCGGCAGTGGCACGACATCCTCGGCGTCTTGCGCGCGCAGGGAGACGGGCTGGATATGGGCTACGTGCGCAGTTGGGCCGCGCGGCTGTCCGTCGGTGGTCTTCTCGACCGTGCGACGGCAGAGGTTTCGCGTGATTCGGAGTAGAGCGACGAACCGTCAAACCGCGCGACGCCGCGGTCCGTCCATGACCTGCGCCAAGTACGCGGCTTGTACCTCGAAGTCGCGGGGCCCACCCCGGCCGCCGCCACCGTCGACCGCATCCCCAGCGGCGCCCACGAGATCCGTCGCCCGTGGTCGACAGCAACTCCGCCACCCGAGTGGGCGGCGGCGGCACGCCCCGGCAACCGCTTGCGCCTCCGTTTGCGTCCCGGTGAAGTGACCTGCGCCGCTGCCGTTCGCTGCCTGGGGCCCGCGCCAGGTCAGTGTCCGCCCGTTCGCGACGAGGCGAGCTTGCGGGTGAACAGATCGATCAATCCCTGGTTCGCCCGCGCCGGATCGACGCGGCCGTTTCCGCGGTAGATCCCGAACGCGTCCTCGTGATACGCGTGATACGTGAACGACAGCCCGTCCTCCTCGAGGAGGTCGAGCATGTCCTCGACCCAGACCAGCCCGCCGCGGTCCTGCTCGAAGCAGGGGCGGTGCAGCCCGAATTCGCCCAGGAACAGCGGGACGCCGTGGGCGTGGCCCCACGCGCGGTAGCGATCGACGGCGGCGCGCAGGAAGTCCCGATTCCACCCCATCACCGGACCGTCCACGCCCAGGAAATCCAGGCGAATCTGCACGCGGGCCCCGGCAGGCAGGCGCTCGCCCCGCATCCAGCCGCTGACGGTGTAGGCGTGCCCCGGCTTCAGCGCGAACTCGTGCTGCGCGGACCCCAGGTTGGCGTCGTCGCTGGTGCCGTCGATGGTCAGCGCGCCCGGCCCGCCGTGCCCGTCGGCGAGGCTCCCGCTGCGGCCGCTACCGTCGACGCTCCAGAAGTACCAGCCGCCGGTGTTGCGCAGATCGAGACGCGCCACCTCGCCCGGCGGGGCGCCGCGTTCGTCCCGCTCCTCGATCACCAGATCGTCGAAGACCGCCCGGCCGGCGCCCACCGCGCGACCGACCAGCGAGACGTGCCCGACGCGCGCCCGGGCGTCGCTGGCCACGAGCGGCGGGCTCACCGAGTGGGTCCAGCCGCTGTCGCCGGGCGGAAGCGTCGGGCTGTCGAAGGTGGCGATGTTGAGCCACTTGGTGTCCGAAGATCGAGCCAGCTTGTTGTCGTCGGGGTACTTGCCGCCCTCGCCCATGTGCGCCCAGGACGCCAGTTGGTGGGTGTAGGGGAACGGATCGTAGAAGTGGAACGTGTAGACGGCGTTCGCGTCGTCCACCAGGAAGAAGTTCATGTCGTCGTCGTTGGTCCACTTCTTCGCGATCGAGTTCACGCGCTCGACGATGATGATGTGGCGGGGATCGACCTCGCGGATGGCCCTGGTGATCCGGGCCGCGAGCGACTGCCACTGGGCCTTGCCGCGCGACACGCCAGGCTCGTTCAACAGATCGTAGCCGGCGACGATGGGCTCGCCGGCGTAGCGGGCCGCGATCGCCCGCCACAGCGCCACCAGGCGATCCTGCAGGGCGGGACTCTCCCACAGGGCGTGCCCCTCGCCGTTCGACTGGAAGCCCCCCGGGGGCACGTGCATGTTGAGGATGAGATAGACGCCGTGACGTCGCGCCCAGCCGACGTTGCGATCGAGCCATTGCCACCCCGCCTCCTTGTACCGACCGGGCGTGACGTCGTCCTCGAACGTCCCGTAGAACATGTAAAAGCGGACGGCGTTCATCCCCATCGCCCGGACGCGCTGGAAATCAGCTTCGTCGTGGTGGGTTACCGGGAGCGCGCGGCCACCCCACACCTGGTTGCCGAACGCGACGCCGCGCCAGCGCACCGGCCGCCCCGAAGCGTCGACGATCTGCTCGCCCGCGCGCCGCAAGATTCCGCGGCCGATCACCGCTTCGTCGTCGGCTGGCGACACCAGCGCCGACCCGGAAGACGGCGCCCCGGGCTCCGCCGGTCGGCCCGTCCGACAGGCCGGGCCCAGCGACACGAAGGATCCGGCGAGCGCCGCCGCGCGAAGCAGGCGAACGACCGGTGATGCGTTCGAGGCGAGCCCCATGACAGCGAGAGTGTGGGCGACGCCGGCGCGGATCACAACGGCGCGATCCTTCACCGGGGCGACCACCCCGCCCTTCTCTTGACACTGCTCCGCTCACGTCGCGGTATTGCGGGCGGATGGACAGCGCACAGTGTCCGTATTGCCTCGCGATCGCGCTCAAGGTGTTCGCGCTCTAATCCAGCGGCGGCCGACCGGAGGGCCCAGGAGTTCGATTGCCACGGATCAATCAAGCGCCGGTTTGCCGATGCCACAGCGGGTACGGTCGTGTTTCTGGCTAAACACCGGACTTGACTGGCTGGGTCTCCCCGAACCGGCTGACTCGCTTCCACGGGCCTCTGGCGACAGGCTCGAATTTCTGAGTGCGGTGGGACCGCCGCGTCCGGGTCACGCTCCGAAGACCGCGGCGACAGGCCCGACCTCACCCGTGGCACAGTCGTTGCGCTAGCGTGGCAGACGATGAATGAAGACCGAATCGTTTCAGCGTCCTCCGTCTCGGCGGAGCGGCCCACTTCCCTTCGCGACCTGCGATTCTCGATCGTCCTGGGCGTGCCGCTCTTCTTGCTCGCAGCGTGCGGCAGCGGGCAGACGACTTCGGGCACCGGCACCGGGGGCGCGGCCGGGAGCACCGTCGGTACCGGTGGCGCCGGTGGCACGGGCGGAGGAGCCGGCAAGGCTGGCCTGGCGGGCAGCAGCGGCGCGGGGGGTAATGGAGCAGGTGGCAAGGTGGGCACGGGCGGATCTCCGTCCGGTGGAGTCGGGGGCGGCGGCACGGGCGGCGGCGCCGCCGGCGCGGGAGGTCGCGGCGGAGCGAGCACCGGAGACGTGGGCGGCGCCGGCGGCGGCTCCTCGTGCGCGATCGCGGCGAGCGGGGCAGCCTGCACCACCGAGGGCGCCACCTGCGGTGGCCCCTGCACCGACGTCTGTCAGTTCTGCAACTGGCTCCAGTGTACCGGCGGTCACTGGCAATCGATGGAAGCGGCGCCCGCGCCGTGCTTCTCGTGCGGCGACGGCAAGTGCCAGACGATGAGCCAATACTGCAGGACCATCGAGGGCGGGCCCGTGGGCGCTGTCCCCACCCACACCTGCGTCGACATTCCAACGAAGTGTCTGTCCATGCGCACGTGCGCGTGCCTGGCGAGCCAAGCGACCGCAGGACAGTGCACCATGGGCAGCAACGGTGAGCTGATGACGTTACTGCAAGTCCCCTGACGGCGTCTTCAGGTCAATCGTCTCCGCAGGTCACAGACCGGGTCCCGCCCATCCGGAGCCCCACCCCGAATCCGCCAATTCGCCCCACATCCCCTTCGAATCGCCGATCCGCGCGTCAACGAGGCGGGAGCCGTCGCTTGCCATGCAGATCCTGTCCGTTCTGGTGCAACACCAGCGCGCCGATCTTGGGCGGCGTCGCGTATGAAATCAATCTCCGCCGGCGCGGAGCTGGAAATCAGCGTTCGAACCGCGACGGGCAGCCGAGCTCGGCTTGCCGGCGCCGCGGCAACCCCGACCCGTGGGCGGTCGCCGCCGGCCCGAAATCAAAGATAGCGGCCTTCGAGCAATCGCACGAGTGGGGCGATGGAGAGGTCCTGTCCCGTGGCGATGCGCACGCGTTCGAAGAAGCCGTGCGTCGAGCCATGCCCATGCACTTGTACCCGTAGCCACGCACGCAGCGGGCCGAAGTCACCGCGCTCGAGGGCGAGCTCGAGTCCAGGCTCCGCCGCCCGAGCCGCATCGTAGAGCTGAGCGGCGGCCAGGTTGCCGAGGGCATAGGTGGAAAAGTAGCCGAACATGCCCGCCGCCCAGTGTCCGTCCTGCAGGCAGCCCTGGTTGTCATCCGCCGGGCGCAAACCCAGGGTTCGCTCGTACTCGTCCCGCCAGGCGCCTCGCAGATCGCGCACCGATAAATTCCCCGACAGCAGCGCGGACTCTAGCCGGCACCTGATGAAGCGCCTTCGCTGGGCGTCACCGCGACCCGGTCAGCAGCGGCGCGAGCTTTCCCGTGCCGGTCGGCACGAGGGTGATCTTCGCCGCGCCGTCGAGCAGGCGCTGCGTCTCCAGCATCTCGAACATCGCCTCCATCACGTCGGGATCGCGCGATACCGCCTGAAGCGCCGCGCCCACGATCTGCGGGCGCAGCGCCGTGGCCTTCGCGAACTCGATGGCCGCCTGGCGCTCGGCGGTGCTGGTGATGATGCTGACCTGGTTCATGCCGTCCTGCTGGATCGCGGAGGTGACCTGGCGGAGGCGGTTCACCACCTTGGCCTCGATCTGGGCGATCATCGCCTCGTCGCGGAAGTGCACCTTACGGATGTAGACCGAGCCGATCGCGTAGCCCCACTCGTCGGCCTTCGCCGACACCTCCGTGCGCACCGCCAGGCTCATGGCGTGGCGATCCTCGAGCATGGCGGCGAGCGGCATGTTCGACAGGCAGCGCACGGTGGCGTTGCCGACGTTGGCGCGGATGGAGCCACGCGGATCGGCGTTCTTGAACAGGAACGCCACCGGATCGCTGATGTACATCTCGAACCAGACGCCGATGCCCATCGGCGCGCCCTCCTCCGAGTTCACGGCCTGGCTGCGCAGATATTCCTGGTCGAGGCGCATGTCGAGCGCGTAGCGCGTGCCGAGCCAGTTGACGATGAGCGCCGCGGGCCCGAGCTTCGGCCACAGGAAGTGCAGGCCAGGCTCGTCCAGGGTCGCGAGCACCTTGCCGAACAGGACGTAGACCTTGCACTCGCGCTCGTGAACGATGGTGTACACGCCGAACAGCCGCGCCAGCGAGAACATCACCGGCACCAGGATGAAGCAGGCGACGAAGGTGACGACGGCGACGATCCCCCCGGAGATCACTCGCGCACCTCCAGGAACAAGCGCTCGGCCTTCTGGTAAAGCGCCAGGCGGACGTTGCGCAGGTAGGCGCCGAGGACCCCCGGGCCGCCCTGCTTTAGCGCCGCGAGCTGGCGCGCGAGCGCCGTGAGCGGCTCGACCTCGGCCTGGGCCTTCAGCGTCTCGATCTCGACCGCGCGCCGCGACTGCACGATCTTCTGATCTGCCGACGCCTGCGCCAGGCTGATCTCCGACGACACGTGGTTGTGCGCGGTGTTGATGGCCGCGAGCGCGGATTCGACCTCGGGCGGCGGATCGATGCCCGTGATCAGGCACGCGTCCAGGCTGATGCCGTACCGCGCGGCCGACGAGCGGCACTCGCGATCCATGTGCTCGTTCAGATCGCGCAGGTTCT
>CAYUFS010000094.1:0-13553 GCA_964443975.1 uncultured Myxococcales bacterium | reverse complement strand
GACGCCAAGGGCCGCGTCTTCACGAAGCTGGCCAAGGAGATCATGATCGCGGCGCGCGCGGGCGCCGACATCGACATGAACGCCCGGCTGCGCATGGCCGTCGAGGCTGCCAAGAAGGCCTCCATGCCGCGTGACACGCTCGAGCGCGCGATCAAGAAGGGGGCAGGGCTGCTCGACGAAAACGTCGTCTACGAGACGGTGACCTACGAGGGCTTTGGGCCCCACCAGGTGCCCGTCATCGTCGAGTGCCTGACCGACAACAAGAACCGAACGGCCACCAACGTGCGGGTGTTGTTTCGCAAGGGACAGCTTGCCACTTCGGGGGCTGTGTCTTGGGACTTCGCACATGTGGGCATCATCGAGGCCACGCCCCCCGTGGGGTCGCCGGGGAACCTCGATGCCGAGGCGGCCGCCATCGAGGCGGGCGCGCAAGACGTGGAGGGCGCCGACGAAGGAGCCTTCCGTTTCTACACGGATCCACCCGATCTCGAGGCGGCGCAGAAGTCGCTCGGGGTCGCGGGATGGTCGGTCAGCTCGGTGGCGCTCGGCTGGAGGCCGAAGCACCCGGTCTCCGTCGATACCACGGCCCGCGCCGAGGTAGAGGCCTTTCTGGCCGCGCTCGACGACGACGACGACGTACAGGCCATCTACGCGGGCCTCGCCGACTAGCAGTCCGTGTACGTCCGCGCCTCCTCGACGTTCCGAAGTCCCCGCCTCGACCGAACTGGTTACCCAGCGGTGACCAGATAGTTGTCGCTTCGCCTCAAGAGTTACCCAGGTCGGACGATAAATGGGCGCCTCTGCGCGATGTTCGCGCCCAGACCAATGGCACGCCGATTGAAGACCGGGGACGAATCATGAGCCGAGAAATGAAAACCCATTCGATCGTCGAGCCCTGGACCGGGAAGGAGAGGGGGACCCCTGGCCGCGCGCACGCCAGCCGAGCGACCCCTCTGGTCGAGTGGGTCATGACGGACGATTGGATGAGCCTCCCCGCGTGGTTCCCGGCGGACAAGGCCGCACAGGTCTTGCGCTGCAAGGGCAAGACGTACGCGATGTTCGGCGGCGGTGGCCAGCCCGCGTCGGGTGGTCTCGCCAGGGTCGATGAGCTCGAGGCCGCTCCTGCCGGCAAGAGCGCCGTTTGGTGCGCGCGACCGTTCGGGCCGGCCGTCAACCAGGAAACGACGCTGGATCAGGCGGCGACGCTGATGGACGAGCACGCGGTGGATCGATTGCCGGTGGTGTTTGGCCGCCTGGTCATCGGGGTTGTCAGCCGAGACGACGTGATGGATCAGCTGCTGGCCGCCACCGTGCCTCGGCGGGGAGACGACCTGGCCGCCTAACTTACCCTTCCGTGCCAGGCGAAGCGGCCCTAGAATGCTTCGTTCGTCGAGATGCAGACGGAGGCAACAGCGGATCGGATGGACGTCTGGCTTCAGACGAAGGAGAGGTCGTGGCGTGAGATCACGGAAATCATGCTGCAAGCAGGAAAGCTGCTGGCGGCAGATCATGCCGCGAAGATCGTTCACGAGGATGTCCGCCTGGACAACATCTTCGTCGGGGCGGACGGAAAAGTGCAGCTCAGGGAACTGACCGCGGCCAAGCCGCCTGGATCACGCGCGGCCAGCCCGACCGAGGAGCTCCGGACGGCGGCGCACTCGCTCCAGCAACGAATGGCGGCGCTCGATAGCATGCGCGCAGCGATGTATCTCGCGCCCGAGCAATTCCGCGGCGCTGCCGCCGATCATTTCTGCAATCAGTTCAGCTTCAGCGTCGCCCTCTACCGGGCGCTGTACGGTCAGACGCCGTTCGAATCGGACATGGCCGCAACGCCTCCCGCGTCACGACATACGCCGCTGGGCAGCGTCTCGTTGTCGCTGCTTCTGGGCGCGTTCGACCGTACGACATTCATCAACCTGGCGCGCGAGGTCCTGTCGGGGAACGTGCGGCGTCCCCCCGAGGGCTCCGAGGTGCCGGCGTGGGTGCTCCCGATCATCGAACGCGGCCTCAGCGTCGACGTCGAGGACCGGTACCCCTCCATGAAGGCGATGATCGACGACCTCTCGAGCGGCCTCGGCGGGGGCAAGCAGCGAGCGGCGACCACCCACCCCATCGCCCTTCCCCGAACGTGGATCTTGATCGCTGGCGGCGTTTGCTTGCTGGCGGCGCTGGGGATCTGGGCGAGCTCGCTCGCGCGGTAGCGCCCGAAGAGCAGCGCCAGGTCACTGCGGCCGGCGGGAGGTGGCGCGGCCGCGATCGAACCTCAACAGGAAGACCGTGGCGGCGACCAGGGCCACGTTTCTGAGCAAGGTCAGGCCGTTGATGGCGCCCCCACCGGTGCCAAAACAACCACAATCGATGTCGATGCGCCGCGCGTAAGCGGAGCCGACCGCGCTCGCGAAGACGACGGTGAGCCCCAGAGCGACGGCTTCGGCGGCGCGCCTCCAGGGCCTTGGGAACAGGATCAACCCCGCGCCGATCAAGATCTCGACGAGGGGCAAGGTGGCCGCCACGTAGGGCGCCACCGACGGGAAGAGCTGGTAGTTCGCGATCTCCGTGGCGAAGGCCACGGGAGCCCGGAGCTTCAAGAACCCCGCGACGACGAGCAGGCCGCCGATCGTCAGGCGTACGAGAAACACAGCGAAGGGCAGGGGGCTCACGAGGGCTTCACGGATGGCGCGGATCCTGAGTGGCGTCGCGTGACGGGCCCGGGCAAGCGGCGCATGGCCCCGACGCGCAGGCGAGACCGGCCTGGTCCCACGCGGCAAAGCCGCCCGCGAGCGCGACCACCCGCAAGTCCGCCCGGTGGATGCGCCGCCGCATCTCCTCGGCCACCCGGCGGGCATCCGCGGTGGTCGAGCCATAAAGAATCAGGGTCTGTCGGCCCCTGACCAATCCCACGGCGGTGTCGGCGACCTGGCCCGAGGCCCCGCAAGGAAGGTGGATCGCGCCGCTGGCGTGGCCCTTCGCGAATTCGTCGGCGGAGCGGACGTCGGCAATCAACGTCGTCGGGTCGCCGCAGAGACCGGCCGCGTCGCCGGGAGCCATCACCTCGACAGCGGGAGCGGCGGGGGAGGACGTCTCGCCTTCGCCAGGGTTCGCACAGGCGTTCGGCGCGACAAAGTTCGAAAACCGCACGCCGTCGGCGCGTACGCCATTCACGAGCAGACCCGCGAGCGTCGCCGCTCCCAGCAGACACCCCGCGCGTGCGGCCAGCCGGACCATGCGAATGACAAACTATCAGGTTGTCGCCGGCTATTCCCGAGCCCCGCCGAATTGTCCCGGTCCCACGCCGCCGCGCGAAGTCTGCCGCCCCGGGGTTGTCAACCGTGATCGGCGCGATGATCGCAGGCTGCCAGGGCGTCGCCAGTCTGCTACCCTCCCGCCACCGTGAGGTCATGAACAGCGCCCCAAAGCAGCTCTCGTCATTGTTCCGTACCCCGCGCCAGGTGCCCGGTGGGGGTGGGTAGCCTGGCGGTTGCGGCGCCGCGGCGGGGAATCCGGCCGTTGCCGTTGCTGACGACGATCAACTTCTTCAACTACATGGACCGCCAGGTCGTCTACAGCATGACGCCCTTCCTGGCCCACAGCTTTGGGCTGTCGAAGTTCCGCCTCGGGCTCCTGTCGCTGGTCAACCTGGGCGTCTTCGCGCTGGCCTCGCTCATCTCGGGCCCGATCGCCGACCGCGTAGGGCCGAGGAGGGTCATTTTTGCCGGCGTTCTCATCTGGAGCATGGCGACCATCGGCTCGGCGCTGTCGAGCTCGTTCACGATGCTGCTGATATTCCGGGCGGTGGTGGGCATCGGCGAGGGCTCCTACGGCCCCAGCGCCAACGCCTTGCTGTGCGCGGACGCGCCACCAAAGGCGCGCGGGCGGGCGCTTGGCATCTACAACGCCGGCATGGCCGTGGGCGGGTCGACGGGCTTGTTCCTCGGCGCCGTGTTGGCCCCTTCGATCGGCTGGCGCGGGGTGTTCTGGATCGCCGGTATCCCGTCCGTCTTGCTGGCGCTGCTGGCGGCCTTCATCGCCGCGCCGCCGCACATCGACCGTCCACATGGCGAGCCGGCCCGGGCTTACCTGCTGAACCCAACCTTCATCTCCAGCCTGCTGGGCGGCATCCTGGTCACCTTCGGCGTCAGCGGGCTGCTGTTCTGGGCGCGCTGGCTGATCATCGACGAGCGCGGTTTCTCGGTGCTCGGGGGAAGCGCGTTGATGTTGGCCATCGGTCTCGGCTGCGGCATCGGCGGCGTCGTGACCGGCGGCTTCATCGGCGACAAGGTCGGACGCAAACGCAAGGGCGGGCACGCCCTGGTCGTCGGAGTGTCCTTGCTGATGGCTGTTCCCATGGGCCTCGGGTGCCTGCTGGTGTCCAACAAACCCTTGTTCGCTATGCTGACCACGGCGAGCGTGTTCTTGCTCTCGATGTACAACGGACCGGCGGCGGTGGTGGTCGACCAGCTGGCACCGCCCCGCTACTCGGCCACGTTGCAGGCGGTGTTCTTGTTCGGCGCCCATGTGCTCGGTGACGCGCCGGCCGCCTCAGTCGTCGGACTGATCGGGGCGCACGCCACCGTGGCCCACAGCCTGCTGATCACGGTGTTGGCGTTCGGCCTCTCGGGGCTCCTCTTCATCTACACGGCGCGCCGTCAGCTACGCGAACCGTCGTTTCACCCCGCCGAGTAGTCGCGAAGGCGCGGGCGAGCTTGACTCGCACGCGCCTTCGCGGGGGATTCAAAGGACCCGCTGAGGGTCCTTTTTACAATAGTCGCGTTGGCGCGCGGCAAGCCCACAGCTGGCGATGCAACGCTGCTTCGTCCAGTCCCTCCCCGATGAGGACGAGCCGCGTGAGGGGAGGCTCCGCCCCCCATGGTGCCCCGAGCTCGAGCGTCGTGCGCGCCCCGGCGCGCTCCAGAAACCCCCGTCGCGCTTCGCCGGCGAGGTTCACGAAACCCTTCGCGCGCACCAGGCGGTCTCCGAGCGATTGGCAGACCAGCAGCAGGGCCTCGCTGGCCAGGGGCGCGGGATCGACGAACGTCGCGGCGGCGAGCTGATGAGGATGCCGGTGATGAGCGCGCGCGCGTCCGGGCCCGCGCTGTCGTCGGCCCGGCAGGAAGAGCCACGGCACGAGCGCGGCCGTCCCCGCGTCGTCGTTCGCAAAGGCCGCGCGTTCGGCGGCCGGGTTCAGCTCGACGAGGCGGCGGTGCAAGGCCACGAGTCGCGCGGCGGTTGCCGTCCGGTCCAGCTTCGACAGTAGGATACGATCGGCCGCGAGGACCTGTTCGCGGGCCTCGTCATGCCGGTCGAGCTGTTCGAGGCCGCATTCGCCGTCGACGATCGTGACCACCGCCGAGGCCACGACCAGCGCCCGGTTCGTCTCCGAGTTTCCCCGTAGCTCGTCGAGACCGCGCAGGATCGCGTCGGGCTCGGCGAGGCCCGTGGTCTCCAGGACGACGAGGTCGGGGCGCGAGCGGGTGACCACGTCGTCGAGCGCTGACCACAGCTCACGCTGAACGCCGAGCTGGTGACACACGCATCCGCCCGACAGCTCGAGGACGTCCCCCGCTCGTCCCCGGATGAGGCCCGCGTCGATGTCGATTCGCCCGAGCTCGTTGACCAGCACGGCCACCCGGCGGGTGTGTTGCGTCCCGAGCACGCGGTTCAGGACCGTCGTCTTGCCGGCGCCGAGAAACCCCGTGAGAATGACGAGCGGGACCGGAGCGAGCTCGGCCGCGATGGGTGGTCGACGATCGTTCACGGAAGCGCGCGCGGACGCTGGCCGGGGCTCGGTCGCCTCATTGGCAGACCGTCACCGTCTCGGCGCAGGCCAAGCAAGGCGCGTTGAAGCAGGGGTTGATCACCCGCTTCAGGCACTGATGCCCCAGACCGCACGCCGCATCCGACGTGCAGTTGAGGTTGGCCCGCGCGTAGCAGCCGGCGGTCACGAGGGCCGGTTCCGCGCATCCGGGCGCGAGCCACATGCACGTCGGATCGCCGACACACTTGTCGTAGTCGCTGATCGTGTTACAGCGCGAGGGGCAGCTGAGCAATTGCCAGGCACACCCGCCCATCGGGGTCGGCTGGCAGCGCCAGCCGCTCACGGACCCGTCCTCGCAATCGACGCTCGGGCCACCGGGGGGCTGGGGCGTGATGCAATCGCTCTCGACGCACGTCGCGGGTGGCCTGCACTTGCAGGTGTCGCAGCCAGACGCGTCCGCGTACGACCCGTTCGGACACATCACGGGGCAAGCGACGGCGGGGCAGGGGGTCGGCTTGCACTTGCACAGCAGACAGCCGTTCGAGTCGACCTCGTTCCCGAAAGGACAAGCGAGATTGCACGCGACAGCTGGGCAGGCGACCGGCCCGCCGCCCGCTCCGGTGACGCCGCCCGTTCCGGCGTTGCCCCCGGTCGCGGCTACGTGACCGCCGGACGAGGCGGTCGCCCCGCCGGTTCCGAGCGTGCCGAAGCCACCTGCGCCGACGCCCTTGCCGCCCGTTCCTCCCCCCGTGCCGATGGCGCCGCCGGTCGCGACGAGGCTCCCGCCATGTCCACCGATCGCCCCGCCCGCCCCCTTCGTGCCCGCTGTCGCCCCCTTGCCGCCCGCTCCGCGACCGGCCGCCGCCCCCGAGCCGCCCGCGGTGCCCGCGTCACCGATGGGAGCGAGGCCGCCGCGATCGAGACAGCCTCCCATCGTGGTGGCGAGCAAACTGGTGATGACAAGAGCGACGATTCGCATGGGGGGTGCCGAACGTGGCGAAGAAGCATGCCATAGTTCGCCCCGCCGGGAGGGCCACACCTCGATCAATCAATCGACCAGCTTGGGCCCGGGGGTCTGTGTCGTCGGGACGGGGGTCGCGTTCGCGCCGCCCGGGACGATTCTCGCGGACACCGCGGGCACCGACACCGTGAAGCGAGTGCCGCGGTCGGCCGCGGAGTCGACGCGAATCTCGCCCCCCAAGCGGCGGACGATGTCCCGACTGGTGGACAGGCCAAGGCCGGTGCCGATCCCGGGGCCCTTCGTGGTGAAGAACGGCTCGAAGATTCTCGGGAGGTGCTCGGGCAGGATCGCCGGACCGTTGTTCGAGATCTCAGCCAACACATTCGCCCCGTCGCGCCGGGTGGTGATGCGAATCTCGCCGAAGGCATCGTCGCGTTCGGCGACGGCCTGCGCCGCGTTCACGAGCAGGTTGAGGAACACCTGGGACAGGCGCCCCGTGCTGCCGAGCGTCGTGGTCCCCTGGCCGAAGTCGGTCGCCAACTTGCGACCACGAAGCTGAGCCGCCGCCACCCGCAGCGCGGAGCGTAGGGCGTCGTTCACGTCGACGAGCACGGGAGCGTCGCCCGTCCGGGCGAGGCCGCGCAGGTCGAAAACGATCTCGCGGATGCGGCCCACCCCTTCGGCCAGATCGCCCGTCGCCTGCAACAGGTCATCGAGAAATACTCCCCCGCCGAGGGCCTTCCACACCTGTTGGACGCGGGACGCCGGCGGCTCGTCCGCGATGGCCTCCGCCAGCTTGGCGAGCTGACCGACACCGCGCTGGAGGAATTCCTGATTGCTGAGGACGTAGGAGGCTGGGTTGTTGATCTCGTGCGCGACGCTGGCGGCGAGCTGGCCGATCGAGGCGAGGCGCTCGGAGGCCACCATCTGGCGCAGCAACCGCGAGTTCTCCAGCGCCAGCAGCGCCTGCGACGCGAGCACCGCTGCCCGGTCCACGTCGACCTGGCGAAATGGCCGCTCCGGATCGGCCCGGTTCAGGTTCAGCACCCCGACCAGACGCTCGCGGGCCAAGAGCGGGTAGACGATGCTCGACGAGACGCGGCGGTAGTCCTTGATGTCGGCGAAGCGCGGGTCGCCGCCGAGGCCGTTCGTGATGAGCACCGGCTCACGTTGCCGGGCGATCCGGGAGGCCACCCGCTCCTCGCCGCCCATCGCGGCGCGCACTTCGGCGAGCAGGCTCGAGGAGTAGGCCACGTAGAGGCGTCCCTCCGAGTCCGGCAGCATCAATGAAGCGTCGTCGGCCTCCATCGCCCGGCGCGCCACCTCGACAATCACCTCCGGGAGGCGTTCGATCTCCTGGGTCGCCAGCACTGCCTGTCCGGCCTGGACCAGCTCGCGGGTCGTGCGCAGCCTGCGCCTGGCCAGCGCCCGTCCCACCGTCGACACGAGATCGACGACGTTGAAGGGCTTCTGAACGAAGTCGAACGCGCCGGCGCGTAGACACTCGATGGCGAGATCCAGCGAGGCGTAGCCGGTGGTCATGACGATCTCGGTGTCGGGCATCCGGGTCCGCGCGGCGCGCAGCACCTCGACGCCGCTCGCGCCCGGCATGCGCACGTCCGTGACGACGACGTCATACTCGTTTTCGGCCAGGCAGGAGATGGCGGCGAGCCCGTCGGTGGCGACGGACACGCCATAGCCTTCCTCGCCGAGCTCATGCGCCACCAGGTTCCGGAAGTCGGGCTCGTCCTCGACCAGCAGCACCTTGGGGAGGGCGTTCACGCGGTGCACTAGCCACCTCCCGCGGCGGTCATGCGATGGCGCCCCGCGGGGCCGAGCTCGGAGATCGCCGGCTCGGGGGTCGCGGCGGTGCTGGGCGGCTCTAGCGGCAACCAAACGCGCATCGTGGTTCCGATTCCCTCGGCCGTGCGCACGTCGATCGCGCCGCCGTGAGCCTCGATGGCCTGGCGGCTGAGCGGAAGACCGATACCCGTGCCCTGACCGATCGGCTTGGTCGTGAAGAACGGATCGAAGATTCGCGGGAGCACGTGCGAAGGAATCCCGGTCCCGGTGTCGATGACGCTGATCTCCACGCCCGCTCGACCGCCTCGCGCCATGGGGGCCGCCGAGAGCGTGACCGACCCTCCCGCGGGCGTCGCGTCGATGGCGTTGGACACCAGGTTCATCAGGACCGACTCGATGTCCTGGGGGCGACTGACGAGGACCGGAAGCGGGTGGCGCGGGGCCCAGCGCAGCTCGATCTTGCGCTGGCGCGCCTGACCGGCCGCGAGCTCGAGTACGCGCTCGACGAGCGGCGGAACCGCCGTGTCCTCCGGCTGTGAGCGGCTGCTGCGCGAGAAGTCGAGCAGTGAGCGGACGAGGTGAGCGCAGCGGAGCGCCTGGCGTTCGATCGCGGCCAGCGACTCGCGGCCGGGCGCATCGTGCGGCGCCCGTCGCAGGAGGCCTTGGGCGTACCCGACGATGATCCCGAGGGGATTGTTGAGCTCGTGCGACAGGCCGGCCACCAGCGTCCCCACGGCCGCCATCTTGCCCGCGTGGATGAGCTGCTCCTGCGTCTGGCCGAGCCTGCGCAGGCTGGCTTCGAGATCGAAGTTCGTCCGGGCGAGCTCACGGGTTCGCTCGAGCACCCGCTGTTCGAGATCCCGATTGTGCGTTCGCATCTCCTCGTCGGCGGAGGCCGCCTCCGTGGAGAGACGGTAGACCCAGTAGCAGCCAGCGTAGACATCGCCGTGCCGCAGCGGGATGTAGTCCACCTCCACGACGGTGCCATCGCTCCGGCGCAAGGACTCCTCGAACACCGGCACGCGCTCATCGGCGAGGGCCCGCAGGCGCGCGAGCGTCCGCTGGGGATCGGCGAGCATTGCCTCGGAGGGCCTGCCGACCTTCGCAGCCAACTGCGCGACCAATTCCGGGGCCTCGACCGTCAGCCTCCACATGCGGCAGAACGTCTGATTGGCTGCGACGATCAGTCCGCTGCCGTCCTCGACGAGGACGCCGCTCTTCAGCGCGGCGATCCCGCCTGGCGAGCCGAGCTCGAGAGCCATCGTGGAGGGTCCGGCCATGCGCATGGGGCCCGCGGGAGGGGCTTCACGGGTTCAATCGGCTCACCGGGCCGGAACTTGAGGCGGGCTGCTAGCAGGGGCGTCGAAGACGCGTCACGGCGCCGCGCCGGCTTCCTTCAGGGCCTGGGCCTGGAAGTGCGCCCGGAGGCTGTCGACGACGTCCTGCAGGTCCCCGTCCAGCAACCCGGGGAGGTTGTGCTTCGTCATCCCGATGCGGTGGTCGGTCAGTCGGTCCTGGGGAAAGTTGTACGTGCGAATCTTCTCGGAGCGGTCACCGGTTCCGATCTGGCCACGGCGGGCGTCGCGCTCGGCGCTCTGGCGCTTCTCTTCCTCGATGGCGAACAACTTCGCCCGCAGGAGGTTCATGGCCATGGCCTTGTTCTTGTGCTGCGACTTCTCCTGCTGGCAGTGCACGATCAGGCCGGAGGGAATGTGGTGGATGCGAACCGCCGAATCGGTCGTGTTGACCGACTGGCCGCCGGGGCCCCCCGAGCGCATGACGTCGATCTTCAGGTCCTTTGGATCGATGGCGATCTCCACGTCCTCGACCTCGGGCATCATCGCCACCGTCGCCGTCGAGGTGTGGATACGGCCCTGGGCCTCCGTCGCCGGGACGCGCTGGACGCGATGCACGCCGGACTCATATTTCAGCTGGCTGTAGACGCCCTGACCTTTGATGAGCGCCACCACCTCCTTGATGCCGCCGGCCTGGGCCGATGACATCGAGACGATCTCCACCGACCAGCGGCGCCGCTCGGCGAAGCGCGTGTACATGCGGAAGAGATCGCCGGCGAACAGGGCGGCCTCCTCGCCGCCGGTCCCCGCGCGGATCTCCAGCATGATGTTCTTGTCGTCGTTGGGATCACGCGGCAAGAGCAGGATCTTGATGCGCTCCTCGAGGATCGCTTGCTCGCCGGCGATCTGCCTCTCTTCGTCGTAGGCGAGCTCCCGCATCTCGGGATCCTTCTGCATCTCCCGCGCGTCCGCGACGCGCCGCCCGAGCTCGCGATAGCTCCGGAAGGCGTCGACGAGCTCACGGATATCCGCGTGCTCCTTCGACATCTTCTGAAACGTCTGGCGATTGCCCAGCACCGCGGGATCGGACAGCTTTCCAGAGAGCTCCTCGAAACGCTGCTCGATGGCGGCTAGCTTGGAGACGAGCAGATCATCGAGCACGGGTCAGGTCCTCTCGCGCCGAGGCACGGCGGGGGGGCTGCTAGGACGAAGCAGGCGGCGTCGGGGTCTTGGTGCCGTACTTCTTGTTGAAGCGTTCGATGCGGCCGGCGGCGTCGACGAACTTCTGCTTGCCCGTGTAGAACGGGTGGCAGTTCGAGCATATGTCGGTCATGAAATCGCCGCGCGTCGAATACGTCTCGGCCCGATTTCCGCACGCGCAGGAAATCACGGACTTTTTGTAGACTGGGTGAATGCCTTTTTGAGCCATGGGGTTCCTCGAAGGGGCGTCTATATAGCCTCCGCCCGTCGTTCACGCAACTCTCGTGTAACCGCCGGATGCGGTTTGGGCCCGGCGGCGGGGGAGGCCCCGGTCGCGGCGGGGTCCCGGCCGAACAACCAGGATGCCGAGACTGCCCCCGAGGTGACGGAAAAAATCGGGTAAGACGCTATCCCGTAGGGGCTTGTAGGTTATCATGCGCGCCCACCTGAACGCGTGAGCCGCGTCAGGCGACCCCGGCCCCCCCTTCCTTACCGTGTTCCCCAAACCAGCGTAGCTCTTCCGGAGGCGAAGTATGCAATTCGGCTTTTTCGACGATCAGAACCGAGAATACGTCATCAACACCCCCAAGACGCCGTATCCCTGGATCAACTACCTGGGCTCGGAGAAATTCTTCGGTCTCATCTCGCATCAAGCAGGGGGCTACTGTTTCTACCGGGACGCGCGCCTCCGTCGGTTGCTTCGATACCGCTACAACAACGTCCCCACGGACGTGGGCGGTCGCTACTTCTTCATACGCGAGCAGGACGGCAGCTTCTGGTCTCCGTCTTACATGCCGGTCAAGGCCGAGCTCGACAGCTTCGAATGCCGGCACGGGCTCGGGTATTCGAAGATCACCGGGGTCAAGCAGGGCCTTTCCGCGGAGGTGACGTTCCTGGTCCCGACCGGCTACAACGCCGAGGTTCACCAGGTGCGCCTGAAGAACGGCGGGGCAGCTCCTCGTTCCATCAAGCTGTTCTCCTACCTGGAGTTCTGTCTCTGGAACGCCTACGACGACATGACGAACTACCAGCGGAACTTCAGCGTGGGCGAGGTCGAGATCGATCGCACCGACAAGACCAACACCATCTATCACAAGACCGAGTATCGCGAGCGCCGCGATCACTATGCGTTTTATCACGTGAACGCGCCGGTGGCCGGCTTCGACACCGATCGCGAGACGTTCATGGGCCTCTACAACGGGATGGGCGAGCCCCAGGCGGTGCAAAAGGGCCAGTCCGGAAACTCGGTGGCCAGCGGCTGGGCACCCGTGGGCTCCCACAGCCTCGACGTGACGCTGGCCCCGGGCGAGGAGAAGACCTTCGTCTTCACGCTGGGCTACATCGAGAACCCCGTCGCCGAGAAGTGGGAGAAGCCCGGGATCATCAACAAGACCCGTGCGCGCGAGATGATCGCGAAGTTCTCGACGACGGAGCAGGTGGCCGCGGCGATGAAGGAGCTGCGCGATCACTGGACGAAGCTGCTGTCGCACTACGAGGTCAAGTCGGGCGATCCGAAGCTCGATCGCATGGTGAACATCTGGAATCCCTACCAGTGCATGGTCACGTTCAACATGTCCCGGAGCGCGTCGTACTTCGAGACGGGGATCGGGCGCGGCATGGGTTTCCGGGATTCGAACCAGGACCTGCTCGGGTTCGTGCACCTCGTGCCGGCGCGCGCCCGCGAGCGGATCATCGACATCGCGTCCACCCAGTTCGCCGATGGGAGCGCCTATCACCAGTACCAGCCGCTCACGAAGCGTGGCAACAACGATGTGGGCAGCGGCTTCAATGATGATCCGTTGTGGCTGATCTTCGGCGTTGCCGCCTACATCCGCGAGACGGGCGACTTCGCCATCCTCGAGGAGCAGGTCCCCTTCGACAACGACGCCAAGAACACCGCCTCGCTGTTCGAGCACCTCAAGCGCTCGTTCCACCACGTGCTCAACAACCTCGGGCCCCACGGCCTCCCCCTCATCGGACGCGCCGACTGGAACGACTGTCTCAACCTGAACTGCTTCTCGGAGACCCCCGACGAGTCGTTCCAGACGACGGGCAACCGCACCGGGCGCACGGCGGAGTCGGTGTTCATCGCGGGCATGTTCGTCGGCGTCGCCCCGGACTACGCTTACCTCGCGGCCAAGATGGGAAAGGGGGACGAGGCGACGCGGGCCGCCGCCGAGTCGGCCAAGATGACCGACGTCGTCCTGCAACACGGCTGGGACGGCGACTGGTTCCTGCGCGCGTACGACTTTTTCGGCAAGAAGGTCGGCAGCAAGGAGAACAAGGAGGCCCAGATCTTCATCGAGCCGCAAGGCTTCTGCGTGATGGCGGGAATTGGCGTGCAGACGGGCCAGGCGAAGAAGGCCCTCGATGCGGTCAAGGAGCGGCTCGACACCCGCTACGGCATCGTGCTCAACAACCCGCCCTTCACCGAATATCACCTCGAGCTGGGCGAGATCTCGACCTATCCGCCCGGCTACAAGGAGAACGCGGGCATCTTCTGCCACAACAACCCGTGGATCATGATCGCCGAGACCGT
>CAYUFS010000093.1:0-14575 GCA_964443975.1 uncultured Myxococcales bacterium | reverse complement strand
CGAGCTCTGCTCGCTCGCGCCGTACCGCGGGGGATTTAAAGGACCCTCTGAGGGTCCTTTTCTCAATAGGCGTCGCCGCAAACGGAGCACAGCGGATCCTCAGGGGCCCCCATCGCGATGACCGGACCCTGCATCACGGGCACCGGGGGGGTGTTCTTGTCGTTGTGCAACATTAGGTCCATCGCGCGCGGGACGTTCTTGCCCTCGATCTGGACGTCGAAGGAGAAGTTCACGAACTCGGCCTTGCCCTTCACCTTGTTCGAGGCGACGCCGAACAGCGAGCCCGCCTCGTCGCCGGTGCTGACCATGAAGTTCGAGTCCTTCACGCAGACGGGGTTGCCGTCGCACGTCACCTGCTTCGCGCCCTGCGCCGTGTCGCTCGACTTCGCGATGTTCGGGTAAGGGATCGGAATCGGCGGCGCGGGTGGGGCGGGGGTCTTGCAGACGTCCGGGAACGCGATGGAGGTGCCGTTGCTCCCCGCGTGCACCACGCTCATGTTGTTCACACCAACCGTGACAGGCACGGGGACGATGTTATCCCGGAACGGCTTCCCCCGAAACTTCGATGCCGCGCACGTCGTGCGGGCCCGTGCGTAGCGTCAGGTTGCCCCGCCACAGCAGCATGACCCGGCGCTCGTCCGGTTCGATGATCACGGTGTCGAGGTTGAGCGGAACGGCCTGGGCGGCCCCGTCGACCAGGACCATGCGCACCCGAGGGGGCGGCACCCCGGGCAGCGAGAAGTGCAGCCGACCGCCAGGCGTGACCCCGACCGCGGCCACGGTTTCGTCGCCGCGCAGGTATCCCTCGGCGACCATGCCGGCCGAGGCCGCGTTCATGTGCCGACGGTCGAAGTCCTTCGCCAGCAGCGGCGCGCGATGGTTTTCCCAGGCTTCGTCGTAGGTTCCCGCCAGCCTCGCGCGCGGCTTCCAGTGCGGGGATACGAAGCCGAAGCCCATGGGCGGCGGCCTGTCCCCGAAGTTGGCGATCGGGGCGCGGGGGTCCTCGACGTTGGGCAGTCGGATCCCTTCCGCGAACCCGCCGTGACCGCGGAACCCCGTGCCCACGGGGTTCCGCGCCTCGAAGGTGTGCTTGCCCGGGTCCGGGTGACCGCGGTCCCAACCTCCGAAGGCCCGCTCGTAGATGAGCGGCATCTTCTCGAAGGGCCGCGGCTTCGTCGCCGAGACGACGCCCGCCGTCCGGAACCACACCCGGTCGCCGACGATGAGCGCCTGCTTCGACAGCTCCCCGACGCGAAGGCCCACGCGCATCTCGGTCGTGTTTGCCTGCGCCGCGTACGCGTGGCCGATCAGCACGACGTCCGTCGCTGGTTTGACGAACGCCACCTCGGGCTCGTACCTGTACGAGGACGTCTCGGGGTCGTCGCCCCAGCATTCACCGTCGAGGTTGGGCGGGATCTGGGCCTCGGCGCGGGCGCAGCGCCCGTCAGCGCCGATGCCGAACGTGGCCTTCACGAGGGGGACGACCAGCGGCCGAAGCTCCTCGTCGACGAGGTACAGCGCCTCGAACGCGAACGGCGTCCTGTTTTCGACCTCGGGATGGCCCATGGGCAGCGTGCGAGTCTATCAGTCTGGGCCTTTCGTCCCGCTGGCTCTGCTCGATTTTCGCGCGTGGATGGCCCAGGTTGATTGTGTCCACATCGGGATCGTAATATGTCCACATGGACATCGGGGTTCGCGAGCTGAAGCAGCGGCTGTCCGAGTTGCTGGACCGCGCCGCCCGCGGCGAGATCATTCGGGTGACCGATCGCGGGCGGCCGAAGGCGATCTTGGGGCCCGTCCCGGGGGGAGACCGCCTCGGGCTGGGCATCGCAGGCGGCTGGGTTCGCGCGGCCTCGAAGGCGCCGCCCGTCCCCGTGAAGCGGGTGGGGTCCAAGCTTCGGATCGCCGAGGCGCTCGACGAAGATCGGGGAACGTGAGCCTCTACGTCGACACGAGCGCGCTCCTCAAGCGCTACGTCGAGGAGCCTGACAGCGCGGCGGCGGAACAATACCTGTTGGCCGAGCCGACCTGGATCACCGCCCGCCACACGTGGGTGGAGGTGCGCCGAAATCTTTCCCGCCTGCTCGGGGGCAGGGCGCTCTCGGAAGCGCGCCGAAACTTCGAACGCGACTGGACCCGCACCAACGTCGTCGAGCTGGATGAGGCAACCTGCGAGATGGCGGCCACGCTGGCGGAGATCTCGGGCGCGCGAACCCTGGACGCGCTGCACCTGGCGGCGCTGCGGCGGGTGAGCGAAAACACCCTGCCTCTGCTCTCGTTCGACATTCGCCAGGCGCAGGCCGCCCGGTCCCTGGGGATCACGGTGCTGGGCGCTTAGCCCCGCCCCCGCGCGGGCTTTCCTTGACGCCAGCGATCCCTTGCCCGGATACTGATCGCGAGAACTCGATGATTGGCCCTGGGCAGGAACTAGGCGGCTACACGATCATCAAGCGGATCGGGCACGGCGGCATCGGCGAGGTGTACTTCGCCCAGCATCGTCGGGTCAACCGGCGCGCCGCCGTCAAGGTCTTGCTGCCCGAGCTGGCGCAGAAGGCGGCCGTGATGGAGGCGTTCTTCAAGGAGGCGCGCAACACCTCGCTGATCCGCCACCGCGGCATCGTCGAGATCCTCGACTGCGACATCGTCGACGGACAGCCGTTCGTCATCACCGAGTTCCTCGAGGGCGAGAGCCTCGGGGGCTATCTGGCGCGCAACGGCACGCTCGTGAACGATCTCGCGTTTCTCCTCGGCGTGATGGCGGGCGTCGCCGAGGCGGTCGAGGCCGCCCACGTCGCCGGCATCATGCACCGCGACCTGAAGCCGGAGAACATCTACCTGCATCTGGCGTCGCCGGCGGATCCGTCGGTCACCGTGAAGGTGCTCGACTTCGGCATCGCGAAGCTCTCGCGCGAGGACGGCGGACCTTCGCAGACGAAGACGGGGCTGTGGCTGACGCAGCCGACGTACATGTCGCCCGAGCAGTGCCGGGGCTCGGGCCGGACGGACCCGCGCTCCGACATCTACTCCCTCGGCTGCGTGTTCTACGAAGCGCTCTGTGGACAGCCCCCCTTCGGCTCCAAGGGGATCGCCGACATGATCGTGGCGCACGTGTCGCAGCCACCCAAGCCGCCGGTGAAGGTCGTCCCTGACCTGTCGCCGAAGTTGAGCTCGCTCATCCTGCGCATGCTGGCGAAGAAGCCCGAGGAGCGGCCGCAGTCGATGAGTCAGGTGGTGGGCACGTTGCGCGACTGCGCCCGGGCGCTGGGGATCGACTTCGAGGGGCAGCTTCAGCCGATCGTTCCCGTCGTGCGACCCACGGCCCTGCTGGGCGCCGCGCTGGCTGCCGCGCCGGCCCCGAAGGCGGTGGTGCCGGTCGCGGCGGGCGCGCCTCCCCCGACGTTCTCCGATCCGGTCATGGCGCCTGAAGCGTTCGCGGCGCCACTGCCGCCGAAGCCCCTCGCAGCGGACGCGCCGTCCGCGGCGCGCGCCGCCCCGCCTGCGGCGGCCGAGCGGGTCGTCACCGCCGAGATGCCGGCGATGTCTCCGCTCCACCTTCGGCCGGTGGAGGCGGGGACCGCCCCGGCGGAGGCCTCTGTCCCGCGCCCGCCCCGCGCCGTTCCGAAGACGCTCCTGGCAGGCGTCGACCACCGCCAGTTGATAGCGGACGCGACCGCCGCTGCCGCTGCGTCGTCTTCGCCCGCCGCCTCACCGGGCACCTCGGCGCCATCTCCGTCCAGCGCCGAACCACCCATCCAGGCCTTCGTCGGCGGAACGCTGTTTCTCGCGCCGAACCCGAACGTGCCAGAAGGCCTCGAGCCGGGGCAGCGTCCGGCAGGAACCGCCATTCGCGCCGTGGTGGGCGGCACGAAGATCATGGAGCGCTTCGAGGGCTCCTCGGACCACCCCGCCGCCGAAGGCGATGACGTCGGCGACGACGCCGATGCCGAGGGGGATGCCGGCGGAGACGAACCATCTCCTGGCGACGGTCGGTATGACCGGACGATCAGGGTTCCCTCGGCGAGGGCCGGTTGGTTTGGTCGCGCCATCCCCGCGCTCGGAGAGAAGCCGTACCTGCTCGCCGTGATAGGGGCCGGCGTCGTCGTGCTCGTGGCCGTGATCGGACTGTTGGTCCCGGGCGGTGGCAAGGCGTCGCGAACCGGCCACGGCAAGGCGCGAGACGACGTCCACGAGTCGAGCGGCGAGCAGGCGGCGGAGCCCGCGGCGCGCCAGCCAGAGATCGAGCCACCCGCGAGGCCGGCGGTCGTCGTGGCTCCGCCGGCAGCCTCCGCGCCCACCGCGCCGCAACCGCCTGTGCCGCCGGCCCTTGCGATGGTCCAGATCGACATCCAGGGGCTTGCGCCCGACACGATCGTGCTGGTCGACGACCACCCCGTGACCTTGCCCGCGCGCGTCCCGCGTGGTCCCGAGCTTCACCGGTTCAGCCTGCGTCCCCCGAGCGGCAGCGAGCGCACCATCGAGATCGACGGCACCCGCGACCGCGTCATCGAGCTCGTGATGGCGCCCGAGAGGAAGCAAGCGCCGCCACGGCCACCGGTCCGGGCTCCGGCCCATCCACACCCGCCCCGGGAGATTGTCAGGCCGGCCCCGGCCGCGGCGGCAGCCAAGAAGGCGGCGCGGGTCACGTCGGATCGGAAAGCGATCACCGATCTCTGAGCGAGGCGGGGCCGATTGGATCGAGCATGAAACCTCCGCGCGACCAAGGGGTTCCGGGACGTCCGAGGTCCGAGGCCGGAGGCCTCCCGGCCACAGGGTATTGGGTGTTAGGGTCGCGACATGGGTGATCTCCGATTGCAACCGCGCCCGCGCTCCGGCGTGGTGCTCGGCGTGCTGTGGGCGTTGGTCGTGGCGCCGGGAGGGGCCGGGTGCTCCTTCGTGCTCGTGGACAAGCCGCCGCCGCGGGCCGCGCGCACGCCGGGCTTCACCTGCACGCAGTCGCCCAGGTGGCCCGCCACCGACATCGGCCTTGCGCTGGCGGGGCTCGGCGAGTCCGTATACGCCGTCTCGAAGGGGAGCACGGCCTGGCCCGGCCTCGTGGCGGCGGCGATCTTCAGCGCTTCCGCCGCCACCGGCGTGTACAAGGTCAACGCATGCAACCGCGCCCTCGGTCATCCCTACGTTCCGCGCGCGCCGACCGCCCAACCCGACATGATGCCCGAGATGCCCTTCGGGCTCGCGCACGCGCCCGAGGGACCGCTCGAGCCGGGCGACAGCCCCTATGCCCGCCCCGCCGCCGCCGCGCCACAACATCCGCCGGCTGGGCTGATGCCCGAGAAACCGTCCCGGGATCAGCCGCAGTAGACGCGGCCATCGTTCTCATTTTTTGGTCGCGACCCAGGTGCCGTCGCAGTCGCCGGGGGGAAGTATCATGCTCCAGCTGCGGCAGCGCGTCCCTTGCGCCGGCGAAGCCGTCCTACGTGCCCTGCCCGATGGAAAAGCCACTTCCGTCAGCGGCGGAGCCGCGTCAGTGTTTCAGCTTGCGCGAGCCGTCGGCTTCGAATTCGTCGTCCGTCAGGAGCTTGCCGTCCTCGTCCCAGGTCTTGGCCCTGAGGCGCTTGTCGTCGGCGTAGTCCTCCACGCTGGCGGTCCGGCCGTTCTTCCACCAGCTCTTGCCCGGCCCCTGGCGCTTGCCGAGCTGGAACGCCGCCTCGGTCTCGGGCGCGCCGCTCTCGTAGTAGGAGCGGTGAACGCCTTGTTCGCACCAGTCGCGGTAGCCGTCGTACTTGCTCGCGCACAGCACCCACGCGCCTTCCCGCGAGACCTTGCCCGAGTCCCAGAACTCCTTGGTTTGCTTCTTCTTGGGGCCGTCGAAGCTCACCTCGCGCCGCGGGTTTCCATTCAAGAACAGCTCCGTCAGTTGTTTCATCTCTCCGGCCTTCCAGAGAATCTCCTTGACCACCTTGTTGCCGTCGGCCGCGTAGACCCGCTCGGGGCCGTCCTTGACTCCGCTGTCCCAGGTGATGGTCGAGGCCAGCTTGCCGTCCTTGGCGAGCTGACGCTCGAGGCCGTGTTTCTTCCCGTCCTTGAAGGCGACCTCGACGCGCGCCGCGTAGTCGCTGGTGCCGGCGCCTTCCTTCTGGATGACGCCGTCCTTCCAGGTCTGCACCGAGGTCACCTTGCCGGTCCCGTCGTAGATCGACGTGGTCACGGCGGCGTCGAAGCCGCACAACTTGCGTAGCTCCTTGTCGTCCCGCGCACCCGGCGTACACCGCAGGCGATAGACGTTGCCGTCCTCGCGCACGGTCAGCTCCCCGTGGCCGTCGGCGAACTTGCGGTCGTACTTCGCGAGCCTACCGCTCGGATGAAACTCCTTGTCCCATACGCGCTCTCCGTTCTCGTACCAGGACTGCGATTTCAGCTTGCCGTCCTCGATGGTTCGCTGCTCGCCGTGCATCTTGTCGTCGCGGTACGCGACGGACCAGCGGGTCTTGTCGCGAAAGTGGGTGACGAAGCCGGAGAGCTTTCGTCCCTGCCGGATGTCGAGGTCGATGACCAGGTCCTTGTCCTTCCAGCACTTGACCTTGGCGTCCTGGCGGCGGCGGCAGAACGCGTCGTACACGTTCTCGTTCCACTCCACCTTGTCGCCGTTCACCAGGCAATACGTCGTCGTGCTGGTCACCGGATTCGGCTGTTGCTCCACGGCGTGCCAGTCTTCGTCGTAGTACGGATCGTCCATCGACGGCTTCAGCCGCACCTTCAGCAGGGATTCGAACTGCTCGCGGCTGCGCAGGAAGGGGTCCTTCTCTTCGAACGCGCGGCCGACGGTGATGGTGCCCGCCGCCACGGTCAGTGAGCCGGTGGGTCCGGGGACGCCCATGCACGCGATCTTCGAGATGTGGGCCGCCTTCACCGCGGCCCTGCCCGCGTCGGACTTGCAGGCGTACCAGAGCAGCCGGACCGGCTCGGCGCACTCGAGTCGCCCGTCGGTCTGGTCGTAGAAGATGTCCTGGTTGTGCTTGCGCAACGAGTCCCCGTCGAACTTCACGGAGAGCGGCACACCGCAGGCCAGGGTCACCTTCGGAAGGATGTCCTCCTCGATTCGCCGCTGGCCACTCTCGGGTCCGTTGCCGGCGCGAGCGGGCGCCGCGAAGGCGGCGAGGAGGAAGCAAGCGGATACGGCGAGCCGACGAGACATGGGTCACCTCCGGAGGGACGTGGCTCGAGGACGAGCCGCGACTGTCCGAGGGTAGTTCAGCCCTGCGGCCGCAACAACGGCTTCGGCAGCGACGCCGCCCCCGTCTCGCGCTTGCGCAGGCGCGCCCACAGCGCGTCGAGCGACAGGGGTCCCGGGCCCACGAGCGCCACCCAGATGAAGAAGACGATGTAGCTCCACTCCTCGAACCCGAGCAGCGTCGAAAGCCCGTCGATGTCGGCGCGCTTGGCGGCGGCGATGGCCACCACCATGGTGAACGCCATAGGCAACGCCACGAGCCGCGTCCCCAGGCCTATCAGGAACAGGATGCCCCCGAAGAACTCCGTCCCGGCGGCCAGCCGCGCCTGGAAGGCGGGGGCCGGAATGTGCAGGCTGGCGAAGTACTCGACCGTGGAGGCGATGTTGTTCAGCTTGCCCCAGCCGGTGCCGATGAAGATGGAGCCCATCGTGATCCGCGCGAGGGTCGGGCCGATAAAGGAGAGCTTGTCACGGATCGCCGTGATTCGTTCGATTGCATTCTTGATGGATGTCAGCAACATGGTCATTCCTCCCGTTTCCGACCTTACGTGGCCGACCCCGAACGGTTACGTGAAATCTCCGCGGGATTCTAACGCGTAACCAGCGTGCCGCCCCGACGTAGGAGCGGCATGCCAAGACGAGCCTCGAATGGGGTGAAGATGGACCCGGGAATCGAACAGCGGCGCCTCGATGCGGACGGCCGGCGCGAGAACAACTGGAAGCGATTCGGTCCGTATCTTGCGGAGCGCCAGTGGGGCACCGTGCGCGAGGACTACTCCGCCGACGGCACCTGCTGGGACTATTTCCCCCACGACCACGCGCGCAGCCGCGTGTATCGCTGGGGCGAGGACGGCCTGCTCGGCATGTGCGACCGCCAGGGGCGCCTGTGCTTCTCGGTGGCGCTGTGGAATGGGGCCGATCCCATCCTCAAGGAGCGGCTCTTCGGGTTGACGGGACCGCAGGGGAACCACGGCGAGGACTGCAAGGAACAGTACTTCTACCTCGACTCCACCCCCACGCATTCTTACATGAAGGCGCTCTACAAGTACCCGCAGCGCGCCTACCCCTACGCCTGGCTGGTCGAGGAGAACGCCCGCCGCGGCAAGGCCCAGCCGGAGTTCGAGCTCGGCGACACCGGCGCGTTCGACGACGATCGGTACTTCGATGTGTTCGCGGAGTACGCGAAGGCCTCGCCCGACGACATCCTGATCACGCTCACCGTGGCGAACCGCGGCCCCGAGGCCGCACCCCTGACGCTCCTGCCGACGGTGTGGTTCCGCAACACGTGGTCGTGGGGGCGGGAGGGCGAGGGCTACACCGACAGGCCGCTCGTCGCCGCGACGAAGGACGGCCACATCGAGCTCGTCCACCCCGCCATGGGTCGGTACCGCCTGGCCGTCGAGCCCGATCCCCTGACGGGGCAGGCGCCGGAGCTCGTGTTCACCGAGAACGAGACGAACACCGCGCGCGTGTTCGGCGTCCCCAACGCCAACCCCTACGTGAAGGATGCGTTCCACGAGTACGTCGTCGGCGGCCGCGCCGGGTCCGTCAATCCCGAGCGTCGCGGAACCAAAGCGGCCGCCGTGTACCGCATGCTCGTGCCCGCGCGAGGCGAGGTGCGGGTGCGCCTGCGCCTGACGCTCGCCGACGAGCTGGTCGCGGGTCGTTCCCCGTTCGACGACTTCGACGAAGTCGTCGCGACCCGAAGGGCCGAGGCGGATCAGTTCTACGACGCGAAGACCGGACTGCTGTCGGCCGACGAGCGGCTGGCGGTGCGGCAGGCCTACGCCGGCCTGCTGTGGTCGAAGCAGTTCTTCCACTACGACGTACGAGCCTGGCTCGAGGGCGATCCCGCGCACCCCGCCCCACCGCGGAGCCGGAAGCTGGGCCGCAACGCCGAGTGGGGCCACCTCTACAACCGTGACGTGCTGTCGATGCCGGACAAGTGGGAGTACCCCTGGTTCGCGGCCTGGGATCTGGCGTTCCACATGATCCCGTTCGCGCGGATCGATCCCGGCTTCGCGAAGGAGCAGCTCCTGCTGCTGACCCGCGAGTGGTACATGCACCCGAACGGGCAGCTGCCGGCCTACGAGTTCGCGTTCGGTGACGTCAACCCGCCGGTCCACGCCTGGGCCGCCTGGCGCGTCTACAAGATCGCGGTAGACGGCGAGGGCAAGCGCGACCGCGTGTTCCTCGGGCGCATGTTCAAGAAGCTGCTCTTGAACTTCACCTGGTGGGTCAACCGCAAGGACGCGGAGGGACGCAACCTGTTTTCGGGTGGCTTCCTGGGGCTCGACAACATCGGCGTGTTCGATCGCTCGCGGCCGCTGCCGACGGGAGGCCACCTGGAGCAGGCGGACGGGACGGCGTGGATGGCGTTCTTCTGCGCCACGATGCTGTCGATGGCGATCGAGCTGGCCAAGACCGATCCGTCGTACGAGGACATGGCGTCGAAGTTCTTCGAGCACTTCGTCCACATCACGGACGCGATGAACGCGCTCGGGGGCAACGGGCTGTGGGACGAGCAGGACGGGTTCTTCTACGACAAGTTGCACGCGCAGGGGCAGGAACAACCGCTGCGTGTCCGTTCGCTGGTGGGCCTCTTGCCCATCATCGCCGTCGAGGTGCTGGAGGACGAGGCCATGGCCGGGTTGCCCGCGTTCCGGCGCCGCATGCGCTGGTTCCTCGAGAACCGCCGCGATCTCGCGGGCCACGTCAGCACGTCGGCGGCCGACACCGGCCACGGCCACATGTTGCTGGCGATTCCATCGCGCGAGCGGCTGGTGAAGGTGCTGCGCTACATGCTGGACGAGTCGGAGTTCCTGTCGCCGTACGGCATTCGCTCGGTGTCGAAGGTGCACGAGCGCGCGCCCTACCGGTTCTTCCACGGCGGCGAGGAGTTTCGCGTCGACTACGTGCCCGGGGAGTCCGACACGGGCCTGTTCGGCGGCAACTCGAACTGGCGGGGTCCGATCTGGATGCCGGTGAATTACCTGCTCGTCGAGGCCCTGGAGCGATACCACCACTTCTACGGCGACAGCCTGCGCGTCGAGTGCCCGGTGGGCTCGGGGAAGTACTTGAACCTGAAGGACGTGGCGCGCGAGATCTCCGGGCGCCTGGGACGGATCTTTCTCGCGGGCGAGGGTGGCCACCGGCCTTGCCACGCGGGCGATCCGCGCTTCGCGGAGGATCCGAACTGGAACGAGCTGGTGCTGTTTCACGAGTATTTTCACGGCGAGACCGGCCGGGGCGTCGGGGCCAGCCACCAGACGGGATGGACCGCGCTGGCGATCCGGTTCATCGAGGACATCGCGCGGGCGCGCGCCGAGGCGACCGAGGACGCGGGCGCGGCAGCCGCCGCGAAGCTCGCCGCCGCCTCCGGCACCTCCGTGGCGGTCGTCCCCGCCGTGGGGGCGGGGGCGCCATGAGCGACCCGCGACGGCGCGAGTGGCTGGAGACCGACGGCCTCGGTGGATTCGCCTCCGGCACCGTCTCGGGCGTGCGGACCCGCCGCTACCACGGCCTGCTGGTGACCGCGACGGCGCCGCCGGTGGGGCGCATGGTGCTGGTCGCCGGGCTCGACGCCACCGTCGAGACGCCGGGGGGGCGCTGGTCCCTCAGCACCCAGCGCTACACGCCCGACGTGACCGATGGCGACGGCGAACGCCACCTGGAATCGTTCACCAGCGAGCCGTGGCCGACGTGGATCTTCCGCCTGCCCGACGGGACGCGCATCGTTCACGAGATCTTGATGCGCACGGGCGCTCCCCAGACGTTCCTGTCGTGGCGGCTCTTGTCCCCGTCACGCGGACCGACGCCCGAACGTGACCTCGCCTGGGCGAAGCTGGCGGTGCGGCCGTTTCTCGCCGGGCGCGACTTTCACGCGCTGATGCGCGAGAACCCCGCGTTCTCGTTCGATCCGGAGATTCATGACGGCCACTTTCGCTTCCGGCCTTACGGGAGCGGCCCGACGATCGTCGTCTCGTCGAGCGGTCTCTACCAGCACCAGCCACACTGGTACCGCGGCTTCCTCTACGACGAGGAGCGCGCCCGCGGGCTCGACTTCGAGGAGGATCTCGGCTCGCCCGGGGCCTGGTCGTTCGAGCTGCGCGACGGCGAGGCGGCGCTGGTGCTGTCAGCCGAGCGTGGCGTGCGCGATCCCGCGGTCGTGCCCGCGCGCCAGGCCCTCGAGGTCGCGCGCGAGGTGGAGAGCGCGCGGCGCGCCACCCTGGGCACGGCGCTCGATCGCGCGGCCGAGCAATACGTGGTGGCCCGCGGCACGGGCCGCACCATCATCGCGGGGTACCCGTGGTTCGGCGACTGGGGGCGCGACACCTTCATCGCGCTGCGCGGCCTGTGCCTGGCGCGCGGCCGGATCGGCGAGGCCGTCGAGGTGCTGTCCGCGTGGACCAGCCTCGTCTCCGAGGGGATGTTGCCCAACTACTTTCCCGACGGGACGGGCCAGCCCGAGTACAACGCGGTCGACGCGTCGCTGTGGTTCGTCATCGATGTGGCGGAGGCCATCACCGCGGCGGGCGCGTCGCTCGACGGTGCCGTCCGCCGCAAGCTGGTCGACGCCGCGGAGGCCATCTTGAACGGCTACGCGCGCGGCACCCGCTACGGCATCGGCGCCACCGCGGACGGCCTGCTGGCGGCGGGCGTGCGGGGACAGCAGCTGACGTGGATGGACGCGCGCGTCGACGGGCGCGAGATCACGCCGCGCATCGGGAAGCCGGTGGAGATCCAGGCGCTGTGGCTGAACGCGCTGGCGCTGGCGGCGGGGTGGGGGACCGCGTCGGCGTCGAGGTGGGCTGCGATGGCCGCGCAGGGCCAGCGCGGCTTCGACGCGCGATTCTGGGACGAGCCGCACGGCCGCCTGTTCGACGTCGTCGACGTTGAGCACCGGGCGGGGGTAGTCGACAGCACGTTCCGCCCGAATCAGATCCTCGCGGTCGGCGGCCTGCCGTTCTCCGTGATCACGGGACCGCGGGCGCGCCGGATCGTGGACGCGGTGGCGGCCGCGCTGGTCACGCCGGCCGGCCTTCGCTCGCTCGCGCCGGGGGAGCCGGGCTATGTACCCCACTACCGGGGCGGCGTGGCGGCCCGTGACGGCGCCTATCATCAAGGCACCGTCTGGCCGTGGCTGCTCGGTCCGTTCGTCGAGGCCTACGTTCGCGTCTGCGGCGGCACCGTGGAGGCGAAGGCCGAGGCGCGGGCGCGTTTCCTCGCGCCGCTCGTCGCGCATCTGTCCGAGGCGGGCATCGGCCACGTCTCGGAGGTGGCCGACGCCGAGCCGCCGTTCACCCCGGGAGGTTGCCCGTTCCAGGCCTGGTCGGTGGGCGAGCTGGTGCGCCTCGATCGCGTGGTGCTCGCGGCGGAGCCTGCGCCTGGCCACGCTACGAAGCGCCCAGCACCCGATGGACGAAGGACCAGTGGCGCGAGAGCAGCGGGTTCGCGAACCTCGTGACCGCGAGGCATCGCACACATGGATGGCCACCACCAGGCTGAGCCGACCGGGATGCCCCCGCCAGCCGCGCCCCACGCATTCAACGGTAGAGGTCGAACTCGTCGAGGTGGAGGATGGTCCGGCGGAGCGCGCGCAAGCGGGCGTAGCGGGCGTGCGCCATCGGGAAGTCGGCGCGCCAGGTGGAGAAGGTCTCATCGCGGCGGGCGAGCTCGCGCCAGGTCAGGCGATCGTCGCTGACCTCGAGCGCGAGCGGGACCGCGCGGTCCGGGCAGCAGTCGGTGCGGTTGCGGACCACCAGCCGGGAGAACGCGCGCCGCTCCCCGAGATCGAACTCCACCCAGGGGTTGGGCTCGTCGACGGTGCAGAAGAAGATGTCCGTCACGGCGTCGGCGCAGTAGTGCTCCTTGGGCTTGCACAGGTCCAGCGCCGAGCTGGCGCGCCACGGCTGGCCCGCGGTCAGGCTGGGCGTGAGCTGGACCGTCGAGATGATCCGCGCCGCCGCGATCGACAGCACGATCACCGCGACGGCCAGCGCCACGCGCTCGAGCAGGATGCGCCGTAGGCGTCGCTGGCCGGACGTGAGGCGGCCGAGCGCGGCGGTGGATAGCTGCCCGAGCTCGCGGAGCGCGCGTTCTTGTTCGTCGCGCGGGCGGTCCGCCCAGCCGGCGTCGGTCTCCGGTCCGCCGAGGGCGGCGCGCACGCGGTCGCGGGCGCCTTCATCCGGAAGCAGGTCCGCTAGCTGCGCGGGTGGGAGCCGGGCGAGCGCATCGGTCGCGGTGGCGGGCGCGGGGTCCGGCAGGCCGGCGCGCAGCGACCAGAACGCCGCCTCGCGCGCCATCTGCACGAGCGCCGGCAACGCGGCTGGCGACGCCTCGGACCGGGTCATCGACGTCATCGCGGCGTTTGCCAGCTCGCGCACGGCGAACGCGCGCCGCAGATCGGCGAGCTGACGATCCGACAACGATGGCACCTCCGCGCGCGCGCGCTCCTCGTTCTTCGTCTGCCAGAGCCGGCGAAAGCCTCGAGCCAGCAGGCGGCCGGGCGCGCCCAGCACCCGCCGCACGCCACCGGGCCGGGCCGTGGGCTCCGCGGACGCGTGCGCGGAGGCCTCCGTGCTCATGGGGCCCCCAGCTCGGCGCGGGCCACCGCGGTGCCCGCCGTGACGACGTCTCGTGCGAACAGAAAGATTCCCAGATCGGACGCGATCAACCCGTAGGGGTGGCGGTCGAACGCTCCCTTGAGCACGGCGGGGACGTAGAGGTCACCCTTGCGGACGAGCAGATACTCCGCGTCGCCGTGGGCGAAGCGCAGGGAGTAGGCGTCGAGGCGCGCGGCGACGTGAGGCAGCAGGTTCTCGGACGCGGCGACGCTGGCGTTCGGCGGGATCATCTTCAACATCCGCTGCAGCGCCGCGTACCGCTGTTGCTCCTCGGGCGTCATTTCGAACTCGATCTTGGCGAAGCCGCCCACGAACGTGTGGTGCTGGAAGATCGCGCCATACGCGTAGCTGTGAAAGAACATCGCCGCCGCCATCGCCCCGAGCGCGGCGTTCCGGCGGATGGCGCCGCGGCGGAGGTCGACGGCTGAAGCCCGGTCCTGGGACAGCAAGCGCAGCATCAGCACCGTCGCCCCGAACAGGTAGGGAACCCCGTGCAGCGTGTAGTGGAACGCGATCGAGACGGTGGGCGCGTAGCCGGTCGTAAGCAACGTGAAGAAGAACACCGGGATGGCGAGCAACGCCAGCGCGGGTCGGCGCAGGGGAAGGAACGCCAGCGGCAAGAAGACATGCAGGAAATAGATCGCCTTCACCTCCGTGAGCAAGGTCTTGAGGAAATAGGAGGGATTGATGAGCACCGTCTGCACGACCGAGCCGTAGCCGGGGTGACCCACCGTCTGCAGGTCCTTGTAAATGTCCGCGA
>CAYUFS010000092.1:0-15540 GCA_964443975.1 uncultured Myxococcales bacterium | reverse complement strand
GAGTACACTCCGCTCCGGTGCTCCCGCCGGCTTCGCCATCGGGCCGGCTTGTCGGACACCAGGAAAAGGACCCTGAGGGTCCTTTAGAACCCCCGCGACGGTCGGGTCGAGCAAGCTCGCCCCAACCAACGCGACTACTAACCGCCAGGGGACTGCGCAGTTCTCGACCGGCCAAGCGTCGGCCGGGCGTCCGGGTGCTCGACAGGGGTTGGCAATCGCGTTAGACGATGGACCACGATGCGCCATCGAGCCCCTCGCTTGGCACTCGGCCTGGTTACCACCCTGGCGGTGGCGGCTGGCCAGGGCCGTTCCTTCGCGCAAGACCCGCCGCCCCAGCAGGTTTCGCCACCGAGCGCGCCGCAACAGTCGCCGCCCCCGCCCGAGCCGGTCGCGCCGCAGGGCCCGCCGGCTCAGCCCGTGCCGCAGGGCTACCCGCCGCAAGGCTATCCACAACAGGGGTACCCGCAGCCGGGCTACCCGCCGCAGCCGCCGGGCTACCCCCCACAACCGAGTTATCCGCCGACGGGCTATCCTCAGCAAGGATACCCTCAGCAAGGGTATCCACAGCAGGGGTACCCACAGCAGGGGTACCCGCAGCCGGGTTATCCGCCGGCAGGCTACCAACAGCAGGGGTACCCGCCGCCGGGTTATCCGCCGGCAGGCTACCAGCAACCTGGGTACCCGCCGCCTGGTTACCCGCCCGCCGGGAGCGCGTATCCTCCACCGCCGCTCGGGCCCCGGCGGCGGCACGGCGCCTTCCTGGCGCTCGGTTACATCGGCTTGCAAGCGCACGAGGGCGCCTCGGGGCACGGTCAGAAGGCGGGCTTGCGCCTCGGCGGGATCCTCGGTTACCGCCCGAACGATCACCTCTCTTTCAACGGCGAGCTCACCCTCGACGTGCTGAACCTCGACAACCCGGCGGTCGGCGCCGCCAACCAGGGGACCGACGTCTCCGGGGCCGAGTTCGATCTCGCATTCAGCCCGCTGTTCCACACCTATGCCGGCGCCGTCGAGCTGGCGGTCGGCCCCAAGCTGGGCCTCTGGGGGGGCGGGACCCAGTATTCCGTCAGCGGCGAGACGACCAAATACTCCACCGGCGGCCTGGTCGCCGGCGTCAACGCCGGGCTCTTCGTCGCTCTTGGCAACGGCGCCTCCCTCGGCGGGTTGCTCAGCTTCGCTGTGCGTTCCATCGGGCAGGTCTGTTACACCGACGTCTTCGGAACCAGGACGTGCAGCAATCCCGACGTCGATTCCGAGAAGGTGCTCGGCATCACCGGCGCGGCGTTGTTCTGAACAAGGCCTGGCGCTCGGTCGCTTGGCAAGTACCGCCGCGGCCCCTATAACCGGCGCGGCCCGCATGGCCACCCCCTCCCGAAAGCCGCAGCCCCGAACCTTCGTTTATCGCTCGGGGACGCGGATCGCGGGCACTGTCGTCGCCTGTGACGCGACCGGCGGCGGAGACCTTCTGTTCCTTTCGAACGCCCTCGCGCTTCGGGGCGCCGGCCCACGTGCCGCGCGCGTGCGCGCCTCGCGCTGCCAGGTCCTGACCACGGCCGAGACGCTGGTCCTGATGGGCGAGGCGGGGGAGCGACTGCGACCGCGCGCGCTCACCATCGCCTACGGTCGTCCGTTCGGCCTCGGATCGCTGCGCGTCGAGCTCGTCCCCGCGGGCACGCTCCCCGGCGCCGCCGCGCTCTCCTGCGAGGACGGCGAACGCCGCGTGTTCTACGCGGGCGCGGCTCGGCTGGGCACGGGGGGGCGCGGGGCAGCTCCAGGCGAGGTCCGCGCCGCCAGCGCGCTGTGCATCGACGCCACCTTCGGGCACCCGCGGTTTCGATTTCTCTCGCGCGAAGACGCCGAGGACCGCGCGCGCCTCTTCGCGCGGGACGCGCGCGACGCCGGATGCGCGCCCGTGCTGCTCGCGACCCCCCTCGGCCCGGCGCAGGATCTCGCCTGCGCGCTCGTCGCCGCGGGCTGGCAGGTGCGGGCGCACCGGGCCGTCCTCGAGGCCGCCGCCGCCTACCGGCGCGCGGGGGTCGCGGTGCCCCCGATGGCGAGGTTCGCGGGGAAGCTGGCGCGAGCCGAGGTCTTGCTGTGGCCCCCGATCGATCGTGGCGCGGGCCTGATTCGCCGCCTCGGCGACGTCCGCGTCGGCTGGGTCTCGGGGGGCGCGGCGGACGCGGACGCCGTTGCCGCAATGAAGGTCGACACCGCCATTCCCTACTCGCACCACGCCGATTTCGAGGGACTCATGGCCTACGTGAAGGCGACGGGCGCGCACGAGGTCGCCGTGAAGAACGGATTTCCCGAGGAGCTGGTCATGGCCCTCCGCGCGCGCGGTCACGACGCCTACGCCGTCGGCCCCCCACGCCAGATAGATCTGTTCGCCGCTGAAGCGTGAGGGGGCGCGTGCGGGTGGGCGCCAGAGGCGCGGGCCGCACGCCACACCGCCCACGACGCGCTTCGCTTTTGCAAGAAAAGGCGCTAGATTGGTTTGCCGTGTTCAATCTGGGAATGGGTGAAATCACCGTCATCCTCTTGCTAGCGCTCATTTTCGTAGGGCCGAAGAAGTTGCCCGAGCTCGCGGCAGGTCTTGGCAAGTTGATTCGCGAGTTTCGCAAGACCACCTCGGACATCAAGAACGAGATCACGCTCGACGACGCGATTCGAAAGCCCTTCGAGGAGCTGCGCGATGCGGTGACGCTGCATCCGGAAGAGCTGAAGCGGCGCGACAGGATACGCCGCGATCTGGAGGCTGCCCAGCGCCAGGTGGCCGAGCTGGCCGCGAAGGCCGAAGCTGCGCCCGCGGAAGGCGACACGGCCGCCACGGCGGCGGGGGAAGATGATGCGGCTGCCTCGTCCATGACCGCCGAGGGAGCGCCGCCACCGCAACTCCCGGAGGCCTCTGCGAACGGGATGCCCGCGCCGCCCTTGTTTCCGACCGGGGCGCCCGCCGGCACGATCGCGCGCGACGTGTCCGGGCCCCTGCCGTCGTCCTTGCAGCGGCGGATGACGCCGTCGGTGCCCGTTCCGGCCCTCGGCAAGACGCAGCCCGATCTGAGTCGCACGCTGCAGCGCATGTCCGACACCCACCGGGAGACGGCGCGGATGGCGGTCGTTCCGCCGGCGCCCATCGAGGACGGCGCCGCGGACAAGAGCAACACGACGCAGGCGCTATCGGATCGAGACCTGGCGGCGATTCTGGTCAGGCCGCCACCGCCGCCCGCGACTCCCCGGACGGGACGAACGATGCCGCCACCCAGGCCGGGCCCGCCGCCGCCGCCCTCGGCGAAGTCAGCCCCTGCTCCGGACGAGAAGAAGTCCGAACCGCCGGCTTAGCGTTCAAGTGCCCTGCAGAGGTAGATTCTCGAATATGTCGTCGGCTCGCTCCCTTCCCGGCTGCGCCGCTTGTCGCCACCCCATCCGGGCGGCGATGACGCGTTAGTTCGTTTCGTCGGGACTTTCCCCCAAAGGACCTTCGATTGTCATCCAACGACGAAACCGCTCAAGCCCCCGTAGCCTCACCCGGTGACGCCGCTCCCGCCGAAGGCGAAGAGGTGCGGATGTCGTTCCTCGAGCACCTCTCCGAGCTGCGGTCGCGGCTGCGAAACGGCGCGATCGTCTTCCTGGTCGCGGTGTTCGTCTCCTTCTACTTCGTGAAGAAGTACTTCGTCTTCTTGACGAGGCCGGCGCGCATGGCGTGGGAGATTTCGCTGGCCGGCAAGCCGGCGGTGTTCCACTTCGCCAGCCCAACCGAACCGTTCTGGGTCTACACGAAGATCGCCATCATCGGGGCGCTGCTGTTCGCCAGCCCGATCATCTTCTGGGAGCTGTGGAAGTTTGTCGCGCCCGGGCTCTACAAGAAAGAGCGGCGGATGGTCATGGCGATCACGGGGGCGACCGCCGGATGTTTCCTGGGCGGCGCCGTGTTCGGCTACACGGTCCTCTGCACGCCGGCGCTGTCGTACATGTTCTCGTTCGCCGAGAAGTTCAATGGCTTCGAGATCCAGCCGACGATCATGATGGACGAGCTGGTGGGCTTCATGCTGGCGATGCTGCTCGGAACGGGCGTGGCCTTCGAGCTCCCGGTGGTGCTGGCCGTGCTGGGGTGGATCGGCCTCGTGTCGTCGAAGATGCTCTGGAAGTTCGACAAGTACGCGCTGATCCTGTCGGCCGTCGTGGGGGGCGTGCTGACGCCCGGGCCTGACGTGCTGTCGCAGGTCTTGATGGCGGGGCCGCTGTTCGCGCTCTACAACCTCTCGATTCTGATCGTCTGGCTGATCGAGCGCGGCCGCAAGCGGGCGATGGACGATCTCGAGAAGGGTGACTCGGACGGATCGTCGAAGGGCCTGATCCGTAGTCCCTGACGGGGGCTCCCCGTGGGAGCATTTCGTTCGCTGAGGAGGCCTCCGGCCTCGGGCCTCCGGAAGCCAGCAGGGCGATACCGGCGGTCGTCACTCCTCTCGACTCACGGGAGGTCCGACGCCCGAGGTCTGAGGCCTTTCAACCGATCGACACGGACTCGGTTCAAGAAAAGGTGGAGGGTTGTGGGCTGGAGTCGCGAAATGATGGAAAAAATTTGACGGGCGGTTGAGGGCGAACAAGATTGCACAAGGCAGGATCCGAACACCCTCAACCTTGGGTCGAGAAAAATGACTGACATGACCGCGAAACCGAAGTCCCACTCGGGCGCCATCGTCCGCCGTCGGCGCGCGGCGGTCGCCGCCTTTCGTCGCGCTCGGCGCACCGACGAGGACACGCGGGCGGTCCCCGACTGGGGACGCATCGTCCTGCGGTCGGGGACGACCACTCTACGCTGAAGCCGCACCGTGTTTCGGCTCATCAAATTCCTGGTCGGTGTCGCCGTCCTGGCGGGCTTCGTCTGGTTCGGCGCCAACGTCCCGCTCGGATCGCGCACGCTCTTCGAACACCTGCAGGCCATCGGGCGGACCCGCGAGACCAGGGACCTGCTCGACGGCACACGCGAGTCGGCCAAGCCCCTCATGGACTCAGTCCGCCGCAAGCTGGCGCAAGAGGCCCTCGGCGAAAAGGTGCTGCCGCCCGACGGGGGCGTGCCGCCCGCTGACGACGTGCCCGAGAGTGACCGCGACCAGCTGAAGAAGGTCCTCGCCGGCGAACGCCCGGAGCGGCCCACGCAGCCCGACCGGCTAGAGCACGGTCGTCGGGATCGCGGCGAACGCGGCGCGCGGCTCGAGCATACCGACAGCGGCAAGCGCTGACCCGGGCCCGTTGGGGCCGGGCCCTGTGCGAGCGTATGATGGCGCGCGGATGACGCCCTTCCTGCTGCCGCTGGCCCTCGTGCTCGCGACGACCGCGACGACCGCCGACGCAGCGCCTCGGTTCTGGACCGTCTTGCCGCGACCGGCGCATCGGCCGGCGGCGCCGATGGCCGATCTGGCCGAGCACGCCCGCCCCGCCGTCGTTCACGTTCGCGGAACGGCGCCGCCCGAAGAGGGCAGCACCGATGGGCAAGGCGAGCATGTGTCGATCGGCACTGGCTTCATCATCAACCGCGACGGTTACATCGTCACGAACGACCACGTCGTCCGCAACGTGAGGAACCTCCGGGTGCGACTGCACGATGGACGCGAGCTGCGCGCCTGCGTGCTCGGAACCGACGCCCCCACCGACATCGCGCTGCTCAAGATCGACACGCCCGAGAAGCTGCCGTTTCTTCCGCTGGGGGACTCGGATGCGTTGCGCGTGGGGGAGCCCGTGGTCGCGATCGGTAACCCGTTCGGATTCAACAACAGCGTCACGGCGGGCATCGTTTCGGCGAAGGAACGGGTGGTCGAACGAAGCGCGCTCGGCTCGGGGGAGCATGCGCCCGGAGCCGATTCCTACTCGTTCTTCATCCAGACCGACGCCTCGATCAACCTCGGGAACTCCGGTGGACCGCTCCTCGATCAGGCGGGCCAGGTGGTAGGCGTCAGCGCGGCCTTCTGGGCGGGGCATCCCATGCAGCCTGCCCAGGGCATCGGCTTCGCGATTCCCATCAATATGGCCAAGGCGCTGTTGCCGCGCCTGCGCGACACGGGCTCGGCGCCGCGCGCCTATCTCGGCGTCGACGCGCAGCCGCTGGAGGCGTCGCTGGTCGCCGCGTTGAATCTCCCGTCGACACGGGGCGCGCTGCTGGCCAGCGTCGAGAAGGATTCCCCCGCGGACGCAGCGGGACTAGGCCCGGGCGACGTCTTGGTGAGCTGGGACGGCATCCCGATCGCCACCAGCGAGGATCTGAAGATCCACGCGCAGCTGTCCGTGCCGGGGACTCGGGTGCACGTCGGCGTGCTGCGGGATGGAGCCCACCTGGACCGCGAGGTCACGATGCGCGCCTCGCCCGTGCACGCCCCCGCCGCCGTCCATCCCTCGAGCTGCAGCCTCGTGGGCGAGGGCCCGCCGCCGCGGCTGGAAGAGATTGCCGTCGCCGACCTGCCGGCCGATTCCCGCGGCCGTCCGCAGGGCGGCGGCGTCGCCATCTCGACGGTTGACGATGACAGCGCCGTCGCCGAGGCAGGTTTGCGGACGGGCGACATCATCCTTCGCATCGGACGAACCCCCGTCCGCAAGGCGCGCGACGTAGCCGTCGCCATCAAGGCCCAGACGGGCGAGGTGATCCCGGTGCTCGTGCGCCGCTCCGGATACGATTTTTGGGCCGCCCTCCGGCGCAGATGAAGGCGCGCTTCGGGCCTCGGGCCCTGCTAGGCTCGGCCGGATGTTGGACGAAAAGACCTACCGGCGGCTGCTCGACGATACCTTCGCCCGCATCGATCGCGCGTTCGAGAACGTCGACCCCGATCTGGCCGAGAGCAATCTCTCGCAAGGCGCGTTGACGGTGACCATGCGGGGGGCCCAGCGCCTCATCCTCTCGCCCCAGCCTTCGCCCCGGCAATTGTGGGTCGCGTTCCGCGACCGCGCCTGGCACTTCGATTGGAACGAGACCCGGGCGTGCTGGATCGACGACCGCGGGCAGGACATCGAGGCGATGGGACTGGTCGCCGAGCTCACGCGCGAAGCGGCCGGCGTCCAGCTGTCGTTCTAGCGCTAGCCCCACGCCGGATCGGGAGGCGCTGTTTTCGGCGAAAGACCCGCCGGACGACGCAATGCTGCAGGAAGGCCCTGGATTTGTCGGTGCCAAACTGGCACCGGAATCGGTCGATAACGACCACGTCCAAGTTTTCCAGAAAGCCAGAGAGACAAAGAAGGCGCGCTCGCACCGCTCGGCGCGTACACTCGCGCAAGTCGCGGGAGGATCAGAATGCGTGGCGCCGTTCGGGCGGAGCAAATACGGACGCTTTATCGGCAGAGCGTTTGGGTGTTCGCCGCCAACCCCGCCAACGCGCTCATCGTCGCTTCCGTCTTGTGGCGTCCGGGAACGCGGGTCACGTCGGTCATCTGGGTCGCGGCCATGGTGGCGGTCACGGTGGGGCGTCTGTGGGCGAGGCGCAGCTATCTGCGTCGACAGCCGCCGGTCGAGCAGACCGCGCGCTGGGCGCTCCGCTTCGTCGCGGGGACGCTCGCGACCGGCACGACCTGGGGCGTCGGCTGCGCCCTGCTCTTCGATTCGCAACGCCCGGGTGCGCAGCTCTTGGTCACGTTCGTCCTCGGAGGAATGATCGCGGGCGCGTCGGGGACACTGGCCTCGTACGTTCCTGCGTTCATCGGGTTCGCGGCGCCGGCGTTGACGGCACTGGCGGTGCGAATCGCCATGGAAGGGGATTCGTCCCACGTCGCCATCATCGTGCTCATGCTGATCTACGGGGTCGTCATGACCATGGTGGCGTCCAACACCCAGCGCGCGCTCGTCGAGGCGCTGCGGCTGCGCTTCGACAACGAGGACCTGCTGGTCCAGCTGAGGACGGCGCGGGGCTCGCTGGAGGAGATCAACCGGACGCTCGAGGATCGCGTCAGGGAGCGAACCGCTGCGTTCGAACGCCAGAGCGAGACGTTGCGGGATGCACAGCGTATGGAGTCGATCGGCTTGCTGGCCGGCGGCGTCGCGCACGACTTCAACAATCTCCTCACCGTCGTGCTCGCGAACGTGTCGCTGCTGCAAAGGGGGCAGCTCGAAGAATCGGATCGCATCTCGGTCGAGGAGATCCGGACCTCGGCGAATCGCGGCGCCGTGCTCGTCAGCCAGCTGCTGGCCTTCAGCCGCCGCCAGATCCTCAAGCCGCAGGTCCTGGACCTGGCGCGCATCATCGCCGACATGGAGCAGTTCCTGGGCCGCCTGATCGGAAGCCAGGTCGAGCTGACGATCGCGATCGATCCGGGGCCCTTGCCGGTCGAGGCGGATCCCTCGCAGCTTCAGCAGGTCATCATCAACCTGTGCACGAACGCGCGCGACGCCATGCCCGACGGCGGGCGATTGACCATCGAGGCCAAGCGGTTCGAGCAGGGCGCCGAGGCCCCGGCGCCTGCCCCGCCGGTTGGCTCCTACGTGGTTCTCCTGGTGCGGGATACGGGCATCGGAATGGACGACGAGACGCGACGACTGGCCTTCGATCCATTCTTCACGACGAAGGAAGTGGGGCGCGGGACGGGGTTGGGCCTGGCCACCGTCTACGGCATCGTCGAGCAAAGCGGCGGCTTCATCGCCGTCGACTCCCAGCCCGGGCGCGGCAGTATCTTCTCGGTCTATCTGCCCGCCTCGACCGAACCGATCGCCGCCACCGGGGTGCGCGAGTTGCTGCCCCATCCGCTCCCCGTGTCTTCGCCGCAGCCGGAGGTCACGGTCTTGCTGGCCGAAGACAACCCGATGGTGCGAGGCGTGGCGGCGCGAATGTTGCGCGAGGCGGGCTACCGCGTGCTCGAGGGGGTGGACGGCGAGAGCGCGTTGCAGGTGGCACGGAGCCACGACGGTCCGATCGATTTGCTGGTGACGGATCTGGTGATGGTGCGGATGGGAGGAATCGAGCTCGCGAAGCGATTGGCCGAGCAACGTCCGCGGCTGAAGATCCTGTTCATTTCAGGCTTTTCCTGGGACAACGCCCTGCCCGCCATCAACCCCGATCAGGGCGTCGACTTTCTGCAGAAGCCGTTCACCCCCGACGCCCTGATCGCGAGCGCCGGGCGTTTGCTATCCTCGTCGGTGCGCGGCGAAGGGACACCGCCCGCCGTCCCGAAGACGCCCCCGACCTCGACCACGTGACGACCATCAGCGCTCCGCATCGGCTGGCCGAGCTGCTGGGCGCCCTCTCCATCGCCACCGATCTCGGAGCGGGTGTGCCCCCGGAGGCGGCGTTGCGCACCACGTTCGTGGCGACCCGGCTCGGGGCCGCCGTCGGCCTCGGCGGGGAGGCGCTGGCCGACGTGTATTACACGGCCGTTCTCCGCTACCTCGGCTGCACCGGCTTCGCACACGAGGAGGCGCTCGCTGGCGCGGGCGACGATCTCGCGCTGCTCGCGACCTACGAGGCGGCGGACCCCGCGCGCGTCACCGAGATCATCGCGCTGACCGTCAAGCGCCTGGGGGCGGGGCGGCCCGTCACGGCCCGGATCGGGGCGGTGGCGAAGGTGCTGGCGGATCCTCACTTCTATTCGAAGCTGGCGCGCGCGCACTGTGATCAGGCGGCGGCGCTGGCCAGCGCGCTCGGGATGACTCCCGCCGTCAGGGCGGCGCTCGGCGAGATGTACGAACGATTCGACGGCAAGGGGGCGCCTCGCGGGTTGAGCGGGGATGGCATCGTCCTGCCGGGACGAATTCTGGCGCTCGCGCAGACAATCGAGATTCACCGGCGCACGAGCGGACCTTCCGCCGCCACGGCGGTGGTGAAGGCGCGCCGGGGTGGGCAGTTCGACCCGGCTCTCGCGGACGTGTTCCTCGCACGGCCCAAGGAGTTTCTGGGCCCGCTCGGCGCCGCGTCGGTGTGGGACGAATACCTGGCAATCGAGCCGCACCCTCATCGGGCATTGCCGGCGGACGACCTCGGAGGCCTGGCGGCGGCGTTCGGGGCCTACGTGGATCTGAAGTCGCCGTTCATGCTGGGGCACTCGGCAGGCGTCGCGCGCCTGGCCGCGGAGGCCGCCCGACGAGCCGCGTGGCCGCCAGAAGAGATCGAGCGGGTGCGGTTGTCGGCGCTGCTTCACGATCTGGGGCGCGTCAGCGTACCGAATGGAATCTGGGACAAGCCGGGGCCCCTCAACGTCGCCGAGCGCGAGCGGGTTCGCATGCACGCCCACCACGGCGAGCGGATCCTCGAGCGCGCGCCGGCGCTGGCGCCGCTCGCCGCGGTCGTGGGACGCCACCATGAGCGCCTGGACGGCGGCGGGTACCACCGCGGGCTGGGCGCCGCCGGGCTGGATCGATGCGCGCGCCTGCTGGCCGCGTGCGACGTGCATCAGGCGCTGACCGAAACGCGCGCGTGGCGGGCGGCGCTCGTCCCGGAAGCGGCGGCGGCGGCGTTGACGGCGGAGGCAGGCGCGGGCGCGCTGGACCGCGAGGCGGTGTCATGGGTGCTCGCGGCGGCGGGGCAGGGCGTGCGGGTCGCGCGCGGGCCGTGGCCCGCCGGCTTGACCGACCGTGAGGTCGAGGTGCTGTGCCTCGTCGCTCGCGGCCTCTCGAACAAGGAGGTCGGGCGCGCGCTCCACATCTCGGCCGTCACGGTGAAGAACCACGTAGCCCACATTTACGAGAAGACGGGCGTGGCGACGCGCGCGGCAGCGGCGCTGTACGCGGTCACCGAATCCCTCATCAACTGACCCTGCAAGGCGAGAGGTCGTGTCCCCTGAAAACGAAGCTATGCTTCGAGGCGTGGCGGCTCCGCTCTTCGACAGGCCCGTGAACGACGACCACGGGGCGGGCGTCGAGGCGCTCGTCCGCTTGCTGTCAGCCGGGCGCACGGTGGCGCTGACGGGCGCCGGCTGCAGCACTGAATCGGGCATCCCCGACTACCGCGGCCAGGGACGCCCGGTCGTGCGCCAGCCGATCCAGCACGACGCCTTCATCCGCCGCGCCGACGTTCGCCGACGCTACTGGGCGCGCGCCACGCTCGGGTGGGAGCGCTTCGTCAGGGCCCGGCCCAACCTTGCCCACCAGGCCCTCGCGGAGATGGAGGCGCGCGGGGCGTTGCGCGGGATCATCACCCAGAACGTCGATCGCCTGCACCAAGGCGCCGGCAGCCGCCGGGTGATTGAGCTGCACGGCGCCCTGGCCGATGTCGTCTGCCTGGCGTGTGACGCGCGCGAAAACCGCGCCGAGCTGCAGGCGCGTCTGCTCGAGGCCAACCCCGGCTGGCTGGATCGCGCGGCCGTCGGCGCTCCGGACGGGGACGCCGAGCTGGCGACCGCCGAGGTCGATCACTTCCAGGTCGTCGCCTGCCGCGCGTGCGCGGGCGCGCTCATGCCCGACGTGGTCTTCTTCGGGGGCACGGTCCCCGAGCGCAAGGTCGCGGCCGCGTGGGCGCTACTGGAGGAGGCCGACGTGCTGCTGGTGGTGGGCTCGTCGCTGGCCGTCTATTCCGGGTGGCGATTCGTTCGCGGCGCCCGTGAGCGCGGTATTTCCATCGCCGTCGTCAACCTCGGCGGAACGCGTGCCGACGAGATCAGCGACGTTCGCGTGGACGCGGTCGCCGGGGCCATCCTGCCGGCGGTCGTCGCTCGTCTAGTCCTCTGAAAGGGTGAGGGCCGCCGCGGCGTCGATCAGCGCTCGGGCGCTTGCCCGCAGCATCGCGAGCGCGTCGCTATCCGCGATGTCGCCGGCGGCATCGACGAGCTTTCGGCCATGGGGAAACTGCGGGGAGGCGTCGACCAGCACCTTCGCGTCCATCACCGTCAGCGTGTCGATGAGGGCGCGGCGAGCGAATTCGCCGCCCGGAGAGGCGTTGATGAGGATGACGGGCTTGCCGCCGATCTCGCCGCTCGAAACGATCCAGTCGAGCGCGTTCTTGAACGCCCCCGGAACACCGTGAGCGTACTCGGGGCTGGAGATGACGAACCCGTCGGCGCTCGCCAGCAGCGCGCGAAACTCCTTCACGGGTGGAGGTGGGACGTCGCCGTCCCGGTCGAGATCCGGGTTGAACGGGGGCAGCTCACCGGCCGCTTCGTGGAGGACCACCTCGACCTCCGGCGGCGCGACGGCGGCGAAGGCGCGCAGGATCGCGGTGTTCGACGATCCCTTTCGGAGGCTGCCCGAGAGCGCGACGACCCGCATGACTCTGCGACTTTAGGCCGGCGACACTTCTCGTTCCACCGAATCGACGCGAGGGAAAGCCACCCAAGACGCGCCGGCTTCGGGCGTTCGGGCTTCGGCTGCCTGAGGGCCCAGTGTCCGAGGCTGCTCGCCCGCCGGGATATGTATACTGGCCGGACGCCATGGGGAATGCCGTCCGTTCGGCCTTCATCGTCGATGCGCTGCGCACCCCCATCGGGCGGTACGGGGGCGCGCTGGCGAGCGTCCGGCCCGACGATCTGGGTGCCCTGGTCATCGCCGCGCTGGTTCGAGTGAATGGCCTCGACCGAGCGGCGATCGACGACGTCATCTTCGGATGCGCGAATCAAGCCGGCGAGGACAACCGCAACGTCGGTCGCATGAGCGCGCTGCTGGCGGGCCTGCCGGTCACCGTCCCCGGCGTCACCGTCAACCGCTTGTGCGGCTCGGGGCTCCAGGCTGTGGTCGACGCCGCGCGCGCGATCGCCGTCGGCGACGCCGATCTCGTCATCGCCGGCGGCGTCGAGTCGATGTCGCGGGCGCCCCTCGTCATGGCCAAGGCCGGCGAGCCGTGGGCGCGCGGCAACGTGACCGCCTATGACTCCACGCTCGGCTGGCGGTTCGTGAACCCGCGCATGGAGGCGTTGCATGGCACCCACGCGCTCGGCGAGACCGCCGAGCTGGTGGCCGAGCTTCACCAGATCACGCGCGACGACCAGGACGCCTTCGCGCTCGCCAGCCAGCGCCGCTGGGCCGCCGCCCTGCAGGCCGGCAGGTTTCGCGACGAGATCATCCCCGTCGAGATCCCCGCGCGAAAGGGGCCACTGTCCGTCGTCGCCGTGGACGAGCACCCACGTCCCGAGATAACGGCCGCCGAGCTGGCGGCGTTGCGCCCGGCGTTTCGCAAGACGGGCGGCACGGTGACCGCCGGAAATTCGTCGGGGATCAACGACGGCGCCGCCGCGTTGCTGATCGCGTCCGAGGCCGGCCTCGGACGATTGAACGCGCGTCGGTGGCGGTCCCCGCTCGCGCGTGTCGCCGCGTCGGCGGTGGCTGGCGTCGAGCCCCGGCACATGGGCCTCGGCCCGATTCCGGCGACGCGCCGGCTGCTGGAACGCGCCGGGCTGAGAGCGGCCGACATCGACGTGGTCGAGCTGAACGAAGCGTTCGCGGCCCAGGCCATTCCCTGCCTGCGGGAGCTCGGCTTCGCGCCCGAGCGCGTGAACGTCAACGGAGGCGCCATCGCGATCGGTCACCCGCTCGGGTGCTCGGGCGCGCGGCTCGCAGGGACGCTGGCGCACGAGCTCGCGCGCCGGGGTGGGGGCCGGGGCGTGGCCACGATGTGCATCGGCGTGGGGCAAGGCATCTCGGTGCTGCTCGAAGGCGCGACGTGAGCCCTCGCGGTGCCGCATCGGCCGGCGCGCCGCCGCCAGCACCACCACCGCCGCTGACGGAGGACGCGCAGGCGATCGTCGCCGTCGCGGCGCACGAGCTGAAGAATGCTCTCGGGGGAATCGGGGTGGCGCTGGCCCGCTGCGAGCAGCGGCTGAACCACGACCAGCCCGTGACCGCCGAGGACCTGGCCATCGCGCGCGCCGAGCTTCGTCGCCTGTCCGCCCTCGTCAACGACTTGCTGGATGGGGCGCGCGTGGATCTGGGCGAGGTCCATGTGCTCCCCGCGGGGTTCGATCTGGCCGCGCTCGTTCGGGAGGTCGTCGAGATGTTTCAGGCGGCGCGTGGCCGACCGGTGGTGACGAACCTGCCCTCGGGCGCGGTGATGATCCACGCGGACGCGGAGCGCGTGCGCGCGGTGCTGGTCAACTACCTCGAGAACGCTTTCAAGTACGCGCCCGCGCCCGCCCGAATTTCGGTCGCGCTCGACCCCAGGCGCGCGGGCGGCGGCGTCCGCCTGTCCGTCACGGACGAGGGTCCGGGAATTGGTCCCGCCGAGCACGCGAACCTCTTTCAACGTTTCTCCCGCGGGCCGATGACCGCGAAGCGCACCCACGGATTGGGGCTGGGCCTCTACATCTGCCGGGCCATCGCCGAGGCGCACGGCGGCGCCGTCGGTGTCGACAGCACGCCCGGCGCCGGCGCCACGTTCTGGATCGACCTACCGACGACGACCCGCTGAACAACCTCACGGGCGCCACGACGATTCGTCCGTCGGTGGCAACCGTTGGCAATCGGTCGCGACCGCGCGGCGGTCGCCTTGCTGGGACGCTCCCGGCTCGGTATTCTCGCCGGTCCGCCTTCAGCCCGCAGGCAATCACGCGAATCCGGAGAACGCCATTGGCCCGCGACCCCAAAATCACGCCCATCACCCGCCACGAACCGCGCACGTTCTACGCGACCCGGGTCACCCGCACGGAGGCAGGCGAATCCTGGGATCTGTGGGCGGTCGAGGACGGACGGCGGGTGGGGTTCATGTCGGTCGTCGATGACGGCCACGTCGTCTACGCGCTGGCCACCGTGAAGCGAGGCACCTCGCACGAAGAGGTGGCGGACCTGGTCGAAGGTTTCTTCACGCCCTCCTCGACCGACGCGCACAACCGGGAGATCATCATTTCCGACTACGACGGCGATCCCGAAATGCTGGAGTCGGAAATCCGGCAAGCCTAGCTACTCTGAGACATGTCGGTCGCCCCGCTGCCGTTGGGTCCGTTTCGCGGCTTCGTTCCCTACGACGAGGTCGCCGCCGACGTCTTCTTCGGCCGCGCCTCGGAGAGCGAGACGCTGGTCGAGCGCGTCGACGCGGAGGGCAGCCGCGTGGTCGCCGTCACCGGCGAGGCGGGCGTGGGGAAGACCTCGCTCGTGCGCGCGGGGCTGGCCGCGACGCTGGGCAAGCGAGGTATCCCGGTGCTGTACATCGGCGCGCCCGCCGAGATCGACGCCGAGATGGAGCAGGCCGCGAGCCGCGTCGGGGGCGGGCCGCCGGCACCGGGCGAAGCCACGGCCGACTACGTCACCCGCCTGGCGCGCGAGACGCCGTCCGGGTACGTGATCGCGCTCGACCACCTCGAGGACGTCCTCATGGATCAGGCGCCTTCGAGTCGCGCCGCCGCGCTCGGCGGCTTCATCACCCGGGTCTGCGAGGGGGCGGGCGGGCGCGTTCATTTCGTGCTGGTGGTGGACCGCGCCGCCTTCGCGAACCTCGAGCGTCTGGGGTTGCCAGTGGCCCTCCAGCCGCGCCCGGGTTCATGGATCACGGTCGAGCGGCTGGACCAAAAGACGGTGGCGGACATCCTCGATCGGACGGCGCAGCGCTCCGGCACATTCTTCGAGCCTGGCCTGCCGGCGGTGGTGGCCGCCGATCTCTGCGGCAGCGGAGGCTGTCTCCCGCTCGAGCTCCAGCTCTGCGCGCGCGCGCTCGT
>CAYUFS010000091.1:0-15936 GCA_964443975.1 uncultured Myxococcales bacterium | reverse complement strand
CACAGCGGCCGCGCCGCCGGCGAAGTCGGGTGACACGCGGTAATCCGTGAACCCGAACAGCGTTCCCCCGAAGCCCGGCCGGAGCTTTCGAATCAGGAAGGTGTCCGCCTTGTCCGAGAGCGCGCCGTCGTTCAGGAACCAGCGGTTGTCCGCCTGCAGGAGCAGGTAGAAGCGAATCGAGTTCGCGCCGTCGCCGCTCTTGATCTGAAAGGACTTGTCATCCGCCGTCAGCGACGGACCTGCCTTGGCTTTCGTTCCGAGCTGCTCCTCGAGGATCGCGAGGCGCCGCGCGATGGTGCGGGTCTGCTGGTCTGCCTGCTCGACCGGGTTCGAGAGGTCCGGCTTCGGTGGGGCCACTGTTGCCGGCGGCGCGGCCTCAGGCGGCACGGGCGCGCCGGAGTCGCCCGCCGGTGTCGTGACCTTGTTCTCCGGTGACTGTTGCGCCTGCACCGGCCGGCCGGCGACGACGGACACCCCCGTCGCCAGGATGATGAGGGTGGCGGTCAGGGACGCCGGTCGACCGGGACCTCCGAGCTTGATCGCGAAATGACGCATCGGTCGTTCTCTCCTTCTTGTCTGTAGGTTCATTTGCTGCACTAGACGGCGCCGCCGGCCCCGGCGGTACCGCCCGCCCCGCCGGCGGACCCACCGACAGCCCCGCCCGCCCCACCGCCCGTGCCCCCCACGCCACCGCCACCGCCACCGCCCGCCGAACGACCGCCACCGCCGCCACCACCAGCGCCGCCGCCCGCTGAACGACCGCCGCCCCCGCCGCCGCCAGCGCTGCCCCCGGCACCGCCAACCCCTTCAGCGCTGCCGCCTACTCCGCCGCTACCTCCCACGCCTCCAGCGCCCCCACCTCCAGCGTTCAGGCCGCCGCCCGCCCCGCCGCCCGAGACAGCGCCCCCGGCTCCGCCCTGGCCGGTTTGTCCTCCAGCCGCGTCCGCCTTCGCGTCGCTCGCGGCCGCGTCCACCAGGATCTTCTCGTTGTGATCATGGCAACCCGAGATCCCCACCACCGCCGACGAAACGATCAAGAACGACCAAATTGTCAGTCTCATCTTTCTCCTTTCGCGGTCGACGTTAAGAGAGAGACTTTCTCGTGTCAATTATAAAAGACACATGTCCACTGTCTTCGAGCTAACGACGGCGGCGCTGAGTGGGTCGCTTGCACGGCGCCTCCCTCGACCGTCGCGGGGTGACTGGCTTGACGCCTCCCCCGCCATGTCATAGACAAGCGTCTATGATGCGAGACCCGCGCCCCGGCGGCGCAATTGTGCGGGCGATGCCTGTGCCCGCCTGGGCCTGCGCCGTCGGAGCCGGGTGAACATGCCCCGCTCCGCAGCCGAGTGGGCCGAACGCCCGAAGTTTCCCGCCACCCACTACGTGGACACCCGTCTCTATACGGACGGCGGGCTGTTCGCCGAGGAACAGGAGAAGATCTTCGACCGCACCTGGATCATCGCCTGCCACGAGAGCGAGGTGCCCGCGCCGTACGACTACCGGACCTTCCGCCATCCCGGTGGCAAGAACCTGATTGTTCAACGCGGAGACGACGGGGAGATCCGTGTCTTTTACAATATCTGCCCGCACCGTGGAAACGTCCTGCTCCGCGACCCGGCCGGCAACGCTCGAACGCTCACCTGCATCTTCCACGCGTGGACGTTCGATTGCCGGGGCAACTGCACCGGCATCGCCCGGCGCAAGGAGGGCTTCCAGGAGCGCCTGGACCCGAGCGACGTCGGCCTACGAGCCGTGCGCTCTGCCGTGGACTACGGCGGCTTCGTGTGGGTGAACGTCGACGACGGAGCGCCCAGCCTGCAGGAGTTCATCGGCGCCGCGCTCGGCACCCTCCAGCCGCACATCCAGGAACCGCTCGAGGTGTTTCACTACCAACAGGTGGTCGTGGACACGAACTTCAAGCTGTGGCACGACACGAACTGCGAATTTTATCACGATTACATGCACTACTTCAATCGGGTCACGGGCATGCAGCAGCCCGGCTACTTCGAGCGAAAGTACATTCCCTATCCCAACGGCCACGCCGCGGTTGGATCGATGCAGGTCCGCTACGACCGCTACGAGGGTAGCGAGGAGCGCAAGGTCGGGTGGCCTGGCCTGGCGCCCGGCGGGTGGATATTGGTCGACATCTTTCCGGGCATGACGTTCAACCTGCGCACCTCCGTCATCCGGATGGACACGGTGGTTCCGCTGGCCCCCAACAAGGTCCTGATCGAGTTCCGCGGGCTTGGCCTCAAGCGGGACACTCCGGCGGAGCGCGCGGAGCGGGTCAGGGATCACAACGCGATCTGGGGCCCGTTCGGTCGGAACCTGCACGAGGACTTGCTGGGCGTACGCGGGCAAGGATCGGCGATGCGCGACGAGCGGACGGGCAGCCGCTGGGTCCTTCACGGCCGCGAGGAAGGCCTGACCATCCACGACGAGGTCGGGATGCGGCACTATTACGCCACCTGGAGCCGCTTCATGGGCCGCTCCCCCTCCGATCCCTTCGGGGAAGGAAACAATGAGCGCCGCTAGCGCCAGGGCGGCGGTCGAATCCCTCATCTATCGGTCCAGCCTGCTGCTCGACGCCGGCGATTTCGACGGGTTCCTGGGCCTCTGTCATCCCGACTTCCGCTATGCGATTCACGCCCACAGCCCGGAGATTCGCCGCGACATGGTGTGGATGGACCTCGACAAGGCCGGCCTGGCGACGTTGTTCCGCAATCTGCCCCGCCACAACAGCGACCACGCGCCGCTCAGCAGGCACGTGACCGTCTACACCGTGTCCGTCACCGCCGCCGGCGATCAGGCCGGGGCCGTGTCGGCGTTGCAGGTGTTCCAGACCGCGCTCGACGGCGGTCGCACCGAGCTGTTCGCGGTGGGAAAGATCCACGACGTGGCGCGCGTCGCCGGCGACGACGCGACGCTGCTCTCCCGGATCATCAGGCTCGACACGCGCCTGCTGGGTATCGGCAGCCATATTCCGTTTTGACCTTCTCGAGCCCGGCGCCGGTAGGGTCCACCACGCGCTATCGGTTCACCTCGGCCGTCGCGCGAGCGGCGGCGAGCTCGGGGCCGGCCCGGCCCGCGGGCGTGAAGGACCGCATCGCCTCTTCGTGGAGGATGGCCAGGGCCTGGCGCTTGATCTCGTTGGCGCGATCGTCCGCGCCGATGTCCGCCAGCTTGCGCGGCCGGGGCAGATCGACGATCAGCTCCGCCCGGAGCGCGGTGGGCGTGTTCGCCATGACGAGGATACTGTCAGCCAGGAACAACGCCTCGTCGATGTCCGTGGTCACGAACAGGTGGGTGCGCCCGGACTCCTCGAACAGGCGAGCGCAGTAGTCCCACATCAACTCCTTCGTCAGCGCATCGAGGCCCCGAAATGGCTCATCCAGGACCATCACCGTCGGGTCGTTGATCAGCGCGCGCGCCAGCTCGGCGCGCCGCTGCATGCCGCCCGACAATTGCTGGGGATACTTGCCGCGAAACTCCCGCAGGCCCACCTTGTCGAGGAGGACCTCCGCCAGCTCCAGCGTCCGCGGCGTCACCTGCCTCCGCGCGCGGGGACCGTAGAGGATGTTGTCGTAGGTCGTCATCCACGGGAACAGCGCGGTCTCCTGGAACACCACCTGGCGGTCGCGGCTGGGGCCGGAGATGTCGACGCCGTCCAGCTTGATGGTGCCCTCGTCGGGCCGCTCGAAGCCGGCCAGCAGGCGAATGAGCGTGCTCTTGCCGCAGCCCGAGGGCCCGATCATCACGGTCAGCTTCCCGCGGGCGACTGTGAAGGTGCAGTCGCGGACGATCTCCTTCCGGAACGGAAGCGCGCCGTAGCTCTTGCTGACGCCGCTGACCGTGATCTCCCCGGCCGTGACTGGCGCGGGGCCGGACAGGGCTGCGGTCACAGGCACGTCAGCGGGACCTCAGCCAAGGTGTGATCTGCCGGCCGAGGACGCGCACCAGCTCGCTGGAGATGAAGCCAGCGATACCGATCGAGACCATCCCGACGACGATCTGCTCGTAAGAGCCACCCACGTACGAATTCCAGATGAAGAAGCCGAGGCCCCCGCCGCTGGTGCCACCAATCTGACTGCCGCCCCCCGAGATCATCTCGGCCGCCACCACCACCTCCCAGGTGATGCCCATCCCCACGACGGCGCCGACCACGATCGACGGGAGCGTGCCAGGCAGGATGACGCGGCGAAAGATGTCCCACCGCGAGGACCCCATCGAGCGCGCCGCTTGAAAGAACCGACCGTCGATGGCCCGAGCGCCCCCGACCACATTGATCACGATCGTGTAGAAGGCGCCCAGAAACGTCACGAATGAGATGGACAGCTCTTGCGTCGGCCAAAAGATGATCGACGCCGGGACCCATGCCAGCGGCGGAATGGGACGCAACACCTCGAAGACCGGGAAGGCGATCCCGAACGCGGTGCGATTGACGGCCAGCAATAGCCCGAACGGGACTCCGACCACCATGGCCACGGTGAACCCGCCCATGACGCGCAGGAAGCTTCTCCCCCAGCTTTGCCAGTACCCCAGGTCGCCAATGACGCCGGCCCACGCGTGCACGACGGCGCTTGGCGGGGGCACGGCGCCGATGCACGGCAGGTACGTCTCCTTGAAGCCGAGCGCACCCAGCAGGGCCCGCACGGGCGCGAAGACGCCTGCTCCCAGCCACTGCTTGGAGCGGGAGCCGAGCTCCCACAGGAGCAGCGCCACGGCCACCGACACGAGACCACGCGCGAGCGCGCGGGGCGAGATCGTCCTCGCGCCCACGGTTCAGCCTTCCTTCTCCCCGGCCTCGAACGCCTTGCGTGCCTCCTCGTGAACGGCGGCCCTGGTCTCCTGGACGAGCTCCCGAAATCGCCGCGACGTGAGGACCCGATGGTCGCGCGGATGCGGAATATCGACGGTCACGACGCTCTTCGGCCGGCACGGGCGCGTGGTCATGATCGCCACCTTGTGCCCGAGGAAGATCGCCTCCTCGAGATCGTGCGTGATGAAGAAGATGGTCACCTTGTTCTTGTAGTAGATGCGCAGCAGCGCCTCGTGCATGACCGACTTGGTCAGCGCGTCGAGCGCGCGATAGGGCTCATCGAGCAACAACACCTTGGGGTCGTTCATCAACGCGCGCACGATCTCCACCCTGCGCCGCATCCCCGAGGACACCTCGGCGGGATAGTTGTTCTCCACCCCCGCGAGCCCAGCCTCGGCCATCAGCTCCCGCGCCTTGGCGAGGGCGTCGGGCTTCGACAGCTTCCGCTGCACGCTGGGGCCGAAGGTGACGTTCTCGAGGTTCGTCTTCCAGGGAAACAGCGCCCCGTTCTGGAACACCACGACGCGGTCCGAGCCCGCGGCGGCTTTGGGCCGTTCCGCGCTGCAGAGCACCTCGCCGTCCAGCGTGATGCGGCCGGCCGTGATGTCGTGGAAGCCAGCGATGGCGTTCAGCAACGTGGTCTTGCCGCAGCCGGAGGGCCCCACCACCATGAAGATCTCTCCGGCGTCGATGTCCAGGCTGCAGCCGTCCACAGCCTTGATCGCCGCGCCCTGCGGGTCGTAGACCTTCACCAGGCCATCGATGCGGATGGCGCCGCGTGTCCCCGCCTCGGCCGAGAGTCGCGCGGGGGCCGGCGACGTCTGCGGCGACGGCCCTCGCGTCGCGGGAGGCGTGGCGCCCGCGGAGTCGGAGTGCGCCACGCTCATGACGGGCCCCGCAGGGCCAGCTCGCGGACGCGCCAGCTCATCAGGCTATTGCCGACGACGCGCACGGCGGCGCTGGTGACGTACCCGACCACACCCAGCGTGATCATGCCGATGATGATCGTGGGGTAACGGACGGTGCTGTACGAGGTGTTGATGACGTAACCCAGGCCGTACTGCCCCGAGACCATCTCGGCGGCGACGAGCGAGAACCACGACACCCCCACTGATATCTGCAGCCCCGTGAAGATGAAGGGCAGCGCCCCCGGCACGATGACGTGACGAAACACCTGAGCCCGGTTCGCGCCCAGGCACTCGGCCGCACGCAGGTAGGTCTCGTCGATGGACTCGACGCCGAGCATGGCGTTGAGCGCGGTGGCGAAGAACGACGCAAGAAAAGCCAAGAAGATGACGGCCGACTCCGTTCGGACGAACATCACGATGGCGAGCGGCACCCACGCCAGGACCGGAATCGGGCGCAGCACCTCGAACAGCGGAAACACGTACTCGCGAAATCTCTTCGACCACCCCAGCAGCAGGCCGAGCGGTACGCCGAGCACGGTGGCGAGGGTGAACGCCTGTGCCACGCGCCACACCGAGGTGCCGATGTGCGTGTAGTACTCGCGCGTGTGGATCGATAGACCGTAGGTGGGATCGCGGCTGAGCCACTCCTTCACGACCACAGTCAGCCCGGGCATCTCGGCGAAACGCGGCAGCTTCAGGACCTCCACCGTCAGGAACCAGAACCCGAGCAGCAAGCCGAAGCCGGCGAACATCAGGTAAGGCCGGGGGCTCTTGAACCAGTCCGCGGCCCTCCGCAGGACCAGCGGGACAGCGCCTGTGGCGCGCGTCCCCACTCGCCCGGTGAGAAAGCTCCGGATCGCCATGGCGGGTCTCCCGAGAGGCCGACCTCAGGATTTCGGGGCCTGGGATTCAGGCAGCGCGACCACGTCCCCGATGGGTGATTTGAGCTTTCGTTCCTTCAGGAGCTGGTCCGCCAGGTCCGTCTGTACGGCGTCGGGGCGGAGCTTGTCGACGTTGATGCTCTTGATCGAAAACAGGAAGCTCGCCGACTGGTCGATCAGACGGCGCGCCTCCGGCGTTACGGCGAAGGGCAAGTTGAGGCGCGTCTTGCTGCCCCCCACCTGCGCGCCATAGGTGCCGTAAAGGGCGTGCCACAGGGCGTTTTCCGTGAAGCCGGTGGTCTGCTCCTTGGCGAGCTTGACGATCTCGGCCGCGTTCTTCTCGTCGGCGAGGAACAGCTGGGCGTCCAGCTCGGCGTTCAGCCATGCCTTGATCACGTCGGGCCGCTGCTTGATCAGGTCGGCCCGCGCGGTCAGGAATCCCGCGTCGGCCTCATGGAGGTCAACCCCGGAGGCGACCCGGCGAGCCAGCCCCTCCTGAACCAGGCGGGACGCCGCCGGCTCCCAGATCACCGCCGCGTCGATCTTTCCCGCGCGAAAGTTGCTGGTGATGACCTCGATGTTCTGATTGAGGAAGTCCTTTGGATTCACGCCTTGCTTCTTGAAGGTCGCCTGCGCGAAGCGATCGCTGCAGCTCCCCTTGGGGACGGCAACCTGCTTGCCGTCAATCCACTTCAGCGCCTCCTTGTAGTCAGCAAACTTCGGCGCGTCCGTGCGCACCAGGAAGATGTTGCACTGATCGGCGCCCAATCCCAGGGAGGCCAGGATGCGGACGTCGGCCGTCTCGACCTTGGTGGTGGCGACGATCGCCGGCATGTCCCCCACGTAGCCGATGTGCTGTTTCCCGGCGAGCATGTTGTTGACGATGATCGCCCCCTGCAGGCCGATCTGGAACTCGACCTTGGAGCCCTTGGGCAGGTACTTCTCGTAGAACTTCTTGCCGCGCATCACGACGCCGGACCACGCCTCGGTGTAGTAGGGCTGGTAGCCGATGACGAGCTCCACCGGCTCCCCGGGTTTTCCGAAGCTCAGGTCCGCGGCTTGCGCGGCCGGCATGCTCACCACCCCCGCCGCGAGGAGCGCGGCGGCCGACAACGTCAGATTGCTCGTCTTCATTCCATCACCTCGAAAATGGGTTGCACGGACGCCGGACGGCGGTCGTCTTTCTTACAAGACATGTGTCTACTCTGGCCTTCTTCGAAATACAATCGGTATTGTCGATCTGTCCACGCCAGTCCCGGCAACGGCCCCTATTGCAGCCCTTCGATCGCGGTGAGCGAGCGGAGGGCGGCCTTCTTGACCTCGACGTCTTCATCGGTGGTGGCGAGCGCGCGGAGGCCCGCGACGGCTTCGCGCGCGCGCATCTCCCCGAGCGCGGCCGCCGCGACCCGGCGTAGGTCCGGGCCGGTCGCCTGCAACAATCCCAGCAGCGCCGGGACGGCCGCCACGGCGCGCAGGCGACCCAGCGCGATTGCCGCCTCTTTCTGGACCTGCCAGTAGGGATCGGCCAGCGCCCTCAGGAGCGAAGGCACCGAGCCCCCGAGGGCGGCCCGCCCCAGCACGATGGCGGCTTCGGCTCGCACCTGCCAATCCTCGTCGGCCAGCGCGGTGACGAAATCGTCGAGCAGCGCCGGCCCGTGAAAGAAGCCCAGCGCCCCCAGCGCGAGCCTCCGGACGCCCGGGTCGTCATCGCGCAGCCGCCCCTGCAACGAAGGAATCGCGTCCGGGGTTCGCAGGTACGCGAGCGTCACGACGGCCTCGCGGCGAACGGTGGGGGCGCCGTCGCCCAGCGCTCCGACCAGCGCCTCCGTGGCCCGGATGTCGCGGAACTCCCGCAAGGCCACAATCACGGCGCGCCGGACCTCCGCGTTTGGGTGAGAGACGGCGCCGAGCAGCGCTGTCGCCGCGGCGTCGTCCCGGAACTCCCGCAGCGCCGCTTCTGCGGCCTGTCGAACCGGCGCGCTGTCGTCCTCGAGCGCGCCAATCAACGCGGGCACCGCGCGCCCGTCCCCGAGGTCCTCCAGTAGCCCCACCACCAGGCGCCGAACGGTGGCGTCCGCATCGCGAACGGCAACGATGAGGCGCTCCACGGCGGCGCGGCTGGCGATGTCCTCGAGCGCCATGACGGCGAGCTGGCGCTCGGCGGCATCGGGATCCTCGAGACGGTCCAGCAGGATCTGTTCATCGGTGGTAAGGGCGATGCTCATGGCAGACCTCAACGCAGCAGGAATGGGATCTTCACGGTGATGGCGTCCGTGGGACAGTCCACCTCGCACGCCAGGCAATACCAGCACTCGTCGAATTGCATGTGGGCCTTCCGGCTCGTCGGGTTCACCGACAGGCAGTCCACGGGGCACGAATCGATGCAGATGTGGCACCCGGTGATGCACCTCTGCTCGTCGACGATCACCGGCACGTCGAAGCGCTCCACGGTCTGGGCGTTGCCAGCGTGACGCCCCTGCTCTGCCTTCGCCGCCTCCCGCTCCACACCCGCCGGGAACTCCTTCTTGGCGCTCATGATGCCGCCCCTGAGCTCACGACCGCGTCGGGCGTCGACGCTCCGGTGGCCGCCGTCGCCGGCGGGATGCGAATCCGGTAATAGCTGCGCCGTTCGCTCTCATCCAGCGTCACCACGTAAGGCACGAGCGGGCGCTTGAAGACCTCCATCGTGGCGCTGGCGCTCTTGCGCAGGTTCACGTGGACCAGCCAGTTGTCATCGTCCAGCTCCGGGTGATCGAGGCGGTGGTGATACAGGCCCCACCGGCTCTCCGTTCGAAACAGCGACGCGCGGGCGGCCATCTCGGCGCAGTCGCGAATGAATCCGGCCTCGGCCACGCGCATCAGCTCATGTGAGCTGGTGGCGCCCACCTCGTCGAGCTCTTCGAGCGCGCGCTCGAAGTGCGCGAGGCCCAAGCGCAGCCGCGTTGCCGTCTTGGGCGGCTGCAGGTAATCGTTCACCATCCGGCGCACCTTGTACTCGAACTGGTGGTGAGGGATTCCCCGCGGCCGCTCCAGCGGCGCCGTGAGCCGCGCTCGCTCGGCCTCGAACTGCTCATCAATCCCATCACGTGATGGCGCTTCGCCGCCCTGACCCGCGCGCCCCTCGCCCAGGTAAGCGAGGGCGCTCTCCGCGCAGATCTCGCCGTAGGTCATGGCGCCGAGCAGGTAGTTGTGCGGGACGCAGGCCATGTCGCCCGCGGCGTACAACCCTGGCACCGTCGTCTCACCGCGTTCGTTCACCCACACCCCCGAACCGCTATGCCCGCTGCACAGGCCGATCTCGGAGATGTGCATCTCCACCAGGTCTTCGCCGTAGGTGTGCCCGCGCCCGGCGTGAAATCTGCCACGGCTCGGGCGTTCCGTTCGGTGCAACACGCGCTCGATCTCGGTGATGGTTTCGGGCGCCAGATGCGTGAGCTTCAGGTAGACCGGACCGTTCTCCGAGTGAAGCTCCCGGTAGAACTCCATCATCATTTGTCCGCTCCAGTAGTCGCTCTCGATGAAGCGATGACCCCGCGCGTTCACGGTGTGCCCGCCGAGCGGCCCGGTCACGTAGGCGCAGGCGGGCCCGTTGAAGTCCTTGATAAGCGGGTTGATCTGGAAGCACTCGATGCCTGTCAACTCCGCCCCCGCGTGGTAGGCAAGCGAGTACCCGTCCCCTGCGTTCGCCGGGTTCTCGTAGGTGCCGTACAAGTAGCCAGACGCGGGCAACCCCAACCGCCCCGAGGCCCCGCAGCACAGGATCACGGTGCGCGCCCGGATGATCTCGAGGCCGCCGTCCCGGACGTTGAGGCCAACGACGCCTGCGATGCTGCCGTCAGCGGCGGTGAGCAGGCGCGTCGCCATCACCCGGTTGCTGACGCGGACGCCCGCGCGCCGGATGGTTCGCGTCAGGATCTTCTTCAGATCGTAGCCCTCCGGCATCGGCAGGACATAGCTGCCGTTGTGATGGACCTTCTTGACGTCGAAGTCGCCGGCCTGGGTCTTCTGGAATTTCACCCCCCATCGGTCGAGCTGTTGAATCATGTCGAAGCTGCGCTCTGCGTAAGCGAGCACCGCGCGCTGATTCACGATGCCGTCGTTGGCCATCGTGATCTCCTTCACGTACTGCTCGGGCGTGGCGTGGCCGGGAATGACGGCGTTGTTCAGGCCGTCCATGCCGATGGCGATGGCGCCGCTTCGCTTGACGTGTGCCTTCTCGAGCAGCAGCACCCGCCCGACCGGCAGCTCCTTCTGCGCACGAATCGCCGCCGTGCTTCCGGCGCTGCCGCCCCCGACGACGACGACATCCACCTCGGTCTCGCGCTGTTCCACGTCTGTCTCTCTATGGTTTGCGTCCCGCTGGTACGGTCGCCGTTTGACCTATCGCACCTCCCAGGCCATGGCAAGACATTATTTCCTTATACTAGACGACGTGGCCACGCGGTCTGTATGATGAGAGTCGCTCGAAGAGCGATCTACCCGCGTCGCGAGCCCCGGGTAGATCGACGGTCGTCCACTCCATGAGACTCACGGCCAGCGAACCTACACCCCGCGCGGCGAGCGCCAGCCCCCAGCTCGCGCTGGCCGCTGACGCCGCGCGGGAGTGCGCGGTGCGCTCGTTGCCAGGAGCGACCGAGAGCCTCGGCGCGGCCGGGCTGGAGGCGCTCGTCAAGGGGCTTGGTTCCTCGGATACGGGGCTCAACGGTCGCGTCTTGATCATCATGAACGAGCTCCACCTGGGCGCGTTGCTGGCCTACTGCCTGACCGCGGCCGGCTTTCGTATCCAGCTGGTCGACAGAGACGTCGACGGCGCCCTGGCGGTGATGCGCGACGTGCCGGACGTCGTCCTCCTCGACTCGAGGTTGCCCGACTTCCGCAGCACGGAGATCTGGCGACAAGTCAGGGCGGCCGACAACGGTCAGCCTCCGCCGGCGATCGTGATGTTCATCAGGAGCGAGGCGGACATCGATCCCCGCCTGGGCCTCGAGCTCGGCCCCTGCGACTTCGTCCTCTATCCGTTCAGCGTGCGCGACCTCGCGTTGCGCGTCGACAGCATGGTCCGCCTGCGCCGAGAGTCGATCGCCCATGCTCCGCCAGCGCGACGGCACCGCCGCTACCTCATCGGACCAATCGATCTGGATGTCGATAGACACGTGGTGCTGGTCAACGGGGGCACGTTGCACTTGAGCGCGCTCGAGATGCGCCTCTTGGCCTATCTGGTCGAGCATCGGGACCGGGTCTGCACGCGCGCGGACCTCCTCAAGGACGTGTGGGGATACCGCGCCGGGGTCGTGACGCGCGCGGCGGACATCCATGTCAAGCGTCTCCGAGACAAGCTGGGGCGGGTCGTGCCGCTGATCGACACGGTTCGTGGCGCCGGCTATCGACTCTCCCCCGACTTCCCGGTCGTCGTGAAGGGTTGACCGCAGGAGCCGGTTCAGGTCCCGAGCGGGGTCCGGTCAGAACAGATAGCCGAGCGCGACCCCGACGGAGTTCTGGTGCATCTGGAGGTTGGCATCGCCGTTGTTGAAGTTGCCAGCGCCTCTCACCTCGTTCTCGAAGGCGTGCACGTAGAGCGCGCTCAGCTCGATGTGCGAGGTGGCGACGAAGGTCGCACCGAGCGTCACGTGGTGCTGGACGACCGCCGGCGCGAGGATGTTGAAGAATGTCTGGTCATTTGGAACGGCCTGGCTGCTGTAGTTGTAGCCGGCGCGGACCGTGAACCGGTCGGTCGCACTGTACGAGACGCCTGCTTTGACGGCGGTCACATCATTCCAGCCGAAGCCCGGTCCGTCGTTGGCGCCGAGACCGTTGCCGAAGGTCTGGGCGTTGAGTGGGTTGCCGACCGAGTTCACTTCGCTGAACAAGATTCTCTCGACGTCGATGGCAACGACCAGCTTGCCGAGTGCCTTGACCGCCACGCCCACGGCGAAGTTCGAGGGGATGTCGAAGTCGCCCTGTTCGGCGAACAGGTTCTTGTAGTCCTTGAACTTCGAGGCGTACGTTCGGCTCTGATAGGTCGCACCCACGGACAGCCACTCGACAACCTGACCGGTGTACCCGACGCGCACGCCCGCCCCGAAGGAGCTGTCGTACGGGCTGCTGGTGACGCCGAAGTTCTCCAGGCCTTTCGCCTTGAACCGTTGATAGGCGACGACCGGCGACAGACCGACCGAGTGCCGCGGGGTGAAGGCGAACGCGACCGTGGGTGCCACGAACAGCTGGGTCAAATCGATTCCCGCGTTGGTCGTGCCGAACGGGGGAATGGGTGTGGAATAGTCGGTGTTGAGCCCGCCGTTGCCGTACGCGGCCAGCCCAACGGTCCACCGCGGCGACAGATGGAGGGTCGCACCCAGCTCCGGGATGAGGAAGCTCGAGGTTTGATTGCCGTCAAAGCTTCCCCCGCCCAGGCTGGCACCACGATCGACTTTGAACCAAGTCCCGCCGACGTCCGCGCGCGATGGCAGGAACGAGATCCCCGCAGGATTGGTGGCGGGGGCGAGGGCATCCTGGGGGAACGCCACCCCCGCGCCGCCGATCCCTTTCGCCTTCACGCCGAACCCGATGTCGAAATACCCGTCGGTGGCGCGTGCGCTGGTTCCAGCCAAGAGGATCGCCAGCGCGGCCATGCCGGCGAATCGAGAGGTGAATTCTTGGCCGCCTCGGCTGCGCCGCCTTGCTTTGCACCACCGCGCCCGCCCTGGTCGCTGCTCTTGTTTAGTAGACATTTGTCCAGACTAATTCGACGGGGGGTCAGAGGTCCAACGAAAACAGCTCGAAGCGGCGCGATTTGCGAAGGCCGGCGCCCCGCCGGGTCATTCTCCGTGGGAGTCTCCCTTCCTGCCGCTCAGCACCGCGAGGCCGTGGGGGCGGGCGGGTCCCGTCGGGATATCCCGGTCGAAGCTCAGATCGAAGCGGTCGTCGAGCGTGAGGCGATCGTTCTCCACCTTGATGACGTGAATCTTGTGATCGCCATCGACGCCGACGACCCCTCCCGGCGGCAGGTCCTCGACCAGGAAGTAATCGGAGACGACCACCCGGTTGCTCTCCTCGTCGAGCGTGATGTAGTGGGGCCCCGACCGCTTGCCCAGCGAGACGGCGTCGAGCACCTTCGGACGGGCGGGGTTCTCGATGTCGAGCAACACCACCTTGCCGTTCGCGCCCGCGTAGTTGAGCGTGATGAAGAGTCTGGTCCCCGCATCATTGATCCTGAAAAGGTGCGGCCAGACGTTCGGGGCGTCAGGCAGCGCGAAGGGCCCGGTGAAATCGAACACCTCCTTCGAGGTCCCCCTGTGCGGGTCGATCAGATATAGCTTGCCGTCGGTCACGCCGTCCACGTACGCGCGCTGCTTTCGATCGTGGGGAATCAGCTCGACGTTGATGGTTCCGGGAGGATGGGCCGGATCACCGACGATGACGGTCTTCGTGATCTCGCGCTTCGCCAGATCCCAGATCCGCACGCTGCCCCGGAACTGCGCGGTCGAGCCGCCGGGGATGATGAGGGTGTGCGCGGGGCAGATGAAGTCGCTCGTGAGGATCAGGTTGTGCTCCTCGTCGATGGCGATGCCGTGGGGGTTGAACTGGCCATCGGTCGGCGGTGATAGGGGCCAAGACTGGACGTACTTCGAGCGAGCGTCGTACTCCACGACCCGGCCAGGCTGGCTCCCCGAGGCCCCGCCCATGAACGTCACGAGGAACCCCCCGTTCGACAGCGGCTCGAACTCGTCGGCGATCGATGCGTCGGGGGGATTATCGGCGTGCGTAAACTTGGGGAAGCGCGGATTGCTGACATCGAAGAAGAAGGCCTGATTTTGACCACGCAACACGCTGAGCAGGCCGCCCCCGACGAACGTGCGCCCGTCTGCCGACAAGCCGACGTGATGCGGCTCGTTCCCGATCGCGCCGGTGCTGCCCGTGATCCCGGTTGGCAACGACCGAGGCAGCGGCACGGTCCGCAGCACATGCCCATAGGAGGGTGACCGACTGTCGAAATCCACGACCGCGACGAAGTCCGGCGCGACATGCGCCTGGTCTCCCGCCCATACGAGGAGCGTGTCTTCGCGGCGGTTTCCGTCGCGTTCGCGCCCTGTGTCTTCCTTGGTAGACGCGTGCGTCGTCCCGAGGATGGTGGATCCGGTGGCGCCCACGACGCTCAGAGTCAGGAGAACCGCCAAGCCCCGCCTCAGTCGAATCAGATTGCTTTTTGCTGTCATGACACCCGTGTCCTTTCTGTTGAGTGGTGGTCCATTATACAGGACACCGCCCCCTGGCAAGACAAAGGCGACGGCGTCTCCGTAGGGGTCGAAAACCGACGTGCCACTTTGGGACGGTGACACTCGGAACGTCCGTCGTCCTCGCCGTTTCGTGACCCGCGGCGCAGATTCCGCTTGACACCGACCAGGCTTTGTAGACAGATGTTCGGTATCATAGACACACAGACGACACAGGAGCTTTGCATGCATGTCATTCGTCCTCTCTCGGCGGCCCTCTTGACCGGACTCCTCGCCGCCTCTTGGTCACCACCGGTCGCGGCCGCCGAGACCACCATCCTCAACGTCTCGTACGATCCCACCCGTGAGCTGTGGCGGGACATCAACAAGGCGTTCGCTCCTCGTTACGAGAAGGAGAAGGGGGTGAAGGTGAACATCAAGCAGTCCCATGGCGGGTCGAGCACACAGGCACGCTCCGTCATCGACGGACTGGATGCGGACGTCGTCACCCTGGCGTCCTTCCTGGACACCGACGCGATTAGCAAGAAGGGACTCATCAACGCCGGATGGGCGGATCGCCTGCCCAACCATTCGCGGCCCTACCTCTCCACCATCGTGTTCGTCGTGCGCAAGGGGAACCCCAAGGGGATCAAGGACTGGCCGGATCTCGTGAAGCCGGGCGTCGCCGTCATCACGCCGAATCCGAAGACCTCCGGCAACGGATACATCAGCTTCTTCGCGGCGTGGGGGTCGGTGGTCAGCCGGGGCGGCTCCCGCGAGGCCGCGCTCGACTACGTGACGAAGCTCTACAAGCAGGTTCCCGTCCTCGACTCGGGGGCTCGCGGTTCCACGACGACGTTCGTGCAGAAGGGCATCGGTGACGTCCATCTGGCCTGGGAGAACGAGGCGCACCTCGAGGTTCAAGAGGCAAAGGGCGCCCTCGAGATCGTCCTTCCCCCTGTCAGCCTGCTGGCCGAACCTCAGGTCGCGGTGGTCGACGTGAACGTCGATCGGAAGAAGACACGGGACGTAGCGGAGGCCTACCTGAAGTACACGTACACCGACGAGGCGCAGGAGATCTTCGCCAAGCACTTCTACCGGCCCAGCAACGAGGC